>JBQCHL010000009.1:0-193549 GCA_051954695.1 Chitinophagaceae bacterium
GCCACGAATGACACGAATGGCGCCCTATATTTTCTGAAATAAGCCAGGGAAGAAAGAAATGATCGGGTAGGTTATATTCTACCTGTTATAAGCATTCGCGTCATTCGTGGCTATCGAGGCGAACACCCTATAGTAAACGGCCATTAGTGACTATTAGCGCAGAACCATTTGGCGGTCGGCGTCTAATCTGATCAATATAAAAAGAAGGATTGTAAACGTAATAAGCGAAGTGCCTCCATAACTGACCAGTGGCAATGTAATACCGATCACCGGAGCCAATCCAACCGTCATCGCTATATTGATGCCGATATGAAAGAAAAAGACGGCTGCTACGCCATAGGCATAACAGCGGCTGAAAACGCTTCGTTGCCGTTCGGCTACGGTGATTATCCTGAATAAAAGAAGGAGGTAAATGGCAAGAAGGGCAAAGCTTCCGACAAAACCAAAACCCTCCCCGATGGTGTCAAAGATGAAATCAGTTCTTTGCTCAGGCACAAAGCCATAGCGGGTTTGGGTGCCTTTCAACAGGCCTTTACCAAATAAGCCGCCGCTGCCAATAGCGATTTTGGATTGCTTTACGTTGTAATCGGCTGTATTTGTTTGCTTGCCACTTGGTGTTTGTGTGGGTATAGCCCCTTTGAGGTATTCTTCCGGCACATCCTTTCCGATTGTGCTGTAGATACGTTCCACCTGGTGCTTGGCCAGTACATTCTTAAAAAAGAAAGGCACACCGAACCGTTGTATGCCCACGCAAATGACCCAGAGCAATACGATCTTGAACAGGATGGATTTATCGCGCTTCAACTGGCGACGCATAATGAGTACCACCAGCAATGCAAGTCCTGTCAGGATCATAGCAAGCGTATTTTTTTCCAGCAGCAGCGTGGCTACTACCAGTGCCGCAGTTGCAAATCCTATCACCAATACGCCTGAAGGAAGACCTTCACGATACATTACCAGGAAGAATGCAAAGAACACCAGGGCAAGCCCGGTCTCACTTTGCAGGATGGTAAGCATGGCCGGCACCAGCACTATCGCTGCAGCTATTAGCTGCGAACGGGTCTTGCTGAAATCCGTTTCAGGTCTTGATAAATATTTCGCCAATGCCAGCGCCACACAGATCTTGCAAAACTCTGCCGGTTGAAAGTTGAACCCGCCCAGGCGGATAATGGATTCTGTTCCTTTGACATTCGAATGCAGGGGAAACACCAGCAACAACATCACCAGGCCGGTAGCATACCAGATATTGGCCGTGGCGGAAAAGAATTTACTGTCTGTTAAGAGAATGAACAAACCAAGCACCAATGCCGCCACAAAAAAATACAACTGCTTGCTATAATCCGTCTTGAACGAAATAAAGCTTTGAACAATGGCATCGCCTTCTTTATAAGTAGCTCCGAAAACTGCCATAATACCGATAGCTACCAGCAGGAGGTAGATCCACACAAGGCTCCAATCTATTCCTTTTGATATGGTAGGATTACGTTGGTTCATAGGGCAGTAGTATTAGGCCGTGTAGTAGCTGATCTTTTTTCTCCGGGAAGGATAGCTGCCAGCAGTGTAGGCGCTTTGTCTTTTGATTGTTTATTCTTTGGTAAAGGCGAAGGCTGCTTCGGTTTCTCCATGGTAATATACTTACGGATATAAGCGCTGTCTTTCCACATTTCAAATCTCTTGAACGCCCGGATGGAATCCTCTTTCCGTTGAAGGTCTTTCAGGAACGGAGGCATAAGGTTAGCGGCTGCAATGCGGTCCACCTCCTTCAACCTGTCCGCTCTCAATGTATCTTTCAAATATTTTTCCATCATCAGGTAAGCAATAGGGCCTGCCCAGGTTGCTCCAAACCCTCCATTTTCAATGATCACTGCTACGGCGATCTTGGGATCTTCCCGTGGCGCAAAACATACAAACAGAGAGTGGTCTTTCAATTGCGTCCGTTTTCCCTTAATGATACCATAGTTTTCTGCTGTACCGGTTTTGGCACATACGTTCACACCGGGTATCTTGGGGATACGCCATGCAGTACCTGCAATAGTTACATCCTGCATACCACTGATAACAGTTTCATAAGAGCTGTCGGGTATATGCGTGAGCACTTCATGCTTTACACGGTATTTATTCAGTAATGCCGTATCAGCCGGGGATTCATCATCGATTGTTTTTACAAAATGCGGCACATAATAATATCCTTTGTTAGCCACAATGCTGATTCCATTGGCAATCTGCAGCGGGGTCGCCAGCATTTTATCCTGACCAATACCAATGGTCACCATAGTACAGGAGTTCCATGAACCACGATATTCTTTATCATATTGGGTAGTATCAGGAATATTTCCTCCGTCTTCACTGGGGATATCAACCCCCAAACGGTGACCGTAACCGAACGCAGACATATAATTTTTCCAGGCTGTGAGGCCTTTTCTTGGATTTTTATAAGCAGGGTTATCAACCGTCAGCCGGAACGTGTTATAGAAAAAGGAGTTGCACGACCAGGCAATGGCCAGCCGCAGGTTGTTGGCATGGCCTGCCCAATGCTCTGTGCAGCCATATCTTCTGCCGCAATAATAATAAGCTCCTGTACAGGCTATGCCGCTCTGCGGAGTGATCACACCTTCATCAAGCCCGATCAAAGCTCCAATCGGTTTATAGGTAGAGCCTGCCGGGTATTGTCCTTTTATTGCGCGATTGAATAATGGTTTACTAACATCCAGGACAAGGCGCGCATAGTTCTTTTGCTTATCAGAGCCTGTGAGCTCATTGGGATTAAAGCCGGGTCCTGAAGCCATGGCAAGTATGCCGCCGGTTTTAGGCTCCAGTGCTACAATGGAACCTATTTTACCCGTGAGCAGTTTTTCAGCCAATTGTTGCAGTTCCACATCAAGATAAGTGCGAAGCCCCCGGCCAGCAATAGCCGCAGTATCAAACAAACCGTTCTCATAGCTCCCTACCAACCGGTTATGATTGTCTTTAATGATATGCTGCACACCTCGTTGGCCCATCAGCACTTTTTCATAAGTATTTTCCAGTCCGCTTTTACCGGTGTAATCACCCATACGGTAAAAACCACTTGACCGCTCGATATCTTTCGGGTCCACTTCACCAATATAGCCGAGTATATGCGCTGCCGCATTAAAAGGATATACACGTACGGGGCGTTCTACTAAAGCAAAACCAGGGAACCTCCAGCCATTCTCTTCAAATCTTGCCTGCATCTGGGGAGTCAGCAGGGATTCAAAAACGGACGGGCGGACAGAAGTATTTTTGAAAGCAGCATCCCTTATCCTTTTTTTGAATTCTGCTGTATCTATTTCCATGAGGCGGCAGAAAGAGGCTGTATCGAAATTTTTTACCTCTGCCGGTGTCACCATCAGATCAAACATGATGGAGTTGTTGAGAATAGCCTTGCCTTTTCTATCGTAAATGATCCCTCTTTCAGGATAAACAATTTTTGGAAAAACAGCATTGTTCATAGCCAGCTTGCTGTATTCACCGGATATGATCTGCAACTTGAACAATTGTGCAACGATGATCACGAATGAAACAAGGAAAATAAGACGGATGATACGGCTTCTGGATTGGTTGAACACAGGCATAGGTCAAGTAAGAAATATATGGGTGATGCGGCTCATTTACCGGCAGGAGAAATGTATACGCTTAGCAAATACAAAGTACGAAATACATCTGCCGGTTTCCAAATGTTTATCGCACTAAATTTTTCCTAAAAGAAAACTACTGAGGCAACCCCGGATATTACGCGGTATTGGTACGGTAGTTCATTTTCCTGGCAAATAACAATTCAGTGATGATCACCAGCAGCAGACTGATAGCTGTAGTAGAAAGCACTTTAATGAGGAAATGAAGGAAGTTGCCGAATGACCACCATTCCAGCAACACAAGGTAGAAATGATGGAATACTGTAAGGATGAGCACGTATACCAGGTAAGGTGTCCAACCCATCGACCTCGGGGAGGGTTCCCGGTAGTTGAACTCTGTAGAATCTTTGGGAGAAAGAATATTGATGATAAATGGCCGCACATAAGCCACCAGCACACAGGCTGCTGCATGCAGGCCGGGTGTATTGGTAAAATAATCCAGCGTCATACCGGTAATAAATCCGACAAAAAGCAGGCTGATACGGGATATATTAAAGGGCAACCAGAGAATGAACAGGTAGTAGAGATAGGGTATAACGTATTGATGCAATGGCGGGATCTTGTTCAGCACATACACCTGCACCAGTATGAACAGCAATAAACGGATGATATTTCTTAAAAGATCACTCACCGGCTTGTTTTTTTAGCGTCATCTACTTTCTTCTTGGTATCCTGAAACAGTTGCTCCTGGTCCGCATACTGCAGATTTTCCACTATCATCACCTGCTGCAGGTTGCTGAAATTGGCTGCAGTCCTGATCTTCAGCACATAAAAGTTAGTAGAATTATCTTTTATAACCTCTTCCACTGTTCCCACCATATGGCCGGGAGGGAAGCTGAGGGAATAATTACCTGTAAGAATGGTATCTCCTTTTACAAGCGAATCGCTTTTGGGGATATTGTTCAGGGTCAGGAAGCGGGGATCTTTTCCGTCCCAGGAAAGCGTTCCGGAACTTTTGGTCTTTTTTACCAGCACGTTCACCTTATTCTGTACGTGCAGCAAGCTCATTACCTGGCTGTAATTGGGGCTTACGTTCACTACCTGGCCCACCAATCCGCCATCCGAGCTGAATACACCCATATTGTCTTTTATACCCTGATTGGAGCCGCGGTTAAGCTGAACATAGTTCTTTTCAGCATTCACGGTATTGTATAATACCTGCGCCTCGCGCCAAACATAATGGCGGTACTGGCCTGTGGTGTCATAAGCAACGGAATCCCTTACTACCACTCTGCCGGTATCATTTTTTACAAAATTGGAAGAAAGCAGGTTGATCAGCGAGTCATTCATCCGCAGTATTCTCCGGTTCTCTTCCTTCATTTTGAAGAAATCCTCTACATTATTGTATTTGGAATTGAACCAGCCGGTCACTTCGTTTGCAGCGCTCAAACCTTTTGCCTTATGGAATTTATTGTAGTTAAATAAAAACCAGATTGACACCGCCTGCAATATCAGGAACACGATGACGGTGAAAAAACGGCGGATAAAGAGAAATATATTTCGCAAGGGAGCAGGTTTGAAATCTGAAGCCTAAGCCGCTATCTCATTACAAAAGGATACTTATCATAGTTCTTAAGAGCAATACCTGTGCCGCGAACCACGCTTTTCAGCGGATCATCAGCTACGTGTACAGGCAACTTGATTTTTTGGCTAAGCCTTTTATCAAGCCCTCTCAGTAAAGCTCCTCCACCAGTGAGATAAAGCCCGCGGCGGTAAATATCCCCGGCCAGCTCTGGTGGTGTTTGTTCCAGCGCTTTCAGGATGGCTTCTTCTATTTTGAAAATGCTTTTATCGAGTGCTTCGGCAATTTCCTGGTAGCTCACCATGATCTGTTTGGGGATACCGGTCACCAGGTCACGTCCGTTTACAGGAATATCATCGGGCGGGTTGTCCAGGTCTTTCATGGCAGCGCCTACCTGTATCTTGATCTGCTCAGCGGTACGTTCCCCGATCAGCAGGCTGTGATAGCGGCGGAGTGCTTCCATAATATCAGCAGTGAATTCATCACCAGCGATACGGATACTCTGATCGCATACGATACCTGCCAGGGCAATAACGGTGATACCGGTGGTTCCACCGCCAATATCAATGATCATATTACCGACAGGCTCTTCCACATCGATCCCTATACCAAGTGCAGCAGCCATTGGCTCATGCAGAAGGTATACTTCTTTGGCACCTGCCTGCTCAGCACTGTCGCGAACGGCACGTTTTTCCACTTCCGTGATGGAAGAGGGGATGCAGATCATCATTCTCCAACTGGGTGGAAAAAGAGGTTTTTTAGGGTAAACTAATTTTATCAGTTCCCTGATCATCAATTCTGCAGCATTGAAATCGGCAATTACACCGTCTTTGAGCGGGCGGACAGTACGGATGCTTTCATGAGTTTTTTCATGCATCATCAACGCTTTTTTCCCCACGGCCAGCACCTCTTTCGGGTTGTTCCTGTTCAGCGCCACTATACTTGGTTCGTTTACAGCTACCTCGTCGTTATGTATGATAAGGGTATTAGCAGTACCCAGGTCCATTGCAATCTCTTGTGTAAACCAGTTAAAAAGTCCCATTCGATATAATTGGATTTAATGTGTGCAAAGTTGGAGGAAATAATTTGAAATTACAAAGCAAACCCTTTACTGGCCAGCTTTTTTTTATTTTTCTTGAGTGGAGTTTTCTTATTCTTCAATCACCGTTGGTGTAATACTGTTCTCTCGCATCTCTTCAACATTCGTTTTTTGTTACCTTCGCGGCGCTAACAATAAACGGTATTATTTCCGTTCTATTATTCGTTAATCAAAAAGTTCTTCGGGTATTTTTGGACCAGGGTTTTTCAACAGCCAAACCGGCGGTCATAACCGGTTTGCGAATTCTGGCACAAAAATGGCAATTAAGCATCCGAAGCACCATTTTAAAACCATTTTCGTAAAAAAATTATGAGAAAAGTCTTTATTCTAGGCGTTGTTTTAGCCGGCTTTCTTTTAACAGCCACAGTTTCTAATGCACAAAGCACTTACAAAACAGGTGTAGGTCTGGGCATTGATTTCGGTAATGGTTCTACCCTGGTAGGCCCTTCAGTAAAGCACTTCTTTACCCCTAATAATGTGGGTCAGTTTGATGTACTGTTTGGGAACAATTACACAGTTATCGAGGGTTTTTACCAGTATCACAAAGACATTGCTAACGCTGCAGGCCTTCAATGGTATGCTGGCGCTGGTATAGGTGTAGGCCTTTATGATGGCGGTTCCGATTTCCTGGTCCGTCCTCTGGTAGGTCTGGATTACAAGATCACTAACGTTCCACTGAGCTTTTCGTTCGATTGGCGTCCCACCCTGTTCATAGGCAATGGTGACTCCGATTTCGAAGCGGGCAGGTTCGGCCTGGGATTTAGGTATACGTTCTAAATCCGTTACACTTCTATCATATATCTCTCATTTATCTATCAGCAAAAGGAAGGGGTGGTCGCGAAAGCAGATCACCCTTTTTATATGTTTTATTGTGAAGGCGATTATTTGCCTATCTTAATGGTCCATTCAACCTTTATTTATGCGAATACCCTTCATCTTATGTTTATTTCTCCTTGCCGGTGTAAACGGTTCTTCCCAGGAAAATGTGGCTGAGAAGTTCGCGGAATTTGAAAAGAAGCTGAGTGATCCTAAAGCAGTTCCTTATGGCAAAAATCCTGCGGCAGGAAAATTCTACAATATCCGCGGTTTCAAAATGTATTGCGAAGTGTATGGGACCGGTGAGCCCTTATTGATCATACATGGCAATGGCGGTTCCATCAATAACTTTATTTACCAGATCCCTTATTTCGCGGATAAGTATAAGGTGGTCATAGCTGATAGCCGCAGCCAGGGCAAATCAGCCGACCCAGGTGATTCACTCACCTACGAGATGATGGCCGATGATTATGCTACCCTGCTGGATAGTTTACACATTGATTCTGCGAATGTTATAGGCTGGAGCGATGGGGGTATCAATGGCCTTTTACTAGCTATGCGACACCCTGAAAAAGTGAAAAAGCTGGCCGTTACAGGTGCTAATCTTGCACCCGATACCACAGCCGTGCCCCAGGAGATCTGGGATATGGTGCGCCCGGCCCTGGCAACTTTATCAGCAAAACCCACAAAAACGGCGCAGGAGAAGAATTCCTTTAAACTACTTCGGCTTTTATGCGAACAACCACATATCAGCCCTGCCTCCCTTCATAACATTTCCTGCCCTACGCTAGTGATCGGTGGCGATCATGATGTGATCAAAGAAGAGCATACCATGCTGATCTATAAAAGCATTCCTAAAGCCTATTTATGGATATTACCGGCCTCCGGGCATTCAACGCCGATTATCTATGCAGAAGATTTTAATAAGACCGTAGACCGGTTTTTCAAAAATCCTTACCGGGCCATTGAAGGGGAAGGGAGATTTATGTGAGTTCAGAATTGGTAGTCTCGCCTGAAGAGGAAGAGTCTAGACTATCGACTAAAGACTATCGACTCCCGACTCAACTAAAACCCAGTCTTTTCTCAACTTCTCCCGGCAACACCGGCAGTTTTCTTCTTTCAATCAGAAAACTGTTCAACTGGGCTATTTCCCGGAAGATATAATGCTTGTCTGCAGCCGCTTTCAGGTAGTCTTTCCCTGTGCTGCCGCCTGTACCAATGCGGGTGCCGATCATACGGTGCACCATGTTCATATGGCGGTAGCGCCAGGAACTGAGTTGCTCATCTATTTCCAGCAGGCCATTCAGCAATTGAAATGGCAATTGCAGCACAGGGTAGCCTCTGTAAAGCATAATGAACAGCGCAGCCCTGTTGGCTTTGGCTGAAAGGGAGCGGGAATTTTCTGCCGGCTCTTTTAAAAATGTTTCATCAAATGCAGACAGGTTTGCTTTTTCTACATCAGATAAACTCTGTGCATATTGATACCTGTATTCTGACCAGAATGGATGAAGTGTTTTTGTTTCTTCGTGGGCAGTAAAATTTTTCCAGTTATCCTTTTCATCAAAGAAGGGCATACGCTCCAGCCAGTCGTTCAGCCATTGCAGCAAGGATTTATTTTCTTCTGCTTTCTTGATCACTTCCACATGCGCAGGCCGGAGCTGGGACACATAATACTCTTTTCCATGCCTCTGCTCGTATTTCAAGCCCAGCTTGGCTTCCAGCTCTTTGAACTGCCAGCTCTGGAACCCTGATGCAGGTCGCAGCATATCCCGGAAATCGAGAAAGTCCATAGGTGTCATGGTTTCCATGATATCGATCTGGTGAACGAGCACGCGTAAAATGGTAACGCAACGGTTCAGCCGGTGCACAATAGTTTGCAGTTCCGGGGAATTATCGTTGAGTGCAGGTTTTGCAAGGATGGTGCCTATGGAATCGACTTCGTGGTGCAGTTGTTTGAACCAAAGCTCATATGCCTGATGAATAACGATAAACAACATTTCGTCATGTGCAGGAAGTTGTTGTTTTTCGCTTTCAGGAAATTGAGCATTCAATATACTGTCAAGCTGCAAGTAATCGTGGTAGTTCATAATTTCTACTTTGCTATAAACTCATACCCTATATCATTCCGGTAAGTTATCCCATCGTAGGAAACGTATTGCAAAACATCCAGTGAGGTGTTCACGGCTTCTTCTATCGTTTCACCAAAGGAAGTGATGCAGAGTACACGGCCTCCATTGGTCACGATCTTTCCGTTTTCTTCTTTGGTGCCGGCATGGAATATCTGGGTTTGCTTGCCATAGTTGTCAGTAAGGCCTGTTATCTCAAAGCCTTTATGGTAGCCAGCAGGATAGCCGCGGCTTACGGCAACAACGGTAGCGGCCGAGCGGGGATCAGCCTGTATTTTAACCAGGTGCAGTTCTTTTTGGGTAGCAGCCACGCAAAGCCCGACGAGATCGTTTTCCAGGCGCGGGATCACTACTTCTGTTTCAGGATCGCCCATGCGGCAGTTGTATTCGATCACGTAAGGATCGCCATTCACATTGATGAGGCCGAAAAAGATAAAGCCGGTGTATTCAATTCCTTCTTTATGCAGGCCGTTCACCGTTGGGCGGATGATCCTTTCTTCCACTTTATACATGAAGCCAGGTGTAGCGATAGGTACAGGGCTTACAGCGCCCATACCGCCGGTCATGAGGCCGGTATCTCCTTCACCGATCCTTTTATAATCTTTTGCTTCGGGAAGCAGGAGATAGCTCTTACCATCTGTTAATACAAATACACTGAGCTCAATACCGGTAAGAAAATCTTCTACCACCACTTTTTTACTGGCTTCACCAAACTTGGCGCGTTGGATCATCAGTTCAAATTCAGCAATTGCTTCCAAATGGCTTTGGCAGATCACCACGCCTTTACCGGCAGCCAGTCCATCTGCTTTCAGTACGATTGGCAGGGGATGGTTTTCCAGGTATTTTATGCCTTCTTCGTAATTGTCTGTTGTAAATTCCCGGTAGCCGGCTGTAGGGATATTATGCCTTTTCATAAAGGCTTTGGCGAAAGCCTTGCTTCCTTCCAGTTGAGCGCCTTCTTTGGAAGGGCCGATAAAATAAATGGATTTGAGCTCTTCGTTTGCTTTGAAGTAATCATACAAGCCGTTCACCAGCGGTTCTTCAGGCCCAACGATCACCATTTCTATTCTTTCATACACACAGAACTTGCCGATCGCGTCAAAATCAGAAAGGTTAAGGTCCACATTCACACCACATTGGGCTGTACCAGGATTACCAGGTGCAATATAAAGAGGATTGGTCCAGACACTTTGACTCAGTTTCCAGGCCAGGGCATGTTCGCGGCCACCTGAGCCTAATAGCAGTATTCGCATGGTGCAGTGAAGGATTTTTTTTACTTGGTTGCGAATATCGGTATCATTATTAAAGATACCTGAAAAATTTGCTTGTGATCAATTTTCCTTATTTTCAGCCCTTTGTATGGTTAAGATTTCTGATTTGTAAATAAACCCCACACATGAACACCCCTGCAAAAACCAGCGGTCATCCGAAAGGCTTGTATGTTTTATTCGCCACAGAGATGTGGGAAAGGTTTAACTTCTATGGCATGCGGGCGATACTGTTCCTCTTTATGACGCAGGCATTGCTATTTGAAAACGCTTTCTCTTCCAATTTATATGGTAGTTATATAAGTCTGATTTATATCAGTCCATTGGTTGGTGGTTATATTGCCGACCGGTATTGGGGTAATAAACGTTCGATCATGGTCGGCGGAGTGGTAATGGCCATCGGAGAGCTGATCCTTTTTGCCTGCGCATCTATTTATGATTCATCTAAAGGGCTGTCTACTTTCCTCTTTTTTTCAGGCCTGGGTTTTATGATTGCGGGCAATGGCTTTTTCAAACCTAATATTTCTTCGCTGGTTGGACAGCTTTATCCTGAGAATGATACCCGGAAGGACGCTGCTTATACGATCTTTTATATGGGTATCAATACGGGGGGAATGCTCGGCCCGCTGATTTGTGGATTGGTTGGAAACACCGGCAATCCTGCAGATTTCAAGTGGGCATTTCTCGTTGGAGCAATCGCGATGGTAATCAGTTTGATTGTACAGAAGGTTTATCATAATAAATATGTCCGTAATCCTAAAGGCCAGATCTTAGGAGGAACACCTGGAGATATCCCGCCAGCCACTGATCCGGAAACAGGCGAAAAACACCCATCAATCCCACCGCCTCCCAAAGCAGTATTAAATCCTGCCAGCATTATCATTGGAATGCTCGCTTTTGCCGCATTGATGATCGGCGCCATGTACCTCGATACCAGGGTCAATTATCTTTTCTATTTGCTGGGTGGAAGTTTTCTTTTTATCATCATTTACATTCTTTCAGATAAGAATCTTACAAAAGAAGAAAAACAACGGATCTGGGTGATGATCATCATTGCATTCTTTGTCGTGTTCTTCTGGGGGGCTTATGAACAAACGGGTGCTTCACTCACTCTCTTCGCTGAGTACCAAACGGACAGAAATTTATGGGGTGATTATGTAATGCCAACATCCTGGTTTCAATCATTCAACTCGGCTTTTATTGTCATCTTTGCTGCTCCCTTTGCCTGGCTCTGGCTGAAAATGGGTAACAGACAACCAGCTACCCCAACCAAAATGGGTATCGGTTTAATTTTTCTCGGTCTCGGCTACCTTTGGATTTCCTGGGGCGTTAACAACGTTACCGGAAAAGTGAGCATTATCTGGCTCACAGTTTTATATATGTTACATACCTGGGGAGAACTTTGCTTATCACCTATTGGCCTTTCTCTATTCAATAAATTATCTCCCCTCAAATTTGCTTCACTACTGATGGCAGTTTGGTTTTTGGGTAATGCGGGCGGTAATAAGCTGGCAGGCGTATTGAGTGCGCTTTATCCGGAAGGGGGTAAAACAACCTCTTTCCTGGGATACCAGATGAATAACCTGTACGACTTTTTCATGTTGTTTGTGTTCATGTCCTTTGCTGCCGGTATCACATTATTGCTGCTTTCAAAGAAGCTGCAAAAGATGATGCACGGTATAAAATAACCGCAAAGCCAACCTAAAAACATCGCTCATGTGGAAAAAGCATCCAAAGGCTCTTCCTTTCCTGTTCTTTTCTGAAATGTGGGAAAGATTCGGTTACTATCTCATGATCGGCATCTTTACACTTTATCTTAAAGATGTAAAAGCCGGTTATGCCATGACGGAAGCCGAATCTGCTGACCTCTATGGCACTTATATCGCACTGGTATTCCTTACGCCATTCCTTGGCGGTTTATTGGGTGATCGCTATCTCGGTTACAGCAGGTCCATCATTCTCGGAGGGATCATGATGGGAGTAGGTTATTGCCTCATGTCTATTCACAATCTTACTGTACTATATATTTCCATGACACTGGTAGTTGCAGGAAATGGTTTTTTCAAACCCAATATGTCTACCCTGCTTGGGAATGTTTACTCCGTTCCTCAACATCAGCACCAGAAAGATGAAGGATATAATATCTTTTACATGGGCATCAATCTTGGTGGGTTCATCTGCAATTTTATCAGTGCCGTATTGTATATCACTTATGGTTGGGGATATGCATTTTTTGCAGCGGGCCTGGGTATGTTCATCGGTGTGATCATTTACCTGGTAGGATTGAAACATTACAGAATGTATGATGTGAAGAAAGGGGTGAAAGAAGGTGATATGTCTTTTGGCCGGATCGTGATGGTAATACTGGTGCCTTCTATTATTGCTGGTGTTATCGGCTGGATGATTCCTGGTTCTTGGTTCGGTTCTGACTCCACTGACGCTTTTATTTTTTCCTGTATACCATTGGTCTATTTCTATGCTTCTATCTATATCAAAGCTGATAAGGAAGAAAAAAGACCTATTGCTGCTCTGCTGGCCATTTTTGCAGTCGTAATTCTTTTTTGGGCAGTATTTAAGCAAAATGGGTCTGCCTTAAATACATGGGCCGACCGCTACACCAACCGTGAAGTGACCGGCACAACACAAAAAGTATTTGATAATCTGGTGCTGGCAAAGCAAGTAACGTATAGCAAAGACACTATTCCTTTATATGATCCGCAATTCCGTTTACAGAAAGAAAATGGAAAGGTTTTGACTGAGGTCAACTATCCTGTTTATTTTAAAAATGTACCTGCTGAAAAACTACCCAAAGAAGGTGAACAAGTAAGCCTTTGGGCCACCAATCTCAGCCAGTCCATCAATCCTGGTTGGGTAATAGCACTCACACCAGTAGTGATTGCCTTCTTTGCCTGGCGAAGACGAAAAGGAAAAGAACCTTCCACTGCCACCAAAATTGCTTATGGTCTATTGATCTCAGCCTTCTCTGCTTTGGTAATGGTAGCCGCCGTGTATGCCGGGCACAATGGAACGGATAAAGTCAGCGTATTATGGCTGATCGGCAGTTACGGTATAATCACATTAGGTGAACTATTGCTGAGCCCCATGGGGCTTTCCATTGTTTCCAAACTAAGTCCGGTAAGGATCACTTCACTGATGATGGGCGGATGGTTTGTTTCCACTTCTATTGGTAATAAGCTTTCCGGGGTGCTGGCTACCATGTGGGACAAATATGATCAGAAAGCCAACTATTTCTGGCTGAATTTTCTTTTATTGCTCGTAGCAGCAGCATTGGGCTTTGGTATGCTGAAATGGCTTAACAGGGTGATGAAAGAAAAGGGATTGAAGTAGGAAGAAATGCTTGCTTGCTTTCTTTTCCCTATCTTCCGCGCTAAATTAACTGTATGGCAGAACAACCATCCAATTTCAAGCCTTTTGTGGCGCCGGAAACGAATATGGCAGAGTTCACTGTCAAATCTGTTTTAACTGGTGCAGCATTCGGCATCATCTTCGGTGCCGCTACTGTTTATCTCGCTTTGAAAGCGGGCCTCACGGTTTCTGCTTCCATTCCTATTGCAGTAATTGCGATCACCCTGGGAAGGAAGTTTTTAAAGACCACTATCCTGGAAAATAATATCATACAAACAACCGGCTCTGCAGGTGAAAGCATTGCGGCCGGTGTCGTGTTCACCTTACCGGGATTTTTATTCCTCAGTGAAGCAGGAAGTGCTGGCTTCTTTAATTATTTCACCATATTGATACTCGCCATCTTCGGGGGCATCCTTGGAACCCTGATGATGATCCCGCTCCGGCGTTCACTGATCGTTAAAGAACATGCGACGCTTCCTTATCCTGAAGGAACAGCCTGCGCTTCTGTTTTGAAAGCAGGCGAAAAAGGAGGCGACTTTGCAAAGACGGCATTCATGGGATTAGGCTTTGCTTTTGCTTATGCCATTCTTCAAAAAATATTTCATGTTATTGCAGAAACACCCGCCTTCTTCACCAAACAAACCAACCGCTTCTTTCCTTCGGCCAGGGTCAGTGGTGAAATAACACCGGAATATATGGGCGTGGGTTATATTATCGGACCCAAGATCGCCGGAGTATTGGTGGCTGGTGGCGTATTAAGCTGGATGGTCCTTATTCCTCTTCTTTCCACCTTGGTTAGTGCCGATCTCATAGCCGGACAATTGGTTAAACTTGGCTATCTCGCAGACATTGCCAAACCGGGAGGCTCCATGGGTTGGGATCCTGTAACACATAATTTTGCCAACTGGTCTGATGCAGTATACAAAGCTTATATAAGGCAGATCGGGGCAGGTGCTGTAGCTGCAGGAGGTTTCATCACCCTCATCAAAACCATTCCGACAATTATTTCTTCTTTCAAGGGCAGTCTGGGTTCATTAAAAAAGGAGGGTACTGCTACAGCAGCATCAAGCATTCCCCGCACTGAACGTGATCTTTCCATTAAAGTAGTTGGTATCGGAAGCTTGTTGTTGATATTGCTGATCGCATTTCTTCCCAGCACATTGATCCCCGGCACTTCTATCGGCAGCAAGCTGCTGCTAGGGTTGCTGGTGATCATCTTCGGTGCGTTCTTTGTTACGGTAGCATCCCGGATCGTAGGGCTGATCGGTTCTTCCAACAGCCCTATCAGCGGCATGACCATCGCGACACTGATGGGCACCTGTCTTATTTTTATTGCTGTAAAATGGACCGGGCATATATACGAACCTATGGCATTGGTAGTAGGCAGTATGATCTGTATCGCTGCCGCCAATGCAGGCGCTACTTCACAGGATCTTAAAACCGGTTTCCTTGTAGGTGCTACTCCCAAATATCAGCAGATCGCCCTTTTTGTTGGCGCTATCGTTTCATCATTGGCGATCGGCGCAACTATCAAAATACTGGATCAACCTACCGCTGAAATGGCGGCACAAGGCATTCAGCATGCTATCGGTTCTGATAAATATCCTGCTCCTCAGGGTACGCTGATGGCAACACTGATCAAAGGTATATTGTCATTTAACCTTGATTGGCAATTCGTGCTGGTCGGTGTATTCATTGCCATTGTAATGGAATTATGCGGAATCAAAGCCCTCAGCTTTGCTATTGGTATTTATCTGCCTCTTTCCACTACTTTACCCATATTCATTGGCGGTGCCATACGGGGCATTATTGAATGGAAAAATAAAAAGAAGAACGTTCACGTAGCACCTGAAGAAGAAGACCTGGGCAAGGGGAATCTTTTTGCAACCGGTCTTGTAGCAGGAGGAGCATTAGCCGGCGTACTTGTAGCATTTTTATCAGCAAGCGATCCTATCAGTAAAGGATTGGCAAAAATTAATGCAGAGCACGGCCTTGTTAATTCACTTGGTACTGAAGGTTATAAATGGCTCGGTGTCGCTTTCTTTGCATTGATGGGCTTTGTTCTTTACAGAATTGCTGTAAGCAAGAAAAAGACCATTTAACTGCCTTATCTCTTTGTGGTCATTGTTGTCTTAGTGGGAAAAACATCTCCCACTAAGACAACAATGACCACAAAATTTTTTATCTAAATAAAATCCATATACCCATACTCTCTCCCAAGTACCTTCGCCGCATCTGCATTCAGCCACTTACGCAATACCGTAGCATACACATTCTTAAAGTCCACTTTATGCTTCAGATCACCTTCATTCAGATCTGAAAGATCAGGCAAAGGATTGATCAATCCTTTTTTCTTCAACCCTCCACTCACCAGAAACATATTATTCGCTGTGCCATGATCAGTACCTCCGCTGGCATTTTGCGAAACACGCCTTCCAAACTCAGAGAACGTAAACAGCAACACATCATCAAAGCGGCCATTTGCTTTCAGATCTTTGGTAAACGCACGGATGGCATCACTCAGTTCTGTAAAAAGGCGTTGCTGCTGCATATCCTGGTTAGTATGCGTATCAAAACTTCCCAGCGACACATAATACACTTTGGTATTAATATCAGAAAAGATCAGCGAAGCGATCGTTTTCATACTTGTGCCCAGCTCTGTTGCGGGATACTGTGCTGAAGTGGGATGTAAACGGCTTTGTTTGAAAATATAATCTGCTGACGACAATGTTTCCGCCATGGTTTTATATAAATAATCCACCGGCTGCTCACCACTTGCTTCCGGATGATGTTTCATCACATCACGAAAAAACTTTTCATTGGCCGTACCATACAAACGCCTCGGGTCTTTTACTGCAATGCCTTTCACCTGTTCACCTTTCATGGAAAGGCTGAGTATATCATCCATCTCTATTGCCTGTGTGGGCTTATCACAGCCCTGGCATTGCGCATCGAGGTAGCGGCCTATCCAGCCTGCATTCCAGTATTCATTGCTTTGACTGGCCGTTTGCCAGATGTCCATGCTGCGGAAATGGGAGCGGTCAGGGTTAGGATATCCGACACTATTAACAATGGCAAGGCTGCCATCGTCATACAATTCCTTCATGCCTGTCAATGCAGGATGCAGTCCGGCCTCGTCTGTCAATGAAAGCGCCTTTGACTTTTCAATACCCAAACGTGGACGGGCTTTATGATAAAGATCGTTTCCTATAGGGATAACAGTATTCAATCCATCATTTCCTCCGCTCAATTGCAATACCACAACCACCTTATTACCCGGTGGCACCATGGCTTTGCCTTCAAATGCTTTCAGGAATTTGGGCAGCATCAGTGAAGCTGTTGCCAGTGAGCCGATCTGGATAAATTCTTTTCTTTTAAACAACATGATGCTAGGTTTGAAGAGTTAACAAAGCTGGTATTCAGGTGTGCTCATGATCTGTATGGTGGCCGACCGGATAAAAGCTTCACGGTTGCTTTCGTCTGAATACTGCCGGATGATATCTGCATTGACAGCAGTATTCGTTTGCAATAAAATACCTGCCATTGCATTCACCAACGCTCCCCTTTGTGTTTTACTGAAATAATTAGTATAGCCAGCCCATTCTATATTGGCATTGATAGGCTTTGTACCTCTGGCGCCTCCTGCCTTTGGTGCCTTTGGGCGGCGAACAGTTGCTGCAGGATTGCTATCATCCCTGATGCCCATCATCTGATCATCGTCATCCTTGGGTCTAACATTCATTTCATCTTCGTCGTTGAACAGTTGTGGGATGCGCATACGCATCATCAGTGTGCTGCTGTCGATCCAGGCTTTTCCTCCTGCCCATCCTGCCACATTGGGTGGATAGAACAGCATTTGACCAAGTATACGTTGCAGGACCAGCATCGATTCTTCATTTTCCAGCGTCATCGGCAACATGCGTTGAATGCCTGCCAGCAATTCCACCGGCGATTTAATACGGGAACCGATATTCTTTTCATCAAAGAACCAGTCGCTCGTGAATATATCTTCCATCAATGCCGATATTTCATATTCAGATTTATAAAACCGGTCGGCCAGCCATTCTATTCTCTCCTGATCAGGCTGGTCATTTACAAAAAACCGGTAGATCTTGGTACAGATAAAACGGGCCGTTTGTTTTTCTTCCAGTAAAATATTCAGCACAGCATCCCCATCCAGTTTTCCGGTGCGGCCAAGCACGGTTTTGATACCATCATCGTGTTGTCCTTTGCGGAAAATAAAATCACCTTGCAAATTGGAGCCCCAACCGGTAAAAGCACGGGCGGCTTCCTTAATATCATTCTCTGAATAGTGGCCACGTCCAAGGGTAAAAAGTTCCATCACTTCCCGTGCAAAGTTTTCATTGGGATGGCCTTTCCGGTTCTGCTGATTGTTAAGAAAATTGAGCATGGCAGCGCTACGCGAAACTTCTTTAAGCAGGATGCCGAAATTACCCAGTGCGTTCTGGCGGATCACATCGATCAATTCCTGCTGATAAAAGACATTCAGATTGCGGCAGGCAAAATGACCATGCCAGAAGAAAGCCATTTTCTCCCGCAATTGCGCTCCGCTATTGATCATTTCTTTAAGCCAGGTAAGATTGAGATTGCGGACGCCTTCCCTGTTTTTACGTTGAACGGTCTTTCTTTGTTCAGGCGTCAACTCCTTTAGTCTTTCCATACGACCCACTTCTCCTACACCCATCACCAGGCCTTTTAGGTAGTTGTCGGCTACATTCATGTACACCGGCTTTTTTTCCGATGCCTTTACAAGGGCTTTATAAAATTGTTTGGGAGTGAATTGGCGAAGATCTTCCAGTTGCTCAACGGCCGGTCCAAAACCGGCACGCCAGAGAAGATGCTGATTTTTTAACTGGTTGGTCAATGACATGCGTCAATTTTGGGGTAAGACCGGGAAAAAATAAGGAGGTTTAATCCCTAAATAAAGAAGGGCTGCCAATGGCAGCCCGGGATAAGATCAGGGTTAATGGTTGGTTTTGATATATCAGGCCCTTATTTGATAAAGATGGGTTGACTTGTAAAAGGCAGTATCGTTTAATTCAACAATAAACGGAAGCCGAGATAGAACGGAGAAAAATTATCCAGGCTACTGGACAGGCTAAAACCGGTCGTTTTATATTCGTTTACCTGGGAATCGGTCACGGTTCTTTTACTGCTGGCATAATTAATGGCTAAAAGATCATAAAAACCGATTTCCAGTTGCAGTTTTTTACTGATGGTATAAGACATGCCAGGATAAGCACTGAGCGTTGTGTTAAAAGTTTTTGTAACATCTGAGTAAGTGGCATTGGTAGAATTAGTTTCATACCTATCGAATCTTACACCAAGCCTACCTTGCGCAAAAATTGAAAACCCACTATTGCCAAGTTGTTTATATTTCCTCAGAAAGATGCCGCCGCCATAGGCGCGGTTTTTCTGCTCGGATGTACCTCCACCAGTCTCGTTAAGACTGGTCATCGCAATCAGATCAACACCCAGCACCACGTTTTCCCTGATAGCTTTTCCAAATACGGGAGAGATGGTAAATCCTTTTTGCTTTGAATAGACCGTATCGGCAGCTTTAGTCCTTGATGTATTGCCGCTGATATCGCCACCAAGAAATGTGGCTCCTTTTTTTATCTGGGCATCTGTTACAGATACGATGCATACAGTAGCAATCAAAACTAAGAGTAAATACTTTTTCATAATGACTGATTTTGGTTAGTGAATATAGATCAGTACAAATATGAAAAACAAAAAACGAAACCAGCCATACGGTTGATTTCGTTTAACATCGTTTTATCTTAATTAAAATTAAAATACGTGAAGCAGTTATCCTTTCTTAGCATTTGCTTTAACATATGCAGTAACCTGTGATGCCTGTACAGAGTCCAGTCTTGCTTTCGGTATCATGGCTTTTAAAATAGGCTGCCAGCCTTCAACTGTCCATTTATCTACAGGCTTTGTAGCATGACACTTCGAACATTTAGTAGTGAAGATCGCATGGCCGGCTTCAATATCTGCTGCTGATGCAACAGCTTCAGCAGGAGCAGTGGGAACTTCGGTACGATCAGCTACCGTAGGCACGGTTTTACGGTGACACGCCATGAAGATGAACGTAGCAGCAGCAGCAAACAAAAATGTTTTTCTCATTGTAATGTTTAAATTTTACCAGTAAAATACAGCATCCGGCTCTATTTCAAAAACCATTTTTAAATCTTTAACCAATTAGTCGATCATCTTTGCGCCAAAATATGGGTGCAATACTTCCGGCAACTGTATTCCGGCTGCTGTTTGGTTATTTTCCAGCAGGCAGGCGACGATCCTGGGCAGGGCAAGTGAGCTGCCGTTCAATGAATGCAGCAACTGTGTTTTGCCATTTGCATCCTTAAAGCGGATCTTCATCCGGTTGGTCTGGTATGCTTCAAAATTGGAAACAGAACTTACTTCCAGCCATCTTTCCTGTGCCGCACTGTACACTTCAAAATCGTAGGTGAAGGCTGAAGTGAAGCTCATATCACCACCGCAAAGCGCCAGTATACGGTAAGGAAGTTGCAGGCTGATCAAGAGCTTCTCAACATGGCTCACCATTTCTTCCAACGCCTCATAGCTTTTATCGGGATGCGTCAACTGCACCAGCTCCACTTTTTCAAACTGGTGAACACGGTTCAACCCTCTTACATCCTTTCCAAAGCTTCCGGCTTCACGACGGAAACAGGGTGAGTAAGCCGTCATGCGGATAGGCAGGTCATCGGCTTTTACAATTTCATCGCGGTAGATATTGGTAACCGGTACTTCAGAAGTAGGGATCATATACAGGTTATCTTCCTGCATATAATACATCTGGCCTTCTTTATCCGGAAGCTGGCCTGTTCCATAAGCAGTAGCTTCATTTACCATAAATGGCGGCAGGTATTCTGTGTAGCCGGCTGATGTATTAAAATCAAGGAAATACTGGATCAGCGCCCGTTGAAGCTTCGCGCCTTTTCCTTTGTATAAGGGAAAACCGCTACCGGTTATCTTGGCGCCTGTTTCAAAATCAACAATATCATACTGACGGATGAGATCCCAATGTGGTACTGAGCCAGCAGGGAGCTGCGGCTTAATACCTCCTTCCCTGACCACCACGTTGTCGGCCGGCGTTTTACCTGCAGGCACTTTATCAGATGGCAGGTTAGGCAGTTTTATTAAAAGATCATGCACCAGTTTTTCTGTTTCTGCCAGTTTTTCGGCAATAGGCTGAAGGGAAGCATTCAGGCCGGCTACTGCCTGCTTTTTTGCCTCGGCCTCTTCCTTCTGTCCCTTGGCCATCAGTTGGCCGATCTCTTTCGAAATGCTGTTGACCTGCGATTTATTGGTATCAAACTCTAACTGTAGTTTTTTACGCTGATCATCCAGGGCAATGATCTCATCTACCAGCCCTGGCTCGGCGAAATATTTGACGCCCAGCTTATTCTTAATCCCCTGCGGGTCCTGGCGCAACTGCTGTAACTGCAACATTTGATTTGAATTTGCGCAAAGATAAGTCACCGTATCTTTGCAACTATGTTTGCAACAGACGATCTTCAACAACGGTGGTGGGCCCTGGAAGCTAAGCTGGTGGAGCGGTTTGGGAAAAAACCTGACCTGGAAGCCATTTTATTCCTGATCGGTATCCAGCAATTCGGGCAGATAAAGAAAAAATTCAGCAAGGAACAGAAACAGGACCTCATGCATATTGCCGTATGCCATCTCCTGGCACCCAGCGGATATTATGAACTGGAAGGAATAGACAAAGATGGGTGGCCCCATTTCCGCCAACTCAAACCCATGCCCGACATGAAGCCTTTTGAACAGGAGAATTTCTTAAAAGATCATGTGTTGCTTTATTTTGAAGAACTGGGAATGTGAGAAGAGTCGACAGCCTGGCTCGTTTCCAGATATGTATTAATAACCAATCATTATACTATTGCTGCTAATGAAGAAGATCTTTTTATTAGGGCTGGCTTTGCTTTCAATGCAATGGGCCTTCAGTCAAAAGGAAGTTACTGTTAAGAAGAAAGACAGGAAAAGGGATGTGTTGCTGCAAACAAATTATGGCGATATCGTACTGCGTCTTTCTGATTCCACTCCGCTTCACCGGGATAATTTTATTAAGCTTGTCAAGAGTGGTTATTATGACAGCGTACTGTTTCACCGAGTCATCAACCGCTTTATGATACAGGCAGGTGATGGCGACAGCAAAAATGCCGCAGCCGGCAAGCCACTTGGCAATGGCGGACCTGGCTATACAGTACCGGCAGAATTTCGTCCCAGCCTGTTTCACCAGAAGGGTGTGCTGGCAGCGGCCCGCCAGGGCGATGATGTGAACCCACAAAAAGCCAGCAGCGGCAGCCAGTTCTATATTGTGCAGGGGAAAACCTTTACTGACAATGGCCTCGATTCTGTTGAAACATACCGGCTGAAAAGAAAAATACCTGCAGAGCAACGGGAAGTATATAAAACGATCGGCGGCACGCCGCATCTCGATCAGAATTATACCATTTTCGGTAAAGTGGTGAAGGGGTTGGATGTAGTAGACAAGATCGCCGCAGTACCTACCAGTAAAGCGGAAGACAGGGACAGGCCGCTACAGGATGTAAGGATCATAAAAGCGAAACTGATAAAAAGGAAAAAACATTAACTGTTTATAGTTCTGAAAATAAAAAGTCCCGGTTGATAGCCGGGACTTTTTATTTATTTGTCAGAAGTAAGAGTCTTCAACTTCTTATTGTCCTACAGGAGTTGTTCCTCCGCTGGCTGCACGCTTGTTCTCATCATCCAATCCTGTCTTACGCTGGCGAGCGGCTTTCACCTGGTTGCTACCAAAGCGGTAAGCGAAGTTGATCTTGAACTGGCGGCTTTCCCAATTACCACTGGCGATATTGGTAACACCGGTAAAGTTACTTTCTCCTTTAAATTTCATGAGCTTGAACATATCACTTACTACTGCCCTTAAGGTTCCTTTTCCTTTCATAATGGTTTTAGTGAAACCTCCATCTATACCATAGATAGCACTGCTCTTGAATGTCCCCTGCCAGATAGTGGGTGAGTTATAGAAACCAGTCAACTCAGCAGAAAGCGTTTTACCCAGTTTGAAGCTGTTTTGCATATAGAAGCTCATTGCATACACATCCAGGTTGATATTCCTGTCGCCACCACCAAAATTGGCTTTATAGTGGGAGTAATAAGCATTCACATTGGCAAAGAAACTATACCATTTATACTGGAAAGGATAGCTCACGTTGATGCTGATAATATCCTGCGTAGCCAGGTTCTTTTTGATCAGATAGGCTTCTGATTTATTGATAGTATCAGGCAATTGTGTGAAGATATCTTTTACATGGCTATAGTTCAGCGCTGTGTTCAGCTTGTACTTATACGTATGGGTAATACCAAAACTGTTGGTGTATTGAGGTCTCAACTGTGTATTACCTTTCATATAAGTGTAGTCGTTGAGCTTGAACTCGAATGGGTTCAGATCCTGGTACACCGGGCGGTCAATACGACGGCTGTAAGTGATACCAAACTGGCTCATCGGGTTTTTGTTGAACGTGATGGCTGCACTGGGGAAGAAGTCGGTATAATCCCTTTTGATGGTTGAATCATAAGGAATGTATGTACTTGTTCCATCGTCAAATTTCAACCCGGTAGAACGGCCTTTTGAAACAGTGTTTTCCACACGCAAACCAGCCTGGATCATAAATCCTTTGAAGGCACGGTTATAGTTGGCATAAACAGCATTCACGTTCTCTTTATACTTAAAGCGGTTGCTGCGTTCTTTATCCAGCACTTCATTACTGCCATAAACATCGTAGCGCTTGAAATCGTTATCTGTATTCACATAACCCAGTTTACCACCAAGGCCCAGTCTTCCTTTTTTAAAGTTCTGCTCCCAGTCTACTTTTACTGAATAAATATCAATGTCAGTAGGAGCGATCATGCGATATACATTGCTGTAAGTAGGCACTTTATCTCCATTATTCAAGATATCATAATAATGGTTGGGCTGAAACTGGTTACTGCGGTTTTTATAGAAACCATAGTCTGCATCCACGTTCAGTTCGCTTCCACCAGTTACTGCATAGCGGTAGTTCAGGTTGAAGTTCATATTCTTCCTGTCCATATCGTTATCGCTGTTGGCTTCCAGCACGCGCACCAGTTGCCCGGTAGGCTTATAGTAAATCCCCATTGGACCAACGCTTTCCATTCTGTTATCGGCAAGGTTACCGGTAATGATAGTACCAATAGTGCTTTTCGAATTCACGAAATAATCAGCACCCGCTTTGAAGTTATGACCATTGTCATTGTAGCTCTTCATGCGGTTGGTTTGATCAAAAATGGAATCACCCTGTGCGCGGTACAATACGAAATTGTTCACATTCAAACCGCGGTTGTAATTGTAGTTACCGAACAGGTTCACTTTACCATTGCGATGGTTCAGCGCGATGCCGCCGTTGTATTTGGCATAAGTGCCGATAGCATATCCGGCATTCACAGATCCGTTGGTACCGAAAGTCTTGTTCTTTTTCAGTTTGATATTAATGATACCAGCATTACCTGCTGCTTCATATTTAGCAGAAGGGTTGGTGATCAATTCTACTGCTTCAATCTGGGACGACTGAAGGCTTTTCAGGAAGTTGGCCAGATCGGCTCCAGCAAGCGGACTGGGTTTGCCATCAATAAATACCTGTACACCGTTTTTACCGGCAAGGGTGATATTATCATCTTTATCAACCATCACACCAGGTGATTTACGAAGCAGTTCCAATGCATCCTGACCAACAGCGTTGATAGTGCCTTCCACGTTCAGGATGGTCTTGTCTGCTTTCACTTCCACGATAGGTTTTTTGGAAGTAACAGTAACACCCTGCAAAGCACCTTCAGCTTTTATCAGTGTCAGTGCATCAACTTTTACATCGCCGGAAGCAAGATCAAATACTTGAGAATAAGCAGGCAGATAGCCTACATAAGAAACGCTGACCAGGTATTTACCTGCTTCAGCCTCGAAAGAAAAATTGCCTTGATTATCGGAAACAGTCAGTTTAACTACAGAAGAGTCTTTTGCTTTTAATAAAGAAACAGTAGTTTTTTCCAATCCTTTTCCCTGCTGATCTTTCACAATCCCGG
The DNA here is from genome assembly GCA_051954695.1 of Chitinophagaceae bacterium. Classification (GTDB taxonomy): domain Bacteria; phylum Bacteroidota; class Bacteroidia; order Chitinophagales; family Chitinophagaceae; genus Terrimonas_A. Next base: position 24,999 of record JBQCHL010000009.1, read on the forward strand.
AAACTTTTTGTGCAAATGCTGCCGAACTTAAGAGAACAGCAGCCAGAAATAGTGGTAGTAATTTTCTCATAAACATCCCTCTTTTAGATAAGGTGCACAAAGATAGTTTGGTGTCACAGCTCTGTAAATCACTTGCCGACAAGTGGTGCAAAAACTGGCATGAACGGCATTTATTTTCCGGTGAAACGCGAAAAAATCTTTGTGGTTATCATAGCCTTTGCGCATATTTGCGGTCAAATCATTCATTATGAGTTACCCAGACAATCTCCGTTACACAAAAGACCACGAATGGATCAGCCTCGAAGGTGATACAGCAACTATTGGCATTACTGACTTTGCCCAGCGTGAACTGGGTGATATTGTATATGTAGAAGTAGAAACTGTCGGCAAAGCACTTGCTGCAGGAGCCGTTTTCGGTACAGTAGAAGCGGTAAAAACAGTATCTGATCTTTTCCTGCCTGTCAGCGGAACCATTCTGGAACTGAACCCTGAACTGGGCAACTCACCCGAACTGGTGAATTCTGACCCTTATGGCAATGGCTGGATGATCAAAATGAAGGTCGACAACCCTGCTGAAGTGAGCGAATTGCTTGACGCCGCAGGTTATGAAGCTATTGTGGGATAATCCACAGGAGTTCATTCAACCCGTTCCCGGTTTTATACATTGTTATAAGTGAGAGATATATAGAGAAAAAGTACCATTCTTTAACTCTTTTCATTTCTGACCCTGATCAATTATTGCAGAAGAGGCCCCTGAGGCCTCTTCTTTCTTCTTGGATGCTGCAAAAGAAGAAGTTATTATTGTAAAAAATTCGGCTTTGTTACATCGCTCCACTTTAGCCATCATCGCATGGTTTATCATTTGTACCGTACTCCTTACTTTGCCAGGTTCTACTCTTCCCAGTAAAAACTGGATGGGTAAAATAGCACTTGATAAATGGATACATATTTTTCTGTTTGGAGTAATGGCATTTCTTGCCTGCTGGGCAATCTTTAAAACAAATAAAAAAACTGCAAAGCACAGGTCATATTTTATTGTCGCTGGTTTGTTATGTATCGCTTATGGAGTGATCATGGAATATGTGCAGAAGTATTATGTTCCTAACCGATCATTCGACGTTGGTGATATTATAGCAGATGCTGTTGGTAGTATACTCGGAACAGTTTACAGCATTAGGAAGTACATAAAAAAATAGACCCCTGTAGAAACAGGGGTCGCAACCAAAACTAACTGCTTATGAGAAAATTGACTGCTTTTATAATTATTTTGTTGTGTTCTTAATTCTATAACGCAAATTTACTGCCATTAGTGCTATCGGTGTTGTTAACGAATGTCTAAAAGAACGATTGTCGTATTTTCACCTCAACGCCTTTAGTAAAACCTCATCTTGTAGACTTTTTTTCCCAGTCAGCGTTTAATCCCAATAACACTTTAAAGAACTGCGTTTTATTTAAGATGCATTCACTCTATACATTGCACAAACCAGACCAAACTGATTGTTTGACGTTACCTGAGTACACAAACCTGCGTTGTCCTTTGATTAAAAACTGATTAGAAAATCTTACTGTTTCCAGTAAGAGAATGAATATCAAATATATCTGACCTGGCTATGTAGAAATGCCAGGGGAGAAAGGTATATCTGTGCTATTAACGAAGCGTTAATTCTGCTTGGTAAGCTTTTCTGAATTCTCTGCAAACTGCAATGCATCAATCAGCTCTTCTATTCCTCCATTCAATACTTCCTGTAAGTTATAGAGTGTAAGACCGATACGATGGTCAGTTACCCGGCCTTGCGGAAAGTTATATGTCCTGATCTTTGCGCTTCTGTCGCCCGTACTCACCAAACTTTTCCTGTGGCGGGCAATTTCATCCTCTTGTTTCCTTACCTGCTCCTCATAGAGTTTTGTCCGAAGCATCTGCATGGCTTTCTCCCTGTTGCCCAACTGTGAACGTTCTGTTTGGCAAACCACTACTGTGCCGGTGGGAATATGGGTAAGCATTACCTTGGTTTCTACCTTGTTTACATTCTGACCACCTGCGCCGCCGCTTCGTGCCGTTTCCATTTTTACATCTGCAGGGTTCAGTTCAAAATCCACTTCTTCTGCTTCCGGCATCACCGCTACTGTAGCTGCAGAGGTATGTACCCTGCCGGAAGCTTCTGTATCCGGTACACGCTGCACACGATGCACGCCACTTTCAAATTTGAGGGTCCCGTATACATCATCGCCGGTTACTTCCAGTTGCACTTCCTTGTAGCCGCCTACTGTTCCTTCATTTTCACTCAGCAGGGCTGTTTTCCATCCTTTTCTTTCGCAATAGCGCATATACATCCGCAAAAGGTCTCCGGCAAAAAGGCTGGCTTCATCACCACCTGTGCCGGCACGGATCTCAAGAATAGCATTTTTCTCATCCTGGGGATCTTTCGGGATCAGCAACTGGCGGATATGGGCCTCGGCCTGCTGCTTTTTTTCTTCCAGTTCCGGGGCTTCCAGCTTGGCCAGGTCGCGCAGTTCCTCATCATCCCCGTTCAGCGCCTCTTTGTAGAACTCAATATCATCCAGGATCTTCCGGTAGTCATTATAGGCAATTACTATCTTTTCCAGGCTGCGATACTCCTTGCTGGTTTCTGCAAACCGTTTGTTATTGCCCACGATCTCCGGATTGGTGAGGGCAACACCCAATTGGTCAAATCTTGCTTTTATCGCTTCAAGTCTGTCTAACATAGCAACTTCCGTTAAAAATGTGGGCAAAGGTAACAAGAATAATTTTTTGGGATTTGGATTTTCAATACTGGAATTTTGCCGGATGGCATATAAAAAATTCAGCGCCCCGCAAATCTTCGACGGTCAACAGATGCTGGGCAAGGATAATGTATTGATCACAACGGAACAGGGAGCAGTGGAAGCCATAGTGCCCCGGCAGGATGCCGGCGACGATATTCTCCAACTGGAAGGTATACTTAGCCCTGGTTTCATCAATTGTCATTGCCACCTGGAGCTAAGCCACCTGAAAGGAGCGATACCTGAAAAAACAGGCCTGATCGATTTTGTATGGAATGTGATCCGCAATCGCCATTATGCCGAAGAAGAGATCTTACAGGCAATTGAAAAAGCTGAGCAGGAGATGCTGCAAAACGGAATCGTGGCTGTAGGCGATATCTGTAATAATACCCTTACCGCCCCACAAAAAACAAAAGGAAATCTCCGTTACCACAACTTTATTGAAACCAGCGGCTTTGTAAACGCCAACGCCCCTGTGCGGTTCCAGCAGGCAGTGGATATTTACAACACTTTTTCCCAGGGCTCTTCTTTTAATTCTATCGTGCCCCATGCTCCCTATTCCGTAGCTGAGGAATTATGGAAAAGGATCATTGGTTTTCCCGGCAACCAGTTGCTTACTATCCATAACCAGGAAACCATTCCGGAGAACGAGCTGTTCAGGCAAAAGCAGGGAGGCTTTTTACCATTTTATGAAAAGATGAACATTGATATTTCCTGGTTTATTGCCTCCGGCAAAACCAGTTTGCAAACCTGCCTTCCCAATTTTTTACCCGCTCAGGAAGTGATATTGGTGCACAATGTTTACACTTCAAGAGAAGATATTTTATTTAGCAAGCAACCGCCTCATCCTTCCTGCTACTGGTGCCTTTGCCCGAATGCAAATCTTTATATTACCGGTCAGTTGCCGGATATACAAATGATGATTGAAGAACAATGCGAAATAGTATTGGGCACAGACAGCCTGGCTTCCAATCATCAGTTGAGTGTGCTGGCAGAAATGAAAAGCATTCAGCAAGAGCTTCCTTCTGTTCCTTTGCAGCAATTGTTCAAATGGGCCACCCTGAATGGGGCAAAAGCATTGAAAGCGGAAAATATATTAGGCAGTTTTGAAAAAGGAAAGAAACCGGGAGTCGTTATTTGTAAAGAAGACCTGGGAAGCTGCCGTCGTTTGCTTTGATGGGAATACTACCCCAGTATCTCCCGCAGCACCGGCAATGTTCTCATCGTTCCAAAATCCTGTATATGCAGCATATAATACTTTTCGTATGCCTGCAGTAAACCTCTTCTGAATTCATGATGCAGCTTTATTTCTTCCAGCTCTTCCGGTTGCTGCACTTTCAATAACTGTGAAGTGATAAACGCCTGCTTATCTTCCAGCATAAAACTGTGATAGGGGGCATCAGTTGTAAAAACGCCTTCCTGCAAGTCGAGATATGGCCTGGTTGGAGAGTAATTATCCTGTATCCTTAATCCAAAAAATACCGGCAAATGCAGCGCAAAGAATAAAGGGAAATTAGCGGCCACAGTTGCAGAGCCGGCATCCAGGTGAAGCAAAGCATCTTCTGCAAAATGATAGAGATCAGGATTCGATTCAGGCTGCTTAAGGCATTTGCCCAGCAATTCGATCATAAAAAGTGCAACTGCATTTTTTTTAACGTCCGACAACAGGTGATGATACACATGCCCCCATTTGAACTCTTTGATACGTTGCAGTTGCCTCAATTCATTATGATAAACGACCATATCCAGTATAGCCGATGGCTGGAAGAGGTTCGCTTTGCCACTGCCCTTTTTGGAAGAAGTGCGTACACCGTTCACCAGGTAAGATTGCAGGCCAAACAATTCAGTAAAAATGGCGACGATTACGCTCGTTTCACCATATTTCACTGTGCGCAATACGATCCCTCTTGTATGATGCAGTTTGTCCGGCATTCTATTTACTGATAAAAACAATTTTAGCTGCTGTATTCTCCGTGCGGCCATCATTACTGACCAGCACAAGATAAACCCCCGTGGAGATGCGTCTTCCTCTATAATCTTTTCCATCCCAAACAGCCTGGCCGCCCAATGCCCGGGTCTGGTATACCAGCCGGCCATCCAGTTCTGTAATTTTCACGATGGCATTATTTGCCAATCCACGGATACCGATCGTACCTGCGTAACCCGGAGGTATTGGATTGGGAAATACCAGCACATTCTCATTCCTTGCTCCACCTTCAGTAGCAGTGCTGCGGAAAGAACATATTCCCTTTGCAGTAGCAAAAAACACTTCACCTGTTTGTCCGTTGATGGTTATTTTCTTAACGATATTGCTTAAAAGAGGGCTATTGGTTTCTGTAAACTGATAGATCACTTCTTCTCCTGTCGCACTGATCAGCCAAACCCCATTATCTGTCGCCACCCATTTACGATTTGCGCCATCCACAGCAATGCTGCGCACCTGCTGACCATTGAAAAGATAGCCGGCAAAATTGCCCTGCTTCACCACCGGCCAAACGGCCTCACAACCCTGACCGGTAAAAACCTGCCCCGGGCATTGGATCACGCCAATACCATTAGCAGTGCCCACCCAGATAAAACCGTCCTTGTCTTTTGCGATGCATAACACATCAGCAGCAGGAAGATTACCATTTCCTGCTCCGGTCCCGAATTTTTTCCAGTGATCATCCCCTGTATTTTCAACGGAACCACCCGGATCATAACAAAGCAATCCGCCGGATTTGGCAGCCACAATCCATTTATAATTATCATCGTCTGATATGATCTGTGTCAGTGCATTTTCAGGCAAGAGAAACGGAACTGAAAATTTGAGCCAGCTTCCGTCCTGCTTTTTTGCAAGCAAAGGTTGCGGTGCTCCATAATTGGATAACCATAACAGTTTATCCTTATCAAATACCAGTCCTGATACACGATAACTTCCGGGATCGCCTATGGCTGGCGACAGCACTCCTGCTTTGGTAATGGAAAATGAGAGAGGTTGTGTGATATGTAAAAGACCTCCTCCAAAAGATCCTGCCCATATTGATTCATCTTTGGGATCTATTGCAATAGTGATATAATCCAGTAATGTATCGATCTGTGTATAACGATAGCGGTTGATATTTGTCCATTCCCCTTCTTTAAAAATATAAATGCCATTGCCATTATATTGATAGTTCCAGGCTTCGTTCACTTCACCGGCAGTAGCATAAAAAGTATTATTATAAACAGTCATTTCGCCACTGGCTGTTGCTTCCGGTGAATTGGGTTTGTATTGCTCATAAGAGGAAGCAGTGAAATGTGTCAGTCCGCCAAACTGATCGGCAAGCCAGGTATCGTTTTGCAATAGGATGGCTCTGCGGGGTGATGACAAAGGCTCTACCTGTGTGATCACTCGCTCCACAGCTGCGCTGCTGTTGAGAATAGTGACCCGGCTTTCGCCGTTTGCTTTCCGTTGGCATAGCAGCACCTTATTTTCGGCTACCGTTGCGCTGATGATCGGCCATTCATCCTGGTACCATACTGTCCAGCTATTGCCATTCCATATCCATAATTTGTTTTCAGCTTCAGCAATAAGATTGTTCTGAACTATCAGCACGTTCCTGCAATCACCGGCCGGGAGGCCATTATTTCCGCTCAGCATTTCCCATTGGCTATGATCAGCCAGGTTGGCTGCATTGCGAAATGCCCGCTTCAATCCCTGTTCGGTGGCTGCATAGAACATGGTGGCATCACTGGTAAAGCCGTTCACTTTTACCTGCTGGCCCCCATTCCCGATAAACCAGGAATCTTTTACTTCATACCGCTCTCCATCGATCACCACCACACCCAGGCCTGTAGACAGGTAATAATTCTTTTCCAGCGGATAAATGCTGTAGATGGTTTTATCGCCAATGATATTGTCGCGCTTGATATCGGGAAGGTTAATGATATCATTCCGGTAAAGGATATCAATATTACTGTTGCTGTAGGCTATAAAAAGTTTTTCCTGCGCATTATCATAACAGATAGCACTGATGCCTGTTTCACTAAGCCCGGTAACACGGCTCAGTCTTTCCACACTGTTGTCTGCCATTGTAACCGAAAACACGCTATAAGGCGTGGCGGCAAATACTTTTCCATTTCCGGCAGTCACATCGATCGTACTGTTGTAGGGGAGATACTCTTTCCATAGCCCGATAGGGGCAGTTAATTGCTGCGCAGGCAGGCACGCGGAGAAGCAGGTGAATAGTATTATGAAAAGGGACCTCACCTGCCAAAATTATCGCAAACCACTGATAAGCAATCAAACCTGTCTGGTTGGCCTTTTTTCTGTTTCTTTGCATGCTCATTCTGAACAGACATATATATGTGGCGGAAACTCGGACAATTTATCCTGACCTATCGTTGGCCTCTTTTGCTGGTGCTTGCTGCATCCACTGCATTAATGGCCTATTATGCATCCAAAGTGCAATTGAGTTACGATTTTACAAGGGCTATCCCGGCAGACCATCCTGCTAATAAAACCTACCAGGCATTCAAGGAAAAATACGGACAGGACGGCAACCTGATGGTGATCGGCATTCAAACGGATAAGCTGTTTGAAGAAAAACTGTTTAATGACTATGCGGAGCTTCAACGCCGGTTAAAAAAGGCCACGGGTGTTACAGATGTGATCTCCGTCCCTTCTGCAATCAACCTGGTAAAGGATTCAGCAACAGAGAAACTGAATGCCGTACCGATCTTCCCCGAAAAAACATTTACACAGGCTGATCTCGATAGCAGTGCCGCCATTTTCCTGGGCCTTCCTTTTTACCAGGGGCTTTTATATAATCCGCAAACACATGCGTGGATGATGGGGGTGAGCGTGGATAAAACGCTCATCAATTCTCCAAAAAGAAATATTGTTGTATCCGGCATCACCCAGCTGGTGGATTCCTTCAGCAAAAAGACAGGGCAGCAGGTTTACCTGAGTGGTCTGCCGCTGATCCGTGCTGAAATGTCAACACGCATTTCATCTGAAATGCAGTTGTTCCTGCTGGCATCGGTTATTTTATCTGCTCTTATCCTTCTGGTATTCTTCCGCTCTGTAAGTTCCATGCTGCTTTCATTAGCTGTAGTGATCATTGGCGTGATATGGAGCGTAGGTACCATGCATTTGTGTGGTTATAAGATCACTTTACTGACGGCATTGATCCCACCACTGCTGGTGGTGATCGGCATTCCCAATTGTATTTATTTTCTCAATAAATATCATACAGCCTATAATGATACCAAAGACCGCAATGAGGCCCTGGTGACCATGGTGGGGCGGATGGGTATTGTTACCCTGTTTTGCAATCTTGCTGCTGGTATCGGGTTTGCAGTATTTGCTTTAACAAAGAGTGAGATACTGCAGGAGTTTGGTGTAGTGGCAGGGATCAATATCATGGCGTTGTTCATTATCTCCCTCATTCTTATTCCAACGGTGCTTAGTTTATTGCCTGTGCCCAAGGCTCGCCATATGCGGTACCTGGAAAATGCAAGGCTTAACCGCTGGCTCGACAGGCTGGAATTATGGTCATTAAATCATCGCAAGCTTATTTATACTGTTACAGTAGCGGTCGTGGCCGTATCCGTGATCGGGATCTTTAAATTAAAAAGCGTTGGATACATTGTTGATGATCTTCCTAAAACCGATAAGATCTATACCGACCTTAAGTTTTTTGAAAACAACTTCAAGGGTGTGATGCCTTTGGAAATACTGGTTGATACCAAAAAGAAATATGGAGTGACACGCAACCTCGGCAATCTTTTAAAAATGGATTCCCTGTCTTCCTATATCACTTCAATGCCGGCACTTGCAAGGCCACTCAGCATTACAGAAGGCCTGAAATTTGCCAAGCAGGCTTTCTTTGAAGGCGACAGCAGCAACTATTCCATGCCTTCTGAGTTTGATCTGCCTGCACTGGCGCAGTACCTGAGCTTTAAAAAAGACAGCAATGCCGGTGTGGCGTCCAATTCTTTTTCCAAGCTGGTGTCCACTTTTATGGACAGCGCAAGACAGGAAGCACGCATCAGCATTAATATGGCGGATGTTGGAAGTGCGCGCTTACCGCATATCCTGGACAGTATCCAGCAACGTGTGGATGCACTTTTCCCTAAAGACAAATATGAAGTGAAACTTACCGGGACCAGTATAACTTTTCTGGAAGGAAGTGCTTTTATCATCAATGGGCTGAAAGAAAGTATTGCCTGGGCCTTTTTGCTGATCGCACTTTGCATGTTGTACCTGTTCAGGTCTGCCAGGATATTATTGTGCTCGCTTATTCCCAATGTTATTCCACTGGTGATCACTGCAGGCGTGATGGGCTGGGTGGGTGTTCCCCTGAAACCCTCTACTGTCCTTGTATTCAGCGTAGCGTTGGGTATTGCGATAGATATTACGATCCGGTTCCTGGTCAATTACAAACAGGAATTGCCTCACCAGGAATTTGATCGGAAGAAAACGGTGATTGAAACGATACACAGCACGGGTATCAGTATCATTTATACCTCAATGGTCCTGATTGCAGGCTTTATCATTTTTAGTTTCAGCGGCTTTGGCGGCACACAAGCGCTGGGTTGGCTTACATCCCTGACGCTCATTACAGCCACACTGACCAACCTGGTATTGCTGCCGGCTTTGCTGATAGGATTGGAGAAATCAAAAAAGAAGAAAATCCGGTAAAAGCATACCTGGAAATTTATATATAGATAAATACAATACTCAACCAAATGGCTGATTATAATTTCATTATAATCAGCCATTTATATTATCCCCACTAAGCAGACCGGCCGAGCAAAAATTTTAGTCCGCTCCAAATAGATTTTGCCCACAACGCAGCAAAATTATATTTTCAAATGTCCTTTTATCTACAACTCTGGGTTTGCTGTGCTGAAATCAAAAGTTTTAGGCTATTTTAAAGTTTGTTTAACCTTGTAAATACTCTTTCTCGGAAAAGAGTATATTACGCTTTTAATACACACTAAATCTTAAACTGCATCATGAGAAAACTGTTAGTAGCACTAACGGCTGTCCTCCTCTTTACTGGACAGTTGTTGGCTCAGAGAACAATCACTGGCAAGGTGACTGATGAAAAAGGGGAGCCCGTCCCTAATGCTTCGGTAATGGTAAAAGGATCCAACACCGGCACCGTTACAAAATCAGACGGAACTTATTCCATCACTGTTCCGGCAAACGCCAAACATTTAGTGATTTCTTCAGTAGATATGGCTACAGAAGAGATTGCTATTGGCTCTCAAACCACAATCAACACTACACTAAAGGCTGCTGACAAATCCCTGCAGGAAGTTGTGGTGGTTGGTTATGGTACACAAAGGAAATCGGATATCACCGGCAATATCGCTACGGTGAAAGGTGCTGCTATTGCGGACAAGCCTGTGCCTAGCTTTGATGCGGCATTGGCTGGTAGGGCTGCAGGTGTGCAGATCACTGTTCCCAATGGCGTATTGAACAATCCTCCTGTGTTCCGTATCCGCGGTACAAACTCTATTAACCTGAGTTCTTATCCGCTTATCGTTATCGATGGTATAGTAACCTATACAGGTGACGTAAGCCAGACCCTGGCTGCTTCCAACGTTCTTTCCAATATCAACCCTGCTGATATTGAGAGCATGGACATTCTGAAAGATGCCGCTGCTACTGCTATTTATGGTAGCCGTGCTGCTAACGGTGTGGTTTTAATTACCACTAAAAAAGGTAAAAAAGGTAAAGCCAAAGTAACTTATGATGGATGGCTTGGCTGGACTACTCCTACCCGCATGTGGGAAATGCTGAATGCTCAGCAGTACATGGATATCAAAAATGAAGGCCTTGCCAACGTAGGCAACACTGCACGTTATCTGCCTACTAACGGTCCTGATGGCAAGCCAATTGACACAGACTGGTCTGATGTTATCTACAGAACAGGGGTTTCACATAGCCATAATATGAGTGTAAGCGGTGCAAATGATGCAACTACTTACTATTTCTCTTTTGGCTACACCAACCAGGAAGGTATTATCCGTAAAAACGATTTTAACAGGAAAACAGTTCGCTTCAATGTTGACCAAAAGGTGAACAACTGGTTCAGCCTGGGTGTGAATGCATCTTATACCAATGAATTGAACAAAGCTGCATTGAATTCCGGTTCATTGCCTGGAGCAGCGTTCGCATCTGGCGGTGTTGGCCGTCTGGCTTTATCATTACCTCCCAACGTATCTCCGTATAATAATGACGGTAGCTACAACCTGAATGGTAATGCACTGGGCAAAATGAACAATATCGAGAACATCACGTTCTGGAATCCACAGCCGATCCTCGATAACAACTATTCTAATACAGAAAACAACCGCCTTCTCGGTAACGTGTATGCACAGATCAAACCTATCAAAGAAGTAACTTTCAGAACTTCTTATGGTGTTGACTATCTTAACTCAGACAACAAAAACTTCTATACCAAAATACAGGGCGACGGTTTCTCTGTAGGCGGTTCTGCTTTCAGCACACTGGGTAAAAACAAACGCTGGACATGGACCAATACCTTACAGTTCGATAAAACCTTTGCTAATGACCATACAGTAGGTGTATTAGGTGGTACTGAGCAGCAACGCAGCACATATGAAGGTTTCGGCTTGAGCCGTCAATCATTGAGCGACGACTTCTTTACAGTGATTCAGGGTGGTTTCAATACCCCGCTTACAGCAGGTCTGGGTCTTGGTGAGAATTACCTGACATCTCTCTTCGGACGCGCTTCTTATGATTACAAAAAGAAATACTTTGTATCTGGGAGCTTCCGTCGTGATGGCTACTCTGCTTTCGCTCCTGGTTTGAAATATGGTAATTTCTATAGCGTATCCGGTACATGGGATGTTTCTAAAGAAAACTTCTGGTCTGGTGGAATCTCCAATGTAGTAAATTCTTTCAGACTGAGAGGTAGCTACGGTAAAGTGGGTAATATCTCCGGTATTGGTGACTTTGCATCCAACTCACTGTATGGCTCAGGCTTATACAATGGCGGCGCTACACTGGTATTCAGCCAGGCTGGTAACGACAAGCTGACTTGGGAAACCAGTAAGAAAACTGATGTTGGTTTCACTTTCGGTTTGTGGAATAACCTTATCACCGGTGAATTCGCTTACTACTACAACAACATCGATGACCTGTTGCTGAGCGTACCAAACTCTCCTTCAACCGGTATGCCTAACTCTGTTTTGCAGAACGTAGGTAAGATGTACAACAAGGGTATCGAGTTTACCATCAACGCTTCTCCGATCAGAGGAAAAGATTTCCAGTGGAATACTTCTTTCAACATCACTTACAACAAAAACAATGTTGTGAACCTGGTAGACGGTGTTCCTTTCATTGCTACTGCTACTTCACTGGAAACACCCAGCATTACCCTGCCTGGTTATCCTGTAGGTATGATCTATGTGATCGAAACAAGAGGTGTTGATCCTGCTACCGGCCGCCGCATTTTTGTAAATGCTTCAGGTCAGGAGTTGTTGTATGACCACAGTGCGCCTACTTCCAGCCGCTGGACATACAGGGACAATGGCCAGGTTGCTCCTGCTATCAATCCGGGTCTTGACCAGAAAGTATGGAAAAACTCTAACCCCAAATATGTTGGTGGATTTGATAATACTTTCCGCTACAAAGGATTTGACCTGAATGTGCTGATGACTTATCAGCTTGGATTCTATGTGTACAACGGTACTCGTGCCAGTGCACTCGATCAACGCTTCTGGAACAGTACTACGGCTGTATTGAGACGTTGGCAGAAACCTGGCGATGTAACTGATATCCCCAGACTGGTTTACACAGATAATACATCCAACGGTTCTGCTAATCCTATTTCAGAAAATGCACAAAAAGGAGATTTTGTAAAACTGCGTAGCATTGCCCTGGGTTATACACTGCCTTCCCGCTTGTTGAGCAAGGCTGGCATTTCCAGTGCCCGCGTATACATCAGTGGTCAAAACCTGGCAATCATCACCAAATATGAAGGTCCTGATCCGGAAGTTTCTTCCAATGGTAACGGTAACCTCAACCAGGGTGTAGACCGCAATACAGTTGCAAATGGCCGTGTTATTACGTTTGGTCTTAACATCGGTTTCTAAATCTCTGACAATTTAAATTGAAGACAATGAAAAAAACGAGAACACATATTTCCAAACTGGCAGCAGTGTTTTTTGCAGCTTACTGCTTAAGCTCCTGCACCAAGGATGAATACTTGAACCCCAGTCCTCAAACGTCCCTTTCTGATGCAACCGCATTTGATACCAAGGACAGGATCATTAACCAGGTAGCAGGTATTTACTCTGCATTTAAATCAGGCCAGTTGCAAGGCGGACGTTATTTAATTTATAATGATGTACGCGGTGAGAACTTCCTCTCCAATGACGGTAACAGGGTAACAGCCCGTGCTGCCTGGGAGTTTTCTGAAACTTCCGGTGACAATGAAGTGAATAACCTTTGGAGCTCTGCCTATACAACTATCAACAGGGCTAATTTATTCCTGGATGGTATGGCTGCAAAAGGCGATGGTATAGCAGGCGCTGATGCTCCAAGACTGAATGCTGAAGCAAAATTCGTAAGAGCCGCTGCTTACTATTCTCTTTTGCAATTTTATGCAAGACCTTACTGGGATGGTAATGGAAGCAAACCCGGCCTGCCTTTGCGTCTTACAGGTATTAAAGGCGGTGGCTTCAATAACCTGGCCCGTAGCACAGTAGATCAGGTGTATACACAAATACTGAGCGACCTCGATTTTGCTGAGCAAAATCTTGCTGCAACCAATGGTTCTGCAGTGCTGAATGTAACACATGCGCATAAAAATGCTGCAATAGCAATGAAAGTGCGCGTGTACCTTAGTATGAGGAACTATCCGGCTGTTGTAACAGAAGCAAACAAGATCGTATCTGCCAATGCTCCTTTCACAGCTACTTCCGGTGTGGCCCATGCATTACAGCCTGATATCACTACTGTATTTGCTACAGGCTCTACTACCACTGAGTCTATTCTGTCTATGCCATTCACTACAGTGGATGCTCCAGGCACACAGAATCAGTTAGGATTTTACTACCTGCCGATCATCACTGGCAACAATGCCAATGGTGCCGGTGGTATATTCTATCTCAACCCTGCAGGTATCTGGGGTGATGCAAACTGGGGTGCTACAGATGCTCGCAGAACTGCTTTGACCACTCTTAACGGAGGTTTCCAGTGGCTGACAAAATATAAAAACCCTGGCCCCTTCCTGGACTGGGCTCCTGTACTTCGCTATTCCGAAACATTGCTGAGCCTGGCTGAAGCTCTTGCCCGCACTACTAATTCAGTAGATTCAAGAGCAGTAGCCCTGCTGAGCGCAGTACGCCATCGTTCAGATGCATCCGTTACTTATACTACTGCTGATTTTGCAGATGTAAACGCACTGATCAACGCAATACTAAGAGAAAGGAATATCGAGTTCCTGGGAGAAGGTATCCGTAGTATAGACATCCTGCGCCTGGGATTGGATTTCCCTGCCAAGTCAATCCCCGGATTTACCGTAACAGCCGTTACTCCTTCCAACCCGTCTTATATCTGGCCAACTCCTTCAGACGAGTCCAGGTTTAATGCGCTTATTGATTAATAATTACTGACTAAATTTATAAAGCCCGGCATCGAAGTGCCGGGCTTTTTTGTCTATTATAATCGTATATTTAGTTCCGCCAATTTTAAAATACAACCTATGTTCAAGCGTCATTTACTTTCTGCCACCGCTTTGTTGTTCTCCTATTGTTGCTTTTCACAAAGCAATTTTGACCTAAACACGGCGGGAGGAAACACATTTGCGAATGATATCAACGGAAGGCCGATGTATCTTAAAACAGAGTACATCGCCGACGGAAGCCCTTATCTGTATGAAGAATACTGCATGGCTGAAGTTACCACCATGGACGGAAAAGTATATCCCAATGTAAAAGCAAAAATCAATTTGCAGGAGAAACTACTGCTTTACACGCTGGACAACGGAACTGAAATGATCATGACCTCTCCTGTTAAAAAAATAAAATTCTACAACTATATCAGCAATGGCAAAGCCTATCCCGAAAGGACTTTTCAGGGCCATCTGACTGCCCTGAATGCAGAAGGTGCCGCCATTTATGAAGTGCTTGCAGAAGACAGTGCCGCCACGCTGCTGAAGGAAATAACGGTGACGTTTAATGATAGTAAAGGTTATGGCGAGGCCTCCATTACCCGTAGTTTCAAAAAAGCTGAACGCTATTTTGCCGCCATCCCATCTCAAAGCAAAGAGCTGCGGAAGGTGGAAAAAAATAAATCTGCCCTTACCTCGTTATTTGGAAGTAAAGCCGCCGCAATCAGCGCCTTTATTGAGCAGAAAAAACTGAAATGTAAATCGGACGAAGACCTGACAGAAGTGTTCCGTTATTATTGTTCACTCTAAGGGTTTTCACATATTTCTGATTTTTTCTACTCTTATATGAAAAAATTTCGGATTTTTACCTGCTGAAAATTAATGAGGTTCAAATTTTCTAGTACACATATCAGTAAATTGGATTTCAATTTCTTGTAGTTATCTTCCTTAACCGGGAAATAACAAACAAATAATGCAAAACTCATACTTCTCTTTTGAAAAAGACTTTTGAGCGCAGCATTATCGGAGAATAAGTTGTCCTACTTACTTAGGGATCTACCTTCAACACATGAGAAAACTGCGGAGGAACCACTAACTCCACCGTAAGCAGTTTTTAGTACATTTTTTATCTATTGTCACCGCTGTTGCCTGACTAACAGGCAGTAGCGAATTATTTTTTGCATCAAAAACTAAATGTTCATGAGGAAATTCTTACTCGTATTAACGGCTTTCCTATTTTATGCAGGAACGTTGTTAGCTCAGAAAACCATTACAGGGACAGTAACAGACGACAAGGGAGCCCCTGTGCCCAATGCCTCTGTAGTAGTGAGAGGGACCAGCACTGGTACCACTACAAAAAACGATGGAACTTACACCCTGGCAGTTCCGGCTTCAGCAACAACTTTACTTATTTCAAGTGTTGGTTATGAACCAACCACTGTTGAAATAGGAACTGGTACCGTTGTAAATGCATCTATTAAAACCGCTGCCAGCGAACTGGAGAATGTGGTGATCACAGGGTATACAACCACCCAGCGGAAAAAATTTGCCGGCGCAACTGTTTCAGTTGGCGCAGCAGAGGTTAGAAAACAACCTTTTGGTTCTTTCGACCAGGCTCTGCAGGGTGCTGCTTCCGGTGTATCCGTTGTAGCAAATAGTGGTCAGCCCGGTGCTAATGCTGTTGTACGTGTTCGCGGCAACGGCTCTATCAGCGGTGGTAATGTTCCGCTTTATATTATGGACGGGATTGAAATAACTGCAGCAGATTTTGCCAGCTTGAACCAGGGCGACTTTGAAAGACTGGAAGTGCTGAAAGATGCGGTAGGTACAGCCATGTATGGTTCCCGTGGTGCCAATGGTGTGATCGTAATCACAACCCGCCGCGGACGCGCAGGCCAGCTTAACCTGAATTATGATATGCAGATGGGCTTTAGCAAACTGCCTGAAGACCGCCTGATCGTAATGAACAGCCAGCAAAAAATCGACTATGAATTGCAGCGCGGCAATCCTTATGGTTGGACAGCCGCAGAGGCTGACAGTCTCCGTAAAGTAAACTTTAGCTGGAGGGATGCCTTATTCCAAACAGGTATGACTCAACAGCACCAGATCAGCGCAAGCGGTGGTAGCGCTACCAGCAAATTCTACGCATCACTTTCTTACCTTAACCAGGAAGGTATTGTTCAAACAACCGGTTTGAAACGTTATACCGCCCGTGTGAACGTAGACAATAATATTAAGAACTGGCGCTTTGGAGTAAGCCTGCAGGTAGGTTATTCCAAGATCGTAGGAACCAGGGAAGGCGACGTTTATATCGGCTCTCCACTGAATGCGATCCGTTGGTCAAATCCATATGAGCGTGCTATCGATCCTAATACCGGGGACTGGCAAACACTGGGAGGTACTGGCGTATTGATCTCCGGTCAACCCAATGCTGCAATGGAACTGTTCGTTAACCAGCGGGAAGCACTCCAGTTCAAAGGAGTAGGTAGTGCATACCTTGAGTTTCATTTCCCCTTCTTGAAAGGCTTATATGCACGTACGAACTGGGGTGGTGATTTTGCGCAAAACGAAGGCTCTATTTATTATGACAGAACTACCTATACCGGAGCACAGGCTCCTGGTGGTAATGGTAGCCTGAACAGAACCGGTGGCCGCCAATTTCGCTACACAGGAACTACATCACTTAACTATAAACAGACATTTGGCGACCATGAAATTGATGGAGGCGTATTTGTTGAAGCGGTTAAGTCTGATGCCCGTAACCTTGGTTTTACCGGTTATGGACTGACCAATGGATTTACCAATGAAGCCGGTATCACAGCAGGTAACGCAACCAATGGCTATATACCCCAGGTTGCCGGTAGCGGAACGCAGAATGGTTTGCTTTCCTACTTCACCATCTGGAATTATGGTTATAAGGGCAAATACTATCTTACTTTGGTAGGTCGCCGCGATGGTTCTTCAAGACTCGGTGTTGCTAACAGGTTCCAGAACTTTGGTTCTGTTGGTGCAACATGGGTACTTAGTGAAGAAAACTTCCTGGCTAATGCCGGTAAACTGGATGATCTGCGTTTGAGAGCTACTTACGGTACAACAGGTAACTATGCAAGTGCAGCCGGTGATTACGGACATCTTCCTTTATTCACACGTACTTCATATAATGGCGTTTCAGGTTGGGCAATCGGTAACCCCGGTAATGCTAACTACAAATGGGAAGTAAACAAGACGATCAATATTGGTGTAGACTTCGCATTTTTCAAGCGTCGCTTCTCAGGTACAGTTGAAGCTTACGAGCGTAAAACAAATAACCTTTATTACCTTCAACCTGTTTCTCCTACTACTGGCCGTCCTAATGTTCCCGGAAATGATGGTACACTCAGCAATAAAGGTATCGAGCTGACTTTAAGAGGTGATATCGTTAGAACAAGAGATTTCCGTTGGACAGTAGAAGGAAACATCACTTATAACAGGAACAGGGTTATTGCCATTCCGGATGACACAATCATTAACGGAACAACCATCCTTGCAATCGGCAAGCCTCTTAACACACTTTACCTTGTACCATATGCAGGCGTAAACGCTGCTAATGGTAATGCATTATATTATACTCAAGCGGGTAACCTGACCCAGACTTATTCTACAGCTGACCTCAGGGCATTCGGAACAAGTGATGCTCCATGGTTTGGCGGTATCTCTACTACTGTTGCTTATATGGGTATCGATCTGAGCGCACAGGTAAACTTCTTCCTGGATAGAGATGTATACAATAACGATCGCATGAACGTGATCAATCCGTCTTACTTCTATGATAACATGGATGTAGAATTGTTGACAGAATGGAGGAAACCAGGTGATATTACAAATGTACCAAGACCTACAACTGCTGGTGGTAATGCCTTCCAGGCCAACACCACACGCCTTCTTGAAGACGGTAGCTTCTGGCGCCTGCGTAATGTAACACTAGGTTACACCTTCCCAACAAGCGTATTAAGCAAGCTGAAGATCAGAGCAGCAAGGATTTTTGTACAAGGCCAAAACTGGTGGACACATACGAAATTCAAGAGCTTTGATCCGGAAATGAGCGGCGCTGTATTAACAGGTGCTCAGTACCCGGCTCTGGTGCAAACAACAGTTGGACTGTCTATCGGATTCTAATTTTAAATACATATTTATATTATGAAAAAATCATTCAAACATATTTTCCTTGCAACAACGGTCGTTTCTGTATTGACAGTTGGTTGTTCAAAATCAGATCTGATCGACCTTTATCCACAGTTCTCCCTTAGTGCTGCTAACAGTCCTTCCAATATGGACCAGGTAGAAGAGGTGCTGACAGGCGCCTACCAGGGATTCAGGTCTGGCAGTTATTATGGCGACGGAAGCGGTTCAGGCTTTTCCCTTATGCCTGATATGATGAGCGATAACCTGCTCGAAACCAATGAATCACTGGCTAACTATAAAAGCCTTACCGATTGGGTTTATGCTGATGACGATGCGCTGGTTTCCGGCATTTGGTCCGCTCCTTATAGCATCATCGCAAATGCAAACATTGTGCTGCGTGATGTAGATAAGTTCACAACAACAGAAAACCAAACCAGGGCTAACCGCCTGAAAGGACAAGCACTGGCTATCAGAGCTCATGCTCATTTCGATCTGTTCCGGTTTTTTGCTACTTCTTATGATCGCAGCAGCACCTCAGAATTAGCTGTTCCATACATAACAGAATTCAAAGTTTCACCTGCAGTTAAGCCTGTCCGTATCAGCAATAAAGAGTTTTATGATAAAGTCATTGCTGACCTTAATGCAGCCGTGACCCTTCTCGGCAATGTAGATCAAACCATTAATCCTTTGGCTAGCAAACGCCCGATGATTGATCTGGCAACCGTAAAAGCTATGCAGGCCCGCGTATATCTCTATGCAGGTATGTGGACTGAAGCTATACAGGCTGCTACAGATGCCATTGCTCTTCGTCCTCTTGCTCCCCAGGCAACTTTCCCTGGCATGTACAATGAGACCAATGCCGGTGAGATCATCTGGAATGCACAGTTTGATGCAGGACAAGGTGGCCCGGGTGGTGGTGTTTATTTCTCTCAGAACAATCGCAGTGCCTATGCTCCTGCAGCCGAGATTGCAACAATGGACGGTACCAGCGGCCTGTTGCAGAATAATGATATCCGTTATAATACTTATTTCAGAACCATTTCCGGCCCCAATGGACTTCGTTTGGTTGTGAGCAAATACCGTGGTAAGGCTGCGCTCACTGATGGTAATGCTAATTTCCCTGTGTTCCGCACTGGCGAAATGTATCTCATCCGTGCAGAAGCCCGTGCAAGGATCAGCCCTTCTCAGGAAACACAGGCAATGGCAGACCTCAATGCTCTGCGTGCTGCACGTATCACTGGCTATGTTCCGGAAAACCTGACAGGTGCAGCTCTTCTGACAGCTATCGCCAACGAAAGAAGAAGAGAGCTGTTTGCTGAAGGTCATCGTTTCTTTGACCTGAAAAGATCAACCAAAAGTATTGTTCGTGCTGGTGGCTGTGGAGATCCTTCTATATCTCCTGCTGTGTGCACACTTTTATCAACCGCACGCGAATGGGCTTTGCCGATTCCTTTTGATGAAAGATCTGTAAATGGAAACATCCAGCAAAACCCCGGATACTAATCCGGGCTTTCGCTGCTGAATTAATTATTTATATTAAAAGAGACAATATGAGAATATCATTAAAAAAACTTCCCGCTATCTGTGGTTTTTCTCTGCTGCTGGGTGTTGCATTGTTTAGTTGTTCAAAGGATGACAATAAAATTCTTGATCCGGGGCAGAAAGTTTTCTTCACGCCGGCACAGTCTACTGCAAACTATGCTATAGTAAATGCAAACACTGTTTATAAAATTCCCGTTGGATTGACCTCACCCGTTTCAAGCGGTAAAACAAAAACTGTAAATGTTACAGCTACATCCAGCACGGGTGCTGTAGAAGGAACACAATACACTTATACCAAAACTTTGACGTTTACACCCGATAAGATCACTGATACTATCGTAGTAACCGGTGTTTACAACCAGTACCTCGCAGGCCGTAAGGATGTGTTGAAATTTACCTTCGCTGATGCTGGCGATTTCTCTCCTTCACTGAACAGTTCTTTTACCTTAAATGTTTCCGGCCCTTGTTATGAAGGAGACATAGCTTTTGCGGATTTGCTTGGCGACTATCCTGAGACTTATGAAAACGGGAGCTATGGGCCTTACACTTCTTCTATTAGTAATCTGACCCCTGGCAGCTCACCAAATACAGCCAAAGCTATTATCAACAACATTTATGATAATGGTATTTCGGCCCAGGCCACATTTGACTATTCAACAGTTGGAGCCTTTACTTTAACAGTAGATCCACAGGCAACAGGCCTGGGAGTTGGAGGACAACCTTTATTCATTAGGACCACCCCTGGAACTACAAGTACATTTTCCTATTGCAATAAAACGTTTACAATCTATTTAGATCTGTATACGGCCGGAGGATTGTATGATAGCTGGGTTATGACAATGGCGACAGAATAAATCCTGTAAAACATCATCTGTTCCTTAAAGCAAAAGGGCCGACTCCCGGGAGTCGGCCCTTTTGCTTTAAGGAAATACCTGTTCAAGCTTTTCTTCTAACATTCTTCCTCTCAACCCTTCCCCAACTACTTTCCCCTGCGGATCTACCAGCACATTAAAAGGTATTCCATCAAAATGATAAAGGCCAACCACAGCGCTATTCCAATATTGCAGATCACTCACATGTGTCCAGGCTAACTTGTCATCCTTTATCGCTTTCAGCCATTCATCTTTTTGGCCTGGCCTGTCTAATGATACTCCCAGGATAGTGAAATTTTTCCCTTTAAATTTTTCATATGCTTTTACCAGGTTGGGATTTTCACCGCGGCAGGGCTGACACCAACTGGCCCAGAAATCTACCAGCACATATTTACCACGGAAAGAACTGAGCTTAACCTGGTTGCCATTCACATCAGGAAGAGTGAAATCAGGCGCTTCCTTTCCTACCCAGCTTGCTTCCATTGCCCGTCTCGCATCTTCTTCCAATCCTTTTTTGATATCGGCAACGGCGCGGTGGTCAGGGAATTTTTTAGCAGCCGCAGCTACCAGTTCATTTACTTTCTCATTAGATAATGGTTCCAGGCCGAACCCACTACCATTAGCGGTGGATTGATAATATCCCAATTCAAACATAGCAAGCGCAGGATCACCCACCTTATTCAATGCATCCAGGGTAAAGCCTTTGATCTTATTTGCCAGTTCTCGCTGGTGGGTCATCAAAGGAAATACAAGGCTGTCCGGTGCATTGATCTTTTGCAGGCTGTCCATTTGCTTTACAACGCCAAAGATCTGCTGAAGATCATTATTGAATGAATACATGAAGTCCTTCATCTGCTGGCTGGCTGGCGAGCCTTCCACTTCATATTTCTCTGCAAACTGGTTGTTTTCCTTACTTAGCTGAATGGTCAGTTTCACCTTATCCTTATCATTGATCACCGAAGCTACAGGATACATACTCTGATCGAGACGGAGATTAAATACAACAGACTCGTCGGGATTAGCCTTCAGGGAAAACTTACCATCCTTGCCAATTGCTGCTGAATCTTCCAGCACAGGTTGCATGGCTGCTGCAGATATCTTTTCCAGGTATACCATTTTGGCGCTGCTATTCAGGATAGATCCGCTTACCTCGAATTTCTTTCCTTCGGTCTTGCTGTTACAAGATGCCAGCAGAGCTCCTGCCAGCACGGCAATCATCAATTTTTGCATAAATATGTTCTTGTTTAAAAACTTTGTTACTACACGTGTACGGTCTTTTATGTTTTGAGTTTCTCTAAAATAATTTCATTGGTCACTTTAGGATCTGCTTTTCCTTTCGATCGCTTCATCACTTCCCCTACAAATAAAGCCAGTACTCCTTTCTTTCCTTTTTTATATTCTCCCACTTTGTCCCTGAACTTCAGTAACACTTCATCAATGATCGGTTCCAGGGCTCCTGCATCAGATTGCTGCAACAGGTTTTGTTGCTCTGCGGCTGTTAAAGGGTCCGTTTGCGGGTTATCCAGCAAATAAGCAAACAAGCGGGTTGAGGCAACGGTGAAACTCAATTTTCCTTCATCCGTCAGCTTTACCAGCCTGGCAAGCTGTATTGGCGGGATAGGAAAATCATCGATGGTTTTGTTCTGTTCATTCAACCAGGATTTCACAGGCCCCAGCATCCAATTGGCTGCAGCTTTATAAAGTGAAGTGTGTGTGGTAAGGTGCTCAAAATAATCGGCCAGATCTTTTTCTTCAGTCAGCACTCGTGCATCATATTCCGGCAGGCTCCATTCAGTTGTATATTTCTGTACCCGGTCTTCCTGCAACACAGGCAGGCTTTCCTTTATCGCAGCAATAAAAGATTCCTCAAGTTGAAAAGGTGTAAGATCAGGATCGGCAAAATACCTGTAATCATCTGCATCTTCTTTATCGCGAATGGAAAAGGTAGTTCCCTTATCTGCATCAAAGCTTCTCGTTTGCTGAAGAACAGGCTCACCTTTTTCCATCAATCCAATCAACCTTTCAGTTTCTGCTTCCACCGCGCGTTTTGCATTGCGGATGGAATTAAGGTTTTTTATTTCCACTTTAGTGCCCAGGCGCTGATCACCCTTCTTGCGTACAGAAATGTTTACATCGCAGCGAAGGCTTCCTTCTTCCATATTACCATCACATACATCAAGGTATCTTACCAGTTTTCTTAATTCAGTAAGATAGGACACAGTTTCTTCAGCGCTTCGCAGATCAGGCTCGCTCACTATTTCAATCAATGGTGTACCGGCTCTGTTGTAATCAATGCATGTATTGAGTTCATCCACATCGTGCAGGCTTTTTCCTGCGTCTTCTTCCAGGTGAATACGGTTAAGCCGGATGGCTTTCTTTTCATTACCTGATCTGATAGTAATATAACCGCCTTTGCAGATAGGAGTAGTATGCTGGGATATCTGGTATCCCTTTGGAAGATCGGGGTAGAAATAGTTTTTACGGGCAAAATAATTCGAACGTTCTATTTCGCAGTGGCAGGCCAGCCCCATACGGATAGCATGTTCGATAGCTTTTTTATTCATTTTGGGAAGAGTACCGGGGTGCCCCAGGGTAATAGGGCTTACCTGTGTATTGGGAGGCGCCCCATATTCAATACTATCGCCGCAAAATAACTTGCTCCTCGTCAGAAGCTGGGCATGCACTTCCAGCCCTATCACTATTTCGTATGTAGATTCGTCCGTCATGGTTAAGAGCGCAAAAATAAACCATTTTGGCGGGGTGGGCGGGGCAAAAAAGTAGCCCCCCTGAGAACAGGGGGGCGCCTAAACTATAATGCACATAAATAAATTCGGATGATCAGAGGTCGGTGGTTTTCAGCCTCCGGGGAATAGTCAGGGTCACAGATTCTGCTTTCCCTCCTCTTGTCAGTTTTATATTGATGCTTCCTTTCTCGCGGCTGTCACGAACGATCTTAGCCACCTCGTCAGCACTGTTCACAGCTTTGCCGTCTACTTCAGTAAGTACATCACCTTCTTTGATACCGCCTTTGGCTGCATTGCCGTCTTCATCCACATCCAGCACTTTCACGCCTTTTCCATCTTCTGCATCCTGAATAGACATGCCCAGTTTTGGACCGCCAGTGCCTGACCAGCTCCAGTTTTGTCCCAGGCTACCATTGAAAGAAGGCACCCTGATCTTACCAAGGTTCATGTTCAGATCGCCCAGGTCAATATCAAACTGGCCGGGTGTAGTGCTGAACACAGATACGCCTTTCCATTTGGTC
Organism: Chitinophagaceae bacterium; assembly: GCA_051954695.1. Taxonomy (GTDB): domain Bacteria; phylum Bacteroidota; class Bacteroidia; order Chitinophagales; family Chitinophagaceae; genus Terrimonas_A. The sequence continues at coordinate 49,238 of JBQCHL010000009.1, forward strand.
AGTTCTGCTGTTTCCTTCATCTCTTTTTTATCCCGGAGAAATCCAACAGTTACTTTTTCGCCTGCTTTATGTTTTTTGATAGCAGCAGACAGATCATCCGGAGAATCTATTTTCTTATCATCAATTTTAGTAATGATATCTCCCTTTTTCAGACCAGCTTTTTCAGCTGCACTGCCCTTGGTCACTTCCTGCACTTCAACGCCTTTATCCACTTTCTCTGTGGTAACTCCCAGCATGGCACGATCTGTATCAAAAGCCATGGAATTGAAGTCTGTATTGTAATTATAGGTATAGCGGTTTCCACCATACGCTCTTACATCCTTGATCTTGTTACGGCGAACGGTTATCTCTCCATCAGAGTCCTTAACATCTTTTCCGTTTACGGTTACCTTGTCACCGTTCACTTCAATAACAATCTTATCAGCTTTATCTCCTTTACGGGTGATAATAATCTGCTCAGCCGATTTATCCTTTTCATCTTTTTCTGCTTTCTCTTTGGCAGACTGGGCAAGCAAAGACGCAGGTACGAGCACAGCGGACATCAATAAGGTGAAAGAAATTTTCTGAATGACCTGTTTCATACTTTTTGAATTTATTTAATTATCTACGTTTCTTTTCGTAGTTCAAATATAAAGACATTTTCCTAAATACGAAACGTTTCGGAAATGTTAAATAGAATTTCTTGACCGGCGGTAATTTCCGAGATCCCGGAATCCGTCTCATTCCTAAGTAAATCTCCTGCCAGATAAGATCTTTATGAGTCTCCGGCTAGGGGCAATAGATTAGAACTAAAATTAGCCAAATTGACAATTGTTTTCAATTTACTTATTATCAATTAATTACAAAGTGTTGTCAATTTTCATTTTCCCGAATATTCCTAAAATAAAGAGGGTATTTCCCAAGTAGATTTCCTAAGTAGATTCCGGTGAAAATATTCAGATTATTTCTCAGCTTTGGCCTATCCACCTAATCACCAAACGAACTGAGTCCCATGTTGAAAATTCTTGCTGTAAGTGCAATCATTCTCTGTGGCCTGATCATGATCTACGCCGTGAGCATTTATTTTGAAACAAAAAGAATGTATCCCAAAAAAGATCCTAAGGCTTTACGCTATTAAGCTGAAAGGATTTTTTTAATGGCCGTGATCACTTCCTGCAGTTTACCCGCATCCTGTCCACCGGCAGTTGCCAGCGTTTTTTGCCCGCCACCACCACCTTTGATCAGCGGTGCTATATGTTCCTTAATGATCTTACCGGCGTCAAGATTTTTGGCAGCTGCCACTGTTTCGGACATACCAATAGCCACAAAGGGTTTACCTCCGATATTGGCACATAACACAGCCAGGTAATCGTGCAGGTTATTTTTAAGATCGAAGCAGAGTCTTTTTAATGCATCGGCATTATCCACTTCAATAATATCCCCGATAAACGTTACGCCGTTAATGATCTCATCTTTCTGCAACAATTCATTGCGGATGCCTACAAGCTGACGTGCTTCCAGTCTTTCAATCTTCTTTTCCAGTGCAGCTTTATCTTCCAGCAATTTTTCAATTGCTTTCAGCGGTTCTTTTGCTTTCAGCATTTCACCGGCCTGCCTGATCTGGCTAAGCTTATCGTTCACATATTTAATAGCTGATGGTCCCGTCAATGCTTCAATACGACGTACGCCCGCAGCCACAGCAGATTCAGCCGTAATGGTAAACAGGCCGATCATACCAGTATGCCCCACATGCGTACCACCACACAATTCGATCGAATAGGAAGGATCGACGATCACTACCCTTACCATATCTCCATACTTTTCGCCAAACAGGGCCATGGCACCAAGTTTCAGTGCTTCCTCCTTTGGCAATTCTTTTATAACCACAGGAATATTCTCCCTGATCTTCTCATTCACGAGCAATTCCACCTCGCGGATCTCTTCATCAGTCATTTTTGAGAAATGTGAAAAATCGAACCGTAATACCTCTGGGGACACCAGTGATCCTTTTTGCGCCACATGTGTGCCCAATACCTTACGCAGTGCTGCATGCAGCAAATGCGTGGCTGTATGATTATAGGTTGTATTCAACCGGTCTGTTTCATTCACCCATGCAGTTACTGGCAATGAAATGTCCTTTGGCAGCTTATCCGTGAACTGAATGATGAGATCGTTTTCTTTGCGCGTATCTGTTACAGCAATCCTTTCTTCTCCAAACTGCAGCACTCCAGTATCACCAACCTGGCCACCGCTTTCTGCATAGAAAGGCGTTGTTTCCAGCACCAGTTGATATTGTTCTCTACCTTTTGCTTTTACTTTCCGGTATTTCACTACCTGCGTATCAGCCTGCAGATTGTTGTATCCGACAAAGAATGTTTTATCAGCCTTATTGATATCCACCCAATCCTCCGTATCTATTGCCGTTGCTGCGCGCGAACGTTCTTTCTGCCGCTGCATTTCAGTCTCAAATCCTTTTTCATCTACAACCAGCTTGTTTTCCGAAGCAATCAGGCGGGTAAGGTCGATTGGGAAGCCATAGGTATCATACAGCTCAAAAGCATCTTTCCCATCTATTTGCTTAAGAGACCGCGTTTGCAGGATATCATCCACTTTTTTCAATCCCTTTTCCAGTGTGCGAAGGAAGGATTCCTCTTCTTCGCGGATAACGCGGGCTACAAACTCCGCTTGTTCATACAATTCCGGAAAAACATATTTGAATTGCAACGACAATCCCAGTACCAGTTGATGAAGCAATGGCTGTTTGAAATCAAGATAGGAATAATAATATCTTACAGCCCTGCGCAATATCCGTCTGATCACGTATCCTGCGCCTGTATTGGAGGGTAATTGCCCATCAGCAATAGTGAAGCTGATGGCTCTTATATGGTCTGCCAGTACCCGGAAAGCAATGGCTTGCTTGCTGTCACTATAATCATATTTTTTACCGGTAACCTCTTCTACCTTCTGTATGGTGCCGGTGAAAATATCTGTATCGTAGTTGCTCGTTTTACCCTGCAACACACGCACCAGGCGTTCGAAGCCCATGCCTGTATCAACATGCCTGGCCGGCAGCAGTTCAAGTTTTCCGTCTTTCAGCCGGTTGAACTGCATGAATACATTATTCCATATTTCAATCACCTGGGGATGGTCATTGTTCACAAGCGATTTGCCACTCACCTGTTGTCTTTCATTATCCGGACGGCAATCCACGTGAATTTCAGAGCAGGGCCCACAGGGGCCGGTATCGCCCATTTCCCAGAAATTATCTTTTTTATTGCCCAGCAGGATCCTGTCTTCTGCAATCCATTTTTTCCATTCATTATAGGCTTCTTCATCTTTAGGCAGCCCTTCTTTTTCATCACCTTCAAAAATGGTTACATACAGCCTGTCTTTGTCCAGCTTATACACTTCTGTCAGCAATTCCCAGCTCCAGGCAATGGCGTCTTTCTTGAAATAGTCGCCAAAGCTCCAGTTGCCCAGCATTTCAAACATGGTATGGTGATAGGTATCCACTCCCACTTCTTCCAGGTCGTTATGCTTACCACTTACCCGCAGGCATTTTTGCGTGTCGGCCACGCGGGAATACGGGGCTTTTTTATTTCCCAGGAAATAATCTTTAAACTGGTTCATCCCTGCGTTGGTGAACATGAGCGTAGGATCATTCTTGATCACGATGGGTGCAGAAGGCACGATCTCATGCCCTTTGGAACGGAAAAAATCCAGGAATTCTTTACGTATTTCTTCGCTGGTCAACATCTTAACTATTATGATAATTGGGTTGATTTTTGCTGATTTACAGCCTATATTTGTTTACCCCCGCCTACGCTAAAGCTATGGCGGGCGAGGTCCGCCAGTGTTAAAAGTTGGAGGGCTGCGCCCGCCGTAGCTTTAGCGTAGGTGGGCAAAGTTAAAAGAATCAAACGGCATTTATACCCCCGAAAAACCGGTACGGCTGCTTGAAATGAAGAAAATAAAATACTACTATAATACCAATACCCTTCGCTATGAAAAGCTGGAAGTGCCCTTGCGGGTAAAGCTTTTACGCATTTTTGGTTTTGTAGCCGCCGCTGTTGTAACGGCTATTCTTATTTCCTATTTCGCTTTCCAGTTTGTAGGATCCCCCAACGAAAAACTCCTGCGCATACAAAATGAACGGTTGAAAGACCGCTATGCCCAGTTGGACGAACAGCTCCAGTCGCTCGATCAGCAAATGAAAGAACTGGAAAAAAGGGATAATAATGTATACCGTTCCATTTTTGAGGCCAACCCCATCCCCGATAGCGCCAGGGCAAAAGAATTGGAAGATCAGAAAGAGTTTGCGACCATCATGGGCATGAGCAATAATGAGCTGCTTAATTCCATCACCGGCACCATCAATAACCTGAACAGCCGCATCAAAGTGCAAAACGCTTCGTATAATGAGATGGATGGGCTGATAAAAAATAAAGAAGAGCTTCTTTCTCATACCCCTGCCATTCAGCCCGTAAGCAATAAGGACCTGAGCCGGATCGCTTCTGGCTTTGGCTACCGGATAGACCCGGTTTATAAAACGATCAAAATGCATGCAGGGCTTGATTTTGCAGCACCCCAGGGCACACCTATTTATGCTACTGCAGATGGTACGGTCACCACTTCAGGCAATTCAGGCAATGGCTATGGCAACCATGTTATCATCCGACATGGCTATGGTTATGAAACCCTGTATGGACACATGGTTAAAGTAAAAGCCCGGGTAGGCCAGGCAGTGAAAAGAGGGGAAGTGATCGGGTGGGTAGGCAGCACCGGCAAATCGACCGGGCCGCATTGCCATTATGAAGTGCATAAAAATGGCAATAAAATAGATCCTGTTTATTTCTTCTATAATGATCTTTCTCCTGAACAGTTTGACAGGTTATTGAAACAAGCTGCTGCATCCAACCAAAGCTTTGATTAAGGCTCTTAAAGGTCTGCCTGGCGTAGATGGGTTTCCCACAAAGACACGGAGACACACAAAGAGATAATAATAATACTGACAGTCTCAGTAAAAATAACTGATGAGATAGCTATACCGGAGATAGAACAATTAACCCCGAAATCCTTTGTGTGTCTCCGTGTCTTTGTGGGAAACCCATTTATGCCAGGCAAAAGGAGTTTTCCACAACTGGTACAACCTTTGCTGGGCAATAAACTTCATAAGTACCTTTGTATCACTGCATGAAAAAAGCGCTTCAACAAATAACATTTGAATTTGATGCCCCGGTAGAAAAAACTTCTGCTGAAAATATTGCAGTGGTCAACACTGCCCCGCAACCTCCGCTCGTAGTGGAAATCGAGGGGCCGCAGGAAATGATCGAAGAAAAGAAACAGGAGGAAACCGTTCCTGCCGTTTTACCCAAAAGAATAAGCTCCACCCGCGGCCGTAAATCATTAAAAGAAAATTCCGTTACTGCCGACCTGATACAGGTGCCGGATGACGAAGTACTTTTTACCAAACAATATTATTCCATCGGGGAAGTAGCAACCATGTTCAGGGAAAACCAGTCACTGATCCGCTACTGGGAAACGGAATTCGATATTCTGCAACCCCGTAAGAATAAAAAGGGCGATCGCTTTTTCCGGCCGGTTGATATCAAAAACCTGGTATTGATCTACGATCTGCTTCGCCGTCGCAAATTCACTATCGAAGGTGCCAAGGATTTCCTTAAAAGGAATAAGAAGGCGGAAGATAAATTCGCAATGATCCAATCGCTGGAAAAGATCAAGACCTTCCTGTTGGAACTACGCTCGAATTTGTAATGATGATTTTTTTTAATTCCTGCAACTTTAACATTCTTTTCTGCATCATTGATTAGCCTGCCACATTATTAATATCCGGTCAAAGCCGGATAAACATCATTGTATTTATTTCAGATTATATGAAAAGAACCTTCTTCTCAATATTTACTGTATTGCTATTAACCGCCTGCACAGCATATTCCCAGGATCAATTTGAAATATCCAAAGATCATGACGGAAGTAAAATATTCAAAGGCCTCATCTCCCGTAGTGCATTAGAGAAAGAAGCCAGTTTCACCTGGTATACTGAAAACAAGAAAGTTCCTTTTACACCAGATAAAAATGCTGTTTCTGCAATAAAACAGTCAAAAGATTCCATACAGTTTATCGTATTCATGGGAACCTGGTGCGAGGATTCGCATTTTGTTGTCCCCCGCTTTTTTTCCCTTCTGGATGCAGCCGGTTATCCTTCCGACAAGATTACACTTATAGGAGTAGGCAGAGATAAGAAGACGCTTGATAATTTAGCCGAAGCATTACATGTGGCCAGTGCTCCTACTATTATTGTAATGAAAAAAGGAAAAGAGTTGGGTCGTGTGATAGAATATGGAAAATCCGGGTTATTTGATAAAGATCTGGGGCAGGTGATCAATCCTGCGCTATAGCTGCCTCCGGCGCCACGATCTTAATATCTGTAACAGCGCCGGCGATCTCCATCTTCATTTCTTCCATCAGCTTTAATGTGGCAAAATTGATCTTTTCCTTGACCGCATTAAATTCCTGTTGGGTAACCGGACCTGTAAAATAATCAATCCATACAGCAAAGGCACTATGCGTAATATCATTGAGCAGCACTGTTGAGTTCTCAACTTCAGGCTGGTCCAGTATCTTACGTACCCCGGCTATGAATTGATCCAGTTGAACAGAGGAGGCCGAAAGGCCAATATCAAGTCGCAGTTCTCCTTTTCTTTGCGTTCGAAGGGAAAGATTATCCAATATGCTGTCGACCATCTGCTTGTTAGGTACGGTAATGAATGTTTTCTGATCGGTACGGATACGTGTGCTCCGCAAGCCGATCTTTTCAACCGTCCCGGTGAAATTATGCACTTTCACCACATCGCCCATTGTAAAAGGCTTATCGAAGAAAATGATAAAAGAGGCGATAAGGTTTTCCAGGCTCTCCCTTAATGCCAGCGCAATAGCAGCTCCCACGATGCTCAGGCCGGTAAGCAGGTTACCGATATCAAACCCGAATGCAAACTTTAGCACCATCAACAGGCCGATAATGGATAGCAGGACTTTGAAAAAATCCTTAAAGAAAACGATCAGTTGATTGTCGCTGGAATCATGTGTACGATCAGCCCTGATATGAAGAATGATGGCAATAAAATCGATCATTTTCAGCAACAGGCGTATAAAGGATATGACCAGCAGCAGTGTACCCAATGTGTGCAATAGAGTTTTCAGGGTAACCGTGTAGATATCCACATTGATCTCTTCCGGAAAATGAAGTTTATGAAGCGTAGCGAGAGAAACAAAGATCGCCAGGAAGAATCCCAGTGGTTTTGTAACAAGGCTGGTGAATGTTTTCCTGTCTACATCTTTCCAAATCCTTTTTACAAACTGGAAGATAAGATGAGCAACAGATTGGGCCACATACCTTCTTACGAGTGCCATTAAACCAATTATGGCAGCTACGACAAGATAACTCCGCACTGTATTACTCAGCCATACCTGGTCAAGAAATTCATTCATGATATTGATCCGTCTGTTATAGCGCTAAATTATTGAATCTGGTGTAAATATTTACTTAATGAAAATCATACACCTCAATTACATTCTTCTTCAGCGTATACAATTTAGTGCCGCTGAAATTGAATGATTGAACCGATTGGAGTTGCTCCGGCAAATCCCATTCATCTATTCTAAAGCCGCCGATATCATAGCGGAAAAGCTTTTTATCTTGCGACCCGAATATATATTTTCCTGTTACTTTAAAATTTTGCCAATTCCTGATCAGTATCTTATTTTTTAATGTACCGTAATAATCAAATACAAAAACGGCCTGGGCAGAATCATACAAATACACATACCGGTCCTGGTCAAATATTTTTTGTGGTGAAGGGGCTGCATTAAAAAGCTGCCTGAAATCGGGTGTTTCCTGCAAAAGTTTGCCTTCTTCGCTTACCTTCTTCAGTTTATTGTCCAGTTCATCATATACCCAAACCTTATTGTCGTAAGACAGGCCAATTGCACGGGCCTGCAGGATATTTTGCTTCCGCAGGTCGATCGTGTTCACTTCATTCAGGAAACGGTCGAGCATAACGATGGTAGCAAAATCACGGTAATAAAGCAGGACTTTTAAGGGGTTGGAAACATCTATCAGGGTGGCCTGTCCATATCTTTTTACATTGTTATAAACGGCCACTGAATCACCGTTAGCATTCAGCTTCTTTACCTGGTTGGTGCTGCTGAGAAGATAGATATTATCAAGATTATCTACGGTAAAAGCCGTGATATCTCCATTAATAGCTTTGATGAAGCGGAAGGAAGTATCCGCTTGCGCAATGGAGCAGACGCTGAGCATTGCGATCATGGTTATCAGTAATAACTTCTTCATCAATTTCGGATGATCTTTTCTTCGTTTCCTTTATAAGATAGCAGTTTTATATCTTCTCCGTCGAAAACTGCATAGGTATAAACCCTGATCCAGTCGCCCAGATTAATGTACCGGCTGTTATTACCCAGGCGGTAATCGATCGGCAGGTGCCGGTGACCGAATATAAAAAAATCGATTCTCTTTTTCTCCAGCATTTCCTTGCAATAAATGATCAGCCATTCCTTGTCTTCGCCCAGGAAAACCTCTTCTGCCGATCCTGTTTGTGCACGGCTGCGGCGGCTGAGATAATTGGCCAGTCCCATTCCTACCACCGGCGGTAAAGCTCCAAACAGCCATTTACAAACCGGGTTGCGGAATATTTTTTTTAACCGCTTATATCCATGGTCGCCCGGGCCAAGCCCATCGCCATGGCCAATAAGGATCTTCTTTCCATTTCGCTCAAGTTCTATTGGTTCAAAATAAACCGGGATATTCAGCTCTTTTTGAAAATAGTCCCGCATCCACATATCATGATTGCCAACAAAAAAATGAAGGGGAATGCCAGCATCGCTTAACTCAGCCAGTTTTCCCAGAAGGCGTACAAATCCTTTTGGCACCACCTGCCTGTATTCATACCAGAAATCAAACATATCACCTACCAGGAATATTTCTGCTGCGTCATTTTTGATCTCATCCAGGAAGCTGACGATAATTTTTTCCCTTTCCAGGCTGGCAGCATGATTTGGCGCACCAAGGTGGAAATCGGAAAGAAAATATATTTTTTTGCCGGGGGCTATTTGCACGTTGCTCATTTATTCTGCTGATAGAATACTGTATCTCCTGAGGAAATAAGAGGTTTGCCACTTACATCTCCATTGAACCAATAAATCCAGGCAGGCACTGTGATATTGCCTATCTGTACCTGAACCACTTCTCGACGATAAAGCGGTTTTTCATGAGGTTCCACCAATACGCCTTCATAGTCATCCAATTGGCAGATGGCCCAGGCAAATTCCCTTTCCTTTTTAATGGTATATAGTTCGCCTTTTATCAAGGCCCCGTCAGTAGCGGGTATGGCCGCGGGGTATTCTCCCATATCATACAACCGGCCCGATACTGTTGCTTCGCCTACCAGGTTAAAATAACGGCTGATATAGTCATAGGCAGAACTACGGAAATAACTGCGCAATGAACCATAAACGAATAGCTGGTAAATACCTGGAGTTGTCATGCTATAAAAATACAACGCGTTCGCTCCAATTCAAAAGTAAAAATTCAAAAAACAAAAAATGGCCTGCCGGTACAATGAACCGCTTTTTGTTTTTGAACTTTTTACTTTTGAATTTCAATCATGCGTCTACAAGGAACACATAAACTTCTTTGGGGCCATGCACACCCACCACTAAAGTTTTTTCAATATCTGCCGTACGGCTGGGACCTGTAGCGAAAGTGATCTGTGAAGGAAGCTGATTACCGTATTTATCTTTTACCAATTGCAGGGCGTCTTTCACATCGTGCACCAGTTGGTTTGAGTAAGCGATACAAATATGTACCGGCGCATACACGCTGGTTGTTCTTCCGCTAAGCTGTGCCGCGCTCATTACTATAGAACCTGTTCTTGCCACCAGGCATTCACAGCCGGTTATAGACACATCGCAATCAGCCAGGCCTGTTTTCACCAAACGCTCATCCAGCGACACACCGGCCTGTTGCAGCAACTGCTCTTCGAGGCAATAGATCTTTTGCCAATCCATTTTGCGGGCAAGGCTGCTTAACTGGAATGCCAGTTCCTGCCGGTTGATGCAGTATACAAAGCGGCCCTGCAGTTTGCTGAACTGTTCTGCGAACTCCACAGCAGCTTCTTCCATGGCGGGTTTATAAACGGAGTCGCTGCCTTCACTTTTTGGAAAAGGAAGAGGCGTTGAGTGACTCAACGCCTTCCTGATTCTTTTAAGAATATTTTCTTTTGCGGGCGAAACATTCATAAACACGAATTACACTAATAACCTGGAATTACACTAACCTAATAACCTATAACCGCGAATTACACGAATGGGACAGCGCCCCGCTATGGAAGCGATTTGTTCGTGATATCACTATCGTAGGGAGGAACACCTGCAGAAATCTCGCCGCTTTCGGGAACGAGTTCACCAGTCTTTTCTTCCTCTACCAATGGTTTCTTTTCTTCAAACGGCCTTTTGCCGATCAACGCTTCCACATCGCTTTGGAATAATACTTCTTTCTGCAATAATGCTTCAGCCAGTTTGGCTACCTGTTCTTTTTTATCAGTAAGCAGCTTCTTGGTCCTTTCGTAAGCATCATCGATCAACTGACGCACTTCCTGGTCAATGATTTTGGAAGTTTCTTCAGAATATGGCTTGGTAAAACTGGTTTCCTGCTGCGGGTCGTAGAAGCTGATATTTCCTACTTTATCGTTCATGCCATACACTGTTACCATTGCATAGGCGATGCGGGTAATTTGCTGAAGGTCGTTTTGAGCGCCAGTGGAGATCTTTCCAAAGAAAATGTCTTCGCTGGCCCTTCCACCCAGGGTCATACAGATCTGGTCGTTCAGTTGATCCGTATTATAGAGATACTGCTCTTTGGGTGTGTATTGTGCATACCCAAGTGCGGCAGTTCCGCGGGGTACGATAGTTACTTTTAGCAATGGATAAGCATGCTCGAGGAACCATCCGCAGATCGCATGACCTGCTTCGTGGTAAGCAATGATCTTTTTCTCGTCGGGGGAAATGATCTTGTTCTTTTTTTCCAATCCGCCGATCACCCTGTCCACTGCATCCTGGAAGTCCTGCATATCTACAGCAGCTTTACCTTTGCGGGCAGCGATAAGTGCTGCTTCATTACAAACATTGGCAATATCAGCTCCGGCAAAGCCAGGAGTTTGTTCTGCCAGTTTATGAATATCCAGCGATTCTGATATTTTGATCGGTTTCAGGTGAACTTTAAAAATAGCTTCCCGTCCCTTCACGTCCGGTTTATCAATGGAGATCTGCCTGTCGAAGCGACCGGGGCGGAGCAGGGCTGTATCCAGTACATCGGGCCTGTTGGTAGCGGCCAGCACGATAATGCCTGTGTCTGTACCAAAGCCGTCCATTTCCACCAGCAACTGGTTGAGAGTACTTTCTCTTTCATCATTACTCATCATCACATTCTTACCCCTGGCACGGCCGATAGCATCGATCTCATCAATGAAAATGATACAGGGTGCTTTTTCCCTTGCCTGTTTGAACAGGTCCCTTACACGGCTGGCACCCACACCTACGAACATTTCCACGAAATCGGAACCGCTAAGACTGAAGAAAGGTACTTGCGCCTCGCCTGCCATAGCTTTTGCCAGCAGGGTCTTACCTGTACCGGGAGGGCCAACAAGCAACGCTCCTTTAGGTATTTTACCTCCGAGAGCTGTATATTTTTTAGGACTTTTCAGGAAGTCGACGATCTCCATTACTTCCACTTTGGCTTCATCCAACCCGGCCACATCAGCAAAAGTGATATTCACTTTTGTGCCTTTATCAAACAAAGTGGCTTTGGATTTTCCAATGTTAAAGATACCGCCAGGGCCACCGCCGGCGCCGCCGCCACTGCCCATTTTACGCATCAGCAATATCCATACACCGATGAAAAGAAGGATAGGTAAAAGGAAGGAAAGTCCTTTGCTCAGGAAATCACTTTCAGGATCTACTTTACTTACGTTTTTAACCCCTGGGTTGGCGGCATAAAACTGCCGCATATCATCAGCAAAAGCATCACCAGACACGATCTTGAAACTCATGTGTGGCCCTTCATTGCTCACCTTTCCGCTTGTTCCTTTGCTGAGAACATCATTGTATTTGGAAAGCGCATCTTTTTTCAGATACACTTTCACCAGGTTACGGTTAGGGACAATAATATATTTGTCTACATCTCCTGCTTTCAATACCTGTTGAAAATAATCCTGATCAATACTGGCTGTATTAGGAGAGAATGGTCCAAATAGCTGAACCCCGATCAATACAGCGAAAATGATAGCATATATCCAGTAGATACTGAATTTTGGCCCTTTGCGGGGGGCCTGTCCCGGGTCGTCACCGTTACCTGGCCGGTTTCCGAACCGGGGCGGAGTATTCTTTTCGTTCTTGTTATATGATGGTTCTTGTGACATATTCCAGTGTTCCTACTGTTAATAATAAAATAGATATTGATACAAAAGTTCGGCCGGGCCGAGATTTAACATTATTCTTTGTGATGTTCTATTGCTGCATCGCTCCACATTTCTTCAAGTTTGTAAAACTCCCTGTTTTCCCGCAGCATTACATGTACCACCACATTCACATAATCGATCAGCACCCATTGCAGGGCCTGGAATCCTTCGTGGTGATAAGGCAATTCATCACATTCCTTTTTTACCAGGTCTTCCACATGATCGGCAATAGCTCTCACCTGTGGCTGGCTTCCTGCTTCACAGATTATAAAAAAATCGGCCACCGCTTCATTGATTTTTTTAAGGTCGAGGGAAACTATGTTTTCTCCTTTTTTTTCCTGTATAGCGGCGATAATGGTTTTGATGATCTTTGAGCGCTGAGTTAACCGGACTGCACTTTTCTTTTTGCGAGTAGACAGTGATGCAAGTTGTTCCAATAATCTAAATGTTTTTAGTTATTTGTTTAGTTTTTGGCCTGGGAGGTCTTGTATTAGGTAGGCTTACATAATAAACTATAAACCCGGAACCATAAACTCATTTACTTTGCTCAAAAATAGCAATTAATTGCCACAACTCTCCCTTTACCCCGACCTGGGAACGCCTTTTATTGAGCTTGAGTCTATTGACAGCACCAACAATTATGCCCTTCAACAATTACATGCTGGTTTGGCACAACATGGCACTGCCTTTTTTGCCCATGAGCAGGTAGCAGGCAAAGGCCAGCGGGGCAAAACATGGGCAATGCAGAAAGGTGAAAACCTTATCCTGAGCCTGGTGATTGATCCGCAAACGCTTTCATTAAGCCGTCAATTCCAGTTAAGTGCCTGTGTGGCTATATCCGTCTTCGATCTGTTTAGCCAGTATGCAGGAGATGATACCCGAATAAAATGGCCTAATGACCTCTATTGGCAGGACAGAAAGGCAGGTGGCATCCTGATAGAGAATATTATAGGTGGCAGTGGGCAGGAATGGAAATGGGCGGTAGCAGGTATTGGCATCAATATCAACCAGGTCAGTTTTCCGGCGGCATTGAAAAATCCTGTGTCGCTGAAGCAGATCACCGGCAAGGATTTTAAGCCGGCAGAGCTAGCCAGGGAGCTTTGCGGCCGGGTGAACGCTCATTTCAACACCTTGCTCAACGAAGGCTTTGAATCAATTTATCAGCGCTATCTCAATCACTTATATAAAAGGGGGGAAAAAGTGAAGCTCAAAAAAGACAGCCGTGTTTTTGAAGCCCTGATCAAAAGTGTTACTCCCGGCGGGTTGCTGGTAACAGAGCATGGGGTGGAGGAAGAATTCGCAACAGGGCAGGTGGAATGGATAATGAATAGCTGATGACAATTATCTCTTCTCTTTTTTGTAACTTATGAGGCAACCCTTATCTCTTTTTCTACGATACACGATTAAACCAACAGGATTTGCTGTCCGCGGAAGAATTACAGGACCATATCAGGGGTTGTGCCCTGAACCGTAGAGAGAGCCAGAAAATAATCTATAGCTCTTTCTATGGGTATGCCATGTCCATCTGCCACCGGTACGCTAACAAACAGGAAGATGCCACTGAGATCCTCAATGACGGATTTCTCAAAGTTTTTATTGAGATCTACCGGTTCAAACCAGCCTACACAGACACGATCAGCTCCTTTAAAGGCTGGCTCCGGAAAATAATGATCTATACCGCTATTGACCATTTCAGAAAAAACCAGAAACACCAATTTACCGGAGAGTTGAATGAGTCTTACCTCCATGTTCCGGACGCCCACGAAGATGCATTGGATAAAATCTCGTATGAGGAGATCATACAGGCAATCAAATATCTTACACCAGGTTACAGAACGGTGTTCAACCTGTTTGTAATAGAAGGGTTCAGTCATGAGGAAATAGCCAAAGAGCTGGGTATTTCTTCCGGAACGTCCAAGTCAAACCTTGCGAAAGCCAAAAAACAATTGCAAAAAATATTGTTTCAACAAAACGAAATAGTCAGTAAAAATGTGGTCTGACAAAATGGATAAAAAAATACGGGATGCAGCCAGCGATCAGCAGCTTCCTTTCCAGGAAAAAGACTGGGACAGGATGGAAGCTTTGCTGGATATACACCTGCCACAGAAAAAGAAGAGGCGGCCATTCCTGCTTTGGCTGGCCTTCCTGCTGCTGGTAGGCACTCCTGTATTACTGATGCTTACCACCTATAAGCGTCCTCCAGAGCTGGTTGCTGAGAAGATCAGCTCCCCAGCCAAAGCCCCATCCGGCAATCCTTCTACGGGAAATTCCCTGACAGCACCTGGTATGGCCTGGGAAACAGGAAAGCCGGCCAATGAACCATCAGGCAGCGGAACCGGTTCTATCCAGGAACCTTTATTCACTATTCAGCCGCGCAACGCCGGAAAACTGCAAAGCAGCAGGAAAGAAACAAGTGAAGATGTAAGTGTCGCTGATTTACCTGGCAGGAAAAGCAATGAGTTTTCACCCTCTTTAAAAATACCGGCAGAAACAGAAGAAATAACTTCAGCTCAGGAGAAGCCAACTATCAACACTCAACCTGTGCCTTCAACTGATACAGTAACAAAAAATACTACCATAGACATAAAAACGGATACTGCTGTTAAAGACAATCCACCTGCAAAAGAAGAAGAACCGGTTGTTAAAACCAAGACACCTAAAAGCAATAAGCAGGGCAAATTGCAAATCAATTTTTCCGCAGGTCCTGATCTTAGTATGATTGGTATGAATAAAGCGGGGCAATGGAAGATGCAATATGGAATAGGGCTTAGCTATGCATTGAGTAAACGTTGGCAGGTCAGGACAGGATTTCTGGCCAGCCGTAAATTGTATACAGCAGATTCAAGTGATTATCATCCACCAAAAAATTTCTGGAATTATTATCCCAGTCTTCAGAAGATAGAAGCTAACTGTTTGGTGTTTGAGATACCCTTGAATGTGATCTATACATTTCCTTCGGCGAAAAAGCATGAATGGTTTGTGTCAGCGGGTGTGTCATCTTATTTGATGAAGAAAGAAAATTATGAGTACTACTATAAAAATCCGGGCGGGCAACCTGCTTACAGGAGTTGGGATATTGAGAATGAGAATAATCATTTCTTTTCCATCCTGCAGCTTTCCGGAGGATATCAGTACAGGTTTTCTGAGAGGTTTTCTTTAATGGCAGAGCCGTATTTTAAATTGCCGATGAGTGGGGTGGGATTTGGGAAAGTAAAATTGAATAATACGGGAGTGTTGTTTACAGTTGGGTATAAGCCGTTTCTAAGAAATAGGTAGGAAAAGAGCCGATTATTTATTCTTTTTTTTCTCTTTGGGCAGCCCTACTTTACTCAGTACTCTGTTCGCTTCATCCACTTTTTTTTGAAAAAGAGGCATATCCACATATTTCTCAAGCGAGTTATCAATTTCTACCATTAACCTTTTGTCATTGTTGCTTTTTTTCTTCTTCATAACTCAAAATTACTTTATTTTCTTTTGACAAGGAATGCTTCATACATAATTCCGCTACGAAACTTTTGCCACTCTCCATCAATTAGACCATATACTTCAAAGTCTTTTACAATCTCATGCAAATACTTATTGATACCCATTTGATAAAGTCTTGTCCTCGGCCTGGTACTCCCTACTGCAAAGATCCAAATCGAAGGATATTCTCTAGTAAACATATCTACCGCATTTGCAACTGTCGCCAACACTTTTCTGGTATCACCATTATTTGAAATTACTTCATCATCTATTTCATTTGTTCCTGGTTTCCTGTCACCAAAGGCAAGATTAAAAACACCTTTGACACGCATTTTTGTAAATCGTATCAGCTTAGATATTTCGCCTTTGGGTCCCATACTGTTAAACTCAAACACCCTACGTGATCTTTCATAAAATATCTTATATCGCGGCAGTTCCATTTCTGCAACTCATTACTTACAGAGTGCAAACTATCTACGACAAAAAAAAGGGCCATGGGAAAAACACATTTACAAACAGTAAAAAACTGAACGTATAACACAAGAAATTCCTTATAAAATAAAAACCCAGCCAGGCAACTCTTCACTTCTTCTTCCCGATTCCATAAAAAACCTCTGGTATGAAAAAGAACTATGCAATTATTTTATCTCTTCTTGCTTGCTGCGCACTGGTTATTATCGCCTGTAGCAAAGGCGGTGGTGGCAGCACACCTCCACCACCCAACCCCTGTGCGGGTGTAACCATCTCTGTAACGGGCACACCTGTTAATCCCTCCACACCCGGAGGCACGAATGGTAGCATCAGCGCCAGCGCTACCGGAGGCTCTGGTTTTACTTTCAGCCTTAACAATGGAGCTTTTCAATCGTCCGGTAATTTCACAGGGCTTGCGGCAGGCTCCTATACTGTTACGGCCAAATCATCTGCAGGATGCACCGGCACTCAAACATTCACACTCACTGCTCCTACTCCTTCCTGCACAGGAGTGAATATTACTGTAACGGCAAATGCCACTGCTGTGGGTGCCTGCGTCTCTTCTCCCAATGGCACTATCACTGCTTCTGCTACCGGAAGCACTGGTTTTACTTATAGTGTTAATGGCGGCAACTTCCAGTCAGGTGGTACATTCAGTGGCCTGGCTTCAGGTTCTTATACTGTAACAGCTAAAGATGTCAATGGCTGTACCGGCAGCACAACCGTGAATGTAGCAGCTGCTGTAGCCGGTCCTTTATTCTCTGCTGTAAAAACGCTTATCCAGAATAATTGCCAGAGCTGTCACAATAACTCTATTGCGAATGGTGGTATGAACTGGCAGGTGGATTGCAATATCGTAGCTAATAAAGACCGTATCAAAGCCAGGGCGGTTGATAATAATCCTTCATCCATGCCGCCTACCGGTCCGCTGCCGCAAAGTGAAAAAGATAAGATCACCGCATGGATCAATGCAGGAGGAAGATATACTGATTAACGTTTTTGGTTAATGCTTACATAACACAGGTTACACAAGGATTAGTTTGTTTAACATCCCGCTTCTTATCACTCTTCTGCAAATAGCAAGATGATAAGAGCGGGATTCTTTGTAGTATATATCTATCGAAAGCGACTCCCGGAAGGATATACTCATGCTGTAGTTCCAATATTAATGTGCTTGCTTCAAAAAAGTGGCCCCTGTAAAAACAGGGGCCGTCCTTGTTACCAACTGGTTTGCTATGAGAGCTACCTTCCTCTTTTCTTCTTATAAAATAAATTGAAGTCGCGGGAGATAGTAAAGCCCCAGCGAAACTGTCCTTTACCCCAGGATGTAACCGTACGGGGGATAAAGCGGTTTTCCAATATTTCTGTAGCATTGGTAAAATTCAGGTGAAACACGTGCCCTTCTGTAAGCAGTTCAACACCTACACCCAATGCATCATAAAAATGCACCCCTTGTGTTTTATAGAAGTCAATGCTTTGCTGGCTGCGGAAGCTGTGGAAATAATCTACGATAAGGCTGAACCGCCCCTTCACCGGGAGGCGAAGCGCACCTCCTAATGCAAACAGGGTTTTATCATCCTGTGATTGCACAAAATTGCGGTGGACCATTGTAGGACTAAGTTGCAAGCTCAACAACCCCATTTTCCTGGCGATCATCAGTTGCACCGTCTGGCTATTCCGGTCGGAAAAATTTTCAAAAGAATTTTCCTGGTCCGGTACCACGCTTTTCGTCATGGAAGAGATAACGTTATTCGCAAAAATGGTCATTGAAAGAGGATGCTGCGCATCTTCTGCCTGTTGAAGGATTCGGTATTTAACCCCAAGCTCATACAATTGCTGAACCGCCCCGGCCCCTTTAGACCTTGCCGCGATCACATTCAGCCGCTTACTTATACCGTACTGGAAACCGATCCTGACATCAGTGGCATTATCAAGACCGAAGAAAGTTTTACTTCCGCCATTGCTCCCACCGATATCACCAAAATTGTGGGTGACTTTAAACTCCAGCACGTGTTTGGGGATCGTTTCCACGGTATTGGCATTGATAAGCCTGGGCGAAGAAAATATCCAGAGATAAGACACTTCTTTGGACGGAGCAGGAGCAACTGTGCTATCCTGCGAAAAGGAATACTGGGTAATAAACAGACTGAGTAAAAGGATGCTATTTTTCATACTGTAGTTTTCGGTGTTAAATGAACTTTCCTGGTAAACCAGGATTGACCTCAAACTTATATCGTATGAAATACGGGTGTGGTTGCCCGATGAAAAGGTTGATGGAGGGAGGGAAAAATGTTGACCGAGTGGCGGTGACAATAGAGGGGGAACCACTGGCTCCACTTGTGTAAAAACTCGGCCAGCGGCCATTCAAACATTGGACAGCGGACAGCGGTCAACGAAGCTCGTAAGAAATATAGAAAGATCAACCCCGCCTCTGTTCGTTCCAATTACGGATGATCTCTTCTGCATGCGCTTTATTTTTTGGACGGAGATAGATCTTATTAATGACCCCCTTTTCGTCAATCACAAAAGTGGTGCGGTGAAGTCCCATATACTTCCGGCCATACAATTGCTTTTCACCCCAAACTCCATACTTGTCAATAATCGTATGATCAGGATCCGCAACAAGCGTAAATGGCAACTGGTATTTAGCCTCAAATTTTTTGTGGGTATTTACTTCATCGGGGCTGACACCGATCACTACAAACCCTTCCTGTTTCAATAAAGCATAATTGTCGCGCAGATTGCAAGCCTGTATGGTACAGGTTGGCGTATCATCCTCCGGATAGAAATACAGCACCACTTTTTGTCCTTTATAACTTGAAAGGGAAATCTTATTTCCGTTCTGATCTTTCCCGGAAAATGCAGGTGCTTTATCACCTTCTTTTAAATTCGTTGCCATCTGTTACTTTTTCTTTTTCTTGCTGACTGGTTTACGGGTAGTCTTCTTCACTGCTTTTTTTGGGGGAGGTGTGTAAGGATATTTTTTAAACCACCAGGTTCTTGTAGTGATATTACCAGCTACATCTTCTACCTGCACTTTCAACTGGTGAACGCCATAAGGGCAGCGCTCATCAAACACGTATATCCAGCTTCTTCCTTTGTCATTGGTAAAACGCAGCCACTGGCCATCCAGTTCTGCACGGAAGCTTTTAATACCGAAATTATCTGTTGGAGTGAAAACGATCCTGCTTGCAGCACTGAGATTGACTGTATCGCCTTTTCCCAGTTCATTTACACCCGGCGGCACCAGGTCTGCAAATGCCTGGAAACTGCCGAAATTGCCAAACTCAGCCGAAAGCCATTGATTGTTATTGGTCCAACTGGCCTTTTTTGTTTCCTTGCTGTTTTTATAACTTCTTTGAATCACCATCCTGTCGCGCCAGTTTGCTGGCACTGCCTGATCGGGCTTAATGCGCACAGTCAATCGCCCTTCTACAGGAATCGCGGGAGTACTCACCTGGTGTATGGCCGAAACTGCATTGGTTGCAGCAGATACAGTGCGATAGTAAGTAGGATAAACCGTATCATACAAACAATTATCCGGTAGATACATTTCGAAATCGGGTTTCTCCAGGATATTTACATAGTTGGGAATAAATGGTTTCCCCAAAGCAGTTGCTACCGGCGCTGTTGCCAGTTTTTCATCGAACTGAACGGTGAAGTTAACTACAGATAAATTCTGGTAAGCATCCCTTACCTCAATACGGATATTATGCTGGTTGGTGTCCTGCAACAATATCACGCCTTCCACACCTGCGGGATGATACACACTGCTGATATTGCCTGGAAGGCGGGAAAGGTGTTGCACGAAAGGGCCTCCATTATAACGAAGCGTATAGTCGATCTGGGCATTCAGGTAACCGGTTTGTTCATACCCGATACTATCCAGTACAAATCCATTCACCAACTGATCATCGAAATATAACCAGGCTGAATAGATCCCATCTTCGTTATTTGATCCGCTGATGCGATCAAAGGCCTGGATGGCAAAACTGATTTTGTTTTTTCCCGTTTTCACAGTGCCTGGCTTGGTCAGCACATATCCTGCTGTGGTTTTCTTTACCGGAAAAAACTGGGGGGAAGTGTTGTAGATTGAACCGGTCCGGTCATACATCGCCAGCCGGGTAATCGTTGGCGGCACATTATCCTGCAAAGGAAGACCAAACAGTAAAGGGTTCAGGCATTCTCCAGTTTTGGTATCCCTTATTTCAAAATGCACATGTGGGCCTTGTGATCCACCAGTAGTTCCGCTATAAGCAATAAAGCTTCCTTTTTTTACAGGAAACATGCCGGCAGGTATACCCAATTCCACTGCCCAACTTTGTTGTTTGTATTGCTGCTCGGTTGCATATTTCTCCAGTTCCGGAGCAAAATCATTCAGATGGGCATATAAAGTAGACAGTCCATTAGGATGATTGATGATAATAAAGCGTCCGAAACTCAAAGGACGTATTCCCATATAAGCCACATATCCTTCCGCAGCTGCATACACCAGCTGGTCTACTCTCTGGTTGGTCCTTATATCGAGCCCCATATGCCAGTGATTGGGCCTGAGCTCACCAAGATTGGCAACTATTTCAGGAGACAGGTTTAATGGCCAGCGGAAATAACCCTGCGGATAAATCGGTTTCTGGGAAAAAACAGCATTTTGTAGCAATAAAAAACTAACGAGTGTAGTGGTAATTGTTCGAATCATTAAAATAAAGTTAAGACCAAAAGTTTTTAGTTGACCGTTTAGAAATAAAAACCACTATTTCAAACCATAAATCTTCTCTGTTGTTAGAATTATATTATAAATAATACCACACTCGTGGTATTGTGAATTATGGCACGAAATTTTAGATTGCAGTATCATATTTTTTCACTTGCTTAAAGAATAGTGTTATGAGAAAAGTTTTTTATTCGGCGATGTTTAGGATGATTGTAATTGCAGGATTATTTATCGGAATGGTAAAAGGACAGCAGGTGCGTCAGAAATGGGTGGCGAAAATGAAAAATCGCCAGGAAGAAAAGAGGGGGATGCAGAAAAAAACGGCAATGCCGGAAATTATGCTGGATGAGATTGAAATGTCTACTTATCATAGTTAGGCCATACCATCCCTATAAAATCATATTATAGCGGCGGGTGCCGCTTTTTTTGTGCCCTTGCCGGGTAGGTTATTCCCACCAAACCATTAGTACTGACTCAGTTTTAATAGTCACGTTTTCCCACAAAGACAACGAAGGCCACAAAGAAATACTTATATCTGTCCGGGAGATGCTCTGGCAATTCTTTGTGGCCTTCGTTGTCTTTGTGGGAAAATTCTTCAAATTGGGCCAATACTAAACCACCCGATTCCCTTAATTTTGCGGAATTTGTTTATACATCCCGGGCACCCCGGATCAATTTTTCTAGTAAAAAATGCCAAAAGATACTTCTATTCGTTCGGTCCTGATCATCGGTTCAGGACCTATTGTTATTGGTCAGGCCTGTGAATTTGACTATTCCGGCACACAGGCAGCCCGCAGCCTCCGCGAAGAAGGCGTAAAAGTTTATCTTATCAACAGCAATCCAGCAACCATCATGACCGACCCGATGATGGCTGATAAAGTGTACCTGCTTCCCCTCACCGTGGAAAGCATCGAACAAATACTGGAAGAGAACCAAATTGATGCTGTGCTGCCAACCATGGGAGGGCAAACGGCCCTTAACCTGGCTAAGGAAGCAGAAGACCTGGGCATCTGGGAAAAATATAAGGTCCGCCTGATCGGTGTGGATATTAAAGCAATTGACAAAGCAGAAGACCGGGAAAAATTCCGCCAGTGGATGATCGAACTCGGCGTTCCTGTTGCTCCTGCTAAAACCGCCAACTCCTTTCTCGAAGGAAAAGAATTTGCACAGGAGATCGGCTTCCCCCTGGTTATCCGGCCTTCTTTCACCCTCGGTGGAACCGGCGGCGGCTTTGTACATGATAAGACTGAACTGGATGATGCCCTTAACCGCGGCCTTCAAGCCTCCCCGATACATGAAGTGCTGGTGGAAAAAGCCGTTCTGGGCTGGAAAGAATTTGAACTGGAACTGCTACGCGATGCCGCCGATAATGTTTGTATCATCTGTACCGTGGAGAATTTTGATCCCATGGGCATCCATACCGGCGACTCCATTACTGTAGCACCTGCCATGACATTGAGCGATACCGCCATGCAGCTGATGCGCAACACAGCCATCCGCATGATGCGCGACCTCGGCAATTTTTCCGGCGGATGCAATGTACAGTTCTCTCTCAACCCTGACACAGAAGAGATCATTGCGATCGAGATCAATCCAAGGGTAAGCCGCTCATCAGCACTGGCATCCAAGGCAACAGGTTATCCTATTGCCAAGATAGCTGCCAAACTCGCTATCGGTTATAACCTGGATGAACTGGAAAACCAGATCACCAAAACAACCTCAGCCTATTTTGAACCGGCGCTCGACTATGTGATCGTGAAAGTGCCCCGCTGGAATTTTGATAAGTTCAAAGGCGCCAATGATACCCTCGGGCTGCAAATGAAAAGCGTGGGAGAAGTGATGGCCATCGGCCGCAGCTTCACGGAAGCTATCCAGAAAGCCTGTCAGAGCCTTGAAAACAATGCTGTGGGCCTGGGCTATTATGGCAAAAGCATGATGCATGCGGAAGAACTGCTGGAATATATCAAAACTCCGAAATGGGACCGCATCTTCCGTATCAAAGATGCACTGATGGCGGGTATTTCCGTCGGCACTATTTCCAAAGCCACCAATGGTATCGACCGCTGGTTTATTTCTGAGATCCAGAAGATCTGCAATCTTGAAAAGGAAATCGCCAAATACGATCTCGATAGCCTGCCTGCAGAACTGCTGAGAGAAGCCAAGGTAAATGGTTTCAGCGATGAGCAGATCAGCCGCATCCTGCAGCATGGCAATGAAGAAGATGTTTATAATAAAAGAAAACAAGCCGGTATCACCAGGGTATATAAAATGGTAGATACCTGCTCGGCGGAGTTTGAAGCAAAAACACCTTATTTCTATTCCACTTTTGAAAGTGGTAATTATAATGAAAGCAAGGTTTCAGATAAGAAAAAAGTGATCGTACTGGGTTCAGGCCCCAACCGGATCGGACAGGGTATCGAGTTCGATTATTGCTGTGTGCATGGATTGCTGGCGATCAAAGAAGCCGGTTATGAAGCCATTATGGTGAATTGCAATCCTGAAACTGTATCTACTGATTTCGATATCGCCGATAAACTATACTTCGAACCGGTTTACTGGGAACATCTCTGGGAGATCATTGAACATGAAAAACCAGAAGGTGTGATCGTGCAGCTGGGTGGCCAGACCGCATTGAAACTGGCAGAAAAACTTCATGAGAAAGGCATCAGGATCATCGGAACCTCTTACGATAGCATGGACATTGCGGAAGATCGTGGCCGGTTCAGTGATCTGTTGAAAGATCTGAATATTCCTTATCCTGATTATGGCACCGCCTATGATGTGGATGAAGCGATCACAGTAGCTAATAAAGTAGGCTACCCTGTGCTGGTCCGTCCTTCTTATGTACTCGGTGGCCAACGCATGCGTATCGTGATCAATGATGAGGAAGTGGAAAAAGCTGTAGTAAGCCTGCTCAAACATATTCCCGGCAATAAGATCCTGATCGACCATTTCCTGGACCGTTGCCAGGAAGCAGAAGTGGATGCCATCTTCGATGGCGAGAATTTCCATGTGATGGGTGTGATGGAGCATATTGAACCGGCAGGTATCCATAGCGGCGACAGCAATGCAGTATTACCAGCCTTCAATCTTTCTCCCATGGAAGTGACTACCATGGAATACTACGCAGAAAAAATTGCCCGCGCATTGAACATAAAAGGATTGATCAATATCCAGTTTGCGATCAAAGACGGAAAAGTGTTTGTGATCGAAGCAAACCCCAGGGCTTCCCGCACCACTCCGTTCATTGCAAAAGCCTACCAGATACCTTATCTGAATATCGCTACCAAGATCATGCTGGAAGTAAACACCCTGAAGGATTTCAAATTTGAAAAGAAGCTGAAAGGATTCGCAATCAAAGAGCCAGTGTTCAGCTTTAATAAATTCCCGGGAGTGAATAAGGAACTGGGACCTGAAATGAAATCTACAGGCGAAGCGATCCGGTTTGTGAAAGATTTGAGAGATCCTTATTTCAGGCAATTGTATAAGGACAGAAGCATGTACCTGAGTAAGTAAATAAATCAACATAAAAAAACTCCATAAGATGTAATAAACCTTATGGAGTTTTTTTATTCCTTACCATCCCATGGCTCACTCATGAACAGCTTTCTGTATTTTTTGCCCATATAGCCATAGATAAACGAAGTGTCTCTACTGGAAACAAAAAAATAAGAACCTGAATGAACCGAGAACAACAGGCGTAAGTCATTTATTTTCACCATTCCTTCATAATAACAAGGCAATACATCATACAAATAATGCCATTCCGGACCACTGATCTGTTCTGACGCCAAAAAAACCTCTTCAATCTGCTTATTGGTCAATCCCCATTTTTGACAGGCAACATAAAAATCCTCTCCGGTAGATGCCAGGCTATCGTTGTGCTTAACTACCGAAAGGATCTCAAAGGTTTTTATCTTCTTTAGAGTCAACCTAAGGCTGTCATTCGGGATTGGTGAAATTGAATCAGCAAAAGAGGGAGATGAAGGTGCTCCCATATCTTTCTTTGCCGGGTCTGGAAGCGAGTCCTGAGCGAATGTTTTTTGCACCGGCACTTCCGTTTTCAATCCTGGTTTTTCCAGGCAGGATGGCAGGTAAAGCGAAACCAGGATTGATAAATAAATAACCCGCATTGTATTGTTCATAAGCTATCTATTATACTTCCACAATCCCATTCTTAATAGCATACATCACGAGTCCAACCCGGCTATGCACTTTCAGTTTATTAAACAATGACTGCCTGTAATCATCTATTGTACGCGGACTGAGATACATTTTCTCCGCAATGTCCTTGTAAGAAAGCTCAGAGCAGACCCAGCGCAGGAATTCCCGTTCTTTTTCCTGCAACACGATCTCCTTACCGGTAGGTTCGGCTTCCTGGTGCAATCCGCTTACGAGTTTGCCCGAAACATATTCGGAGAGATAAACGTTCTTATCGATAATAGAGTCCAGTGCATCTTTCAGTTCGCCAGGGTCCGTATTTTTTAAAAGATAGCCTTTGGCGCCCAGCCGGAACATTTTGATAATGGTCTTTTCATCACTGAGCATGGACAAAGCCAGTATTTTGATGTGCGGGTAATTTTTGTGCAGCCATTGGGTAGTTTCAAAGCCGTCCATTTCCGGCATGTTCACATCGAGAAGCACAAGGTCGGGCACAACATGCTGTATAATTTTATTGCGCAGGTCCTTTCCGTTGTCTGCCTCGAATATTACGGTATACCCCTCAAAAGTATTGATCAGTTTTGCCAGGGCATTGCGAAGTAAGCTATGATCATCCGCAACTGCTACCTGTATTTTCTTGCTTGATTTTGCCATGATTATTATTCCTTCTCTAAAGGAAGTTCTATCCAGATTGTTGTGCCTTTGGAAGGGCTGCTGTCAATAGACAGATCGGCGCCAATCAATTTGGCGCGGTTGAAAATGCTTTTCAGTCCTACCCCGCTGTAAGAGTTAGCTGAACCTCTTTTCGCCGCAACGTCAAACCCAACACCGTTGTCCGTGATCTCCATGGTGAACAGTTCTTCCGAAAAGCTCAAATGTACAACCAGTGTGGTAGCCTTCGAATGTTTTAGGATATTATTTAGAGACTCCTGGAAAATCCGGAACAGGAAGATGGACTTCTGCTCGTTCAATTCAATTTCCGTACCATCCAGGGAGAATTGTACTTGCAGGATACCAGCCTTTTTTAAAGCATATAGTTCAAACCGGATGGATTCAGCAAGACCGATCTGGGCGATCCTGTCAGTATGCAGGCCTTTGGTAAGATTGGAGAGATCAAAGATGGCCTTATTAAGTAATTGTTGTGAACTTTGGATCTGTTCATACGCCACGTGCTCTTTTTCTACCGGAACTATCGAAAGGGTCAGTTTGACCACTGAAAGCATCTGGCCGATATTATCATGCAATTCCTGGGCGATGGTTTTGAAAGTATCTTCCTGTATCTCCAGCTGAGAGCGTAGCGCTTCTTTTTCATACATGTCTTTCAGACGCTCCACCTCCAATTCCTGGCGGCGTTGCCGGCGTTGATAGAGATACAGGGCGGTAACGATAAACCCTACCAGCAATAACCCCAGTATCAGACCAACTATTGTAACGAAGTATATTTCCTGATCCTGATTCTGCATAAAAAGCCGATCGTAAATAGGGAATATAAAAAGATATTGAGAATGGTAACGATTGTGAAAAAGTTATTCCTCAATAAAGTAGAGACCGATACAAGATAATTAATAAGCCCAAAGAGAGGAAACCCGCAACAGAAATAAAACAAAAGACCGGAACAGATCCAAAAGGCTGGATTTTTCTGCAGTTTTACCGATTTAGGGAGGCGGAAAAGCTCCCAGAAATAGTAAATGCAAAAGATCACAATCAATAAACAACCTAAAGCGTAGGTGATAGTATGGAATACATCCTTACCCTGGATAAAAAGGATATTAATAGTTGCCGTAAGGGCATATAATCCTGTCGTAATCCAAACGGCTTTTTTCATTTTGGCATTGGATATTACCTGTGATAAGACAAACAGGTAAAAACAGAATTCAAAAACAGAAAAGAAATTGTACTGAAGCGTGTTGGCACGCCCACTTCTTGAATAATACATGCCACTCAATTCCACCACAAGGCTGATAAGTAAAAAAGGAGGAAATAATCTTAAATATAAAGCAGCCGGCTTGCTGAAGAAATAAACAGTCAGACTGGCAAGAAAGCTTATTCCGATAAAATAAATAAATAGTGGGTTCATCTTTTCTACTTAGAGATAAAAGTAGCATTAAAAAAGAAAACCTCCCGGTGGGAGGTTTTAAATTCTTTGAGCGGTCTGTTTTCAACTTAGACAACAACAAATCCTTCATTTCCTTTGTCGAAAATGGTAACACCAACTCCGCCGCCTTCGCGAGTACAGAAAGGAGGACAAAGCATTCCTGTATTATATGCAAGAATGGAATTGCCTTCTTCGGTCTGGATATACAGATCTTTATTTGTGTGACCGTCTTCTGATTCTTTGTGTTTAGTGGCAACCAACACAACAGTTTGCCGGCCTGCATAAAGCGGCTGATCGGTGTAATCCTTGTCGTATGCACCAAAATATAATTTAATACCATCAGCTCCGTGCTCTTTGCTCATTGCAATAAACTCTTCCAACTCTTCAATGCTGTACCATACACTCAGTGAATCCTCTTTGCCCAAACGCTGGGAATTTTGAACCCATCTTTCCTGTTTGTAGTTACGGATTGCATTGTCTACATGGTGGGTGTCAACTTGCTTACCAACCTTTAATGATTTTTTTTGAATAGTGACCATAGCCTTAAGTTTTAATAGTGGAGTAAAACCGTTTACCCGCTAAAACTATTAAAGGCGCCGTTACGAGGTCATCGTATAATTCCTATATAATCAATTAATTACGAATTAAACATATTTGTACAATGTGGATAATCAAGGAATTCCGAGCAAAAAATGGCAAAAAAACGGGAAAAACACTTTATTAAAACAGTGAAAACACCTGATGATTTTACCGTAAAAAAATGGTTTTATGACCGTATAAATAATGGAATTCCTTCCGTACTTCAAAAATGAGGTCCCACGGGCGATAATATCAGTCGCCCCAATAAAACCTCATTTTTCCTGTCAACATGGCCTATCCATATATTCCATACTGGAAAAAAATCCCCATAATAAGGGTGCTTACCATTTTTTTACCGGGTATTGTACAGCAATTTCACTGGCCCATTCCGGTCAGTGTTCTTCAAGGTTTGGCGATGATCAGCACCAGCATTTCACTCATTTTCCTGCTTTTCCCACTTCCTTTTTTTAGCCGGTATAAACTGGGTGTTCTCAATGGCTTATCGGTGTTTCTGTTTTTTGCTGTGTTGGGAAGCTTATCTGCCTGGCGGCAGGATATCCGTCTGCGCTCCCATTGGCTTGGTAATATATACAAAGAAAATGATGCTGTGCTCATAAAACTGGAAGAATCACCCATCCAAAGATCGAGAAGCTCCAAAGCCAGGGCTTCCATTACCGGATTGTTCCGAAATGATAGCCTTATCCCAGCACAGGGAGGGGTCATTCTCTACTTCAGCAAAGATTCTTCCCTGCCTGCACCGAGGTCCGGAGATGAATTACTCATTTGCCGGATTCTGCAACCTATCCCTGCTTCAGCCAATCCCGGTGGCTTCGATTTTCAACAATATGCTCTTTTCCAGGGCATCACCCACCAGGCTTTTTTGCGCAAGGGCGATTTCATCATCACCGGTCATCGATCATCTGTTTTGCAATCGTTGATCCATCGCATCAGGTCATGGGTGCTATCGGTTTTGCAAACTGCCTTCCCTGATAAAAACGAACGCGGGCTCGCAGAAGCCCTCCTCATCGGTTATAAAGATGAACTGGACAAAGCACTCGTGCAATCCTATACCAATACCGGCGTGGTGCATATTATTGCCATATCCGGTTTGCATCTCGGCTTGATCTATTGGTTGCTGGTGAAGCTATCACGGCCAATGCAAAGAAGCAGGTATTTAAAATGGGTTCGCCCTTTATTTATTATTACAGGCCTCTGGCTTTTTGCCTTGCTGGCCGGCGCACAGCCATCTGTGCTGCGCTCAGCGTTGATGTTTACCTGTATTGTTCTAGGTGAAAGTCTTTCACGGAAATCCAGTGTTTATAATTCATTGGCCGTATCCGCTTTTCTTCTGCTTTGCTACCACCCTTACTGGCTTTGGGATGCCGGCTTTCAATTATCGTACGCCGCTATCATCGGCATTGTGGCATTCATGAAACCATTATACCGGCTTTTCACTATTCGCAATAAATTGCTGGACCATATCTGGCAACTCAATGCAGTAACACTTTCTGCCCAGGTGCTGACAATACCTATCTGCGTTTTTCATTTTCATCAATTTCCTGTCTACTTCCTGCTGGCCAATTTTATCGCAGTTCCTCTTTCAAGTTTGATACTGCTGGCAGAGATCCTTATCTGTTGTACCAGCTTTATTCCTTTCCTGGTTTTACTGATCGGGAAAGCCACTGCCTTTCTCATCCGGTTTATGAACACTTTTGTTGAACGTGTTGAAACACTTCCTTTTTCAGTCTGGAATGGATTGCAGATCAGTTTTGTTCAGGCAGCTTTACTAATGCTTTGCCTGGTATCTGCCTCCATCTGGTTCTTCTCTCCAAAAAAGCGGATCATTTTGTTGTATACCAGCCTTATCAGCCTGACGGGGTTTATGATACTACGTTCTTTTTCTTTCATCAGTGCCGGTCAGCAAAAAAAGATCATCGTTTACCAGCAATCAGCAGATTTTATCTATGGCCGAAAATATGTTTCCATTCCCTTCTCCACTACCTACAATCCCACTTATATAAATCCCTCCCGGATACTTTTCCGGCTTTCTCCTGCAAAAGAAATTCCGGCATTCAAGGCTTCGGGCAACCATATCTCTTTCCTGTCAAAAAAATTGATCCTGCTGAATGGCCTGAGGCATTATCAGCCTGGGCCTACCAGGGCCATTGTCGACCTGCTCATCCTTTCTCAAAATCCTCCTGAAGATGCCAGGCGGCTCTCCCGGAGCCTGGATATCAGGCAGGTAGTGGCTGATGCTACTGTACCTGCCTGGAAAGTCCGTCGCTGGCAGCAGCAGTGTGATTCACTTGATATACCTTTTCATGATGCAAGAACAAAAGGAGCTTTTGTGATGAACCTGTGATGGCGTACTTTTGCGGCTCAATTTTAAAGAGGATCTGGTTCTCAGGTCCATTGCAAATCAAAAAAAAACCGGATGAACAAGAAGATCCAATCTGCACTGATTTCCGTTTTTTATAAAGACGGTCTGGAATCCCTCGTAAAATGGCTGGCTGATAACGGAGTAACTATTTACTCAACAGGCGGCACGCAACAATTCATTGAAAAGCTGGGGATCAGCGTTGTACCGGTTGAAAACCTCACTACTTATCCATCCATCCTGGGCGGCAGGGTAAAAACCCTGCATCCTTCCGTATTCGGCGGCATCCTTGGCAAAAGGGATGATGAAACCCATCTGCAGGAAATGAAACAGTACAATATTCCTGAACTTGACCTGGTGATCGTAGATCTCTACCCGTTTGAAGAAACAGTGGCCAGCACCAATGATGAAAAGCTGATCATTGAAAAAATAGATATCGGCGGGCCTTCCATGATCAGGGCTGCTGCTAAAAACTTCCGCGATGTAACAGTGATCGCTGCTAAAAAAGAATATGCTACCCTGGAGAATCTCCTGCGCGAACAGAACGGCGAGCTCTCCCTGGAGCAACGGAAAGCTTTTGCAGCCAAAGCATTTGAAACAGTGGCACATTATGATGTGGCTATCGCAAAATATTTCAACCCTTCCAACTCATTATACTTCCTGGAATCAATTCCTTTTCCCAAAGCCATGCGCTACGGCGAGAACCCTCATCAGTCAGGTGTTTTCTATGGTGACCTGGAAAAACTGTTCAACCAGTTGAACGGAAAGGAACTTTCTTACAATAACCTGGTTGATGTAGATGCTGCGATGCAACTCATCAATGAATTTCCTCCTTCCGCAGCAGGTATCACTTTTGCCATCATCAAGCACACCAATGTATGCGGTATAGCACAGCGCCCCGGTGTAAAAGAAAGCTGGGATGCCGCCCTTGCAGGCGACCCCGAAAGTGCTTTTGGCGGAGTGCTGGTAACCAATGGAAAAATAGATAAAGCAACTGCAGAAGCCATCAATGAACTTTTCTTTGAAGTGCTGATCGCTCCTTCTTTCGCAGAAGATGCCTTAGCTATACTGAAATCAAAAAAGAACAGGATACTGCTCGAATTAAAAGCTCAGCCTAACAAGAAGGAACAATACAAATCAGTATTGAACGGTGTATTGGTGCAGGGTATTGACGAAGGCAATTATGCTGAATGGAAAGAAGCCGGTGGCAGAGATACAAGCGCTGCAGAAAAAGATGATCTGATATTTGCCAACCTGGTATGTAAACATCTTAAGTCAAATGCCATTGCATTGGTGAAAAACAGGCAACTGATCGGCAAAGGCTGCGGTCAAACCAGCCGTATCGATTCATTGCGCCAGGCCGTTGAAAAAGCCAAACAGTTCAAATTTGATCTTACTGGTGCTGTAATGGCCAGTGATGCGTTCTTTCCGTTCAACGACTGTGTGAAATTGGGTCATGAAGCAGGTATCACTTCCTTTATCCAGCCAGGCGGTTCAATCCGGGACAATGATTCCATTGAATACTGCAAAGAGCATAAACTGGCCATGGTGATCACCGGCACACGGCATTTCAAACATTAATGCCCCGATTCGATATATACAGAACATTATCCCAAACCAGTAATTCCATTAAGGAACTATCGGTTTTTAACCCGCTTACCATCCATCGCAAAGGCACAAAAGCAAAAGCTGTTTTTGCGCTGGCCATGGTTTGCATTCTATGGGGCACCACCTGGGTAGCTTCTAAGCTTGGAGTCAAATACATGCCTTCCCTGCAAATGGCCGGTATACGTCAAACACTGGGAGGGCTTTGTTATGTGATCTTCTTTCTTGCCAAAGGCGCCCGTTTTCCTGCCAGGAAAGAATGGGGAAGCATCGTTGTTCTAAGCCTGCTCAATTTCGCACTCACCAATGGGCTCAGCACCTGGGGATTGAAACATATCACGGCCGGTCTGGGTGCTATTATGGGAGCGATCTTCCCTTTATGGCTTGTAGTGATCGGCCTGTTCTCAGGGAGCAAAACTCCTTCTCGCGCTATTATTGGCCTGCTGATAGGCTTTGCAGGTATCTGTATAATTTTTTATGAGCATCTGCAGGATTTTTTCAACCCGGATTTCCGCTTTGGTATCCTCATTTCGCTGGTTGCTACCTGGACCTGGGCATTCGGTACGCTTTACACTAAAAGAAAAGCCGCGAGTTTCAATCCATATTTCAGTCTTGGTTTGCAGATGGTGATATCCGGTATCATCCTTTTAGTGTTCACTCAATTGGTCAACACACCTGAAACAAAATCCGCCGTTCCATTCACCGCCATTCCCTGGCAATCCTGGGCAGCAGTTGCCTACCTGGTGATCTTCGGATCTGTACTTTCTTTTATTGCTTATTTATATGCACTGCAACATCTGCCTACAGAGCAGGCTTCAATTTATGCTTACATCAATCCTATTGTAGCCGTATTGCTGGGTTGGTTATTATTTGCTGAAAGCATCAGTGTGTTTATCGTTATCGGAGGGTTGGTTACGCTGGTCGGTGTGTATATGGTAAACAAAGCGTTCAAGACATTGCCTGCAGTAGAGCAGCCGGAAGCAGAAGGGATTTAACCCGGATCATATTTCATTCATGAATGCTTCGTACATCTCCCTCCATCCTTCATATAGCTTATCAGTGCCCAGAAAGGAATTATGCCAGATCATGATAAAAGTTCCCTGTACCTGTTTCACTTCCTTATAAAAATGCCGCATCTCTTCCAGAGCCTGCTGCGGGGAGTAATGCTGTTCATAAAAAGAATTGGCTTCCATAAAGCAGAAGGGAAATAAAAGAAGATTGGTTGCCGCTTCTGCATCAAGATCATACCAGTAAAATGGTGTGGTCACCGAGGCACGGAAACCGTTGATGCTGCCATATCCCATAGAGAAATCAAACCCGATCTTATTTGCAATCAGTTTGCGGAAGGTTTCCGGTAAAGTAAACCGGATATAATGCTGCCTCGAAGAAACGATGGAATTACCATTGATGGCTGCTAACTGAGCAATTTCCTTTTGCAGCAAACGTTCATCATCTCCGCTTTGCCAGGAAGGATGAATGCCTACGGGGTAGCGGATGATATGATCGCTGATCAATTCTTTCATTGCCTTCTTTGCAGGAGAAATGTTCTTATCATACCGGCTATTCTTTTCTGCTATCAGGAAAAAATAATAGGGTCTTAATTTCTTTTTTTCGTGAAGCTGATTCATCCAGCCATATGCATCAAACGGATCTTTTTGTTTTTCCCGTAAAACTGCTATCCGGTCTTTTACTGCTTTCCATTCTCCTTTCAGCAATGAGCGGGCAAAACCTCCCAATTGCCGCCACCATCCTTTATGTTTGTACGACCAGGCAATATCTATATCATAAGTGGGAAGGAGCAAAAAGGGGGAAGATTTAAAAACAAGCGCAGGGAAATGTTGTTTCAGCACTTCTTTAAAATATTGCATCCAGATATTTACCAGGGGAAGATTTAAAAATCCTTCGCGGAAAGCCAATGAGTTTTCATGGGCATATCTGCCATAGCTGTCTTTTTCATGCGGAAGATATTCTTCATAACGGCTGACCAGGTAAAAGCTCGCTGCAAAAATGTCGAAAGGATAATCCCCGTTGGTTTCAAAAAATGCTTTATAGCCGTTTACATTAAAACAAGTTATTTCCTGTGAGGCAATCGTTTTTTGAAAAAGGAGTGGGTGGGCTTCGATAAAAAGTTCATCTGCTCGTAATCGCTCTGTTGAGTAATTGATGCAGGACTTATTATACTCCAGAAAAGCCTTTTTATCAGATGTAAGTTCAAAACCCTGTTGCATGATTTCTTTGCCGAAGAAATCAAGAATGTATTGCACCCTGGGTGTTATTTCAGGAACAAAGATGAGCAAGGTTGGAATATTTGGTTTTACAGTTAGTGAGAAATCCCACAAAGAGCACAAAGATCATTTTGCCGCTTTACCTTCTCCCCGTTTTTCTTTCCATTGTTCATTGAACGATTGCTTAGGAAATTCCAGTTTTCCCCTGTGTTCGGTCCACGATTTTCCTACCTTATTCACAAACCAGCCCTTCATATTTCCGCTTGCCATATTCATCCAATTCCGGCGAAGCATGGCCCGCTTCCATATTTTCCAAACCATTTTTTCGGAAAACGTTGCTTCTCCTTCTTTCACAGCTTCATGCCTGTTTTCGAGCAACAGCTCATGCAGGTTTATCTTCACCGCACACACTTCCGTGCAATTACCACAAAGAGAAGAAGCATAACTCAGGTGCTTCCATTCTCCAAGATCTTTAAGGTTGGGAGTGATCACTGAGCCGATAGGACCGCTATAGGTTGTTCCATAAGTATGGCCGCCAATATTTTTATACACAGGGCAGGCATTCAAACAGGCACCGCAACGGATACAATAGAGACTTTCCCTTTGCTTTTCATTGGCCAGGATATTGGTTCGGCCGTTATCAAGCAATATCACATACATTTCTTCCGGCCCGTCTGTTTCTCCTTCCTGTTTTGGGCCAGCAATGATCGTATTGTATGAAGTGATCCTTTGTCCAGTTCCATAAGTAGCCAGCAATGGCCAGAACAAAGAAAGGTCCGTCATGGATGGAATAACCTTCTCGATCCCTACCACTACAATATGGGTTTTAGGCATGGAACAGCTCAGTCTTCCATTTCCTTCATTTTCTGTTACAGCTACTGCGCCTATATCAGCTATGATGAAATTGGCCCCGGTAACACCTACTTCGGCTTCCCGGTATTTTTCTCTCAAAATGCCCCTTGCTACCAGTGTAAGTTGTTCCGGAGCGAGGTTTGGATCTGTTCCCAGCTTTTCTGCGAACAGCCGGGCAACATCCTCCTTGCTTTTGTGCATGGCTGGCGTTACGATATGATAAGGCGGTTCGCCATCCAGTTGTTGTATATATTCACCCAGATCGGTTTCAACACTTTCAATACCTTTTTTTTCCAGGAAGTCATTGAGATGAATCTCTTCCGTCACCATGCTCTTGCTCTTCACCAGGGTCTTGCAATTCTTTTCATCGCAGATCTTTCCTATTTCTTCCAGGGCTTGTTTTGCATCTTCCGCCCAGATCACTTTTGCGCCTCTCCTGGTAATGGCGGTTTCAAAGCTTTCCAGTTGCTGATCCAGTGTTTCAATAGCACGCCATTTCAGGTTTTTGGCCCTTTCCCTGGCGAGATTCAATTCGGCAAACTGCAACTTGCCCTGCGGCACTGCTGCATTGTACTTGCCTATATTGAAATTGATCGTCCGCCGGTGATTGAGGTCAGCGGCTTTCTCCGAACTTTTATCGAGAAAACTGGATACTGTTTCTTTCACGCTGGATTGTTTGTCTGTTGTTCAAAATAGTCCTCAGCGATAGCATCGAGCGTTTCATAAAATTCTTCGCCATACTTCCTGATCAGAGGTTCTTTCAGGAACTTGTACACCGGCACCTGCAGTTGCTCTCCCAGTTGGCAGGCTGGGCTGCACAATCTTTGCCTGGGTTCATAATTCACCCGGTCATAATCCCCATGCTTACCGGGTTTGGCAATGATGGGATAGAGATGGCAACTGATCGGTTTTTTCCAGGGTATTAGTCCATCATAATATGCCTGTTCAAAAGCACATTTGATAAGACCGTCTTTTTCCCGGAAAGCGTACACGCATATTTCGTTGTCGCTGGGCAGCGTGGGAGTTACCCAGCCAAACTCATGATCATATTGATAGAAACCTTTTTTCTCTATCTCGGCAATGGCTGCAGGTGGCAGGTATGGTTTCACCTGCTCATAATACTTTGATACCATCGCCAGTTCTTCTTTTGATAAAGGAGCTCCGGCATCGCCTTCTTCACAGCAGCCTCCTTTGCACTTAGCCAGGTCGCAGACAAATTTCTTCTCTACCACCTCATCACTGATCAATATATTGTCTATTACAATCACAAAAGGTCTTTTGGGCAAAGTTACGGCCTCAGCATCTAAAATCCGGGCTTATCTCCACCGCAACGTATTAATCAAATGCTTCAGATCTTGCTTTAAAAAATCATTTACAATACCTAAGGAATCTTCATTGGGAGTAGCATCAAAATAAAGGGCTCCGCGAAGAAAATGGCGGGTACTGTCAGTCACAAAAAACTGGTTGGCCGTAGCTGTATTGCCTGAAAGGGAAAAATAGATCCCTTCCACGCCGTTGGGGGTAACAATGGGGCTGTCAACAATACCGGTGGCGACATCCGTATGCTGTTTGTACGCCATTTTAAAACCATCATTCACAAGGGAATCAAAATTGCGGGGAGTCACTCCCTTATAACTTACATATATCCTTCCATGGAAACGTGGGATATCGATATTGATCCACCAATCCCCGGCTTTGGCGTCAAAGAAAGATGTGTCTTTTATCACATGTGCATATACAGGGTATTCAAATGTATACGGATAACCAGGTTGATCAAACAGTTGATATTTCTTTTCTGGAAAGCTTACCTTGAAATAACCTTTTTTTCTGTATGGATAGGGGCTATTGCAGGACAACAAAAATGCTGTTCCTATTGCACACGCCAGGAGCAGGAATAAATAATTACGCTTCAAAATAGTTGCTGTTTAATTTTAGTGGCCCTTTATGCCTTTCTGTTGTGGTTCACTGTCACTTTCACCATCCGGATACGGTTACTATCTGCTTCCAGCACGGTAAAATCAAAATCACCGCTGCTGACTACATCATTTACAGCAGGGAATTCGCCGGCCAATTCCAGCACAAGGCCTCCGATTGACTCACTTTCTCCTCTTATGCTATCAAAAATATCTATGGGCAATTGCATGATCTTACAAACGTCATGGATCATCGTTTTCCCTTCGAAAATATAGTTGTTGTCGTCCAGCTTTTTATCATGGCTTTCTTCTTCATCAAATTCGTCACGGATATCCCCGATCACTTCTTCCATAATATCTTCCATGGTAACAATACCGCTGGTGCCTCCAAATTCATCCACTACTACGGCAAAATGAATATGCCGGCTTTGAAAATCGCGCAGCAGGTCAGAGATCAGTTTTGATTCGGGTACAAAATAAGGCTGGCGCATCAGCGAATGCCAATCGAAGTCGGCAGGCTGTTGTAAAGACGCGATCAGATCCTTTGTATTGATAATACCCACTACCTCGTCCATGCTCACTTTGTATACCGGCAAGCGGGAATAGTGAAGCTCTTCCACTTTCTTTATCAGATCAGAGAAGGATGCATTGTAATTGATACCATTTACTTCAAGCCTGCTCCGCATGATCTGCTTCACAGATATGGTACCGAATTTTATAATGCCCTTCATGATATTCTTTTCTTCAGGCGATGCTTCTTCATCCGTTTTTATATCAATTGCTTCATCCAGTTCCTGGATATTCACTGCTTCGGAACGGTTGGCGCCAAGCTTACGGCCAACAGCATCGGCAAAAGAAACGGTCCATTTGCTGATACGGCGGAGAAAGAGATGCACAGCTTCTACTACGATCGCTGAACCATAGGCAAAGCGCAGGTTATTTTGTGTAGCCCACACTTTAGGTAATATTTCTCCAAAGAATACGAGCACAAAAGTGATCACAAACACTTTAGATAATAATTCCAGGATAAAGTGAATGTGTGCAAATGAAATGAACTGACCGATCAGGAAATTGGTGAGCACAATAATAGAGATGTTCACAAAAATGCTGGCGATCAGCAGGGAGGCAAATACTTCCTTGGGTTCATCCAAAAAATTGATGATCCTCTTTGCGGCCGGATGCTGCTTTGTTTTCAGCATATTGATATCCTTATCATTCAGCGAAAAAATAGCTACTTCGGCTCCGGAAATAGTGAAGGTAAGCAGCAGCAGCGCCAATAGAAGAATGACAAGCAGGGTTGTGCCCTGTGTATTGGCAGCAAGGAAAATAAAAGCAAAAGGATCACAGAAAAGTTGAATGACCGAATGACTCTCCAATGCAGTGTTTTTTTCGGTTTAATGATAAAAGCAGGTCAAAAGGCCTGCCTGTCACAAAATTATTTTTTTAATACTAAAAAGGAAGGCTTTCCGACGGGTCACCCAAAGATGTATCGGGATTGCCCATATTTTCGAGTCCGCCATCTGTATGGGGTGTACTGCCATCCATCCGTTTATCCAGCATGATCAGATTATCCCCCACTACTTCAGTGGCGAATTTACGGTTGCCATCCTTATCTTCCCAACTCCGGGTGCGAAGACGTCCTTCTATATACACCAGGCTGCTTTTGTGCAGGTATTTCTGAGCCAGTTCTGCAAGGCCCCGCCAC
This sequence comes from Chitinophagaceae bacterium, assembly GCA_051954695.1. Taxonomy (GTDB): domain Bacteria; phylum Bacteroidota; class Bacteroidia; order Chitinophagales; family Chitinophagaceae; genus Terrimonas_A. The sequence goes on from JBQCHL010000009.1 coordinate 87,930, forward strand.
AATACTACAGTATGCCATTCTGTTTGAGATACAAGTTTCCCCGACCTGTCTTTAAATGTTTCCGTAGTGGCAAGGGGAAATTTGGCAACAGCAATATTGCCTTCCAAAAACTGAACATCCGGGTCTTTCCCGAGATTGCCGATCAGCATCACTCTGTTTACGCCTCTCATACGCTTGCTTTTTATCTTATTATAAAATCTCTCCGGCCTTTACTACTAAAGTTAATTTTTTTATATGGAATGAAAAAATATGTCAATTTCCCACGGAGAGGTTGTTTGGCTCCCACAAAGCCACGAAGACCACAAAGAAAAATATGGAAAGGCAATAGTCTTTAACGTCATTCAATCAACTATTTCTTTGTGGTCTTCGTGGCTTTGTGGGAGCCAAAAATTTAAAATAGACTTTGATGCGATTTATTTCCATTCAGGAATTGATTAATGAATTTGGGAAACGGATAATCCATTCTTTCCTTTTCCGTTACCCAAACAATACCATCCTGCAGGTCCGGCTTCCTGTCCAGTTGCACGGTGATGAATTGTCCTGCTATCAATTGATGTGAAAGCTGCTGTTTAAATAAAGGGGAGATTGAAATCCTTGTATATTTTTTGGGTAATAGCCAATCCTGTTTTTCTGCCTGAGCCAATACATGAGTTGCGTCCTGCTCAGCACTGGTTTCGATTACAGGAAATTCATACAACTGATTCCAGATATCTTTTCCTGTGCGTTGCCGTATAGCTATTGTTCCTTTGTATTCCATCACCAGGTAATAAAACCATCTTTTGCGGATGCTGATCTTTTTTTCTTTTACCGGCCATTCATTCACTTTGCCTTGGCTGTAAGCTTCGCATTGGGAATTGAATACGCAGGAAGAACAAAGAGGCAGGGCAGGCTTGCAAACAATTGCCCCAAAATCCATGATGGCCTGGTTATAGAGACCGGGTTGTTTTTTATCCAGCAGTTCATCGGCCAGTTGCGTAAAATATTTTTTCCCTTCAGTTGAATCAATTGGTTTGGAGATACCAAATACGCGCGACAATACACGGAAAACATTTCCATCTACTACTGCATGAGGAAGATTATAAGCAAAGGATGAAATAGCTGCCGCCGTATAAGGGCCGATGCCTTTCAATGCTTTGATCTCTTCATATGTATTGGGAAAAACGCCTTTTCTTTCATTAGTGATGTAGCGGGCAGTGGCAAGCAGGTTGCGGCAGCGGGAATAGTAGCCTAGGCCTTCCCACAATTTGAAAACTGCGGTGTCCGGGGCGGCAGCCAGGTCGCTGATAGCCGGAAATCGCTCTATGAAGCGATGATAATAGTCCAGCCCCTGTTCCACCCGGGTCTGCTGGAGGATAATTTCGCTTAACCAGATCCTGTAGGGGTCTTTTTCACCCTTCCAGGGCATTTTCCGCCTATTTTCCTCTTTATTCCACTTTAATAAAAGGGTTGAAAAACTATTTGTGGTGTTCTTTGTTCCTGCTTTTTTCATGCTTTTGGACGGTCCCGGACCTAAATATCCGGCAATTTTAGGAACGGGCCGGGGAAATTCTGATAAAATTTTTGCCTATCCTGTTGACAATCATATTATTTTGTTATAATTTGGCATAAAGAAACCATTAAACCCAGATTAAAATGAGAAAAGCCGATCTCGTTAACCAGATATCTGAGAAGACAGGAATTCCCAAAGTGGATGTTCTTGTAACACTGGAAACTATGTTTAAAGAAGTAAAAGACACCCTGGCCGGCGGTGAAAATATTTATATCCGGGGCTTTGGGAGTTTTATTACTAAAAAGCGGGCTGCCAAGATAGGCCGTAATATTAAGAAGAATATTGCTGTGCATATCCCTGAGCATTACATTCCTGCATTCAAACCTGCAAAAGAATTTGTAGCTGAAGTAAAAAAGCTGAAAGAGCCCAAACCAGATGATGGTCCGGGTGATGAAGGCGTTTAATTCAAACTAAAAAGCGAAATTCAAAACAGCTTATGCCAGCATAGTGGTTTCTTTTGAATTTTGATTTTTTACTTTTGAATTTCAGCTAATAGTGAAGTTTCTTCTCTATTACAGGTCTTATTGAATTTTATTGAAGTAATTATGCTCCATCTCGGTAACTTCGCTGTCCTAAATTGTATGTGAAGTGAAGAAACCGCAATGGATCACAGCAATCATAGCTGTAGTACTTACAGCCGTAATTTTTTTATACGGCCGCACTGTACCAAATAAAAAAGCTCCTGTAGCTGCTGAAGCACATAATGAACATGATGGTCATAATCATGACGCACCGGGCACGGCAGCCGTATCAATTGATTCGATCCTCCATTTTGCGAAGCAACAACTTAAGCCGGAACAGGTTACCCGGCTCAACCTCCTCGAGAATTCCATTACCCGTGGTAATGTAAAAGACCAGCAACTGAGTGTTTATCACCAACTTTCCCATTTCTGGGGCGACTCTATGGGCTTTTTCCAGCCCTATGCCTGGTATGAGGCCGAAGCAGCCAGATTGGAAAATTCAGAAAAAACCCTCACCTTTGCAGCCCACTTATTTTTGGAAAACCTGCAACAGGAGCAAAATCCCGGCCTTCGTCAATGGGCCGCATTGCAGGCCAAAGATTTGTTTGAGAGATCTTTAAAAATAAATCCGGACAATGATTCGGCCAGGGTAGGCCTGGGGGCCACCTATCTTTTTGGAGGCGTTTCTTCCAACCCAATGGAAGGACTGGGAATGATCAGGCAGGTAGAGCAAAAAGATAGTACGAATGTATATGCCCAGATGACTTTGGCCAAAGGAGCCCTGATGTCAGGGCAATTAGATAAGGCTGTCAGCCGTTTATTAACGGTTAACCGCCTGCAACCGGAAAACGTGGATGCTATCCTTATGCTGGCTGACCTGTATGACCGGATGAAAGAAAAGAAATCAGCAGCCGATTGGTACCGCGCCAGCCTGAAACACATTAACAGGCAGGATGTGAGAACGGAGATTGAAAAAAGGATCGCAGAACTAAGTAAATAAGTTGAAAGTCATTGGATAATCGTCCCGGGCTTTGAACATAGTTTTATAAACAAGATTAAAAAATTATTTGAGTATGCCTTGTGGTAAGAAAAGAAAGCGTCATAAGATTGCGACGCATAAGCGTAAAAAAAGACTGAGAAAGAACCGTCACAAAAAGAGAAACAAGTAATTGACCTTACACGGGGTTAAAACTTTGTGGGCCCTATCCCGCTTGCCGGGGTAGGGTTTTCACCTTCTTTTGAAGAGCTTTTATTCCCCAGGTCATATTGATTCTACCTTTTCAGTTAGCTGGTTGCTTATCGGTACGTACAAGTTGCACTCCCATCGAATACCTGCTGCAAACCTTCCCTCCTGCATTCATGTACGCATTTGCCGGCAACCGGTATTTACAGCACTAAAGGTGATTCATATTATGTAAGCTGTAATGAACAAAGAACTCATTATTAATGCAGCCCCGCAGGGTGTAGAGATTGCCTTGCTGGAAGACAGGAAGCTGGTTGAACTGCATAGCGAAAAAAGCGATGCACGTTTTGCCGTGGGAGACCTTTACCTCGGAAAAGTAAAAAAACTGATCCCTGGTTTGAATGCCGCTTTTGTAGAAGTCGGATTCGAAAAAGATGCTTTCCTCCATTATACGGACCTAAGCCCTTACGCAAAATCACTGCTGAAATTTACAGCAGCTACTATGGTCGATAAATCAGAGACCGGTGCCGATTTTGCCAAATTCGAGGTCGAACCCGAGATCATCAAAACCGGAAAGATCAATGAAGTATTGGGTGGCAAACCCAATATACTGGTCCAAATACTTAAAGAACCGATCGCTGCCAAAGGGCCCCGTCTTAGCTGCGAGATCTCCCTCCCTGGCCGGTTCGTGGTAATTACCCCTTTCAATAACATCGTTGCCGTAAGCCGCAAGATCCACTCTTCTGAAGAAAGAAAAAGACTGCAGAAGATCGTGGAAGCCATTAAGCCAAAAAACTTTGGCGTTATCGTGCGCACGGCTGCTGAAGGAAAGAATACTGCAGAATTGCATGAAGACCTTTCAGCCCTGGTTGAAATGTGGAAGACCATTCAGCATAACCTGAAAGGTGCCGTTGCTCCTGCCAAAATACTCAGCGAGCAAACAAAGACCAACAGCATCCTGCGCGATCTGCTTAATGCAGATTTCAACAGGATCGTGGTAAATGACCGCACTATTTACAACGACACCAAGAATTATATCCAGCGCATTGCTCCGGAAAAAGCCGATATCGTTTCCTATTACCAGAATGGTGCTACCATCTTCGATTCTTTCGGTATTACCAAACAGGTAAAATCATCTTTCGGAAAAACGGTTAATCTTAACAGCGGCGCTTACCTGATCATCGAGCACACTGAAGCGCTTCATGTTATTGATGTAAACAGTGGTTATAAAAGCGTAAGCAATAACCAGGAACAAAATGCCCTGGAGACCAACCTGGAAGCCGCTGATGAAATTGCCCGCCAGCTTCGCCTGCGCGATCTGGGAGGCATCATCGTTGTCGATTTTATTGATATGAAGCTCCCGGAAAACAAACGGAAGCTGATGGAAAAAATGGAAGAGTTCATGAGCCCCGACAGGGCCAAACATGCCGTTCTCCCTATTTCCAAATTCGGCATCATGCAGATCACCCGTCAGCGCATGAAGCCCGAAGTGAATATCAATACCCAGGAAATTTGTCCAAGCTGCAATGGCACCGGTAAGATCACTTCTACTTTATTACTCGAAGATGAGATAGAAAAGAACCTGAACTATCTTATCACACATAAGCATAAAAACCTGAAACTGATAGTTAACCCTATCATGTATGCTTATCTCACCAAAGGCTGGCCCTGGTCAACCAAAATGGCAAAATGGAATAAGAAATTTGGTCAGAAAACACGCGTGGAAGCAGATACATCCTACCATCTCACAGAATACAAATTCTTTGATCAGCATGATGAAGAAATAAAGCTCTAGTGCAAAAAGGGAACAAGAGCTTAAACTTTTAATGCCTCTACTGCCCCACCATGAAAACCGCATTACAGAACATCAGTTTTCCATTCTCCCAGAAATTGCGGAATAATACATCATCAACAAGATAGGTCACGGAACCACGACCAAGATCCTGCGTAGCGAACAATAAACCGTCTTTCAGTTTCTTTTTCAATTTATATCCAACAAAGCCTGCAAGCTGGTTGTCTTTTTTCAATACTCCAGCATTCCAGCCTGCGCCATCTTTAGTGAACTCATAGATCACGTTATCCATTTTCAACGTGTAATAATAATTGGGATAGCCATACATCAAAGGGTGAGAACTGTCTACATCCACACGGAAGATAGAGCCAGGTGTAGTGTTTTCAATGCCATCACGGTCACGGTCATTGAACACCTTCAGCGCAGCATAAGGATCTTTCTTAGCCGTGCTGTCCTTTTCTTCTTTTTTGGCTTGAATAGCACTCCATTCCTGGCGCGACAATTGACCTGCTGCAGACTCAAGGGCTACCACACGGCCGCCATTGCGGATCCACAGAGTGAATTGTTCAGAACTTCCTTTATCAGAAAGGAAACGATAGTTGCCATCAGGCATGATCAATACATCTATATCACTCCATTGTGCCCTGCCAATATCGGCCGCATTGATCAGGGTGATAGGATAATCAAGCTCCTTTTCAAAGAAATGCCATACTTCGCCTGCACCAAGTGAGCTCACGCCTTCGCCTGTAAGCAAAGCTACTTTCACTGCCTTCATCGGGTGAACCTTACCACTGCCGAAATCATACCCTTTGTCAACAAAACCTGTGGTCACGGCATTCATCGCTACATTATTGGCATTGCAGATATTCGCTACGGTTGACCAAAGTCCACTTCCGAATTTTTCATTGCCTTTTTTAAGGATAATAATAGAACCTCGTGCAAACGATTTGTTGTTGACTTCAAAAGGCGCTTCTGAGAAACGGAGCTTCACTCCTGCTTTCATCAACTGACCAACAGCTCTTGCAGAAGACACACCCTGCCAGGCCAGCACATAACCGTAACTGTCTGCCGGTGTATTCTTCACAGAATCTTTTGTGATGACTCCAGAAGTGCTGATCGCCGCTTTGCTGGCAAAGCCGGTTACGCCATAAGCATAAGGCAAAGACCAGGCGGTAATATCATAAGTAGCCGAATCAACCAATTTGGATTGTGGCTCAAACAACAACCTTACCATGGTAGAGCGGGGTTGCGTGCCACTGATCACGATATCACCCTGACCAACAGAGAAGGATTCTTCTTTCCCGCTGTGATAGTTATAACCTCTTCCTGCACCAGAACCTGAACTGTACTGTATGCCGTTCTTATCAAGCAGGGTCAACAGGGCGCTGATCCTTTCCTTATCCTCTGGTTTATTTTTAATGACATACGATTTGTATTCAGCATTGGCACCACTTACTGCATCATTAAAGAACTTCCTGTATTCCTTTAACAGGTTAGCTGCATTAAGAGAGCTGATCTCTACTGTACTTAATGAAGTAGTGAAATGATGCATAGCCCTGTCGTACAGTGTAAGCGTATCACCCTCATCTGTGTTTGCTCCAAGACCGCTGCCTCCACCGCCGCCTTGCTCATACGTCATTCCTATTGCACCGTTGTAAATGGGGTAAGTATCTCCATAAGAAGGATAGAAAAGATCGAACACTTCTTTGGTGAAATACAACCAACCGTTTTTATCAAAATACTTTGCATGGTTCTTACCAATGGTCACCTGGAAATCTCTTTGCCATTTGGTAATAGCTTCATGATAAGGCTGTGCTGCCGGTGCAAAATAATAAGGCGAATTGATGCCTTGCTCATGAAAATCCACATGCACTTGGGGCATCCACTGATTATATGTTTTTATCCGCTGTTGGCTTTCCACCTGTGTTTGCCAGGCCCAGTCGCGGTTAAGATCGAAATTATAGTGATTGCTTCGTCCGCCAGGCCATGGTTCACGATGCTCTCTTGAATCGAGGCGGGGATTGTATTGGGCACCTACCACGGAATTGAACCAGTTCACATACCTGTCGCGGCCATCAGGGTTCACACAGGGGTCCATAATCACAACTGTATTTTTCAACCACTCCTTTGTCTGCGCATTGGAGGGATCAGCCAGTGCAAAAATGGTCAGCAAAGCTGCCTCAGATGAAGAAGTTTCATTGCCATGCACATTATAGCTCAGCCATACAATGGCCGGAGCATTTTCTGAAGGCATGGCTTTATCCTTAGCAAGATTTGCAAGGCGCAGGTTATTCAACCGGATATTCTCCAGGTTGCTGATATTCTCTGAAGAAGAAATGAAAGCAGTGTATAAGGGTCTGTGCTCATTGGTTTCGCCGTACTGCTCCAGCTTTACTGTGCCGGGAAGGGTTTGGGCCACATACTGGAAATAGCTTACCACCCGCCAGTGAGGCGTATACCGTGTGCCGATCTTATAACCTAAAAAAGCTTCGGGGGATTTTAATTGAGCAAATGAAAAAACAACGGTCAGCAACATGGCTGACAATGCCACTAATTTTTTGATCATGGGGAAGAGGTTTGACAAAAGAAATAACCAGTAACAGGTGAAAGTTACTGGTTATTTCTTTTGTATTAAAATTTATGGATTGTATCCTGGATTTTGAACAATTACTTTGCGGGAAGCATCCACTTCACGTTGCGGAATAGGGAAAACCATTCTATCCGCATCATACGCAAACCCGTTAGCGCTTTTCTTGAGGCGTTTCAGGTCTGCCGCTCCCTGGCCTTCATGTGCCAGTTCCAATTTCCTTTCCAGGAGAATTGTATTGAGATCAACCGAAACATAAGGAAGCAATGCAGCATGCCTGGTCCTGATCTCATTCACATCAGCCAGCGGTGTGGCACCGACAGTAGTCCCAAGCCTGAAATTTGACTCTGCCCGGGTAAGATACATTTCAGCCAGGCGGATCATAGTAACTGCACAATTAACATATTTCCATTTACCGCTCCGGGTCATGGTATTAGCTCCGCCAAGGTTGTTACCGGTGCCTTTATAAAAGAGGTCTTTCCTTGCATCACCAGCGGGATAGAGATCAAGATGTTTCTGTTCGATGCTTACATCACCAGAGCGGGCTCCGTAGTATGTGATGGACCAATAAATGAACATGTCGTTGCCTCCATCCTGGGCAGATACAACAGTTCTGAAAATAGATTCAGGCAGGGAGCTTTCGGGATCATCCTTTGCTATTTTTCCTGCGTTGAATGCTTTGGCATAAGGCACGGCAAGTGCAAAACCACCATCATAGTTGATAGCCCGGTTTGCCGCATCCCTTGCACCGGGATAATCGGCCATTTGCAGATATACTCTTGAGAGCATAGCTGCAGCAGCTACTTTTTGTGCATACACGCCGTTTTCGGCAGGCAAAAGGTTCTCTGCTTCTTTGAGATCAGAAAGGACTTGTGCATAGGTCGCTTCTACCGAACTGCGGGCAACATAAGAAGATTGATCTATTCCACGTGTTGGTGTAAGTACGATAGGAACTCCGGGATTTGAAGTAACATTTCCCGCGCTATAGGGCTTACTGAAAAGTTTGACAAGTTCAAAATACATTGCGCCTCTAAGGAACAACGCTTCGCCCTTTACTCTATCCCTGTCTGCTTCCACCACTACATCCAGCGCACTGAGGATATTATTGGTAATGTTGATCAGATTATAGGCTCTCAACCAGGTGGCTGTGATAAAACTGTTGGTGGCGGTCATAGCTTTATCAGCTACCTCTTTCGGCTGATTGTATGTTCCACGCCATCTTATCTCATCGTCAGCAGCAAGAAGTTCGGAGAACAATTGGAGGTCTCCTCCATAAAGATCAGTGCTTGCCATAACATCATAAGCTCCGTTCAAAACTTTTTTAACCTTTTCATCCGAATTGAGCACGATCCCTTCTTCCACGTTCTGTTCAGGCAGGACGTCAAGATCCTTGCCACAGGAAAGCAGGGTCATTGACAATGCTGCGATTAATATGTATGATTTCATATAAAACAGGTTTCTTTTGATAAAATTTGTTTAGAATCCAATGTTGATACCGAAAGTGATTGATTTGATCTGCGGCGCAGCATAGAAATCGCCACCCTGGTTACGATTGCCTGCCCTGTAATCAGTATTTACTTCAGGATCCCATCCTGTATACTTTGTTATGGTAGCGAGGTTAACGCCAGTAAGGTATAACCTTGCTGAATTCAACTTCAGTTTTCTCACCACAGATGCAGGAAGATTATAACCCAGGGTTACATTTTTCAATCTCACATAAGATCCGTTTTGCGTGTACCGGCTCGATGCCTTCACGCCATTGCTATAATAAAAACGGGCTTGCGGCACATCAGTGATATCACCAGGCTTTTGCCAGCGTCTCAACTGATCGGCTGTTTGGTTATCCCACCAATCGGCACCGGTAGACATAAAACCACCTGCACCATTCTGTATCTGGTTACCGAAAACGCCCTGGAAAAGGAAGCTCAGTTCAATTCCTTTATAGCTTATTGTATTGTTCAAACCACCGATCCAGTCAGGATTAGGGTTGCCTACGATGAAATTGCCGGCATCATTGTATTCATTGGTAGTCGTTTTTCCATCGGCCAGGTACCACAATGCATCACCATTTTGCGGATCCACACCTGCATATTTCGGACCGTAGAAAATACCGATCGCTTCACCCACGATAAGAGAGTTCAGGTAGCGTCCGTCATTGCCGGGGATCAGTGTTTGATCTCCATCCAGCTTAGTGATCTTGTTCTGATTGAAAGAAGCATTAAAGCTGGTGTTCCATTTAAAATCACGGCTGTTGATATTGGTTGTGTTCAGCACAAATTCAAAACCTTTATTCTGCATGGTCCCAATATTCACTGTTTGAGTAGAAAAGCCGCTTGTTCCGGGAACAGGGACATTATAGATCAGGTCGCGCGTATTTCTTACATAATAATCTATTTCACCACTGATCCGGTTGTTGAACAAACCGAAGTCAACACCGATATCAACCTGCTCAGATTTTTCCCATTTCAATTCAGGGTTGGCCAGTTGAGTAGGAATAAGCGCAGAAGTAACATTATATTTTGAAGCGCCCCACAACCCCAGTTGTGAGAAGTTTCCAAACCCTTCGGCATTACCGGTAATGCCCCAGCTACCTCTTAATTTGAGGAAGCTGATAAGTTGGGATTTTGAAAGAAAATCTTCTTCACTCAATACCCAGCCTGCAGACACGGCAGGGAAGAAACCATACCTGTTCTGTTTACCAAAACGGGATGATCCATCTATCCTTCCGCTTACAGACAGCAGGTATCTGTTATTATACTTATAGTTGGTGCGAAGGAAATAGGAAAGGAAAGAAGAAGCTGTAACAGATGATGAACCACCTATGATCTGACCGGCACTGGCAAGGCGGGAAAGCTCATCAACCGGAAAGTCCTGGCCTTCAACAGAAACAGCTTCGCTTTCATATTTCTGATACGACATACCCAGGGTAGCGTCTATATCATGCCGTTCTTTTAAATTGACATGATAGTTGAAATAGTTATTAAGGTTATAGTTTACTGATTTGTACCAGTCTGAACTGCCATATCCATTGATGCCCGAACCTGCCAGCGATGTGGGACCACCATAATAATCATCTGTCTGGTTCTGGATATCCAGGCCAAGTTCTGTTCTGAAATTAAATCCGTTCAGTATTTTATAATTCAGGAAAATATTGCTCAGGTTACGGAAAGCGATAGAAGAACGTTTAACGCTTTTCAACTCTTCCAGGCCATTGTAGTAAGTTGTTACAGGGTCATTATACAAATTACCGTCGAGGTCCCAGATAGGAGTGATAGGTGCAAGTGCCACCAACTGCAATGGGGTCTGGAATGCATTATCAGCTCCCACACGGTTAGCGTATGTGCGGCTCAGACCCATATTCATTCCTAAACGCAGGCGATCGCTGGCATCATGCTCGAGATTAAGGCGACCCGACATGCGCTGGAATTTATTACCGATCAGAATACCATCCTGATCGCTGTAACTGCCACTGGCATAGAACCTTGTTTTTTCACCACCGCCCTGCGCACTGATATCAATGATCTTTGTCCGGGCATTATCATTATAAGCAGCTTTCTCCCAGTTGGTATTTATTTCATTTTTTCTCCAGTCAGCATAACCGGATAGTGATGTCAGCTTATCTTCTACATACTCCAACCATGAATTGGAATACTGGGAGGGATCAAGCGGATCAATACCATCAATTATATCGCTATTGATCGCCGCTTCGCGGATAAGCTCCACATACTGTGTAGCATTCAGGAATTTCCGGTGATGAGTAGGTTTATTGAAGCCATATTGCGCGTTTACATTCACTGCTGTTTTTCCTGATCTTCCTTTCTTTGTGGTAATGATCACTACTCCATTGGCAGCACGTGAACCATAGATGGCAGCAGCAGAAGCATCTTTCAGGATATCAAATGTTTCAACATCATTGAAATTGATATCTGCCAGGGGATTGATACCAACACCTCCTTCACTGATAGGAACACCATCTACTACATATAAAGGGGAATTGGAGGCGCTGAGAGAACCCGCACCCCGGATCCTTACTTTCACACCTTCACCAACTTTACCATTGTTTGCTTCCACAAACACGCCGGCAGCACGGCCCTGTAAAGCCTGTGTAAATTGAACAACAGGAGTATTGGCGATCTCTGAACCTTTCACACGGGCTATGTTACCCGTCAGGTCCTTCTTGATCTTTGTGCCAAAACCAACTACCACCACTTCATCCAGGCTCCTGGAAGCTCCTGCATTTAATGTGACATTAAGAATGGAAGACTTCGCCTGCAGTTCCTGTTCTTCAAAGCCCAGGGATGTAAAAACAAGAATAGATGAATTAGCAGGAATGCTTATGGAGTAAGTTCCGTCGGTGCCGGTAACTGTACCGGTCCTGGACCCTTTCACTACTACTGACGCACCGGCTAAGGGGGTGCCGTTTGCATCGGTTACTTTACCAGTAACGGTTTTTGCCTGCGACCAGGCCAGTTGGCAGCAAAACAGTATTGCTACCAAAAACAGCAGTTTTGGCTTTCTCATGTGCAGTTTGGTTTAGTTTGATATTAAATATATGATCTTTTTGCGATCCTTTAACATATCTATAACAATTATGCCAATTTCTTAGAATCAATCAAATAGAAAAGCCGCTCTCCAGGTGAAAAGCGGCTTGAAAAATATATTATAGATATTTCTAATTTCTATCTCTGCTACCCATATAGATCATTATGTACTGTATGAGGGTAACCACAGCGGCTAAAGCAGCTACTACATAAGTGGTGGCAGCCCATTTCAATGCGTCTTTGGCCTGCGGATATTCCTGGTTGTTGGTCACATTGGTGTGATTGAGCCAGGCCAGGGCCCGGTTGCTGGCATCAAATTCAACCGGCAGGGTGATCAATGTAAATAAAACGGTGACCGACATCAATATGATACCTACCAGTAAAACGGTGGAATTACCGGAAGCAGCCATGATCACTCCGATAAGCAAAACCCAATTTACCAGGCTGGAGCTGATTTGTACGGCAGGGACCATCTTACTCCTGAAATTGAGCCACTGATAAGCTGTTGCATGCTGTACGGCATGTCCGCATTCATGGGCTGCCACAGCAGCAGCGGCCACGCTGGTACCGTTATATACTTCGGGGCTCAGGTTCACGGTCTTATTAGCTGGATTGTAATGGTCTGATAAAAACCCTTCTACGGAGGTCACTTTTACATCATAAATCCCGTTTTCGCGGAGCATTTTTTCGGCGATCTCCCGGCCAGACAGGCCGGACGAAAGCGGCACTTTACTATACTTCGTAAACTTGTTTTTCAGTATCATCGAAACAAGCATACTGATGCCTAAAAAAATTAGCGAAACGATCAAAATTCCTGGTGTCATGCTGGTTAATTTTTTTTAATTTTCTACTATTTATATAACAAACTTGCGACCAGTTGGATCAGCCTGCTTAATTCAGCCTTTTTGTCATCTTAAAGATTTTTTGAGGCTTCTGCTGCCGCTTTATGGCCTTTTTTGAATTTATTCACAATTATATAATAATCAACAAATTAAACGATTTTTTTTGAAAAAGAAAAACGCGACTGACAGCCTTTTATAAGCCCCTCAAGTTATTCACAGCAGCAAAATTTTATTTTGAAATGTTAGCCAGAATTGTAACTTAGCAATAGAATTTAATGGGTTAGTAAGTAAGGGGGTCAGTCACCAGATTGGCCCCTTTTACATTCTGATAACTGAAGTTTTTCTCCCTCATTTTTTCCCGTCTTTTTCTGCGCTGAAAATTTTTTTTATCACAGTTTTCTGTTCAATAACTCCTTATTCAATACTGCTTCTATTTTACCTTTAGCGCATGAGTAAAGTTAAAACAGCTTTCTTCTGCCAAAACTGCGGATATGAAAGTGTTAAATGGGTTGGTCAATGCCCTTCTTGCGGTCAATGGAATACGTTTGTCGAAGAATTAATACAAAAAGATGTTAAGAGCAACAACAGTTGGAAAGATTTCCAGGACGAAAAAAGAACACAGAAAACAATTGCCCTGCATGAAATAAAAAGCACAGAAGAAAAAAGATTACTGACACCTGATGCAGAATTGAACAGAGTGCTTGGCGGTGGCATTGTTCCCGGAAGTATCGTCTTAATTGCCGGTGAACCAGGCATTGGTAAATCGACACTCTTTCTTCAGATCGGTTTATCGCTGGCAAACAGCACGGTACTTTATATAAGCGGAGAGGAAAGCGAACAGCAGATCAAAATGCGCGCAGACCGTATTGCACTGGATGCAAATGCACGCAGTAAAGAAAATTTCTTTCTTCTTACAGAAACATCCACCCAGGTCATTTTCCAGGAAATAAAAAAACTGAAACCGCAACTGGTAGTGGTTGATTCTGTGCAAACATTACAAACTCCTTTTATTGATTCTTCACCCGGCAGCGTATCACAGATAAGAGAATGTACAGCCGAATTGCAACGCTTTGCCAAAGAAACCAATACACCTGTTTTTCTTATCGGGCATATAACCAAGGACGGAAGCATTGCCGGTCCGAAAATACTGGAGCATATCGTGGATACAGTTCTCCAGTTCGAAGGCGACCGTCATTATGCTTACCGCATACTGCGCACGTTGAAGAACCGCTTTGGCAGCACATCCGAACTGGGCATTTATGAAATGACAGACGGAGGCATGCGGGCAGTGACCAATCCCAGCGAGATCCTCATCACCCAAAAAGAAGATCAGTTGAGCGGTATCGCCATTGCGGCTACTATTGAAGGTATGCGGCCTTTGTTGATAGAAGTGCAGGCACTTGTTACTCAATCTGTCTATGGCACCCCCCAGCGGACTGTCAGCGGCTTTGATCTCCGCCGTCTCCAGCTATTGCTTGCAGTGCTGGAAAAAAGAGGCGGCTTTCATTTCGGCGTAAAGGATGTTTTCCTGAATATCGCCGGTGGGTTAAAAGTGGAAGACCCTTCTATTGATCTCGCCGTGCTATGTGCTTTATTATCTTCATATGAAGATGTGCCTTTGCCTCAGCATATCTGCTTTGCAGGTGAAGTAGGTTTAAGCGGTGAGATCAGGGCGGTGAACAGGATAGAGCAACGGATAGCGGAAGCAGAAAAGCTGGGATTTGAAAAGATCATCGTATCAAAATACAACCAGGCATTCCGCCAGGGAAATCAAAAAGTGGCAAAACAGAAATTCAATATTGATATTATCCCGATGGGGAGGGTGGAAGAAGTGTATCAATACTTGTTTTAGATAATGAACGGTCAACGTTCACTATTCTAAATCTCAACCTAATAGCTATCATGATCAGCTTCCGGGAAATATCTGATTCCCTTCTTCATCTTTTCTTTCCGCATATCTGCAGCGGTTGTGGCAGCGATATGCTTAATAAAGAATCCAATCTCTGCATGCGTTGCATTGAAAGGTTGCCGGCAACGGGTTTTGAAATTCAGGCAGAGAATCCGGTAGAGAAAAAGTTTTGGGGAAGAATGCCCCTGCAATATGGCATGGCACAATATTATTTCACGCCGCAATCGCTGCTGCAGCATCTTATGCATTAGCTCAAATACAAAGGGCAGAAAGAATTGGGATTACAGCTTGGTCGGCTTATGGGCGATTCACTCAGAGCCGCCAACTGGTCGTTTATTGACGCTCTCATCCCTCTACCACTCTTCGCTGATAAAGAAAGGCAACGGGGTTATAACCAGGCAGCGATCTTGTGTGAAGGGATGGCAGAAAAATTGCAATTGCCAGTTATTTATGATGCCGTGGTCCGCCCTGCATTTACTGAAACCCAGACCCGCAAAAACAGGATCGAGCGATGGCAAAATATGGAAGGCCGTTTTGAACTTGCCAAACCGCATCTTGTACAGCATAAACACCTGTTGTTGGTCGACGATGTGATCACTACCGGCGCCACACTTGAGGCCTGTGGCACAGAACTGTTAAAAGGGCATGATGTGCAGTTGAGCATTGCATCGCTTTCCTATGCAAGGAGATAAAGAAGAAAAAAGAATAGCTTAGATTTGGGGCAATGAAACGCCCCTTATCTTTTACCTTTCCATCACCTTTCTTTTTTTCCTTATTCCTCTTTGTGCTGGCATCACTATTACTTTTTGCCTGCAAAAAAGATAGCTTTATTACTTCCCGCGATGCCAGGATCTCTATAACCATTGACACACTGAAATATGATACAGTGTTCACCAGACTCGGCTCTGTAACACAGTCTTTCAAGATCATCAACGAGAATAATCAAAAACTACGATTGTCATCCGTTAAGCTGATGGGCGGCAATTCTTCTGCATATAAGATCAATATTGATGGCGTAGCTACTGAAGAAGCAAAGGATGTGGAACTGGAAGCCAATGATAGTGTATATGTTTTTGTGCAGGTGACCGTTGATCCCAATAGTGAAAACCTGCCTTTTGTTATCCGCGACAGCATACAGGTGGCCTACAATGGGAATACACGGCTTGTGCAACTGGAAGCCTGGGGACAGAACGCGCATTTCTTTCGCGATAAACATATAACCACGGATGAAACATGGGCAAATGATCTTCCTTACGTTGTTCAGGGATTTTTATTTATCGAAGCAGGTAAAAAACTCACGATTGAAAAGGGGTGCCGTATTTATCTGCATGCTGATGCACCAGTGGTAGTTGATGGTACGCTTATAATAAATGGAGAAAAAGATACAGCAGACCGGGTTTATTTCACAGGTGACAGACTGGATGAGCCTTATAAGGACTTTCCTGCTGCGTGGCCAGGAATTTATTTCAGCCCCTTAAGTAAAGACAATGTTTTCCAGTATGCCGTTATTAAAAACGCATATCAGGCACTTTCACTGGAAGCCCCATCTTCTAATGCCAATCCGAAATTGTTATTGAAAGAATGCGTGATCGACAATGCTTATGATGCAGGGATACTGGCACTTAACTCAAGCATTGCGGCGGAAAACTGCCTTATCAGTAATTGCGGAAAGAATATTTCGATAACGGGTGGAGGCGATTACCAGTTTACACACTGTACGGCTGTCACTTATTCGAATGCTTACATTGATCATAAAAACCCGGTCCTGTTTTTATCCAATGAGGCAAATGCCGGTACGGGCTCATTACAGGCGGTTTTCCGGAATTGCATTTTTTGGGGTGAGGGAGGTCTGGTGGATGACGAGGTGGTGGTCAGCCGTTCAGGCGCGAACCCCTTCTCAGTTAATTTCGATTATAACCTTTGGAAAGTGAAGACTATTCCGGCGAATGTAATTGTTAATCATATTATTAATGGCCAACCGCCTTTATTTGACAGTATAAATGTGGGCAACCGGTATTTTAATTTCAGGCTGAAAGAATTTTCTCCGGCCATAGATGCCGGAACGCCCAGTTCAGTACTGATCGACCTTGATGGAAAAAGCAGGCCGGCAGGCCTTCCTGACCTGGGTTGCTTCGAAAAATAGTAGTGATCATTTTTTGGGAGTATTCGTAACTTTAGTTTCCTAATTATTCAACTCTAACTCACAATCATGAAAACCTTTTTGTTCACACTCCTGCTTTCCATTACACTGGCCGGCAGCCCGATCTACGATTTTAAGGCGCCTGGTCTTGATGGAAAAACAATTGATTTCTCTTCTTTCAAAGGCAAAAAAATACTGATCGTTAACACAGCTTCCAAATGCGGACTCACACCTCAGTATGACGAACTGGAAAAACTCTATGAAGAACACAAAGACAAACTTGTGATCGTAGGTTTTCCTGCAAACAATTTTGCGCAACAAGAGCCTGGCACCAACCAGGAGATTGCTGAATTCTGCAAAAAGAATTATGGTGTCACATTCCCTGTTGCAGAAAAAGTATCTGTAAAAGGCGATGATATTGCACCGATATTCAAATACCTGGTAGATGAGGCGGCTAAAAAAGGAATTAAGGATCCGATTACCTGGAATTTCACTAAGTTCCTGGTGGACGAGAAAGGCGAGCTGATAACAGTATTTAGTCCTAAAACTAAGCCTTTAAGTGAGGAGGTGTTAAAGTATCTTAATTAAGTGCGGAAGCTCTTCTTAAGAAAACATAATCTGTAAAAGCTACAAAGGATGATATGCAGGGGACGGGATCAAAGTCTCATGGATATCATTCTTTATTTTATAAGGGTCCCGATGACCCTTTTCTTTTCAATTGCTTCTACGTTCAAAACCTATCTTTGCCGCCAATGCAATTCTCCGATATCATAGGCCAGCAGGAATTGAAAAAGGAATTACCTGAATTGATGCAGGACAATCGCCTTGCTCATGCCCTTTTATTTCTTGGTAAAGAAGGGAACGGAGCTTTGGCATTGGCCCTGGCTTTTGCACAATTCGTGGTTTGCGAAAAAGTAAATGGAAAAAAAGCAGATCCGGGACCTTCTCTCTTTGGCGATCCCGCGCCATCAACCATGAGTGCTCGTCAAACCGACGCCTGCGGAGTTTGTCCTTCCTGCGTTAAAGCAAAACAATACGTTCATCCGGATATTCATTTTTCTTATCCCGTTGTTACTAAAAAAGCGGGATCTCCTCCGATCAGTACAGATTATATTACTGAATGGCGTGAATTTATTACCCAGTACCCATACGGGAACGTATACGACTGGCTGCAATTTATCGGTGCGGAAAACAAACAAGGCAATATCACAGCCCATGAGTGTAATGATATTATCAGAAAACTGAACCTGAAGAGTTTTGAAAGTGAATACAAAGTGCTGGTGATGTGGCTGCCTGAATACCTGGGCAATGAAGGCAATAAGCTGCTGAAACTGATCGAAGAGCCGCCAGCCAATACCTTATTTATACTGGTTGCTGAAAATGAATCGCTGATCCTGCAAACCATTTTGAGCCGATGCCAACTGGTAAAGGTCCCCATGCTGGAACCGGCAGATATTGAGCAAGCCCTGGTGACGCGGAACAATACCGACCCCGGTATCGCCAAACAAGTGGCGGGGGTGAGTGAAGGAAATTACCGGGAAGCCCTGCAATTATTGCAACATGCAGATGAAGATTGGCAAAGCCTTTTGCGGGATTGGTTGAATGCGGTGATGAAAACCGGGCCGGTAGCCCAGGTGAAATGGGTGGATGAGATGAGCAAATTGGGGCGCGAAAAGCAAAAACAGTTCCTCAGATATTTCAATCATTTACTGGAGCAGTCGGTAAGGCTAAGGGTGCTGGGCGAAGCAGCAGCGGCGCAGATCGGGGAAAAAGACAGGGATTTTGCCATCCGGCTGAATAAAATTACAGGCATAGAACAGCAACAGGCGATCATTGAAGAACTGGATAATGCAGCCTATTACATAGAAAGAAATGCTAATTCGAAGATGCTTTTCCATGCACTGACGATCAAATTGTATCATATCATACAGGACAGGATCGTGTTGGGCGTATAGCCCGGCCAGGTGCGAAGCGGTCGTGAATGCCCAGATATATAATCCGATTCAGGATAAAATTGTATTTTCGGGCTAAGAGGTGAGGTGTGAAAGAAAAAAGTATTGTTTGATTTAGTGAACCTGAGCCTATTAAGATTTGAGTCGCGGATTATTCTCTATAATAGAACATCTTCTGATAAGTCGTCCATTTATTGGACCAATTACTATAAGAAGAACTCGCTTTTGGGCGACTCAATATGCTTAGTAGACTCTCGCACAACACTTCCAAACAGTTTAATTTATTAATTGTCAACAGAATGGGATGTACCAGTTGTGGTACCGCCAGTGGCGGTAAACCAGGAGGATGTAAGAGCAATGGAGGATGCAGCACAGGCGGGTGTAATAGAATGAACACCTATGACTGGCTGCACAATTTACCCATCGCCGACATAGATAGCAGTTGCAAGGTCATAGAAGTTAGTTTCAATAAAGGAACCCGGAAAGATTTTTTCCGCAATCCAACCCTCCAGCAATTCGAAAAAGGTGACATGATTGCTGTAGAAGGCGTAAGCGGTTTTGATGTAGGAGAGGTTTCTCTCACCGGAGAGATCGTCCGCCTGCAGATGAAAAAACGCAATGCCCGGGAAGATAATCCTGAAATGAAGAAAGTGCTGAGAGTGGCAACCGAACGGGATATTGATATCATGAAGCAGAACAAGGCCCGGGAACCGGAAGCCGTGATCCGCAGCCGCGCCATCGCCAAACAACTGAAGCTGGACATGAAGATCAGCCAGGTGGAAATGCAGGCTGATGGTCGCAAAGCGACTTTCTTCTACATAGCTGATGGTCGCGTGGACTTTAGAGAGCTGATCAAAGTTTATGCTTCTGAATTCAAAGTAAAGGTGGAAATGCGCCAGATCGGTGCAAGGCAGGAAGCCGGCAAGGTTGGCGGTATCGGCAGTTGCGGCCGCGAATTGTGTTGCAGCACCTGGCTGACCGATTTCAAATCAGTAAACACTGCTGCCGCACGTTATCAGAACCTTTCCATCAACCAGACCAAACTAAGCGGCCAGTGTGGCCGGCTGAAGTGCTGCCTCAACTATGAACTTGATACCTACCTTGATGCATTGCAGCATTTCCCCGATAACTGCGACCAAATTCAAGTAGCCAAAGGCAATGCCTACCTGATCAAAAAAGATATTTTCAAAAACCTGATGTGGTACACGCTGCCTGATAGCACCAAGCAATATCCGCTCACGATTGAACGCGTATTGAAGATCAAATCACAGAACAGGCAGGGCATTATCCCTGAAGAACTGGAAGCAGTGGAAATCACTTCCAACAAACCGAAAGAAGTGGAACCCGAATTTGTGGATGTGGTAGGACAGATCAGTTTGCGCAGCCTGGAGAAAGCAGACAAGAAACGCAAGCAGCAACAGCATCAGCCAAAAACACAGGGCCAGGGTCAACGTCCACAGCAAAAGCAAGGCGGTGGACAACCACAGAAACAAGGCGGCCAGCAACAGGCAAAACCACAGCAAGGTCAACGCCCACAGCAAAACAGACCAGCACAACAGGCAGGTTCGCAACAGGGTGGCCAGCATAAAGGACAACAGGGACAGCAGGGTAAAAAACCTCAGCACCCGCAGCGAAATCCTAGTCAGCCGCGGCCTGGGCAGGAGCCAAAGAAGGATAATAAATAAGAAGATTTAAATACTTGATAAAGGTGAGCCAGAAGGCTCGCCTTTATTATTATAATTATTTGACAAGCCCGGTGGAAACCCACATTCATTAACCATTTTCTCCTGCAAGCTATTGTTGAAAATCACTAATCTAGCCGGTCAAAATACCTCATTCAACATTCATCTTATTCTAATTTTAGGTTTTTAAACAGATTCGTTAAGCCCATAGTTCCCACTTTGGGAACTTTAGTTTAACTTTGTTAAATTCGAGAATGTGAGAGTTATCGCCAAAACAATTCTGCGTGAATTCTGGGTCAGTCACCCGGATGTTGAACAGCAACTGAAATCGTGGTACCTGGAAGCTTTAAAAAGCTCCTGGAAAAAACCAGGTGATATTAAAAGGGAATACCCCACTACCAGTTTTATTGCAGACAACCGTGTAGTATTTAATATTAAAGGCAATAAATACCGGCTGATCGTAAAGATCAACTATGCATACCAGATGATCTGGATAAGGTTTGTCGGTACCCACAACGAATATGATAGAATCGATGCCCTTAAAATATAACCAATGAATATTAAACCCATAAAAACAAAAAAAGATTATCAGCAAGCACTTGAACGGCTCGAGGTAATCTTTGACGCAAAAAAAGGAACAACTGATGGGGATGAATTGGAAATTCTGGGAATACTCATTGATCATTATGAAAACCAGCATTTCCCTGTAGGTCTTCCTGATCCTATTGAAGCCATTAAGTTCCGGATGGAACAGTTGGGCTATACCCAAAATGATCTAGCCATTGTAATCGGGCGGAAAAGCCGGGCGAGTGAAATTCTCAACCGGAAAAGAAAGTTGTCGCTTGAAATGATACGGCAACTTCATGCGGACCTGAATATTCCTACGGATGTACTGATACAGTCATATTAAATTTATCAGGCTACTTCGCTGCCCCCAACACTCTGTATATCTCATCCTGTATCTTCGACCTCACCTGCAATGTCGACAACTTTGAATTCTCCCTTGTCGGATATACCCTGTTCGATAAAAACACAAAAATGATATTGTACTTCGGATCGGTCCACACACAGGTTCCCGTATACCCGGTATGCCCAAAAGTTTGTGGTGATACCAGTGAAGAAGGATAAGGCTCCTTACGTGTATCATTATCCTTCTCCGGCTTATCATAACCATAACCACGCCGGCTGAATTTGCTTTCATAAGAAGTAAACAAACGGATCGTTTCCAGTTTTAAAAAACGTTTTCCATTCAACTCACCACCATTCAGCAGCATCTGGTATAATTTGGCCAGATCATATGCATCAGAAAATAAACCTGCATGCCCTGCCACTTCGCCAAACATTGCAGAACCTTCATCATGTACATCGCCCTGCAATAACTGCTGACGGAAAAAATTATCATTCTCTGTAGGAACTATTCTCTCTTTTGCAAAACGCGTCAATGGCCGGAAGCCTGTAGTGGCCATATTCATTTTTGCATAAAAGCTGTCCTGCACATATTTATCCAAAGGCATTTTGGTCACAGCCTCTACTACATCTCCCAGGAAAATAAAATCAAGATCACTGTACACATAAGCATTCTTTGCTCCAAGCCGGCTGGTCAATATGCGACTGCGCAGCGTATCCCGCCAGTCACTTCTGATATACATGCCATTTGCCACCCGCAAAGGGAATTGTGGTGAATAGCTGCTTGCATAAATAGCGGGATTAGGCAATCCTGTTGCAGGATCCAGTGTTTCTTTATAAAACTGGATAAAAGGGATCAGTCCTGCCTGGTGCAGCAGGATATCTTTAATTAACAGATTAGCTTTATTGGTTCCTTTTACCCAAGGGAGATATTGACCCAGTTTTTTATCCAAACCTACTTTCCCTTGTTCATACAGTTTCATTATCGCAACCGTGGTAGCAGAAATTTTGGTGACTGATGCGAGGTCAAAAATACTTTCCAGCGTCATAGGGCTGGAAGGCTCATATTGATATTCTCCGAATGCTTTGTGATAAACGATCTGCCCGTCTTTAGCGGCCAGTACCACACAGCCTGGAAATGCATGTTGAGCAATTGCATCAGTGGCGATGGAATCAATTGCTTTAAACTTCGCATCGCCGATCGGAAAAAGAGTGGTTTTGCCGGGAGGCATCGTCAGCCCCTCTCCATATTTCCAGTTGCAGACACGCACAGGCAATGTTCCTTCTGATACAAACTGCCCTTCAAGCCAATCGGCAGCAGTATGCTGAAAAATATCATCATTTTCATTGCAGGCCACCAATGATTGTGCAGCGCAGAAATTTGCAAGAGACAATACATTACCAAACACCATGGTGATGGAATTCGGCGCATTCAACTGGTTC
This sequence comes from Chitinophagaceae bacterium, assembly GCA_051954695.1. Classification (GTDB taxonomy): domain Bacteria; phylum Bacteroidota; class Bacteroidia; order Chitinophagales; family Chitinophagaceae; genus Terrimonas_A. The sequence goes on from JBQCHL010000009.1 coordinate 110,917, forward strand.
CATACCTTAATTGCTTCTTTGCTGATACCATAATTATTGGCACGCCCGGGAGTAACACCATGAAAACCCAACACAACTGCATCATATTTGCCTTCATAAATTGCTTTAACAAGAGCACCGCCTTTAGGCGCATTGTCTTTATAAGAGAAGAAAAACGCGTCAGCCCCCAGGTCATCCTGCAGGCGTTTGCCAAAACTGTTCAGTTCTGAAGTGCCAAATCCTACATAGGCAATCTTTTTCCCCTTCTGCAAAGGCAGGTTCAGGTATTCATTCCTGAAACCGGTAGGGTTCACCATTTTCACCCATGTCAATGCTTTTCTTGCTACTTCACGGCGGATCTCATCAGTTTTGGCATTCAGATCAGTGAGCAGGTTATTGGTATCAATAGGCTGCATTTGTGCAAGACCCAGTTTATACTTCTCTGTTAATACCTTTTTACATTTTTCGTTGATATCTGTCCAGCTCAATTTCTTTTCTTTAATAGCTGTTTTTACTGCGTCAATTGTTTCAGGTACACTGGCAGGCAGGCAAAGCATATCATTGCCGGCGATCAATGCTTCTACAGAAATAGTTCCGCCGGGAAAAAACTTGGCTACACCTTTCATCTCCAAAGCATCGGTAAAGGTCAACCCCTGGTATCCCAGATCTTCACGGAGGATGCCTGTTACACTGTTCTTTGAAATGGAAGTGGCCCTGTTAGCTGTTTTATCAATAGCAGGGATATACAGGTGTGCGATCATCATGCTGCCTACACCTGCATCTATCAAAGCGCGGAAGGGGACCAGTTCCATTGAATCCAATTGGCTGCGCACTTTCTTTATCATCGGCAGATCATAATGCGAGTCTACATCCACATCGCCATGTCCGGGAAAATGCTTACCGCAGGCCATAATACCTGCATCCTGCATTCCACGCATATAAGCAACCCCAAGGCGGGCTACTTTATTTTTATCTTCTCCGAATGAGCGGTAACCGATCACCGGGTTATTAGGATTATTATTGATATCAACCACCGGCGCATAGTTCACATGAACTCCGAGACGTTTGCATTGTTCACCCACAGCCACACCCATACGATATACCAATGATGAGTCCTGCAAAGCACCCAATGTAAGCTGATAAGGAAATTTTGTAACACTATCCAACCTCATGCCCAGGCCATATTCCCCATCAATAGTGACCATGATCGGAGTTTGGGCAATGCCCTGATAAAAATTGGTGAGATTGGCCTGCCTTACCGGCCCTCCCTGGAAAAAGCAAAGTGCTCCCACATTATATTTCCGGATATCATTGGTCACTTTGTCAATATGATCCTGACCAAGATTGGAATGCGCCCTGATCACGATCAATTGGGCAATACGTTGTTCTTCACTCAGGCTTTTAAAAACGCTATCCACCCATTCGTGTTCAGATAATGCGCTTTTATGCTGGGCAGCAGCAAAAAAAGGAGTGGAAATCAACAGGGCGAGCAGAAACCGGCAAATCATCATTATTATAAAATTAATCAGCGGAATAATAGCGATAAAATTAACCCTTTTGATGCTATTACAACCCTAAGGGTTGCTTAAAAATCAAATCGTTATTTTTGACGCCGGAGAATACATATTGTGCCTGATAAGATCGTTTTATTACCAGATAATATAGCAAACCAGATAGCTGCCGGGGAAGTGATACAACGCCCTGCCAGTGCTGTGAAGGAATTGCTGGAAAATGCCGTAGATGCCGGCGCTACTACTATTCACCTCATCCTTGCTGATGCAGGAAAATCACTGATACAAGTTATTGATAATGGTGCAGGCATGAGCGAAACTGATGCGAGAATGTGCTTTGAACGACATGCTACTTCCAAAATAAAAAGCATCGACGATCTTTTTCATATCCGCACCATGGGCTTCCGTGGCGAAGCACTGGCTTCCATTGCTGCTGTAGCACAGGTGGAGATGAAAACCAAAAGAGCTGAGGATGAAGCCGGAGTTTATATAGAAGTAGAGAACAGTATGGTCAAGAAGCAGGAACCCGTAGCTGCTCCTACAGGTACCAGCATCGCAATGAAAAATCTTTTCTTTAATATTCCTGCACGCAGGAATTTCCTGAAAAGCAATGCGGCTGAAATGCGTCATATCGTAGATGAATTCACCCGTGTGGCAATGTCCTTTCCGCAGATACTGTTTACACTCACCAACAACGGACAGCAACTCTTTCACCTGGAAGCCGGCAGCCTGAAACAACGGATCATCCAGTTGCTGGGAAATGCTTACAACACAAAACTGGTAACAGTAAAAGAAGACACAGACTACATGAATATCCATGGCTTTGTTGGCAAACCTGAAACAGCCAAGAAGACCCGTGGTGATCAGTATTTCTTTGTCAACAACCGCTTTATCAAAAGCGGCTATCTTAATCATGCTGTGATGAGCGCTTACCAGGAAATGATCCCGGGCGACAGCTTTCCACTGTATGTTCTTTTTATTGATCTTGATCCAACACAGGTGGATGTGAACGTGCATCCGACCAAACAGGAAATAAAATTTGAAGACGAAAAGATCGTGTACGCATTCGTGCAGGCTGCTATCAAGCATGCACTGGCCCAATTCAGTGTAACACCGACGCTTGATTTCGATCTGGATGCATCTATTCAACAACTCTCTTCCATACAACAACCGTTTACCGAAGAGAGAAAAACAGCGGCTTCTTCATCTTCTCTATTCAAGGGCTTTACACAAAAACACCAGGCACATTTTATTGAACCTTCACAAAAAAGTGAATTAAAGCACTGGAAAGATTTTTATGAAGCTCCTGAACAGGCATCACCCCCGGATCAACCAGCCCCCACACTTCACGCTGATGCAAGGAGCAAAAATTTTGAAGAAGTTGAGCTTTCACAATTACTGAATACCTATATCACCGTTCCTTCCGGCAATGGCTTCATACTTGTTCATCAACAGGCTGCTCATGAAAGAGTATTATATGAGCAACTGGTAAACGCAAGCCAGGGAAAAGCCATTCCTTCGCAGCAAAGCATGTTCCCTTCCACGCTGGAGCTTACACCAGCCGATGCAGTAATACTGGAAGAATTAATGCCGGACCTGCAGCAGCTTGGTTACCAGATAGAGCCTTTTGGCAAAAACACTTTTGTGATACAGGGTACGCCGGCTGATGTGGAAACAGGACAGGAAAAACATATCATTGATATTCTTATCGAGCAGTACAAACATTTCAGCAATGATGTTAAGTTTTCCAAACGGGAAAAACTGATCCGCTCGCTGGCAAAGCAGCAAGCCGTTAAATCAGGAATGAGATTAACAGAAAGAGAACAACGTCAGTTGATAACTGACCTGTTTAACTGCACACAACCAAACATTTCTCCTGATGGAAATCCTACTTACCTGGAGTTCCGGCAGGATCAGTTGGAAAGAATGTTCCGGTCTTAAGGATACAGGAAGATCACTTCCTGAACTTACGGACAAATCGCTCCACTGCCCTTCTTACATCCGCAGCAGATCCATTATGATTGTTTACCAGCACGGAAAAGATCAGGAGCCTGCCTTTTGAAGTATAGAGGTAGCCGCTAAGACTGACCACACCGGAAAGAGAGCCGGTTTTTGCGTAGATATAACCGCTGTCTTCTTTATAGTAACTGCTGATCGTTCCTTTACCGCCAGTGGGCAGAATGGTTTTGATCCGCTGCATACCAAACTCCTTTTCCATTTTATGGAGAATGGCCACAAAATCCTGTGGTGTGAAAAGATTGTACCTGCTAAGCCCTGACCCATCCACCCAACGTGGCTTTTGAGGAAGATCAGCCAGATCAGTTTTTAGTAAAGTATCAATGATCATCCTGTCGTCCATTACTCCCAACTTCTCCTGGCTTACCATGAGCAACATCTGCTCAGCGAAAAAATTATCACTGCGATGCATCATAGGGCGTAACACAGAATCAACCGGACGGGAATACAAACGCTGAGAACCGGCTGAAAGAGGATGCAGGTCAATGGTGACAGAAGACTTTAGCGTGTCTTCCAATAAAGCTTTTATTGTTGCTGCATCCGGGCGGAAAGGCACTTCATCCGTCTTTCCTGAACCTTCGGATACAGTGAATTTATTTTCTTCCCACGGCTTCCCGATATCAAATCCATTTGGCAAACGGTTAGCAATAGTAGTGACTGTTTTGAAATAAGAAGGCATTACTTCAATATTTCCTTCGTTCTTCCAGTTGAACCTTGCAACATTCCCATATAAAGGAAGATCGCTCCGCTGTGCCATATAATATGCCCTATAATCACTCCACGACCAACCACTGCCCAGAAAATCAGTATATGGTTTTACGGATAACGTTACCTGTTTGTATCGTTTCAGGAAATTGAATACAGCCTGATCTTTATAATCCGGATGAAGAAGATCAGGACTGCCTGTTCCTGCGATAAGAATTGTATCCGCATTGCGGACAACGTAACGTAGAGCCGTCAGGCTATCTCCCAGGTACTTCATGGCAGCATAACAAGTAGGTATCTTGATATTGCTGGCTGGTACAAAATATTTATCACCCTGGTAATTGAAAACATACTTGTCTTCCGTTGCATCATAAACGCTGATCCCGATATGCGCTGTTTGTATCACCGGCTCGGCCAACAACTTCTTTTGAGCAGATTGTATCTCTCTTTGTGAAGAGCAGCTGGTAATAGCGATGGCTGCAATAAAAACAAGCAACCATGGAAAGGACGTTTTACGTAAAGCCATTAATCCTGGATTGAAATTATAGTGATATCACTTTATTTTCTTTAGCGCTGTGCTTGGCTGCTTCCAGCAGCCGGATCACTTTCACACCATCTTCACCAGGAACGGGGTTGGGAGCTCCGTTAACAATGGCCTGGTAAACATCTTCAAAAAAACCCATGTAATTGCCAGGCATAGCCGTCCTTTCTTCCCGGATATCTTTTCCATCTATTGTAGTGTGTAATAAACCATCAGGGCTGTCAGGAACAGGGCACCATGATTGAAGAGCGGGCACAGCATCTTTCAGCAACATTGTTTCCTGCAGGTCGGAACGTTTTTGCAAAAAACTTCCCAGGCTACCATTGAATATATATTCCGGTACAGGTTCTTTCACAAAGTTGGACGCCTTTAATCTTACCCTGAAAGATGGGTAATATAAAATGATCTCTACATAGTCATCCACGGGGCTTCCATCACGCATTGCCATCATATCGGCAAACAATGCCTGTGGCCACCCAAATAATTGAAGAGCCTGATCAGCCAGGTGGGCACCCAGATCATAAGTAATGCCGGCACCGGGAAGATCCGTTTCCTTATGCTTTTTGTAGCTGATCTCCGGTCGGTAACGATCGTATCTTATTTCGGCTTCTTTTATTTCACCGATCAGTTTTGTGTCCAGCACATTTTTTACAGCCCTGAAGTCACCATCATACCGCCGGTTCTGGAATACAGACAGGAGTACTCCTTTTTCTTTGGCTGTGTCTACTAACTCCTGCGCTTGTGCCGATGTAACTGTAAATGGCTTCTCCACCACAACGTGCTTACCAGCCTGTATGGCTTTTTTAGCATAATCAAAATGCGTTTGCACAGGCGTATTCACTATGATCAATTGCAGGGATTTATCTTCCAGCAATTCTTCTACAGAGCGCACCAGCCTGGATTCCGGGTACCTTTCCCTTGAATCGTTTTTTGTTCTTTCCACTATTGCAGTCAACTCAAAACCAGGATGCGCCTGTATGAAAGGGGCATGAAATACTTTCCCACTCATTCCGAATGAACAAATACCCGTTTTAATCATGAACTTCTTTTATGTATTTATTAAAATGCCTTTGTTGTTTATTGTCTTTCCTGTGCTCTCATCCATCTCTCTGGTATCTCATTACTGCTGGCCAGCAGGTAATCTTTATAACTGCAGGCAATGTATTTTTTATCGGGCAACTGCATCCACCAGCGACCTGTTTTTTTGCTCTGTAAAAAAGTAGTTTCCACTTCTGCAAAAGCTGTATGGAATTCGTTGAATGAATCCCGTTGATCGAGAGAAGCTTCTCTTCTTGCCCTGCTCTTTCCATCAATCAGGTACCAAAGCATCTGGCTGATCTGGCGGGCTGTCAGTTCATCCCGGTCATGCTGGGCCTGGTAGCCATAAATACCGATGCTGCTCACATTCGGGCTCATGCCGGCATAACGCATCAGGGCGCAGGCTTCTTCTCCGTTAAAGCCATTTGGAGTGAGCGCATTGGCTGGTGCATACGCATTGGCGATCGCTGAAATATCGAAGGAGAACAGGTTGCTGTTACGGATCACCGGTTCCATTTCGTCGATGCTTTCCTTTACATGGCCTACCCGGTAGCAATCAAAGCGAAGTTTATCCAGCGTTTCAAGCATACGCGGATGCACATAATAGCTCTGGAAACCGATATGATTGTAGTGTCGCATGTAGTTTGGCTCTCCTGTCAGCATTTCCATCAGAAAATTCTGATGGCGGAAAGGAGAGGTCATATCCAGGTCGATCAGGGCATCCACTACTGATGCTTCCATCAAGCGTTTATTGTCCGCATTGGCATGATACTGTGCCAGGGTAAGATCATGGGAGCCGCCAAGCACCACCACGGTTTTGCCATCAGCAATCAATTCCTTGATCACCATTTTAAGGGCTGCATAGGAATCTGTAAAAGAAGCACCCGGCTGCAGGTTGCCGATGTCGGCAATACGAATATCTGTGTGCCAGTAAAAAAGCTGGTAAAAATGACGGCGGACCGTATCCGGGGTCCTGTTTTCTAAACCGATCATACCGCTGCCTCTTTGTTCGCCGCAACCGACCAATACCAGTTGCACATCATCGAGATCAGGCATTTCGCCATCATATACGGATATGATCTTTCCCAGTTGCCCGTCTTTATAGCCCTCGTCCTGTGAAATCTCATGCAGGTTGAGAGGGGTGAGGTAATCGGAAAGGTGAAGGTAGTCTGACATATACCGGCAAATTTACGTCAAGCTAACCTATCTTTGCCGGACTTATGGAGTCACTGTTACAACAAATCGGAGCTTACAAAAAAGAGATCTCTTCTTTCACTGCCACTGACGAAAAACAAGTGGAAGAATTCCGCATAAAATACCTGGGTACAAAGGGTCTTGTGAAAGCGGTAATGGGTGAAATGAAAAATGTACCGGCCGACAAGAAAAAGGAATTCGGGCAGGTATTGAATGATTTCAAGCTGTTTGCAGAACAGAAATACGAAGAACTGAAGCAATCGACCGATAATGGAATTGCCAGTTCGGGCCAGCAGATCGACCTCAGCCTTCCGGGTGATCCCACTCCTATGGGCAGCCGCCACCCTATTACGCTGATGAAAAACAGGATCGTTTCCATTTTCCAGCGGTTAGGATTTGCAGAAGCAGAAGGCCCTGAGATCGAAGATGACTGGCATAATTTCGGTGCGCTCAACCTGCCGCCTCATCACCCTGCCCGCGACATGCAGGACACTTTTTACATTCAGCAAAATCCTGATTGGGTACTTCGTACGCATACCAGCAATACCCAGATAAGAGAAATGGAAAAAGGCAAATTGCCTATTCGCGTAGTATGCCCGGGCCGTGTGTATCGCAATGAAACCGTCAGCGCCCGCAGCCATTGTTTTTTCCACCAGGTAGAAGGTTTATATATCGACGAGAACGTCTCTTTTGCCGATCTCAAGCAAACATTATATTTCTTCGTAAAAGAGATGTATGGAAAGGATGTGAAAGTGCGCTTCCGCCCTTCTTATTTTCCTTTCACAGAGCCAAGTGCTGAAATGGATGTGACCTGCTTTATTTGTGGAGGCACGGGTTGCAATATCTGTAAAAAAACTGGCTGGGTAGAGATCCTGGGTTGCGGTATGGTGCATCCGAATGTGTTACAAAACTGCCACATCGATCCCAATAAATACACCGGCTTTGCTTTTGGAATGGGTATTGAACGCCCTGCATTGCTGAAATACGATATCAATGATATCCGGCTCTTCAGTGAAAATGATGTAAGGTTCCTGAAGCAATTCAGTTCGGCCATCTAGCCATTTATACTAAGTTTTCATTCGCTTATAACTGAAGTAAGCTGCCACAATAAAGGATACAACAGCCAGGTAAAACCAGGGAGTAAAATCCACGGCTATTTTTATACCTGCGTCGCCGTCCTTTAAACTGAGGTCAGCCTTTATCTGTCTATTTATATCGATCAACAAGCCGATCAATGACGCGGCGGCCAGCGATCCTGTCAACACTCCCCCGATGCCTCCCAGCCTGGCATTGGAAAAAGATAATAAAAGCCCTAAAGCTCCGAGTGCAAGTGCAGCCAAAGCATACACATTGGGATCTTTCTTATCACTGCTGGAAAAACTTGTTTTTGCTTTACTCTCACCATTACCCAATCCATCCAGGAAAGAGTTTCCTGAGTCTGGCCCTTTGATCTTAAAACCGGTTGCCAGCTCTGCACCATTCACTTTTTGCAGCGACATATTGTTGCATCGTATATCTATAAAAGGCATAAAAAATAAAAGAACACCTATTCCAAAAGCAATAGCGGATGGAGTTTTTACCCTGGGTGCGCTATTCCCCGGTGCGGGTGTAGCAGGTATGGGGGCTTGTTCGGTAATTGGCTCAGTCATGGCAAAAAATTTTACTTAAGATAAACAAATATCTTTACAATCTAAATCAAGCTATCTTGAACATCAACAGCATTTGCGTTTGCGGAGCCGGCACCATGGGTAGTGGCATTGCACAGGTTTCTGCGCAGGCAGGGTTCTTTACTTTATTATATGATCTCAACCCCGAAATACTGAATAAAGCAAGAACGTCTATTGAAAAGAACCTGCAAAAAGCTGTAGAAAAGCAAAAGCTGACCGAGGAAGAAAAGAAAAATATTTACGATCGTATTGTGTTTACTTCCGATCTGCAAAGCTGCCTGGCAGATGTGTTCATTGAAGCTATTGTAGAAAAACCTGCGATTAAGATCGCCCTTTTCAATCAACTGGCAGAGATCAATCACAGCGAATGCATCTTTGCCTCCAATACGTCCTCTTTATCAGTAACTCAGCTTGCTGCAGGCATAAAAAATCCTGAACGGGTGATCGGCATGCATTTTTTCAACCCTGCGCCATTAATGAAACTGGTGGAAGTGGTATCAACCAGTTATACATCTCCTGCTCTTGTACAGGAACTGGTGAGTCTGGCAAAGGCCATGGGAAAAACACCTGTAGTGTGTATGGACTCCCCGGGCTTTATAGTGAACCGCGTAGCCCGTCCGTTTTATATTGAATCACTACGGTTAGCTGAAGAAAGCAAAGCCGGTTTTGACCAATTGGATAACCTGCTTGAAGCAACCGGTTTTAAAATGGGTCCGTTCAGGCTGATGGACCTTATTGGCAATGATGTGAACTATGCGGTCAGTTGCTCGGTATACGAACAAATGAACCAGCCTGCCCGCCTGAAACCATCTTATATCCAAAAAGAAAAAGTGGAGAAAGGAGAATGGGGAAGGAAAACAGGGAAAGGATATTATAGCTACAGCCAATCATAATTATCTTCGCAGCCATTTTAATAACCAATTTATCAAACTTGTCTACTAAGATCCTTGTAACAGGCGGCACCGGATTCCTAGGCGCTTATATTATAAAAGAACTGGTGGAAAGAGGATATGCTGTAAAAGCCATCCGCAGGGAAAGTTCGCGTTTGCCTGCTTTTATTCCCGCAGCCATCCTCGACAAGGTGGAATGGGTGGAAGGAGATATATTGGATGTTATTTTTCTTTCAGAGATCATGCAGGATATTGACACGGTCATTCATGCTGCAGCAGTTGTTTCCTTTTCTTCCCGCCACAGGAAACAGATGTATAAAGTAAACGTGGAAGGCACAGCCAACGTAGTGAATATGGCGCTGGAAGAGAACGTGCGCCGCTTCGTGCATATCAGCTCTGTTGCAGCATTGGGCCGCACACTTCATGGGCAGTCGGTGAATGAAAACAGCAAATGGGAAAACAGTAAAGCCAATACGCATTATGCAAAAAGCAAACATAAAGCTGAGCTGGAAGTATGGCGCGGTATTGGTGAGGGATTGAATGCTGTGATCCTTAACCCTTCAACCATTCTTGGTTATGGTGATTGGAACAATGGCAGCAGCGCCATTTTCAAAAGCATTCATGATGGATTCAACTGGTACAGTCCCGGAAAAAATGGGTTTGTGGCAGTGGAAGATGTGGCAAAATCGACCGTGTTGCTGATGGAAACAGATATAACAGAACAGCGATACATCGTTAATGGCGACAATTGGACTTTCAAGCAACTGCTTGACACCATGGCCGACGCATTCGGCAAACCCAGACCCAAAAGGCAAACAACCCGCGCATTGATGGGCATTGCCTGGAGATGGGAGAAGATCAGGTCATTCTTTACCGGTCATTCGCCTGTACTTACTAAAGAAAGTGCTATTGTAGCCCACAGCAATACAACCTTTGAGAACGACAAGCTGAAAAAGGCTTTGCCCGGTTTCAACTTTACTCCGCTTGAAGAAAGCATACATGAAGCCTGCCGGAAGTATCTGAATCAGAAACCCTAAGGGAGAATCAGCTTCAATTCAAATGCGTTGTTAAAAGTATTTTATCATAGCACAATTACGCTATTTCCAACGTTCCTTAACACGTATCTTTAATACTCAATTCAGTACTATGCAAAACCCCAGGCATCTTGTTTTCCTGCTCTTGTGTATTATTTCCTTTTCTGCAAAAGCTCAATTCACTGTTTCCGGAAAGATCATCGATTCCGCTACCAGGGAGCCGCTGGCTGGCGCTTCTGTTTATTGCCAGAACACGACCGTTGGAACAGTGACCAATAAACAAGGTGAGTTCTCCCTTTCCCTTAAATCAGGTGGATATGAATTGATCATCAGCTTTACAGGCTATCAAACACGTCAGTTCCGTATCAGCCATTCAGACGCAGTGATCCCGGATATTGAACTGGCCCGCGAAGAAAAAAGCATGACAGAAGTGATCATCAAAAGCAGCAATGAACTGAAAGATGGATGGGAGCGCTATGGCAGCTTTTTTGTCGAACATTTTATTGGCACCACACCCAATGCCGCCAAAACCAGGCTGCTCAACCCTGAAGTTCTCAAATTTTATCTTCTCAAAAAGAGTAATAAACTGCGTGTGTTAGCCACTGAACCTTTGCAGATGGAAAACAATGCTCTTGGCTATAACCTGCGTTATCAGCTCGATTCATTTATCTATAATTACAATACAGACATAAGCTCCTATAGCGGTTTCTGCCTCTATTCAGAGCTCGATGGAAGCGATAGCCTCAAAAGAGTATGGACACAGAACCGTGAAAAAGCTTACTATGGTTCCAAGTTGCATTTCATGCGCAGCTATTACGACAGCACACTCCTGGAAGACGGCTACACCGTAGATATGCTGGATGAAACCAACGATAAAAAATTCAACCGTATAAGCAACCCCTACGACACCCTGTATTATGGAGCGCTCGACAGCACCCTGCAAATAGAGATCTGGTATCCGCGCAAGATCAGCATCACCTATGCCAAACAAAAACCCGATCCTGAATACCTGAAACAGTTCAAGCTACCCAAAAACGTTGCCATCCAGATATCCTATATCGATATCAAGGATGCAATTGCCATTAAAGAAAATGGTTATTATTATGATCAGAAAGACTGGATCAACCAGGGCTACTGGAGTTGGAAAAATATTGCAGATCAATTACCCTATGATTACGAATCCCCCAATTACGAATCCCGCGAATAAGTCCTTAATAAGAATCATGCTAAGCAAAGTCACAAATGACGCAAATGGAGCCCGAAAGTTAAAGGCTGTTCCACATTAAGAAAACTCAATAATTTAAACGGTCTTCAACTTTCGGGCTCCATTTGCGTCATTCGTGACTTATATATAAACTCTTCTTCCCTCAGGCTCATTCGCATTATTCGTGCTTCATGATCTTTTGCCACAGTTCAGGTATCCTCTTTATCCACACCAATTCCCTTCTTTTCAATGAAGCATCTTCTGCAGGATACCCGAAATAGGTTTTGCCGCCGGCAAGTGAAGATGGTACACCGCTTTGCGCTAGCACGATAGCATCTTTTCCGATGGTGAGGGTTTTGCTTACACCTACCTGGCCCCAAAGTATTACGTTGTCTTCAATAACGGTGGCGCCAGCGATACCGACCTGGGCGGCAAAGAGGCAGTTTTTTCCTACCACGGTATCATGACCTATGTGAACAAGATTATCCATCTTGGTACCGGCTCCGATCAGTGTGTCGCCGCTTACACCTCTGTCTATTGTGCAACCAGCGCCTATCTCCACACCATTTTCAATTACTACGCGGCCGGCGCTGAGCATCCGTTTATAATGAATGTCCCGGTTAGTTTTTTTATTGTAATAGAATGCATCGCTTCCGATTACTGTGCCTGCCTGTATCACCACTTCATCGCCAATAATGCAATGGTCCATTATGGTAACGTTGGGATGGATCACACAACCTTTCCCAATCTGCACATGATTACCAATATATGCACCCGGCATGATCACTGTTCCTTCCCCTGCTGAAGAAGTGCTGCTGATCATTTGCATGGATGGGGCAAAAGGCCTGAAGTGACGGGCAATCGTTTGATACGCTTCAAAAGGATCTTCTGTGATCAGCAATGCCTTGCCTTCAGGAAAATCAGTTTGCTTATTAATGATGATATAACTGGCGGCAGATTGTATGCACTTTTCATAATACTTCGGGTGATCAACAAATACCAGGTCGCCTTCTTCTACTTTATGTATCTCGTTGATACCAGTAGCTTGTGCAGTAGTATTACCAATAAGTTCTGCATTGATCAGGGAAGCTATTTGGGTAAGCGGAATAGGTTTATCAAACTTCATAAACAGGAATATTTGTCCGCAAAGTTAACCGCATAAGTGGGCTAATGGAAAGCAGGGGGCATTTTTTGTAGCCGGAAGCGCCTGACGGGGTAAAATTTTTTTGGGTAAGCTAACCGGCATTTTTACCGGTTAAGTACAGTTCCAAATACACGGCAACTCATATTCCCGCTTGATCAAAAACAATAAATGCTGAATGAACTTATAAAATATCATCTTTTGAAACATAGACTGGGCAAGGGTTTCAAAAGAATGAAAAAACAACATGCATACACTTATTGTATAGCAAACACCAGCAACAATGATTGAAAAAGCATCACAAACCATTAAAAGAGGCGCCGCTATTATCCACAGCCGATTCTAAAATGTGAATAAAATTCTTAATGATTTTTTTTTGGATAGTAAAAATTATATTTAATATTGTGATGGGAAATTCGTTTTCCCTGTACTTACTAACCCATCCATTATAATGATCCCTTCGATACTTCGAAGGGATTTTTACTTTAAGAAACCAATAGATGGATGCTTCCACTGATGCAGTAATACTACCCACACAGAGATACAATAATTAAGATACCTTTGATCAAATCAAAAAATAAGTCCTCATGCTGAAATCCATGACCGGTTTTGGAAGAGCCGAGAAAAACGCTGGCGATAAAACATTCCTCGTAGATATCAAGTCTTTAAACGGTAAACAATTTGAACTGCAGTTAAGGCTGCCCGCTATGTTAAAACCTTTTGAGTTTGATATCCGTCGTCTCCTCTCTGAAAAACTTGGCCGTGGCACTGTTGATTGCACTATCAGCCTGAAAGAAACCGGCAGCTCAAAACCCGTTACCATTAATACAGACCTAGCCAAAGCATATTATAAACCACTGGCTGAACTGTCTTCCGCCCTTAACCTGGATACATCGCATATACTGAGCACGCTGGTAAAACTGCCGGAGGTGATCACCCCCACTGCCGAAACACTTAATGATAAAGAATGGGGGGAATTGCAAAACATTATCCTGATGGCAATAGAAGACCTGAATGCCCATCGCCTGGATGAAGGAAGATCACTTGAACTGGACCTGCTGATGCGTATCAATAATATACTCACCCAACAGCAGGAAGTGATCCGCCTGGAACCCCTCCGCCAGGTTAAGATCAGGGAAGGGCTTACCAAACTGCTGGAAGAACAGGTAGGAAAGGAAAACTACGACAGCAACCGCCTGGAGCAGGAGCTGATCTACTATATAGAAAAGATAGACATCAGCGAAGAACAGGTACGTTTAAAAAACCATTGCGATTATTTCAAAACCCTCTTGCAGGAGCCCGAAGAGTCGAAAGGAAAAAAACTTTCTTTCATTCTCCAGGAAATTGGCCGGGAGATCAACACCACCGGTTCAAAGGCATACGATTCCACCATACAGAAATGCGTGGTGCTGATGAAGGATGAACTGGAAAAGGCGAAGGAACAGGTGTTGAATGTGCTGTAACAGCACTGGAAGTTTAAGGGTTTAAAAGTTTACTTTTGTGAAAATTCAAGATTTGAAAAAGCTTTTCTCCAGGTCTGTCATTGCCATCTTTATTTCCTGCCTGCTGTATAATTGCACCACTATTGACCTTTATGAAAAAACTGTGACCATTCCACAGCATGCCTGGAAAAGTAATTTCAGGCCTTCTTTTGAATTTACTATAAAGGATACCACTTCCCTGTACAGGATCTTCCTGGTGCTGCGGCATAATGAAAAATACAGCTTCAGTAATATTTACGTCAACCTTTACGTAAAAGGACCTGGCCAGGATTCTACCCTGCAGATCCAAAAGGATCTCACACTTGCCACCAACGAAAAAGGATGGCTGGCCAGCGGTATGGATGATATATATGAACACCGGATTGAGCTGGCTGAAAAGCAAAGTCTTAAAGCCGGCACTTATACGTTCACGCTCGAACAGATCATGCGGGAAGACCCGCTTCAGAATGTTCTGAATGCAGGCATCCGGCTGGAAAAGCAACCCCGATAACATGCCCGATAACAGCCGAAAACAAATAAGAAGGGCCACTTTTATTTACTGGCTGATGCTGACCTACATTGTGGCCGCACTGGCATGGTGGTTCATTTCACTGGAAAAACAAAACCATTCACTGGCAGATTTCCGGCTGAAGCAACTCGATGCCACAATCGACAGCACTATTTCTCCTTCCTTATACCACAAGGAATTTGTACAGATAACCGCAGCCAAAAAAAGGGTAACAGTTATGCATCTCAGTGAAGGGCTTTTCTTCCTGGCCCTGATCATTTTTGCAGCAGCTTTCGTCTTCCGCTCTGTAAGACGGCAATTCCGGTTGCAACAGCAGCAGCAGAATTTTATGATGGCCGTAACGCATGAATTAAAAACACCGATCGCCGTGGCCAGGCTCAACCTGGAAACCATGCAGAAATACACACTTGAACCAGAGAAACAAAAACGGCTGATCCGCACCACACTCGAAGAAACTTCCCGGCTCAATTTCCTTACGAATAATATACTTATCTCATCCCAGTTGGAAGGTGGTTATTCTTTTGCCAAAGAGGAACTGGACCTTTCTGACCTGCTGAAAGATTGTCTGCAGGATTTCCGGAACCGTTTTCCCGACAGAACATTCAATGGCGAGGTGGAAGCAGATGTTGATGTTAAAGGCGATGCAATGCTACTGCAAATCCTGATCAACAATCTTCTTGAAAATGCTGTTAAGTATTCTCCGAAAGAAAGCCCTATCGTTGCCACCCTTACAAAACCTGGCGGCATTGTGCGATTAAGCATTGCCGATCAGGGCCCTGGTATCCCGGATGAAGAAAAGAAAAGGATATTCAGGAAGTTTTACCGGATCGGCAATGAAGCTACCCGGAAAACGCAAGGCACCGGTTTGGGTTTGTATCTTTGCAGCAAGATAGCACGCGATCATAATGCGGACATTTCGGTGACAAACAATAATCCGCACGGGACTAATTTTGCAGTCACCTTTAACCCTTAAAACAGGTTATGAGCGACGAAAAGAAAACATCCATATTGCTGGTAGAAGACGAAGAGAACCTTCATGAGGCGTTAAAACTTAACCTGGAACTGGAAGGTTATGATGTTATTTCTGCTTTTGATGGGGCTGCTGCCCTTAAAGCCATTGAGACCGAATACTTTGACCTGATCATCCTGGATGTGATGCTCCCTGAAATGGACGGCATCAGTGTGGCCGAAAGCATCCGCATCGGCAATAATGAAGTGCCGATCCTTATTCTCAGCGCTAAAAACTCCAGTGCCGACAGAGTGCTGGGCCTAAAAAAAGGTGCTGACGATTATCTTACCAAACCCTTTAACCTGGAAGAGCTTTTACTCAGGGTGCATAAGCTCATCAACAAGAATAAGAAACTACAGGATAAATCTTCTGTTGGCAACAGTTACACATTTGGCAATAATTTAATTGACTTCAAAGCACAGGAAGCCACTACCCGCTCAAGCGGTAAGATACAGTTGAGTAAAAAAGAAACAATGCTGCTCAAACTCCTGATCGAAAACAAGAATGAAGTGGTGCCAAGAGAAAAGATATTGCAGGCTGTATGGGGTTACAATGTTTATCCAACTACCCGGACTATCGATAATTTCATTCTCAACTTCCGTAAATACTTTGAAGAGGATAGCCGCAATCCCAAGTATTTTCATTCTGTAAGAGGAGTGGGATATAAGTATTCGGAATAGTTTATTCCGGCAATGCCGCGTCTCCTATTTTCAACAGCAGGCGGCGTGCGTCTTCCAGCAGCTCCTTCCTGTTGCCGGTTTCCATCGCTCCTGTAAACAATCCTTCTTCACAGACATCCAGGATGCGTAAGAGTTCCTGCTGATCAGCCTGAGTAATATTTGCCTGTTGAAGTGCCTCCTGCAAAGACCGCTTGCTCATGCTGCTGCCTGATAAATTAAATTTCTGCGAGCAGAACTGCCAGATAGCCGTCCGCAAAGCAGCATAAAAAGAATGACCTTCTGCTTCTTGTAAAACATACGCAGGCTGAAGCAATTCCGTCACCTTCGGTTTATTGACCGGTATTATTTTTACCGGTTCTTCCGGTATCGGTTTCCTGTCTTTTCTTCTTATTACAATAAACAAGGCAGCAGCAAGAACTGCAACACCTGTTATGATCCATACAGGAATATTCTTTTTAAGCACTGGCCCTTTTTCTGCACCTGCCTGTAATTTCTTTGCCGCCGCTTCAGTTATTTTTACTGTTATAGGTTTTGTAGAAGTTGTTCTGTAGCGGTTGCTGTCGGGATCAAAAAAAGATAAGTTGATAGCCGGTATGGTATAGGTGCCGGCCTGGTTGGAAATAAACCGGAAAGTGAATACACGCCTTCCTTCAAGTGGCGAAAGCTCTTTGTTCAGCGAATCTTTTACTTCTGGTTCAAACCCTTCCATGGCTTTGGGCCAGGATACTAGAGGTGCCGCAAGCTGCGGAAAATTTCCTTTGCCTTCTATGGTCACCACCAGATCGCCTTCTTCATTGCGCGCCAGCTCCTGTTTTTCCAGGGAAGCAGCTATTGTAAACTTTCCGGTGGCTCCGTTGAATTCAGCCGGCCGGCCATGCTCGGGCAAAGGATTTACTTTAATGGCTACGGGTTCAGTATGCATACTGGTCTCACACACTTTAAATCCCGGTTTGGAAAATAATTCATCTTCAGTAGGCATCACTCCTTCAACGATCTCCTGTTCAGATTTCTTGCTTACCATACTGGTAGAAAACTCCACCCTGCTTTGGACTTCCATCGGGTCAATGGTAAAAAGCCCGGCCTGTAAAGGATAGAGCTGAACTTTACGCACTGTGTGCACCTGGAACTTCTTTCCATCCACTGTTTCTGTTGCCGATACATTATCTGACAGGCTTACCATATCCTGTATAGCAAAGCCATAAAAACCTGGATTCTTAACGATATCCGATTTGGAACTGAGTCTTGAATAAAGCTTGAATGTGGCTGTAACAGGCTGGCCAACCACACAAACCTTTTTATCTACCATCACTTTCATGAAAAGATTATGACGGATCTTTTCATAAGGGTCTTCGCCTGGTTGGAGGTATGAATCGGTAGCCAGGGAAGGTTTTTCAGACAATATACCTTTCTGAACGGCAGCAGCTCTGCTGATCACTTCCAGCGGGGCAGGTTCACTTTTGAATACCTGGCCATGCAGCTTCACACTGGCTCCAGGCACGATGTAATGGCCTTCCTTTAATGCAACAAGTGTAAAAGTGATATTCTTCAGGCGTTTGGGGCCATCTGTCCCAAAGCTCGCCCCGGTGTAGGTATTAGGGCCGCTTACAAAACGGAACTGCCTGAAATCTGGTTGGAAAAAATCTTCTTCCGGTTCCGCATTTTCCAACACATACTGCACAACAAAAGGCTCGCCGGCAATCACAGGCCCTTCCGTAACAAGGGTCTTCAACACCACCTGGGCGCTGGCTACCAGCACAAGCAACAGTATTGAAATTGTAAGAATGCCTTTTTTCATGCCACCTAAAAATAGAACTGGATTTGCTAAAAGTTCGCAAAACTTCGATGGAAGGCGGGTATTGCCGTTGAGCGTTGTTCAACGATCGCACTTAAAGATCCCCTAATTGCGGCCTCACCAGGATCTCTTCCACACAAGCCTGGATGGATAGTTGAGAAGCTGCATAAACCAGTTGGGCAATATCACTGGCTTCCATGATGCGCTTATTACTATTATCGAATCCTTCCCAGGAATCGGTAAGCACAGCTCCTGGCAACACAGCAGTTACCTTGATGCCATGAGGTTTCATTTCTTCCCGCAGGTTTTGGTTGAACCCATACAAAGCAAATTTGCTGATACTGTATGCCCCGCCATTATTATAGGCTTTCAGTGAGGCAATGGAACACATATTAAAGATGTGGCGCCCTTTTCCTTCCTTCATCATAGAAGGCAAAAGAGCCCGGGTAAGGTGATAGGCGCTGTATAAGTTAGTGGCCATCTGGTTTTCCAATACCCCATCAGGTTCGTTATAAACACTGCCGGGCTCAAAGCTGCCGGCATTATTCACAAGTATATCAGGCGCCTGAACGGATTCCTGCACCCAGGAAGCCAGGGCTATGGCCTGTTGCTTACTTCCAAGGTCGAATGCCTTTGCTTGTATGGATACTGCAGGATACTTTGATTGAAGCTCCCGGCTTGTTTCCATCAATACCTTTTCATTGCGGCTGCTCAGGAAAATTGCATGGCCGTTTGCAGCAAATATCTCGGCAATGGCTTTACCTATTCCGCGGGAAGCTCCTGTGATCAATACATTCATATATTACCTGATTTATACTGCGAAGTACCGGGATTTTTAAAAATGATTTATCAATAAATACATTTAAAACACAAATTCCTGGCCGTACTTTGCAATCATGAAATACAGACACCTGTTTTTTGATCTGGACCATACCCTCTGGGATTTCGATGCCAATGCCCGCGTAACCCTGGAAAGCCTTTATGAAGATTTGCAGTTAAAAGAAAGAGGCGTACACGATTTTGAACTGTTTTATAGGAATTATCTTGTCCATAACGATAAACTCTGGGAGCGATACCGCAAAGGATTTATCCGCCAGGATGAACTGAGGGTAAAAAGAATGTGGCTTGCCCTGCTCGATTTTAAAATTGCCGATGATGAGCTCTCCAAAGCCATGAGCATCCTGTTCCTGGAAAAGCTACCTACCCGGACTATTTTATTCCCTCACACTAAAGAGATACTACAATACCTCAAAGACAAGAGCTACCAGCTTCACCTTATCACCAATGGCTTTGAAAAGGTTCAGCACAGCAAGCTCAAATATTCAGGCCTGGACACTTTCTTCGAAGAAGTGATCACTTCTGAAGGCTCCAATAGTTTAAAGCCCAACAAAGAGATCTTCGATTATGCCTTGCATAAAACAGGGGCGACTGTAAACAACAGTATCATGCTTGGAGACACCCTTGATGCAGACATACAGGGAGCCATCAATGCAGGAATGGACCAGGTATTCGTCAATCACCTGGGTATTACTGAAATGGAGATCAAACCGACTTATGTAGTGAATTCCTTAAAGGAGCTTGAACAGATATTTTAGCATCATTACCATTCAGCCACAACGGTAACTCCACCCTGTGGCTTATCACCGATCTTTACTTTGATCTTGGCGTCAAGCGGTAACAGAAGATCAACACGGGAACCAAATTTGATGAAACCCATTTCATCCCCCTGCTTCACCTGCTGGCCTGATTTAAGGTAGTTGATAATCCTCTTGGCCAATGCCCCGGCAATCTGTTTGGTAAGCACTTCCTTATCGCCTTTGCGGTATACTGTTGTATGCCTTTCATTTTCTGTGGACGATTTAGGATGCCAGGCCACAAGATATTTCCCTTTATGGTATTGGCTGTACACAATATCACCGCTGACAGGATTGCGGTTAACATGCACGTTCAGCGGGCTCATGAAAATCGATACCTGGATGCGGCGATCATTGAAATATTCATCGGCCTGCACTTCTTCGATAGCCACCACTTTGCCGTCAGCAGGAGCAATAATGGCATTTTCGTTAATGGTAAGCACACGTTTGGGTATCCTGAAAAAAGATATGATAAAGATCAGCAGGCCCAGGGTAACGATAGAGATCAGAGCCGTGATCAGGGGATAGTTAAAACTCAGGAAATAAAAGGACAAGAGATTGATCACGCCAAAGATGATGGCCGCGATGGCAATTGACGTATATCCTTCTTTGTGGAATGTCATAAGGTTGAAAATTGAGGGACAAAGATAATGTTTCGCCGGTTTATTGCTTAACAGGTGTTGCGTAAGCTAGCTTTTGAAAAAAAGAAAATAAAGAAACAGCCAAACAAAAGGAATAGCTACCAGTAATGAATCAAACCGGTCCAGGAAGCCGCCATGCCCGGGCATAATACTACCACTATCCTTAACTCCTGCCATTCTCTTCAGCTTTGATTCGAGCAGGTCACCTAATGTTCCCATAACTGCTGCAATAAGGGCAATCGGCGCAAAAAGCATAGTAGTACCTTTCAGATCAGTGTTTAATTCTTTTGGCAGGAAAAGCAAGGGCAACAGCCAGCCGACTATACCAACAGCCAGTATTATACCACCAATTGTTCCCTCCCATGTTTTCTTCGGAGAAATGGAAGAAAGCGGTCGCCTGCCGATAAAAGAACCTACGATATATGCCATGGTATCATTGATCCAGATACTGGCAATGATAATGATGGGAATTATTGGCCCTGTAAGAGAAAAATTATAAAAAGGAACAACCAGGTCTATCGTTGAAGAAAATAAATAAAGTAATAAACCCCAGCTCAAAGAAATATACAGCATGCCTAATGCCGCTGCACCAAACGATTTCAATTTTATTTTGCTGCTCATAAAAATCCCTACTATCAGCAAAATAAATCCGGCAATAGACACCGGCAGAAAAACATTCTGCCGCACTCCATAATCGGCGATCCTGTATATATCTCCGCAAAACCAGATCATCAATCCATAGCCCAGCAGCATCCAGCCCATCTTTACATAAATATCGTAGGTAACCCGATGGATCTTTTCCAGCAAGCGGAAATACTCCCACCAGCAGCCAAAATGAATAATGGAGAAAAGTACCAGAAAGCTCCATTGGTTCCATAATAAACCGGTGAGCATTACAGCAACAAAAACGATAGCAGTAAGAGCCCTTGTGCGAAATGTTGGCCAGTTGAATGCCATGCAAATGATTTAAGCCAGCCTGCGCCTGTTTTTCGCAGTGGCATTTTTAAATATGATAAATAGACCGATCAGCGGCAGCAATGCCAGAATACCCCAGAAATTCTCCACCTTTTCATCCATAGCTTCCATAAGTGGCTTTCCCTGGAGCGTATATACATACAATGTTGTAATAGCAAGAGCATTATAGATAAAATGCGCCAGGATGCTCCACCAGATCGTTCCGGAATAATAATACAAAGCTCCCAATACTATACCAAGCGAGAGCCTGGAAAGAAAGCCATAATAAGACAGGTGCATAAGGCTGAAAAGCGTACTCACCACAATGATCGCCAGCCAGGGATTATTGGTGCCCCGCGTAAGAAAATTCTGAAAGCCGCTGCGGAAAAGAACTTCTTCGCAAAAGGCCGGCAACAAAGCCATGATCACCAATCCCAGGATATAATCTCCTACTGTTTTGAGATCAATAATGATGCTGACCTGTTTGTTATAGTTTTCTTCCAGCCGGTCAAAAAATTCTTTTGTTGAAGGCGACACAGGTATAAGGTGAGTGAGATAAGAAAGCGAGGAAGAAACGAATAAAGCCGTTCCAATGATCAGAACCACAACACCCAATTGCTTTGCCTGCATATTGTGCGCTTCAAATCCCAGCAATTTCACCGGGCGGCGATGAAGCAGGAAGGCTGTAACAAAAGTAGGCACCAGGAATCCGAGTATAGCGCTGAGGGACTGGATCAGTTTTACCGCTTTTGCATCTTCCGGACCCATCAACCCATCCCGGAGAACGGATATATCCTTACCGGTCAAACCCGTCCAGATCGGCCCGGTTATTACCTGCGTGAACATCATGCCTGCGATAACGAATGCTATCAGCATGAAAAATCCTGCCATATAGGAAATACCTTTCGAGTCGTTGTCGTACATAGTTTGAGGGTTGGCGAGTTTAATCCTGCAACTTGCCTGATTAGCCGTAAATTTGCAGGCGCAAAAATAGCTGAGAGTTGACAGAAGTTACTGTTTTTTTATAGACATTCTGCCCTCAACCGGTATTTATGGTAAAAATAGGCAACATATCACTTCCTGATTTTCCGCTTCTTCTGGCTCCGATGGAGGATGTAAGCGATCCGCCCTTCCGTGCCGTGTGCAAGGATAATGGAGCCGACCTGATGTATACGGAATTCATTTCATCAGAAGGACTGATCCGCGATGCCATCAAAAGCCGTAAAAAACTGGACATTTTTGATTATGAAAGACCTGTTGGCATCCAGATCTTCGGTGGTGATGAAGAAAGCCTGACTTTGGCAGCCAAGATCGTGGAAGTGACCAACCCCGACCTGCTGGATATCAACTTCGGTTGCCCGGTAAAAAAAGTAGCACTCAAAGGAGCCGGTGCCGGGGTATTAAAAGATATTGACCTGATGGTGAGGCTGACCTCCGCTGTGGTAAAATCAACCTCATTGCCAGTAACAGTAAAAACACGCCTGGGTTGGGATAGCAATTCACTTAATATAGAAGAAGTAGCCGAGCGCCTGCAGGACGTAGGCATTAAAGCTCTTGCCATTCATGGCCGGACGCGCACACAGATGTATAAAGGAGAAGCCGACTGGACGCTGATCGGTAAAGTAAAAAACAATCCTCGCATACGTATTCCTATTTTCGGCAATGGAGATATCGATAGCCCTGAAAAAGCACTGGCTTATAAAAACAGGTACGGCGTAGATGGAATAATGATCGGAAGGGCTGCTATTGGTTATCCCTGGATCTTTAATGAGATCAAGCATTTTGTGCGTACCGGCGAGCACCTGGCGCCACCAAGCACAGAAGAACGCGTAAATGTGGCCCGTAAACATTTGCAGAAAAGTGTGGAATGGAAAGGCCCTATCGTTGGTATCAATGAAATGCGCCGGCACTATGCCAATTACCTGAAAGGTTTGCCCAATATCAAAGAATTCCGCAACCGCCTTGTAACACTGAATACGATAGAAGAAGTAAATGAAGTACTTGACGAAGTTGTGAAAACCTATAGCGGCTTCACTATAGAGAAAACACCGATCCAACTGGTGAACTATCATGAGAAGTGCCCGGTTGATTAACCTTCAAACTGACACAAGTGGATGCATCAACTGTTTATTCCGGGCTATTAGCACGTTATTCTTCCAAAGCTCAATTACTGAAACAACAACTCGGTTGGCTCAGCCTGCTCCGGTTGCTGCTGTTTTGCGGCTTTATTTTCCTGGGATATAAATCACTGGTAACGGGTGCTGCCGGCTTCATCATTGGCACCCTGGTGTTGCTGGTCGTTTTCCTGCTTATGATCCGTGTGTATGACCAGATGCAGCAGAAGACCGCTTTCTATAAAGCCTTGGTGAAATTGAACAGTGATGAGATCAGTTTTCTGGAAGGCAATCCTTCTGTTTACAGCACAGGAAAAGAATATACAGACCCACATCATCCTTATTCCTACGATCTCGATATGTTTGGCGAAGGGGGGTTGTTCCCTTATATCAATCGCTGTAGCACATCCTTCGGCAAAGAAGCTTTAGCGCAAAGCCTGTTGCACCCAAACACAACCATCATTGAAGAAAGACAACAGGCCATTGCAGAGTTGAAAGACAAACTGGAATTCCGACAACATTTGCAGGCACATGGCTCTTTGCTGGATACGCGGGAAAAGGAAATGCAGCAATTGAAAGCCTGGCTGGAAACAGCTCCTACTTTTAAAAATAAGACCCTCTATTATTTTTTAATGCTGCTGCCGCTAGCTTCCACCGGTTGCCTGGTTTATTTTTTTATAACAGAACAGGAAAAGGCACTAAACATCTTCTATGATCTTTTTATCCTGAACCTGGTGGTAGCTCTTTCTTTTGCAAGAAAGATCTCGGCGCATTTGTCGGTATCTACTTCAGTGACCAAGATATTACAACAGTTTGCCGGGCAATTGAAACAACTGGAAGATCAATCCTTCCAATCACCCTTATTGCAGCGGTTGCAGGAAGGGCTCAAAACCGGGAATGATACAGCTTCAAGATCTATCCGCAAACTGGCTTCTCTATTCAACTATCTTGAAACCATTGTGAACCTCCTGGTGAGCATGCTGCTCAATGGTTTATTCCTTTTTCACCTGCATGTTCTTTTTCGCCTGGAAAAATGGAAACAACAGAACGGTCAGAAGATCCTGCCCTGGTTAAAACTGCTGGGCGAGGCTGAAGAACTTAACAGTTTTGCAAATCTTGCTTATAATAATCCAGGTTTCTGCACACCTGTTGTAAGCAACAACGAAACACTGGAAGCTGAAAATATGGGGCACTTGCTTATCCGGGCCGGTAAGCGGATCAACAACAGTATTTCCTTTGCGGAGCAGCGGTTCGTGATCCTTACAGGTTCCAATATGTCGGGCAAAAGCACTTTCCTCCGCACCCTGGGCATTAACCTGGTACTGGCAAGAAGCGGCAGTGTTGTTTGTGCCGGCAGGTTTGCTTTTTATCCTTACAGAGTGCATGTAAGCATGCGCATTACCGATTCCCTGCAGGATAGTGAATCATTCTTTTATGCAGAATTGAAAAGGCTGCAATCTATTATTCATGAACTGGAAGCAGGAGAAAAGACTTTTATCATTCTCGATGAAATATTGAGAGGCACAAACAGCAACGACAAGCATAATGGAACCATCGGGCTTATCCGCAAGTTGGTCGCTGCCAAAGCCTGTAGCATCATTGCCACACATGACCTCACAGTATCCCAACTTGCAGAAACCGATCCTTCTTATATCAGCAATAAATGCTTTGAATCGGAGATCATCAAAGATGAGCTGGTGTTTGATTATAAACTCAAGGATGGCGTATGCACAAAACTAAGCGCTTCATTTTTGATGAAAAAAATGGGGATCATTAATTAGGTGGTCACTTAGTGGGAGGATACAGCTTTCAGTCCTATAATAGAACCAACTAATGTGCACAGGAAAAACATCCGCCAGAAAGTGGCAGGTTCCTTAAAAATGAATATTCCTACAAGCACAGTTCCTACTGCTCCAATGCCTGTCCACACGGCATAAGCAGTTCCTAATGGAATAGTAAGTGATGCTTTATTCAGCAAGTACATGCTGAGGCCAAGACAAACAAAAAAACCTATCAGCCAGGCAGTAGTATTGGTACCGGCTTCCCTTGCTTTTCCCAGGCAGGTAGCAAATCCCACTTCAAAAAATCCGGCAATGATCAGTAAAATCCAGTTCATAATTAAGACTCCAATTTTTATTCTTGTTCAATTGCTTTTTTTACATCAGGATTTGAAGGTGAGATACCCGGATCAAAATATTTGATAAGTATTCCTTTTTCATCCACCAGGTATTTTGAAAAATTCCAGGTTGGTGGTTGATCATTCCAACCGTTCTTGGCAGGGTCGCTAAGCCAACTGAACACCGGGTTTTGGTTAGCGCCTTTAATGACACAGCTCTTTTTTGCCAAAGGAAAGCTGACACCAAAATTCAGCTTGCAAAATTTCTCAATCTCTTCATCCGTTCCTTTTTCCTGTTCTTTAAAATCATTGGCCGGAAAGCCGATCACCACCAGCTTGTCCTGGTAATCCGTGTATAATTTTTGCAGGTCTTCATATTGTGGTGTATAGCCACAATCGCTCGCCGTGTTTACAAGCAGTATTTTCTTTCCTTTCAGGCTGGAAAGCGGAAGTTGCGATCCATTGTTCAGCGTAACAGAAAGATCGTATATAGATGCAGGAGGGGTTATTCCATTCGTGTTGTCCATTGTCTTACCATTTTTACCGGTGGTTTTGCTGAAAAACATTAAAATGGGATAGAATGCTTTCAGTAATTTTTGCCGGTAGGTCATGTTTTTTTGATTCATGGTCGCTATTTCAACATAGCTGAAAAAAGCTACAAAGAATAAAGTTATAACAAGCAGGGATTTTCTGAGTTTATTTCTTTTCATGTTTATTTTCCCACAAATCTGTCGGTAGTTTTTCTTTGTGTTCTTCGTTGTCTTTGTGGGAGGTAATATCCCACAAAGACAACGAAGAACACAAAGAATAGCTTAGCGGGTTAACGGACAATTTTTTTGAACAGTCCCAATTTTCCCTTAAAAGGCGGATACTTGATAGCAGGGTCCAACCAGGTAGGTGTTTTCAATATTGATTTCCTGTGGCTGAATGTATCAAAAGAATATTTGCCGTGATATTGTCCCATGCCGCTATTGCCTTTGCCGCCAAAAGGCAACCGGTTATTGGTAAAATGCAAGGCTGTATTATTTACACAACCTCCGCCAAAAGAAACCGACTCCAGCCATTCCTTTTCTTTTGCCTTGTTTTGCGTGAAAAGATAAAAAGCCAGAGGGTCAGGATTATGCGCGATCAGTTGCTTTGCTTCGGCTGCCGTTGTAAAACTGATGATTGGCAAAACAGGACCGAAGATCTCCTCTTTTAAAAGGCGGGCTTCTGCAGCCAGGTCAGTGATAATGGTTGGAGAGATATATAATTGTTCTTTATCGCTGGTTCCGCCAGTGACGATAGTTCCTTCATTCAGATAGCTGATCAGGCGGTCAAATTGTTTGGCATTGATGATCCGGCCATATTCGGTGCTTTGTGCAGGATCATTGCCAAAGAACCGTTGAATAGCTTTTTTCAATGCCTCTACCAATTCTTCTTTCCGGGAAGCATGTACCAACACATAATCGGGTGCCACGCACATTTGCCCGGCATTGGAAAATTTGCTGAGTGCTATACGTCTTGCAGCTATATCCAGACGGGCATCCTCTTCCACTATGCAGGGGCTTTTACCTCCCAGTTCCAGTGTTACAGGCACCAGTTTTTCAGCAGCCATTTTGTATACAGTTTTACCCACGCCAGTGCTCCCGGTGTAGAAGACATGATCAAAACGGAAATTATTCATCAATGCCGGCACTACTTCGGCACCATCTCCCTGTATATACAGAATGTATTCTTCAGGAAACAAACCAGTGATTATTTTTTTCATCACCGCTTCTGTTGCTGGTGCTATTTCGCTTGGCTTCAATACCACACAATTGCCTGCGGCTATTGCTCCCACAAGCGGATTGATCAATAACTGGAATGGATAGTTCCATGGCGCAATTATCAGCACAACTCCCAAGGGTTCTTTTAAAATCCGGCTTCCCGAAGGGAAATTAAGCAGGTTGGTAGTCACTCTTTCCGGTTTCATCCAGCGACGCAGGTTTCTGATCGATGTATTGATCTCTGCTATCACCATACCCAGCTCAGTCACCCAGCTTTCTTCCGGGTTTTTATGCAGGTCTTTATACAAAGCTTCATAAAGTTCCTTTTCATGATCAAGGATCGCCTGGCGTAGCTGCTGCAATTGTTTTTTCCGGAATTCATAGAGCTGTGTATGGCCGGAATCAAAGTATTGCCGAAGGGCATTTAATTTGCTGGTATAACCGGTAGCAGGCATGGTTGTGTTTGAAAGGCCAAGTTAGTTAAAACACCCGGATGAGCTCCGGAGATAAGCTATAATGATTATTGGGGAAATTATGCCACATTTTATGATTTTCTTAGAGCAAATTGGCTGTAAACAGCTTACTTTTCAAAACTGGACAAATTTTTGTAAATTACTTTATCACCAAATCAAGTCTACAACATGAAAACCAAGATCAGCATCATTCTTACCAGCCTTTTATTGATTGTAAGCATTGCTAACAGTTATGCCACTACAATAGACGATAAGCGCCCACTGAAGGAAAGGATTGCCGCTATGACTGAAGAGGAAAAGAAAGCGCGTGCAGAAGAGATCCGAAACCGGGTGGAAGAGATCAAGGCAATGGATAAATCCACACTTAGCCGTGCAGAAAAGAAAGCGCTGAAAAAAGAGCTTCGCCAGATGAATAAAGAAGCAAAGGAGATCAAGGGTATTTATCTTTCTTTTGGAGCTATCATCATTATTATCCTGTTATTGATCCTTCTTCTTTAAACTATATATTGTGTTTTTCGATTTGAGTATGTTGCTTCAAAAGCAACAAGCTTCTTGCCCGTGATTCTTCACGGGCTTTGTTTTATATAAAAAAGCACCGCCTTTGGGGCGATGCCTGGTTCTGTTTCCACGGGGATAATACTTTCTGCAGGAAGAGGTTAATTCAGCTCACTTCGTTTTGATATGATTTTGCCTGGCGCATTCCCTCCTCCATCATTTCTTCAGTTTCGGATTTCAGGGAATCAAACTTATCGGCTATCGCATCAACCAGGTCATTGAACTTATTCTTCAACTCATTTCCACGGCGGGCAATGGTGCCACGGGTTTCTGAGCCTTTGGCAGGCGCAAACAGGATACCCACCAGCAGTCCTGCAGAAAAGCCAACTAATAATTTGTTCATACCGGTATTTTTAAAAATGAATGAATATTGATATAACCAAAATATCATGCCAGATGAATTGGCCTGTGTGAAGTACCATCAAGCGTTATCCCTTATCTTTTGTAATTTCATCCCTTTATGACAGATGAATATTTTATGACCCTTGCTCTTAAAGAAGCCCTCCGGGCTTTTGATGAAGATGAGGTTCCTGTGGGAGCCCTGATAGTGCTGAATGAAAAGATCATTGCAAGGGGTTACAATATGGTGGAGCGGTTGAATGACCCTACCGCCCATGCCGAAATGATCGCGCTTACTTCTGCTTTCAACTCCTTAGGCAGTAAATACCTGCCTGAAGCTACTTTATATGTTACCGTAGAACCCTGCTTTATGTGTGCCGGAGCACTTTACTGGAGTAAGCTCGGTAAGATCGTGTATGGTGCGGATGATGAAAAGAATGGGTATCGTAAAACGGCGGGAGTGAACTGGCCTTTTCATCCCAAAACGGAATTGGTGAGAGGAGTGATGAAAGAAGAGTGTGGAGCGTTGATGAAGGAGTTTTTCCGGCGTAAAAGATAAATGGCAAACTCAGGTTTGCCATTTATCTTCTGTTGTTAACCTAAGGCTTATCCCACCAAACTCTTCCATTCAAATCATTCGTTCCTCCTAATCTCTGAACAGCTTCATTAAAGTTTGCTGTATTTATCAGCGCTTCATTAGCCTGGTATGCTTCTCTCCTGGGGATAGGTTTATTGTTATTATCAGGTGCAGGTGTTAACACCGGATAACCCGTACGCCTCCATTCTGCCCACGCTTCGTAACCATTCAGAAAAAGATGCACCCAGCGTTGATAGCCTATCTGCCGCAGAGCTGTTGCTGGTGCATATGCTACTTCAGCACTGGCCATCATAGCAGCCAGGCCCGTTGTATTGTTGTTATTCCATTGTCGAACCGACTGTTCAATTGCCATGTCATAATTTAATTTTGCTTCTGCATCTCCCCCAGGGATCCAGGCAAGAGAAGGCGAAGCAGCCTCAGCTTTGGCAAATAGTATCTGCGCATAAGTGAGCAGGAAATTAGGTGAGTCCTGCTTGCGCACATTGCTGCCAAGATACGATACACTGCCTGCCGGTACTGTTTGGGGAGCCTGCAAACCATAAGGCATGCCGACATAATCATTGCTTTCATTGGGGTCAGCAAAAACAGGCAGCCGTACATCATTATACGGTTTCATATAATCCACCAGCGGCTTGCTTACGCAATACCATCTGCGTGATAATGTAACGAATACACTGTACCAGTAATTTTCATTCGCGGCTTCAGCAATATGCTTATACACGAAATTATCTGCATTGGAAGTGAATACTCCGGCGGTCAACGCATCATTGAATTCTGTTTTTCCTTTATCCGGGTCAATTTTGGAAAGCCTGAGCGCCATCAGCAGACGAATGCTGTTAGCCAGTTTCTTCCAGTTGTTCATATCGCCGGAAGGATAAATCAAATCGCCCTGTACTTTAAGGCCGGCATCGATCATTGCAGCAGCCTCTTTGAGCTCCGTGAACAGTGAATAATAAATATCCTTTTGAAGATCATATTTTGGAGTAAGGTTCTCCACTCCCTCCAATGCTTCTGAATATGGCAGATCACCCCATCGATCGGTAATATACCACATAAAATAGGCTTTTAATATCCGGGCAACCGCTATCTGGTTGTTCTGCGATCCTTCTGTAGGATTGAACGAAGTTGCCTTGATGACCTGTTGCAGATTCATCATAGGATCTGCATACCAGCCGGAGAAATTAAAGTTGATAGTATTATACCGTTGTGCGTCTGAATATTCCTTTTCAGACAGATGCTGCACATACAATTCGCCATAAGGAGTTTCGACAGTACCTGCCAACTGGCGCATGGCGTATTGCAACAGTTGCTTATTGGTAACTGTATTGGGACGGTCGTTCCTTTCGTTGATCGCTCCGAATTTGGTGCAGCTGCAGAGCATGGCCAGCAAGCTGCCAAACAATATATAGTTTAACTTCTTCATGGTTTTCAGCATTAGAATTTAATATTAAGGTTACAGCCAATAGAGCGCACTGTTTGCAATTGTCCTTTTTCCAGCCAACTCAAAGAACCACCAGCAGACAATTCGGAAGGATCCAGTCCTTTCGGTGCTTTCTGCCATATCATCCAGGGATTCCTGGCAAATACTGAGAAATTGATACTGCTGATCTTCAGTTTGCTCTTATTAATGGAAAATGTATAACCCAGTTTCACTTCACGCAGTTTGATATAAGATGCGTCAAATGCCCATTCTTCGTACACATGGGTACCAAGCGTGCTGCGATAGTAGGTCTTTCCGTCCACATAGGTATTTACTTCATCCCCGCTTGCTGCAGAGATGCCGCTAACCCAAACACCGCCACCATCTGCGACAGGGTCCCTTACATTCTTGCCATTCCCATTCGTTGCTGCTGTCTCTTCAGCTTGTCCTGATTTTATTGCCAGCATTTTTGTCCAACTAAAGAACATGCCTCCTTTCTGAAAATCAACCAAAGCTGAAAGATCAAATCGGCCCAATTTAAATGTATTGACCCAGCCGCCAGTGAGATCGGGAACAATATTGCCAAACTCATGATTGTCTTCATACAGTGGCATATTGTTGGTACCCAGTAAAATCTTATTGGTCTTGGGATCCCTGCGATAGCCGCGGCCTATCAATGTACCATAAGCCTTGCCTACTTCTGCATTCACATATACTGATACACCGGAATAAGTATTACTGGAAAGTATCCTGTTCTTAATATCATACTCAGGGATCAGCTCTATCACTTTACTTTTATTACCTGCAAAGTTGACTTGCGTATTCCAGGTAAACTTGCTGTTCCTTACCGGTGTTCCGTTTACACTCAGTTCAAATCCTTTGTTCTCGATATTCCCTGCATTTACTACAGTACCTGTGTAACCAGTACTTCCTGACACATCCAGTGTGATGGCCTGATTCTTATTATTCTGTTTGTAGAAAGTAAGATCAAATCCTACACGGTTGTCAAGAAACTGCATAGACAAACCAGCTTCAAAAGCATCAGCAAAAGATGGTTTAAGATTAGGATTGTTCAATGTATTCGGCAGATAAGCAGATGTGATAGAACCGTTGATCGCGATAGCATAAGGGTTTGAGGTGAGCTGTGTGCCGATATCGGAGCCAGCCCTTGCAAGGCTCAAACGAAGTTTTCCAAAATTCAATGGCTTCCAGTGAAGCAGTTCACTAAAGATAAAGCTGCTGGAAACAGAAGGATAAGTATAACCATTATTATTCTGTGGCAAAGTGGAAGAATAATCCTGCCGGATGCTTGCCTCCAGGAATAAGAAATCCTTATAGCCAACAGTAGCTGTAGAGAACCAACTGAATATTCTTTTCCTGTCGAGATAGTTATTTACAACAGGACGGTCAACAGAACCTTCTATATTAAAGAAATTAGGGGTTAGCAGTCCGCCTACTGTTGCCTGATACAGGTAATCGTAGCGGCGGTGATACAGATTGGTGCCCGCAATTGCGGTTAATGAAAAATCCTTAAAAGTCTCATCATACTGCGCAAGGAATTCATAGTTCATTTCCTTGTTCTCATACTTGCCTGTTGAAAAAGAGTTCACATCGAATCCACCGATACCTTTTCTTGTTTCTATATTCTGGATATAAATATCAGACCGCACTGTACCGCTTAGTTTCAATTGGTGGATAGGTGAATAGCTCAGTGAAACATTTCCAAAATAGCGGTCCCGGTTATCATTGTTAGGGTTTTCATATACGTTGAAATAAGGATTGTTCCAGTCGCTGGGCTTATTATTCAGGAAACTGAGTGAGGCAACAGTGGCATTGGTGGGATTGCTGCCATTCCACTGAAGGAACCGTCCATCAGCATATTTATAATTCTTCAGCACATTCATATCGAGCGAACGCTGGAACCATTGAAGGAAATACCGGGAACTGGAATGCGTATAACCCTGATCCGGCCTTTGCGCTTTATTGTTCCCATAATTGATGCTCGCTGAAGCAGTGATCTTATCAGTTATTTTGAGAGAAGTGTTCAAAGAAATATTATTTCTCTTCAACCAGGTATTGGGTTCAATACCTTTTATATCTGTGTTGTTGTAGGAAAGGCGGAAAGTAGCATTTTGTGATCCACCAGATACAGATATATTATTGTTGAACGTATGACCGGCTACAAAATAGTCCTTGATATTGTTCGGCTGAGGCACAAAAGGCTGCAGTTGTCCGAAGTAAGGATCAAGTGGATACCAGCTGTTGCGATGCCTTACCATCTGGCCATCCATTTTAGGGCCCCAGCTTTCGTCTGCATTGGATACATAAGGAGTAGGAGTGCCGTCTATAGTAACAGTTGAAAAGGTTTGACTGGTACCGCCTCCATATACATCCTGTAAAGGCATGAAATTCGTAGCCTGATCAACTGAAAAAGCAGAAGAAAATTCTACCTGCGCTTTCTGACTGGATTTTCCTTTTTTAGTAGTAATCATCAATACCCCAAACTGGCCACGTATACCATACAATGCCGTAGCTGCAGGGCCTTTCAACACGTTCACGGATTCTATATCATCCGGGTTAATATCCTGTGCAGCATTCCCAAAATCGGGACCGTCAGTACCAGCAAAGTTGGCGTTGGATATTGGAGTACCATCTACAACAACCAATGGTTGATCAGCCCCTGAAATGGAATTGTAGCCGCGAATCTTGATCTTTTGCGTACCTCCCATACTGGCACCCGATGAGCCGATCACCTGAACTCCGGCGATCTTACCGGCTAAAGCACCCATTACATTTTGTTCTTTGGAGAAAGTGAGATTATCACCTTTTACCTGTTGGGTAGCATACCCCAGTGATCTTTGCTTTTTCGAAATACCCAATGCAGTTACCACCACTTCAGATAAAGTACCTGATTCCTGCAACTGGATACTGTAGGTCGCTGATGTACCGATTGATACTTCCTGTGCAATAAAACCGGCAGAAGAAATGATCAATACCGGGTTATTCCCGGTAACATTGATCGTAAATGATCCATTGTCATTCGCTGTAGTAGCATTGCTGGTACCTTTTTGTTGAACAGTTGCTAACGGAACAGCTTCGCCCTTACTGTTCGTTACTGTTCCAGATACCTGGCGTGATTGGCCGAATATGCTAAAAGGAAGCATAAACATGAAAGCCATCACGCAAAATAATTGGGTGACACTTCTCATAACAGTTGAATTTTAGTTTAGCAGTTTAGTAAAACAAGATGTTATTTACTATCAAAAATTATGCTTAAAACCTGCGGGTTTCTGCAAAAGAAAAATAGAAAACGGATTAAAAAAATATGGCGCTTGCAGAATGCAGCAGTATGGTCAGGATTTAATCCGCATAACCCGTAACTTTGGTATCAGTTTAACTGGCATAGCTAGTTTAGAATAACCAAATAAAAAATATACTATGGCATTCACTTTACCTGCGCTCCCTTATGCTCCTGATGCATTGGAGCCGCATATCGACAAACAGACCATGGAAATACACCATGGCAAACACCACCAAGCTTACGTTGATAACCTCAATAAAGCAATCGCCGGAACTGAGCATGAAAAAAAATCACTGGAAGAACTCGTTGCCAATGCTGGTAAAATATCACCTGCTGTAAGGAATAATGGCGGCGGCCACTGGAATCACAGTTTCTTCTGGGAATTGCTTTCTGCAAATGGTGGCAAGCCTTCTGGAAAGCTTGCTGATGCGATCAATTCAACTTTTGGTTCACTGGAAGCATTGCAGGAGAAAATCAGCACTGCGGGCGCTACCCGTTTCGGCTCTGGCTGGGCATGGCTGATCGTAAAGGATGGCAAGCTTGAAGTAACTTCCACTCCTAACCAGGACAACCCACTGATGGATGTAGCTGAAGTAAAAGGCACACCGATCCTGGGTATTGATGTTTGGGAACACGCTTACTACCTGAAATATCAAAACAAACGCCCCGACTACCTGAAAGCAATATGGAATGTGATCAACTGGGAAAAGGTAGCAGCAAACTATGCAGCAGCAGTGAAGTAGAATTTAAATCTTCCTGCAAAAAAGTATCGTATCGCAAAGTGCGCAACGTGAACGCGGGATCGCAACGTTGCGCACTTTGCGTTTTTTCTTTGCGCACTTTGCGATATTTGAATTAACCTCCGCCTCCTTTTAAAAATCACGGCACCGGATCATATCCGCTACCTCCCCACGGATGACACTTTGAAATTCTTTTTATCGCCAGCCATAAGCCTTTGAATACGCCATGCTTTTTCAATGCTTCCGCAGCATAATGCGAACAGGTAGGTGTATACCTGCACTTGGGACCGATCCATGGAGAAATGATCAACTGGTAAATTTTTATCAGCAGCAAAAAAGGCAGTGCTAATATGCGAAGGATTAGTTTCACTTTATTTTCCCGGCCAGTTTTTGAATGATCCCCGTTGTTGCAGCAAACACTTCTGCATATAAAGGAAGCTCTTTACCGGTATAGATAAAAAAAACATCCAGTTGCCTGTTTTGTTCTTCCAGCTCTTGCAACAATCCCTGTTTCTGCAGGCGCCATGCTTCACGGCCCAGGCGCTTGATACGGTTCCGGTCAACTGCCTTCTTAAAGAAACGCGAGCTGGCGCCCACGCCAAACTGCAGGGGAGAACCGGTAGTTTCTTTCAATTCCCTTTTCTTAATAGCATAAAACACACGGAATGGCGGAGCGGCAAACCGCTGTCCCTGCTGAAACAGGAATTCGATCTGCTTACGGCTTTTCAACCTTTCATTGTTGCCAAGTGTGTTTTGAGGCATACGCGATAATACCAGATAAAAAAATAGCTCCCAACCGGGAGCTATACAAATATCATTTAACCCGGTTACCCGGCTGAAGTTTATTTTAATTTCCTTTCGTCAGAAACAGTCAGTTTCTTACGGCCTTTAGCACGACGGCTTGCCAGCACCTTGCGGCCATTGGCAGTTTGCATACGTTTACGGAAACCGTGAACGGTTTTACGACGGCGACGATGAGGTTGAAATGTACGTTTCATAATCTTTTACTTTTCTTTGCCAACCGTAGCCTTACCGCCTCCGTATTACTACGGCGGCCAATGGCTTCGGCAGACCTTTTTTGAAATATGGCCCGGGAGAACGGACCTGGTTTCATTTCGCACCTGCGGATCACCACACCCGCTGGCCGTGAAAGGACGGCAAAGGTAGGGCAAGATGGGGATATTTGGAGGAAAAAATGGATAATTCTTGATCCGGAAGCCTGAAATGATCTTAGAGATTGGCGTCCAGGTCCATATGCTTTGACTTCACCGGCTCGCCAAAGAAAATGGTCGCATGATTATCAAAATCCTCAGGAGCATCTGTAGTGTAAAAAAAACGTTGTCCATTCTTGCTGCAAAGGTTTTCTATTTCCGGGTGGCGATGCAGGTAATCAGCCAGGCTGCTGGCTACGATCTCGCCCTGCGATACGAGTTTTACACCCACCGGCAGGTATTCAGCTATCTTGTCTTTCAGTAAAGGGTAGTGTGTGCAGGCCAGCAGCATGGTGTCAATATCCTTTCCTTTTTCAAATATCTCCCTGAGGTTTTTCTTAACGAAAAAATCTGCCCCATGGCCCAGATGTTCATTATTTTCCACCAGGGGCACCCACATAGGGCAGGCCTGCTGGTAAACCCTTAATTGCGGGAAAAATTTGGCGATCTCCACCGGGTAGGAATTGGAGGCCACTGTACCATTGGTGGCAAGTATGCCGATGCTCTGCGTTTCTGAGAACTGGCCAATGATCTCCGTGGTAGGCCGTATTACGCCCAGCACTCTTTTATTGGGAGCGATCCTTGGCAGATCATTCTGCTGGATGGTGCGCAATGCTTTTGCAGAAGCCGTGTTGCAGGCAAGTATCACCAATGAGCAACCCTGTTCAAAAAACCACTCCACGCATTGCAGTGTGTAATGATACACTGTATCGAAAGAGCGGTTGCCATAAGGCGCTCTTGCATTATCACCGAGATAGAGATAATCATACTCCGGCAACTGGCGAACTATCTCCCTTAAAACCGTGAGGCCGCCATAGCCCGAATCAAATACACCAATGGGGTTTGCTTTCTGCATATATACAAAAATAAGCCCCATCCCGCATGAGCGGATGGGGCTGTAATAGTTTATTCGAAACCGCTTAGCGGATCCCGCCGCCTACCGGGGGTTTATAACCGGGGAGTAATTGCGGAGGCACTGTTATATTCAACTTTTTAGCTACCGCCTGCAACAGGTTATCTGCTTCAGGAGCTACCAGTAATGTTTCGCGTGACAATACATGTGTATAGCCTTTTTCTTTTGCTACCGCATTGATCGCATCATTGATCCTTTTCATTACAGGAGCCAGCAACTGATTTTGCTTATTCTGGTAAGCTTGCTGAGCAAGTTCCTGCCAGCTTTGCAAAGTTTGTGTCAGTTGGAAAAGGTCTTTCTGGTACTGCTCTTTTACTGCAGGAGCCAGAGGATGCGCTACAGTATCACGCAGGATGCTGTCTTTGTGCTGGTAGTTCTGCAACAGAGAAGTATATTCCCTGCCAATGGTATCTGCTTGATAGATACGCATCACCGAATCAATTTTTGCTACTTCAGGCATCAGATACAACACCGTTTCAGCATCTATATAGCCGATTTTTGTTTGCGCCTGGGAAACATTGGTTACCAACACCAAGCAAACCGCCGCTACTAATACTTTCAATTTTTTCATGGTAGTTTTTTTCTTTGCCCTCTTTTGGAGGTTTTGTCAATTTTTGTTCTTAACAGATAATATAGAGTGATAAAAAGTTGCTCGTTTTGGTTTTTTTAACAATCCGCTGCTTAATTGCGGATCCCCAGTTCCTTCAGCACATCCTCGCTCTTATCCAGTTTGGGGTCGGCAAATATAATGGTAATTCCTTCACTTTTATCCAGCACAAAATCATATCCACGCTGGGAGGAGATTTTCTGAACTGCATTATACACTTTATCCTGCACCGGTTTGATAAGCTCCTGCCTTTTTTTGAACAGGTCTCCTTCAAAGCCAAACCGTTGACGCTGAAGGTCACGCAGTTCTTTTTCTGTTACAAAAAGCTGATCCTGGCGTTTTCTCTTCAGATCATCGCTCAGCATCACCTGCTCCGCTTCATAATTTTTATATAATTGATCCAGCTTCACTTGTCTTGCATCAATATCTTTCTGCCATTCCTGCGCGATATTGTCCAACTGTTCCTGCGCAGCTTTATATTCCGGCATTTTATCAAGTATAAAGCGTGTATCGATAATAGCATATTTCTGAGCAAACACGCCCATGCTGCCCATCAGGGCAATCGTTACAAATAAAATAATCTTCTTCATGGTATGTAAGGTTTTTTGAATGGCTAATTATTCCGGTTCAAAGCCCAGCATAAAGGTAAACCTGGATGCATTTTTAAGCCCCTGGCCCGGCTGCATACGGTCAAGGCCGATACCATAGTCAAATCCAAGCAAACCAAACATTGGCAGGAAGAACCTCATGCCCACACCCACACTGCGACGCAGGCGGAAGGGGTTATAATCTTTGTAATCGTACCAGCCATTGGCTGCTTCAAAGAACGTAAGACCATAGATAGTACTTCCAGGATTGGTCACTAACGGATAACGCAGTTCCAACTGGTACTTGTTGAATATGGTGAAGAAACGTGAAGCAGTGTTGCTGTTGTCCGGGTTTATTGTAGGATCTGATGTTTGATAAACCGGGTATCCACGATGTGCAATGATATCATAACCCAACAGACCATAGTTGTTGGTCAAACCCGCATCACCCACCTGGAAGCGTTCAAACGGTGAGTAATCCAGCTTGCTGTTGTAGCGGCCCATGAAACCATACTTCGCAGCCATCTTCAACACAAACTGACGGTTCTTTTCAGCACCCATGGGGCGACCGATCGGAACATACCATTCTGCATTGAAACGCCATTTATGGTATTCAGGATTTTTATACGGGTCGGAAGAGTTGACCAGGTCGGGGTTGAACAATGAATAAGGTGGCGTGAATTGTACGCTCGCCATTATATTGGACCCGCTTCTTGGGAAGATAGGATCAAATACAGAAGAACGCTGCAATGCAATTTTAAAGCTCAGGTTATTGGACCGGCCTGTTGCACCTACACCTTCAAAGATGGCGTAGTTCCTGCGGATATACTGCGTAAAGTTGACCGAGTATACCAGGCTGAAATAGTCATCGGGCCATTTCAATTGCTTACCTAATGCAACAGAGAAACCGTTTACTTTAAGATAGTTTGTATCAGATCTTTTCTGATCGATCCGTCCTGTGTACGGGTCAAACGCATTGGAGTATTTACTGTTGTTATACGCCAGCGTCAATGAATTTCTTTTCTTGCCACCTAACCAGGGTTCGGTGAATGAGAAGTTATAAGAACGGAAGGCACGTCCGTTGGATTGAACACGCAGGCTCAGCTTCTGTCCGTCACCGGTTGGCAATGGATCCCAGGCTGATTTCTTCCAGATATTTTTAATGGAGAAGTTGTTGAATGTTACACCCAGTGTTCCGGTAAGACCGATGCCACCACCCCAACCAGCGGAAAGCTCCAACTGATCAGATGATTTTTCTTCCACTTTCCAGTTGATGTCCACAGTACCATCTTCTGCATTAGGTACTACGCCCGGATTAATAGTTTCCTGGTTGAAATAGTTCAGGTTGCTCAGCTCACGTTGTGAACGGATAAGGTCTGAGCGGCTGAACAGCTCACCAGGCATTGTTCTCAGCTCACGGCGGATCACATGATCTTTTGTTCTTTCATTACCGGCAATGGTAACGTTCTTGATCCTGGCCTGAGGCCCTTCAGTGATACGGATCTCGTGATCGATCGTATCATTATATACCGCTGTTTCCACCGGCTCCACACGGAAGAAGAGATATCCATCATCCTGGTAATAGCCACTGATATCACCACCTTCCTGCGACATTTCTTTACCAAGACGTTTGTTCAGGATGTCGAGGTTATAGATATCTCCTTTATGGATGCCAAGAATAGTATTCAATAAAGAATCAGGGTATTTGGCATTCCCTTTCCAGGTGATATTACCGAAATAGTATTTTCTTCCTTCGTTCACTTTAATGTTCACATACATGCGAGCATTAGATGTATCTGTCACTAATGTATCTTCTACGATCTGTGCATCGCGATAGCCGAGGGAGTTGTAGTATTTAACGATCTTATCTTTATCCTCTTCGTATTTGGTAGGGTTGAATTTGGCAGAACTGAACAGTTTGAAACGGAAATAAGGATCCAGCACTCTTTTGGTTTTGCTCAGAGAGAGAAAACCCCAGTCTTTAACATATTCCTTAAAACTCATCTTATTGGCAGAAGGTCCATAAGGTCCCTGGTACTTGGAGGGATTCAGTGTGAGCTTGCTCATTTCCTTTGTACCCTTCATTTGCTTTTTCAGCTTGAGGCCATCCACCATTTCATTGCCATAGATGTTAACTTCATCAATACGTACTTTCTTCCCTTTATCAACATAGATAAACATTGAATTGGAGTTGGCATAGGAAGGGTCGGGCCTTTCATCAATGCGTACGCTGATATTCTGGAAGCCTTTATCCTGGTAAAATTTGGTAGTGATCTCTTTTACATTCCGGCGAATGTTTTCAGTGATGATGGTTTGTTTGGTCAGCCCGATCTTTCCCTGCAATTCTTCTGCGTCTGATTTTTTAATGCCGATGAATTTAAAATTGCCAAGGCGGGGACGTTCCACTACACTGATTTCGATAGCCACATTATCGTCCTGGATATTGGTGACATAAATCTGTACACCAGAGAACAATTTCTGCCGCCACATGTTAGCTATAGCTTTAGAGAAGATATCACTGCCGGGGTGCATGAACTTGTCGCCAACCTGTATGCCTGAAATGGACAATACTATGGATGTGTCGAGGTGTTTGATACCGGTGATTGCTACGCTGGAGATTCTATATTCCTTGGGGATCCGGGCATTTTCCCATTCAAGGATCTTGGGGTCAACAGATGTCGGCTTAGTAGTATCCTGGGCCTGTACAGAGAGTACTGCCGCAAACGCCATTACCAATAAAGCACAGATCCGGAGTGAAATTCGTTGCATGGTTGATTTTTCTGTCTTATCCCGCTCCTTCATGCGGGATTGCAAATAGTTTATGGTTTGTACTCTGTTAATAAGCCAAGCCTAGTGGGCGGCAAATTAACGGTAAAAATCGAAAGTCTTTGTTAAAGAAAATGCCGGAAACCAGCCATGAACGCAGTCTTCGCGAAAACTCGACCACTCCGCATTTTAACCCGTCCATCAGCCATTTATCCCTGTTTCCAATTGTGCACTCGTTTTTCCAAAACGCCTTTCCCTTCCCTGGTAATCGAGAATTGCCTCATACAGATTTTCTTTACGGAAATCAGGCCAGCGAACTTGGGTAAAATACAGTTCGGCATAGGCCAGTTGATAAAGTAAGAAATTACTGATACGAAACTCCCCACTGGTCCGGATCATCAGCTCCGGATCAGGGAACTCGCTGGTAGCCAGGAATTTTTGTAAAGTTTTATCGTTGATCGCTTCCACTTCCAGCTTGCCGGTCTTTACTTCAAATGCAATATTTTTCACTGCATTGAGCAATTCCCAGCGGCCGCTGTAGCTGAGCGCCATGATCAGGTTAAGTCCGGTATTTTCTTTGGTAAAATCCAGTGCTTCCTGCAATTCCTGCCGGGCATAATCAGGCAACATATTCATGTCACCTATTACATGAAGCCGGATATTATTCTTATGCAGGCTTTCCACTTCTTTGCGGATGGTCGTAACCAGCAATTCCATCAGTCCGATCACTTCATATTCGGGACGGTCCCAATTTTCTGTGGAAAAAGCATAAAGAGTAAGATAACCAATGCCCAGTTCTGCGCAGCCTTCTACAATATTGCGAACGCTCTCCACCCCATGAAAGTGACCATAAAGCCGGTCCTGGCCCTGTTCCTGGGCCCAACGCCCATTTCCATCCATGATGATGGCTATATGCCTGGGCAACCGGTCCTTATCGATTTTTTGCAATAGCGCTGACATACTTGTTTTCTTTATGTCTGGTAGATTAGGGCGCAAAGGTACCGGATTTGAAGACAAAATGACACATCATCATAAATCCCGGCACTCATTAATTCGCTGTGGGGCATCTGTACGACTGCAGGTTGAAAGTCAGGTGTACCATCGCTGTTACAAAATGGTCTTTTTGTTTGCTGTTGCCTCTTTGCCGTCCGGGGATACCGATAGGCTGGCCAAGCTCATATGACCTGTCGCTCAGCAGCAGGGCCTGTGAAGGGCTGCCATCAGGGTTGGCAGGAAAGGTTTCAGGACTGACATAAGTAGTACTTACATCATCGAGGTAATCTGTATTGGTAAAGCGGTACAATACTTCAAATCCGATATTGAACCGTTCGTTGAGCGCATATTTTATACCGGCCCCAAAAGGAATGCTGATGGCCATGGTGCTGTATTGCTTACGGTCGGGGTAAAGCGCGCTTCCCTGGCCTTCTGTTCCTATAGGCCTCAGATAAACTTTTTCACCACGCAGATAAGCAAAAGGATCATAGCTGAACACGCCCAGGCCAAGAGTTACATAAGGAGTGAAGCTGTATTCAGCCTCACCAGGCATAAAGCGGAAGAAATTAAAATCACCCTGCAGCGACAGCTCCCATACATTGGTATTGAAGCTGAGATTGCGGCGATACATATATTCATTCTTGGTGTTATACTTATCAGCATAACCCAGCCTGGCAAAAGAAGCACCGATACGGGCTGCTATATAGTTATTGAAATTTTTACGGAAAAAAACAGTGGCCGCCATTTTGGGCCGGTTCAGGGAAGCGCGGGTATTCAGATCCCCGAAGTAGTGGCCTGCTCCGAGACCAATGCCAAATTCACCTTCCTGAACAATGGCATCCTGTGCATGAACCCGGGTGGGTAACAGAGAAATACCTATGGCCAGGAATACTAATAATGAGAGCTTTTTCAACATGTCCGGATAAATAATGTTCGGAATAATTTTACTACAGCGGCACAGTCCGGCAGTGATAAAATTATCTATCATGTTGCGTGTCCTGGCTCTGTCTGGGGGTTTTCCTGGAATTGGGGCTAAAAAGAGAACGGAAAAATAAACATTTTCTTTTATCCTGCGCAGGATTAATTTCTCTTGTCGAGGCCCCAGGTAAGCTTGTTCTGAAGGGTTTGCAGAAAGTTATTTTCCCCGAGTCGTAACAGGTTGATGGAGAAGCTTTCCTTTCTTACAGCCAGGGAAACATTCTTCCCAACGATCTCCCTGCGCGAATCGAGGGCGCATATTATATTTTCTGAGCGGCTTTCCACTTCAAAGGAAATCACATTATTGTCCGGCACAATGATGGGGCGGACATTCAGGTTGTGAGGTGCCACAGGCGTGATCACAAAACTGCCGGAATCCGGGAAAACCACAGGCCCGCCGCAACTAAGGGAATAACCGGTTGAACCGGTTGGCGTAGCTACGATAAGGCCATCTGCCCAATAAGTATTAAGGAATTCGCCATTAAGATAGGTGTGGATTTTGATCATGGCGGCTGTATCCCGTTTATGAATGGCAAATTCATTCAACCCATAAGGTACAC
Source organism: Chitinophagaceae bacterium (assembly GCA_051954695.1). GTDB lineage: Bacteria > Bacteroidota > Bacteroidia > Chitinophagales > Chitinophagaceae > Terrimonas_A. The sequence goes on from JBQCHL010000009.1 coordinate 154,576, forward strand.
TCCCAAACAGGGGAAGATCTGCATCCAAATGGATCAGCGTCCGTTTATCGATAATAAAACCACGCTTGGCTATCGCCTGCACAGCCGTTTTTATCTCGTCCTGTCCTATCCCTGCCAGGAAACCCAACCTGCCAAAGTTGATGCCCATAATAGAAATAGGCTTATCTCTTACCAGGGTCACCGTATCGAGCAAGGTCCCATCTCCGCCAAGACTAATAATAAACTCTATATTCCTTGTAAGATGCTCCGACAAAGAAAAAGTAGTAGTATTCTCCGGAAGATTAATAACATCTTTTATCTGATCAAAATAATGCTGAAAAATTACCGGGTCTATCTTCTGCCTGGTCAGCTCATCAAAAAAAAGCTGAACATTTTCTTTCTGGTCTTCATCCAGTACCCTACTGTAGATTGCTGCTCTCATTATATACTAATTACGCGAATGAACCTGATTGAAGGGGATTTTATAAAATAGGCACGAATTAACGCGAATTTACTCGAACCCTAATCATAGGTCAATTACATTATAATTAAAGATACAAATCTCAATTTGTGAAAATGATTGTTCTTTAGGACATCATTAGCTCCATTCGCGGCTTTAATCAAACATTTTCATCCTTAAACGTACCATTCGCACTATTCGTGTCAGAAGATGCTGCGGCGGTGGAAGTACAGGGCATTTTGCCCTAATTGATTGAATGACCAATCCAATTTAAACACAAAATCATAGATCGTTACGATATCGATCCCAATGCCGGAAGAGAATAGCATCCTGTTGCCCAGGAAATTCTCGCCAGGATTTGGATCATAGATGTAACCAGTGTTGCCATAGATCCGGCCATAAATATTGATAGGGATACGGAGAGGTGCTATTTTTTTTGTGCCTTTGAAATTGAAATTAAAGTTTAGCAGGCGTTTCGTTAGTGAAGCTTTTAAATAGCCGCCGGCTACTCCATCCACTACGTAATATTCATAGCCCTGCATGAAGATATCTGAATAACCCAGCAGGCGACGGTTATAGTAGGGTTGTTTGAAAGGGAGTTTGACGGTGCCAAAAGCATTCATGCTGAAGAATGATTTTTTACCCAATGGCCAGTTGGCGGATCCCTTCAGACCCAGTTGCCAGGAATTGAAAGAACTAAAGATCCCTTTTTTGCTGAAAGCCACTTCACCTGCATATCCTTTGGTAGGATAGGGTATATAATCAAGATTGAAATAGTTGAAATAATAATACAGTTCCGGGAAAACTATGCGGTTCCTTCCACCAGGGAAATAATTGGGATTCAGTTTTACAATAGTATCAGCCACTTCTTCCATGCCATAAGAAAGGCCAAGGCGGTGCCGTGTGCGGATGGCTTTCCTGTAAGACACTTCAACATAGCCGCGGGCAAAATTCCGGAGATAGCTTTCATCTTTTAAAAAGACCTGTTTATCATCAACGGTATTATAATTCATTTCACGGTTCCTGCCCAATGAAACGCCAAAACTTAAGCCCCATTTCATACCCTTATCAATGTAAGGCCGGTCATAGTTCAATAATAACTGGCGGGAATAACCGCTTACTACTGTGAAGCGAAGTTTGTCATTCCGGCCTGTAGCGTTATTGTAAAGCAACTTTAATCCATAATCCACCCGGTTGAGACTGGCTTTTTGTTCTACGATCCATTGGTTAAGATTGCGGTCGACCGGACGGAAATAGGGCACCGGGAATAAATACCATCGTTCCCTCACCTGAACCAGTACATCCACATTGTAGCCATCAAAGCTTTTTAGTGCTACAATTACTTCATGAAACAAGGCCAGGTTCATTAGTTGCTGACGGGCCAATTCAAATTTCTTTACGAGGTCCTGTAAAAGGAAAGCATCACCGGATTTAAAGGAGAGTTCGCGAAGGATGATACTGGGATGTGTTTTCCGGTTGCCTACGATAACAATATCCCGGACGATAAAAGGCGATTCGCCGGCAGGCACTACATATTCTTCAGCAGCAAGGTTCTTTTCCTGTTTCTCTTTTTCTTTCTTAGGCTTTCCTTCCGGCCCTCCACCTTCCTGCGCAAGCAGGTGCTGAAAGCCGACGAGCACTAATACAAGCCATAAGCAATATTTTACAGTACACTGCATCTGCCAGAACTACGGGAATGATCTAAATTAACCGGATTTTTGTACAAGTGCTAAACAAAGGCCAAAAAACATCAGATCTTGAGGTAGTTCATCAGATTATCATAGTTATTCCGCAGCTCATTAGCATATACTTCCTCTCCAAAATAGTATTTTACATTGTACTCATATCGTTGAAAAGTGGCCACAATATCCGACACTTCAGGTTTATTGATCCGGATGGTCACCTGCATCATACCCGTTTCCGCATCATTGGAAGTGTTTAGTTGGGTAATTTGTGCATCATTTGTTTCCACCAATTTGCTGATCTCATTGAAAGAATACTGGTTGCTTTCCATTTCCAGTACGATCAGTCCGCCCGGCTCTTTCAGGCTCATGAACTCTGATGCATTCTTTAGCAGGTCATTATAAGAAACAGCGCCCACCAGGTCATTTTCCTCATTTACAACAGGCACTACGCTCAGGCCGTTTTCGGCGGCGAGTTGAATGGCTTTTAAAAAATGTTCACTGCTTTTTACAGAAGAGTTGCCAAAGGATTGTTGCAGAAGGTCCAGTGTGGTATGGTCATTGTCAACCTGGAGCAGGTCATCTTCACTGATAATGCCTGCATATTTTTCTCCATCCACGATCGGCAAATGTGTTACCTGGTTGTCATTCATCATTTGAAGGGCCTGGTACACCTTGTCTTGCAGATGCAAATAGGGCAGATTCTGAGATCGTAATTCTCCGGTCAACATGGATAGCGGCTCCTTATTTTTTTACAAAGACCCCAATGATCAGCTAACTGTTGCAGGCTCATTGAGTTTTTTCAAAAATTTGTGAAGGATCACATTGAATTCGTCGGGGACCTCCATCATGGGCGCATGACCACACTTGTCGATAAAGTAGAGTTCACTGTTGGGGATCAGCTTATTAAATTCCCTTGCCACGAATGGTGGGGTGATCGTATCATTATTTCCCCAGATCAATAACGTAGGAAGTTTAATCTGATTGAGTTCCTCGCCGAGGTTATTCCGGATAGCGCTTTTGGCAAGGGCAATGATCTTGATGACTTTCAAGCGGTTATTGGTGATAGCAAAAACTTCATCCACCAATTCCTTGGTTGCCATTTTTGGATCGTAAAATGTAAGCTCAGTCTTTTTCCGGATATATTCATAGTCCCCCCGTTTGGGATAAGAATCACCCATCCCATTCTCAAAAAGACCTGAACTTCCGGTAAGAATAATGGATTTAATGCAATCCGGCTGGCTTTTCAACACATACACCAGGCCTACATGCCCGCCCAGTGAATTGCCCAGCAGATGAACATTTTTATATCCTCTTGATTCGATAAACTTATGAACGAATTTAGCAAGCCCGCCTACAGACGTGTGGAGGATGTCCATATCCAGCAAAGGAAGAATGGGTACTACCACTTTGTTATACTGCTTGAAATAATCAATCAGCTTTTCAAAATTACTCATGGCACCAAACAATCCATGCAGCAATACCAGCGGCTCGCCTTCGCCTTCTTCAATAAACCTGAACTTATTATCCTGTTTTATCTCGTAACTCATTTCCGCTGTTCCGTTAATTTTTGCTAAAATAATCGTTTTGCAGCATATAACCAGCCCAAGCACCTAAGACTTTACTTCTTGATGCAAAGATAACAGACTGATGCACACCCAGAAACAGAATCCATCATTAACCTCCGGAGATTGCCCTTATTACGCATATAAAATCCTGAAATAGTAGCGCCGGATAGGACGAAAGTACCAGGTCAGCAGCAGCAAGGCCGTCGCAATGCCGACAAAAGTCCAGCTATTGGGATAGAAAACCCCTATCGCTACCATTACCAGTAAAACACGGCTGTATTCGAGATAAAAAATCCATCTCCGCTGATCAAGGATCGCCCCACTGTTGATAAGGCTGATAATAATAAATGAGGACAATAAAAATAACTGCATTGCACCCAGGTAATGTTCAAACAGCAACACCACGAACAATAAGCCCAACGAAAAAATAGTTTGCGCCGTTACATATTGCCGTATAGCCAGGGTTGCCGGACGATGCTGCGAATGGACATTCAATAATTTTCTTTCCAGTATTGAACGGTAGCGCGGATCAAGATCATCCGGTTTGCCAAACAATACCTTCCACTTGGCTTTAATGCCTTTTGCATATCTGAAATTCATGAAAACTTCCAGCACAAAATGAAAATGCTGCCACAAAAAACTATGACTGTTCAAAGGCTTGGTAAGTCCATACACGATCTGCACATCTTTACGCTCTCTGGCAAAAGTGCCGAAAAGTTTATCCCAGATGATCAGCACGTCGCCATAATTCTTATCCAGGTATTCAGGGTTTGATGCATGGTGTATTCCATGATGCGTAGGCGTGACCAGTATTTTTTCAAACCATCCCCATCTGCCCAACGCCTGTGTGTGAATGAAAAAAGGATACAGGCCATGTACAAGCAGGAACAAAGAGATCATCAATGGCGGAAACCCGATCAGGGGCAGAACTGCCCAGAACATACAACGCACCACTGCCTGGAATACTGTGATCCTTGCAGAAACCGTATAATTGAAATCTTCACTTTGATGATGCACCACATGCACTGCCCAAAATGCATTGATCTCATGTGCCAACCGGTGATACCAGTACCATACAAGATCAGTGGCAAGAAAAAGCAGTACCCAGGTAAGCCATCCTGCTTTTATATCAAACAGGGCAAAGTGTTCATGGATGTATACAAATACACCAAAGAAAAGACTGGTGGTAAAAAGATCAAGCAGGCGCTCGGCGATGCCCACGTTGAGATTGGCAACAGATTCTGCATACTGAAAGAAATTCTTTCCCTTCCGTTTCGAATACAAGTATTCGAGCCCGATAAAAAACAGAAAAAGAGGAACGGCAAAACCGAGATAATTAAGTTTCATCTGCAGAGATTTTATTGTCTACTAATATAGTAGACTATTCAAAGTTAGACATTATTACTGTGTCTGCCAATCCCTGCTGCAGGTTTTTAGCATTATGCAGGAGGTTGATTCTGCTGCAAATGCTGTGCGCCTGATTCAAAGAAGTTTTCCAATTCAATGAACATATTCTTGAAGAAGGGGATCACTGCCCCGATCGCATCCATGATCCCTGGTCCCCACGGTGCGATCACAGAATATACAGCCGATTTTTCCGTTGTTTCCGGTTGCAGCAATTTTAATTGAATTGCATAGAACAGGACAATGCTGTATACGATCGTATAAATAGCTACATAAAATAAAATACCCCCCAGCCGGTTGGCCCAACCAAGCATCACTGCTTCAACCGATGCCTGCAGCAGGTTGGCCCCAAGACGTATCAACAATACCACTACAATAAACACCAGCAGGAAAGACAGAAAAGGCAACCATTGCTTTGATACATTCACTGTTTCGCCGAGATAGCCAGCCACCACTGCCGAGAGTTTGATAGCGGCGGCCAGGCCTACAATAACGGCAACGAATGAAAACACACCTACGATCAAACCACGCTGAAATCCTTTGATAACGGCGAAGACAAGCAGCACAGCGAAGACGACATCAAGTAACATATATGTGAGAGTCTTTAATCAGACTATTTAGCCAGCAACTCTTTCACCAATGCAGAAATAACCTTACCGTCGGCTTTACCGGCCAATTGTTTTGTAGCGGCTCCCATCACTTTGCCCATATCTGCCGGTGAGCTTGCTCCTGTAGCAGCAATAATGCCGGCAACAGCTTCTTTCAGTTCTTCAGGTGTCATTTGCTTAGGCAGGAATTTTTCAATCACATCAAGCTCTTCCTGTTCTTTCTGCGCCAGGTCTGCACGATTCTGTTGCTGGAATATTTCCAGTGAATCGCGACGTTGCTTCACCAGTTTCTGCAACAGCTTTGTTTCATCTTCTTCTTTTAATTCACCGCCTGCACCTTCTGAAGTTTTTGCCAGTAATATGGCTGCTTTTATCGCACGAAGGCTGCGCAAGGCACTTTCATTTTTTGCCAGCATTGCAGCCTTCAGCTCTGTCATGATCTTTTGCTCTAAACTCATATATCAGGACGTTTATTGTTTGTGATTTCGGGTTTAAGGTTTCCTTATGCTTTGTTTTCTTTCAGTTGTTTTTCCCTGAATTTCTGGTAGAAGTCCTGCGCAAACTGTTTCATTTCACCGACCATCTCTTTATGATTGGTAGCGCGCCCATAGGTATCTGCCATCGTCATCATGGTCTGGTAGAAAAAATCGGCCATTTCATCCACCATCATATCTTTTGTCCAGAGATCGATCCGCAAAGCAGTTTTTTCCGCACCATCCCAGAAAGACAGCATCATCGCTTTGGCTTTTTGTGCGTTTTCCATATTGGAGTCAGTTGCTTTCCAACTGATTCCATCAGGTACTCTGTTCTCATCGGTACTTACATCAATAATAATACTTGATAAAGGCATAATTGTCTTGAATTGAAGGGAGCAAAGTTAATTAAATCGGTTCACCCGGCAGCCTTTTCGATGCTTTGCCATAACAACTGTGCAGATTTGTCCCAGTTATAAGCCTGTACTGTATTCAGTCCTTTCTCTACCAGTTGTGCATGCAGGGTTTCGTCTTTATACAATAACATCATCTTTTCAGCAATGTCGTGGTAACTAGCTGGGTCGGCATATAAAGCGGCATCGCCGGCAATTTCCTGCATGGCAGAATTAACTGAGGTAATGGCAGGAACGCCTGCCTGCATAGCTTCCAGCACAGGCATTCCAAAGCCTTCAAACAACGAAGGATATACCAGGGCATAAGCAGATCCCACCAGTTTTGAAAGTGTTGCCTCATCCACATAGCCGGTCACTACCAGGTCATCGCGGTATTTATAAGTTGCAAGGCTTTCCATAAAAGCTTTGCTATGCCAGGCAGCTCTTCCGGCTATCACCAGCTTCCAGTCGCTTTTCTGTCTTTTTTTGAAAATGGAAAATGCTTTCAGCAGTGCAGTCAGATTTTTACGGGGATGGATAGAACCAGCATAAATAAAATAATTCTTTCCCTGGGTAAACTCATCGCGGGTCGCCTGCTGTGTTTGCCAGTGAAGCGGTTTGAATATTTCTCTTGCAGCATTATAGATCACATCGATTTTGTCCGCTTCAATCTTGTATGCATCGATGATATCCTTTTTAGAAAACCAGGATACGGTAACAAGCGATGCCGCCTTTTTCAAAAATTTTGGTGTATAGCGTTTATAAAAAAGCAGGTGTGATTTTTTTATAAATGTGGGATGATGCAAAAAAGCCAGATCATGCACTACCAGGCATTGCGGCACTTTGGTAGTAAGTGAACAAAAACCATCGCAGGAGAGAAATATATCTGCTTTGTATTTTTTAAGCAATGCAGGAACTTTTACATCGTACCACCATTTCCATAGCAAAGGATGGCGCGCAGGCGGTCCGGCTACTACTGCTGTGATATTGGCTGAACTGATAAATTCCTGATGAAAGGGGCGATCAAAAATAAAAATGAACTGATGCTCAGGATGGTCTTTTGCCAGCCGGCTCACCATTTCCCATAAAAAATGGCCGTACCCTTCCAGGTTTTCGTATAATAAAAATCTTGTATTAACGGCTATTTTCATGGTGGAGTGCAAAGTTAAAGCGTGGAGGGTTGTTATCCGAAAATCAATCCTGGTCCGTAAAACTGCACCTTTCAACGAGTTCAGAAAATCCATTCGGTTTGCCGGAAAATACACGGTTACCTGAAAGGAGTTTTACGAGCGTTATTACATTTTGATCCTTGAATTTTCAGCAGGCATTTTTTCTGTGGATATTCGTTTATTACTGTGAAGAAAAAAGGGCAGTATTACAATTGCAGACGGTAGCGGCGAAGGGTACCTTTATTCATTGAGAACTAGAGGAAAGTACTATGAAAACCCAATCCGGTAACCTATGAAGCATTTTTACACTTACCGTATTCAATTTTTTTTACTGCTGTTTATGTTATGTATAATATACAGAAACAGTTTTGGTCAATGCCCGGGCGGATATGTGCCCAGTGGGGTGGGTTTTGACACTACCATTTCTTTTACTGACGGTAATCACAGTTCCATCATTAAGTTTCCCAAGTTTGATCCACAGACAGGTATGGTCACATGCGCTAAATTAACCATGACCATTTCATCAGTATTAAACTTCATGTATTTTGAAAACAGGGACAATTCCCCGAATACAGCCGGAGTTAAGTTTATAAGGGAAGATATTATCAGCGGCCCTGGATTGAACTCTCCGTTATCTAATGATGAAACCAAAACATTCGGGCCGTATAGCCTGGCTCCAAAAGATGGAGTGATGAATTCGGGGCCGGATTATATCGGTGTTGGGCCTGAAGATATTTTTAATACAACGAAAAGTGTTACCATAACCGACTTATCAGATCTTTCACAATTTTATGGCCCGCCGGGCGACTCGCTTGTCTATAATTATACAGCCAGCGGAAGCTCACAGATCTCCAATACAGGTAACTGGTTTGGAGGGATAGATGCAGCAGGTTCCATTCATTACAGGATAGAGTTCTGCTATTGCCCTGCATCCGTGCTTCCGCTGAATATCTATTCATTTGATGTCAAAAAAATTACATCTGATGTTGCAGAACTGAAATGGAATGGCTCCGATGATCCGGGAGAAAGTTATTATTATGAAGCCGAGGTAAGTAGAAATGCTTACAACTACACCAGCATTGGTATTTTACAAAAAAATGACAACAATATTGGAAATTATAAAATGAATTTCTCAGCTTTACATGGTGAGAGCGGCGCATATTATTTCCGGGTAAAACAAGTGTATGCCAACGGATATGTGAGATATAGCGTAACCCGTAGGCTGGAATTGGAAAGTTCCGATAAAATAAAATTTTCTGTCTTTCCAAATCCATCAAATGGCATAGTTGGTATCAAATTTGATAATATTTCGGAGGAACAATTTGCGTTGCAGATTTATAATACGCAGGGACAGGCAATTGTGAGTAAAGATCTTGTAGTAAGTGGTTCTTCTTATGTGCAGGTAACGACGCTCAGAAGCGGTGTGTATTGGATGAGATTAACGAATAAGAAGACCCAGGCCTCGAGCGTACATCAACTTTTAATTAAATGACCTCTTAGGTGGAAGAGGATGGTGGCTTGTAAAAGGGGCCTTGGTTCGGGGCCCCTTTCTTTATGTCCTGTTGTGAAGGACCTTCCCTGATTAATCTCCCACAAAGACAACGAAGGCCACAAAGAAAATTTCTTTTACTTGTCAATTATTTATAATTCAATAGTTACCATACCATTGGTATAGCTATAAAATTTTCTTTGTGGCCTTCGTTGTCTTTGTGGGAGATGGGAGACCAGCCTAACCCTCTAATTTTTTAGCTCCCTGCGGAAACAGACAGTTCTTAAACTATTTCTAACTCCTTCGTGAGCAACCCTGCAGGTTCCGCCAAAATTTGCATTTTAAACAGGATTTTTCTATTATTGACCCGTACCTTTACAGTAATTTCCACTTTTTTACTTTGTTTCCCGCTTATCTACTTTATGGAATATAATACAACGAGAAATGGCCTGGTCATGAGAGAATACGGCCGCCATGTGCAGAAAATGATTGAACACCTGCTTAGCATTGAAGATCCTGAACGCCGCCAGCGCAATGCTTATGCTGTGATCGAACTGATGGGGTTTTTGAACCCCCATCTGAAAAATGTGGAAGATTTTCGGCATAAACTCTGGGATCACCTGTTCTTAATCTCTGATTTTAAACTGGAAGTGAAATCTCCCTATCCCATCCCTACCCGTGAATCCCTTGCCGAAAAGCCCCAACCCCTGCCTTATCCCAAAAGGTATCCCCGCCATTCCCACCTGGGTAAAAACCTGGAGCTGGTGATCAAAAAGGCGCTGAACGAAGAGGATACCGACAAGCGCGCAGGCTTTGCCAATGCGATCGCCTATTACATGAAACTGGCTTATAACAACTGGCATAAAGAAATGGTGCACGATGATGCCATCCAGAGCGAGCTCACCGGTATCACCAATGGACAGCTCACTTTCACCAATACGCCTTATGTAAAAGCTTTCAGACCTCAGGAAAACCGTGAAAGGGAAAGAGGCAGCTACGGCAAACAAAGAGGCAAATTCCAGCACCGTAACGGTGGTAGCAACAACGGTGGAGGACAAAGAAGAAATGACAACCGCGACAACCGGGGCGGCGGCGGTGGAAATTTCAAGAAAAAAAGATACTGATCCCCTTTTTATTTTAAGTTGATATACCCGTCTTGCGGTTTTTTGCAAGCTGATCAATTACTTTTGATCTCTTATTATTAACCCATGCATTCTTTTGAAGTAAGAGGTGGAAAAAAATTGCAGGGCGAGATCACTCCCCAGGGTGCCAAAAATGAAGCCCTGCAGATCATCAGCGCCGTATTGCTCACACCCGAAAAAGTAACGGTCACCAATATTCCGGACATCCTTGACGTGAACCTGCTGATAGAGCTGTTGCAGGAAATGAACGTAAAGCTGGAAAGGCCTACCCGCGACACCTGCATCTTCCAGGCAGATGATGTGAATATAGATTACCTCCACAGTGACGCTTATAAGAAAAAAAGCGGCCGTTTGCGGGGTTCCGTCATGCTGGCCGGCCCAATGCTCTCCCGCTTCAGAAAGGCATTTATTCCCAAACCAGGAGGCGATAAGATCGGCCGCCGGAGACTGGACACACATATCATCGGCTTTGAAAAACTTGGCGCAGATTTCCAGTACCACGCAGAAGATGGATTTTTCCATCTCTCTGCTCCCAATCTCAGCGGAATGAGCATGCTGCTGGACGAACCTTCCGTTACAGGCACGGCCAACATCATCATGGCTGCCGTTATGGCCAATGGCACCACCACCATTTATAACGCTGCCTGCGAGCCTTACCTGCAGCAGCTTTGCAAAATGCTCAACCGGATGGGTGCAAAGATCAGCGGCATTGGCAGCAACCTGCTCACCATCGAAGGGGTTTCCTATCTCGGCGGCACAGAACACCGCATGCTGCCGGATATGATCGAAGTAGGCTCCTTTATCGGGCTTGCCGCCATGACGCAGAGCGATATCACCATTAAAGATGCAGGCATCGAAAGCCTGGGCATTATCCCCGAAAAATTCCGCCAGCTGGGTATCCAGCTCAATTTTGTTGGCGACGATATTCATATCCCTTCCCAGGAATTATATGAAGTGCAACGCTACCTCGATGGCGGCGTACTTACTATATACGATCATCCCTGGCCCGGCTTTACGCCCGACCTGTTGAGCATCGTTCTCGTAACAGCCATACAGGCCAAAGGCAGTGTGCTTATTCACCAGAAGATGTTTGAAAGCCGCCTGTTCTTTGTCGACAAACTGATCGACATGGGCGCACAGATCATTCTCTGCGATCCTCACCGGGCAGTGGTGATCGGCCTCGAGCGTGAACAGCAATTGCGTGGCATCACTATGAGCAGCCCCGATATCCGCGCAGGCGTATCCCTGCTTATCGCTGCCCTCAGCGCAGAAGGAAAAAGCATTATCCAAAACATCGAACAAATTGATCGCGGCTACCAGTACATCGACGAGCGGCTGCGGAAGCTGGGAGCTGATATCAAACGCATCGATGCATAAATGTTTTTTATATGACCAGATACATTGCTATTGCCATCATTTTTTTTGCGACAGGATTATTGGCCTCGCAAGTCATGGGACGAAACACCCAACAGGCCGGTTATATTCTTGAACACGAAAAGGAGATCGCCGCGTCCCAGCCTGGCCCTCATGATGGAGGTGGCAATACAACCGCTTACAATTTCTTTTCAAAAGCTTCGGGCTTCAATCTGGCTTTCCGCAAAAGGGTACTGCATCCCGGTTCAGCTATCGGTTATCATCTTCAGAAAGAAGATGAGATCTATTATGTGCTGAGCGGACATGGCCAGATGGAGATGAATGGAAAAACATTTGAAGTGCAGGCAGGCGATGCTATACTTACCCGGCCAGGCAGCTCTCATGGATTAAAACAAACAGGCAAGGAAGATCTCGTGATCATCATCAACTATGTGCAGACCCCAAAATAGGCCTGAGGCTTTTTTTGGAGTGGATATTGAGTTTTACTTTCTTTGCAAATGTCTTCTTTCCAAAACAAGATCATCATCATTACCGCCCCCTCAGGCGCTGGCAAAACATCTATCACCCGGTATTTGCTGAATAAATATCCTCAACTGGCATTTTCCATCTCTGCGGCCACCCGCAGTAAACGAGACTATGAAACAGATGGAGTGGACTATTATTTTCTTACGGCGGAAGACTTCAAACAAAAGATCCAGCAAGGTGAGTTTGTAGAATGGGAGATGGTATATGAAGGAAAATATTATGGCACATTGAAAGCTGAATTGCAACGCATCTGGGATAATCACCAATGTCCCTTACTCGACATAGACGTAAAAGGAGCTATCCATGTGCAGCAGCAGTATCCTGATACATCACTTACCATTTTTATCGAACCGCCATCCGTGGCAGAGTTGAAACGCCGCCTGGAATCACGCGGCACAGAAACAGCCGAATCGCTGCAGGCCCGTGTCAATAAAGCCTCTTACGAGATCTCTTTCAAAGACCATTTCAACAAAAATATCATCAACGACAACCTGGAAAAAGCCTGTGCAGAAGCAGATGGGATTGTGAAGGAATTTTTAGGATTGTAGAGGGCGATAGTTGTCGAATATATCATTTCCATTTGCTTTATTATCTTTATGATATGGCAGAATGGAACAAAATAATCTGGTTCATTATCACCCTCATTCTCATGGGTTTCTTTGCAGGGATTGAGATGGCTTATTATAGTGCCAACCGCCTTAATATTGAATTGCGGAAAAAACAGGGTGGCACTTCAGGTCACCTGTTGGCAAAATTCATTGATGCTCCTGCCAGCTTTATCGGCACCACGCTGATCGGCTTCACCCTTTTCCTCGTATTCTTTGGATTGGTATTCAGCGCTGTGCTGAAACCGATCTGGGATTATATGCATGTGAACGACCTGGTGCGCATTATCGTGGAAATAGCTGTTGCCACCCTGATGGTACTTGTCTTTGCAGAATTCTTACCCAGAGCTATTTTCCGGGCGCGAAGCAACAGCCTGTTAAGCCGCCTGGCCCTGATCACCGATTTCTTTTACCAGATATTTTCGCCCATTGCAGAAGCGTTTATCAGCCTGTCTGAATGGCTGCTGAAATATGTGTTCAATGTGCGTATTGATAAACACAAGGAGCCGTTAAGCCATGCAGAACTGAAAAATCTTTTTTATCAATCGCAGAATGAAGAGCGGCAGGACCATAATACCCAACTACTCGAGAATGCACAGGAATTCCCTAAAGTAAAGATCCGGCAATGCCTTGTGCCGAGAAAGGAGATTGTGGGTATAGACAGCACTGCTTCAGTACAGGAAGTGCAGCAAAAATTTGTGGAAACCAAGCTAAGCAAGCTTGTCGTGTTTGACAATAATATCGATCATATCATCGGGTATGTGCATCAGCTTGATCTGTTCAAACAACCTGCCGATATACGGTCTATCTTATTACCGATCCCGGCCGTGCCTGCCAGCATGAGTGCTGCCGACCTGATCGGTAAGTTCAGCAAGGAAAGAAAAAGCATTGCCTGGGTGGTGGACGAGTTTGGCGGCACTGCAGGCATTATCACGATGGAAGACGTGCTGGAAGAGCTTTTTGGGGAGATCCAGGATGAATACGATACCGAGAAATTCGTGGAAAAGCAACTGGCGGAAAATGAATATATCTTTTCAGGCCGGCTGGAACTGGATTATCTCGAAGAAAAATACGGGTTTAAGTTCCCTGAGAACGATTCAGAGACCCTCTCCGGTTACATTATTAATTATCATGAAACGATCCCCCAGCAAAAGGACCGTATCATTATCGACGATTATGAATTTGATGTGATCAGCGTGAGCGACACAAGGATCGAGACAGTTAAGTTAAAGAGATTGAAATAGGGCGACCTGCATTCCATAATCCCCCGTCGCCCCTTATCTTTGCCCCCACTTTATTAAAACCACGATGGCTCTACTGGATTTTTTTAACCGAAGGAAAAAGGATGCGACCTCCGAAATGTCGTTTATTGATCATCTGGAGGAGCTTCGCTGGCACCTTATCCGCTCGGTGATCGCCATTCTGATCTGTGCCATCGTCGTGTTTATCTACTCCGATTTTATAGTTGATACAGTGCTGTTTGGCCCTACTAAGCCTGATTTCATTTCCTCCCAATGGTTGTGCAAGCTGGGAAGAAGCCTGGGCCTGGGAGATGCTATTTGCTTTACACAGGTAAAAGCCGAGTTCCTGGAGACCACTATGACCGGTCAATTCATAGCATCCTTTACAGTGGCTTTTATCGGCGGTTTCATTATAGCTTTCCCCTATGTATTCTGGGAATTCTGGCGTTTCGTGAAGCCAGCCCTTTCTGCTAAAGAGAAGAAAAATACAAGAGGTGTTATTTTCTGGGTGTCCATCCTGTTCTTCCTGGGCGTAGCATTTGGTTACTTCATCCTGACGCCTTTCATGGTGAACTTCTATTTCAATTATAAGCTCAGTGCGCAGATCAAGATCATGCCCACGTTTTCCGACTACCTGGAAAACCTTATTTATACCACCGTTGGCATTGGTGTATTATTTCAAATGCCTCTTTTGGTAATGGTACTCGCTAAAATTGGAATGGTAACAGGTGCGTTCCTGCGGAAATACCGCCGCCATGCTTTTGTGATCATCATCATTGCAGCCGCTATTATCACTCCTTCCACAGATCCTTTCAGTCTTACGATCGTAACTATTCCCCTCTACCTGCTGTTTGAAGCCAGCATCGTGGTGGCTTCCCGCGTCAATAAAAAGCAGGAGCTAAAGGATAAAGAAGAATGGAGCTGATAGCAGTTCAGGGAAGGAGTTAATGAAGTTCCTTAATTTTACATCATTGGGCAGGGGCTACTCCCTGTTCCGGTTAACGACCCTGAATTGTTTTATATGAATTCCTCATTCGATCTCAGCAAACCAATCGCCATCGGCAGTGATCATGCCGGCTTTGACTACAAAGAGCAACTGATCTCTTTCCTGGAAGGAAAAGGGCTTACTTACAAAGATTTCGGTACCCATTCCAAAGATTCGGTTGACTATCCTGATTTCGCCCACCCGGTAGCAGAAGCGGTGGAAAGCGGTGATTATGCGTTCGGCATCCTGCTTTGCGGCAGTGCGAATGGAGTGGCCATTACAGCCAATAAGCACCAGCATATCCGCGCCGGCATCTGCTGGGGTGATGAGATCGCGAAACTTGTACGCCAGCACAATGATGCCAACGTACTCTGCATCCCCGCCCGCTTTGTACGCGAAGGCGATGCGGAAAAGATGGTCAGCACTTTTATCACCACGGTATTTGAAGGTGGCCGGCATGCCAACAGGGTAGCAAAAATTGCCTGTTCATAAGTGGTATTGCTTATTGGCCATCGCTCGTTGCCCAGGCAACGAGTCACAAACCTCTATCTAACCATTTATCAAAACCTTCTCCTAACTCCCGGTTTTTCGCTTAAGTTTGAACACTATTCTATTTTCTATTAAAAAACATACAATTACAATTATGAGAAAACTTCTGCTCCCGGTGTCCCTGGGGCTGTGCCTTTTTGCCTCGGCACAAAAGAAAAACAGTCCGGCTTATTTTGCCGCCACCATCACCGCTGAAGACATGCAGCGCCATCTTTACATCATTGCCAGCAAAGAAATGGAAGGACGCGACACTCCCTCACCTGGTCTGGAAAAGGCTGCTGACTATATCGAAAATCATTTCAAATCCCTGGGCCTGCTTCCAGGCAACAACGGTAGCTACCGCCAAAACTATCCGCTTTATAAAGATTCCATGACCTCTTCTTCATTAAAAGTGAATGGAACTGCGTTTAATCTGACAAAAGATTACCAGCCTATCCCTTCGATGAGCCATACCACTGAACTCCGTTTTTCTGAAGTGGTTTTTGCTGGTTATGGTATTGTTGACGGAAGCCTCGATGCTTACAAAGACCTTAACGTAAGAGGAAAGCTGGTAATGATCCTCGACGGAATGCCGGCTGATTACAAACCTACCGCTACAGGTTTCAATTCACCTGCCAACGTTCTCTCACGCGTAGCCCGTGCACAAGAAAAAGGTGCTGCTGCCGTACTGATCGTTTATGGTAATTTCCCCCGGCAGACGTTCAATGCTGCCGGCAGCTATATGCTGAATGGATATGCGGCCAGCATTTATCCTCAAACATTCAGTATCTCTGAAGGTGTTGCCGCCAGCATTACCGGCGTAGATGGCATCATCGGAAAAATGAAAGCCTCACCCCTGGCTTCACAAATCTATAAAGCAAACATCGATCTTAGCTATGCTAAAACGACCCTTACAGCCAGCGCGTCAAACGTACTGGGTATGATCGAGGGAACAGATAAGAAAGATGAATACGTATTCCTTACCTCGCACTATGATCACGTAGGTAAAAGACCTGATGGCACTATTTATTATGGTGCTGATGACGATGGCAGCGGCACTACCGGCATTCTCGAACTGGCTGAAGCATTTGCCAAAGCTAAAGCAGCAGGTAAAGGCCCACGCAGAACCATCGTGTTCATGACTGTAAGTGGCGAAGAAAAAGGATTGTGGGGTTCTGCTTATTATTCCAACCACCCGGTTTTCCCGCTGGATAAAACTACAGTTGACCTCAACATTGATATGATCGGCCGCATCGGTGAAGAATACCTGAAAGATAAAGACTCTGCCAACTATGTGTATGTGATCGGCGACGACAAACTGAGCACAGACCTGGCTACAATCACTGACCAGGTAAATAAAACAGTAAAAATGAAACTGGACAGGAAGTATAACGACCTGAACGATAAGAACC
The DNA here is from genome assembly GCA_051954695.1 of Chitinophagaceae bacterium. GTDB lineage: Bacteria > Bacteroidota > Bacteroidia > Chitinophagales > Chitinophagaceae > Terrimonas_A. Next base: position 171,612 of record JBQCHL010000009.1, read on the forward strand.
GTTTTTACTATCGCAGCGACCACTACAATTTTGCAGAAAAAGGAGTTCCTATCATTTTCTACTTTAATGGTGTGCATGCCGATTATCACAGACCAACTGATACACCTGATAAGATCAACTATAAGCTGATGGCGAAAAGAGGACAACTCGTGTTCTATACGGCCTGGGAAATGGCTAACAGGAACGATATGCTGAAGCGTGATCTGAAACTGGAGAAACCTTAAAGGTTCTAATAACTGATGCGTTTCAGTTTATACGATACAAAAAAGCCATTCGAATACCGAATGGCTTTTTTTATGTTCTGCTGAAATTTTCATATTCTTTTACCAACCCAGCAACCATGCAAATATCAACGGCGCCACAATCGTAGCATCACTCTCTACAATGTACTTTGGCGTATTGATATCCAACTTCCCCCAGGTGATCTTTTCATTCGGCACTGCTCCTGAATATGACCCGAAGGAAGTAGTAGAATCACTGATCTGGCAGAAATAACTCCAGAAAGGCACATCATGCCATTCCAGGTCCTGGTACATCATGGGCACCACGCAGATCGGGAAATCACCTGCGATACCACCACCGATCTGGAAGAAACCAACTCCCTTACCGGCTGAATTGTTGCGGTACCAATCTGTCAGCCATACCATGTATTCAATACCGCTTTTAACGGTGCTGGCTTTCAATTCGTTTTTGATCACATAGCTGGCGAAAATATTTCCTGTTGTGCTATCTTCCCAACCGGGCACTACGATGGGCAGGTTTTTTTCTGCTGCAGCAATGATCCAACTGTCTTTGGGATCAATTTCATAATACTGCTGAAGCTCTCCGCTTAATACGGTTTTATATAAGAACTCATGAGGGAAATAACGCTCTCCCTTTGCTTCTGCTTCTTTCCATTGTTTTACCAGGTGTTTTTGCAAACGGCGGAAGGCTTCTTCTTCAGGAATACAGGTATCGGTTACGCGGTTGTAGTGATTTTCCAACAGATCCCATTCATCCTGTGGGGTAAGATCGCGGTAGTTAGGCACTCTTTTGTAATGGGTGTGCGCTACCAGGTTCATTACATCCTCTTCAAGGTTGGCCCCGGTGCAACTGATGATATGTACTTTATCCTGGCGGATCATTTCGGCCAGGGATATTCCTAACTCGGCGGTGCTCATGGCGCCAGCGAGCGAAACAAGCATTTTACCACCTTCCAGCAAATGGGTTTCATAACCTTTGGCGGCATCCATCAAAGCAGCAGCATTAAAATGTCGGTAATGGTGCTGGATAAATTTTGAAACAGGTCCTTTGTTCATGTTATATGATTTTAGACCGCCTTCAGATCCGCACAACAGCGGAGACAATGCGGGATGAGCCGCAAAAATACAGTATTGATGAAATAAAAATACCCTGCTTGTTCAAGCAGGGTATCTGACCGGCATATTATGCTAATATTAATTGTTCATGCTGTTGGACCTGACTGCCGGTAGGCAGGTTTATTGTTTTGCCTATACTGAATGATCAGTTGGATAAGGTAAATTTTGATTAAGGCAATGAACAAAAGACCAAGGAACATAAACAATCAGGGATTATTTTTTTACTTTTTCGCTGCTCAGTATTTCACCCAGGCTGTTGAGGCGAACATTATATCTCTTTGTTTTTTCTTCCAGCACCAGCGCATATTTAGTGCCTTCTTCATTGGAAACTTCCCTTACTTCAATCACTACCGGTGACTGGTATTTAGATTCTACAGAGCGGATGATGGTAAGCGGCAACTGATCATAGAACATGTTGCGTACAGAACCAACGATCTCGGCTTTATCGTTGAAATAAACCACAGTGCTGTGGCCACCCCATACAAAATTCACTTTAAGCAGGCCTTCTTCTGTTTTGGACCAGATAGTGCTTTGTGCACCTGCAAATTGCTTTTTGAATACCGCTTCTGCTTTGGGATCAGCTTTTTCAACGGGGTTGGCAAAGCCAGAGATAACTGTTGCGGTAAGAAACGCTGCGGCTAAAAAAATCTTTTTCATAAATAAAAAGGTTTAATGGTTAATGGTTTTTTAATTGCTTTTGTTATTTAAGACGTGTCAAAAGTATAATGGGTTACAGGAGTAAAAAAGTAAATTGGGATTGGCGGTGACGCTTGTTAATGATTCTAACAATTTCTAACATTCATTAACAGAACCATTTTAAAATTGATTACAAGTATCGCAAAGAGCGCAAAGATTTCGCAAAGCATGCCACGTTGCGCTCTTTGCGATACTCCAGACTAATAAGCAAAAGAAAACCCCGTCTCCTGGAAGAGAGAACGGGGTTATTTTTACCACACACCAAAACTAACTGCGTATATTATGCTTTTGTTGCTTTTTTGTAAACACTCCATTTGCTGCCATTGCTTGATTTCAGGGTAACTTTTGAATCAGCCTGCTCAAGTGTGATGTAGTAGTGAGTGCCTTCTTCATTAGATACTTCAAATAATTCAGTGATCCAGCGACCTGAATATTCTTTCTTCAAAGAAGCCTGCAGGTTCATCGGCAGATCGAGTGAGCTGATATTGCGCGCTACGCCGAGGGTCTGGCCATCAAAACTATAGAAAGCCGTTACATACTGATCGTTGTACTGGAAAGAAGCTTTATAATAGCCCTGGCCGCTTGCCCATTGTACATCTTTTGCATCAGCGAATTCACTGTTGAATGCGTTTAATACTGCTGTGTTTACTTTAACGTCGTTGGCAAATACTGCAAAACTGCTGATTGCGATTGCCAGTGTAAGAATGATCCGTTTCATAATTTTTTATTTTTTGTGGTTTGGGTTTTTTTTCTTTTAGTCTTTATCCGGCTTTATTCAACCGCGATATGTAACTAAGACGTAGCAAAAGTAGATCAGGTTACAGCTGCTCACAAGCCAATTGTGATTAATGGAACACTGTGTTAAACAGTGTTAAAGGCTGTTATCACGCGTTAACCGCACATCCCTTTTTACCGCCATTTATAAACCCGAATACCACAATTGATACAGGAAAGACTTGGAGATTTACGATATTATTTAGATATTTGTCTAAATATTTAATGAATAAGTTGTTGTATGAACACTGTTTTCAAGGCCTTAAATGATCCTACCCGAAGGAAAATACTGGAATTGTTGCAGGAAAGGGATATGACTGCCGGTGAAATAGTGGAACAGTTTAACATTTCAGCACCAAGCATTTCCCATCACCTTGATTTATTGAAGCAGGCGCAATTGGTAACAGCTGAAAAAGATGGCCAATACATCTATTACTCGCTTAATACTACTGTAGTGGACGAGATCATGAAATGGTTCATGCAGTTCAAACTAAAAAGAAAATAATATGAAAGCACTATTTAAAAAACTTATCTGGCTATTCATATTCGCACCAGTGGTTTATCTGGCTATTATCTGGAATAAACTTCCCGAAACAGTAGCCGTACATTTCAATCTCCATGGAGAGCCTGACCGCTATGGCAATAAAAATGAACTATGGATCTCTTCATTATTACTTACAGGCCTGAGCATCGGTATGTATTTCCTGTTTGCCAATCTTCACCGCATTGATCCAAAACGCTACGCAAAAGATATCAAGGACCGTACTTTCAGTATTGGCATCACCATAATCATCTTTTTATCCCTTATCCAATTCCTTATTCTTTACAGTGCCTATAAAGGAAGTATAAAGCTTGAATCAGGACTTATTTTTTCCTGTATAGGATTGTTATTCGCTATACTCGGTAATTATATGTACAATATCAAACCGAATTATTTCGTCGGTATGCGCCTTCCCTGGACGCTGGAAAATGAAGAGAACTGGAAAAAAACACACCAACTGGCAGGGCGCTTATGGTTTGGCGTAGGTATTTTCCTTGCTATTGTTTGCCTTCTGCTTCCTCAAACCGCATCATTTATTGTGTTCATCACATCCACACTGCTCATTTCACTTATCCCTGCCATTTATTCCTATCGTCTTTTTGTTAAACAAAAAAGAAATAAATAGTTTATGAAAATAAAATACTTCTTATCCGCCATAGCATCGCTTGTCTTCAATTTGACTGCCTTTTCCCAATCACTGGCAAATTACCAGGGTAGCTGGCAGGGCACATTGAATGTGGCTGGAGGGCTGAAGATCGTTTTTCATATAAAAGATAATGGTATCAATGGGCTCACTGCAACAGCAGACAGTCCTGATCAATCTGCATTCGGTTTGAAATGCGATACCACCTGGGTGGCAGCAGGATTGCTGACCATTGAGATGCGCCAGATGAATGCTTCTTTTACTGCAAAGCTGGTAGGTGATTCAGCATTGGATGGGACCTTCAAACAAGGTGCAGAACTCCCGCTTGTATTAAAAAAAACTGTATCTGCCCCTGTGGCAAGAAAACGCCCGCAGGAGCCGCAGCCACCTTTTCCGTATAAAAGTGAAGAAGTGGAATATGACAATACCAGCCTCGGCCTGCATTATGGCGCTACCATCACCATTCCTCCAGGGAAAGGTCCTTTTCCTGCAATATTGCTTATAACCGGCAGCGGCCCGCAAAACCGGGATGAAGAGATTATGGGACATAAGCCCTTTGCAGTGCTGGCAGATGCATTAACCAAAAATGGGTTTGTAGTGCTGCGCGTGGATGATCGCGGGATTGGTAAAAGTTCCGGTCAGTTCAAAGATGCAACATCAGCCGATTTTGCGGATGATGCGCGTACCAGCCTTCAGTATCTCTTATCCAGGCCTGAAGTGAACAGGAAAAAGACCGGTCTTATCGGTCACAGTGAAGGCGGCATGATCGCTCCGATGGTAGCTGCTTCCAGTAAGGATGTTGATTTTATTGTGTTGCTTGCAGGGCCAGGCATTAAAATAGACAGCCTGATGGCTGAGCAGAATGCGGCCATTCTCCGCCAGGCGGGCATTAGTACCCGTGCCATAGAGGCTTATATCACCATGTATAAATCGGCATGTAAAGCCATTTTATCTACGAATGATTCAACTGCTGCTTCGCTCAAAGTAAAAGAGCTGGTCGATCAGTGGGCAAAAAATACAAATCCTACCATTTTAACCGAGTTAGGACTGAGTGCTGTAGACAGCCATGAAAAAGTAGCCAATGCCATGGTAAAAGAGCTGCAAGGCAAATGGTATCGGTATTTCCTTGCTTTTGATCCCACTCCATATCTGAAAGCGCTTCATTGCAAAGTGCTTGCGCTGAATGGCGGGAAAGATATACAGGTAGTTGCCGGTTCCAACCTTAACGGCATAGAATCTGCATTGAAGAAAAGCAAGAGTAAAACTTATACAGTGAAGGAATTGCCTGGCTTAAACCATCTTTTCCAGACCTGCAAAGCCTGTACGGTTGCGGAATATGCACAACTGGAGGAAACATTTTCACCGGCAGCCCTTGAAGAGATCAATAATTGGCTGAATAAAAACGTTAAGTAAGTGAAAACTTCTTTTAATTACTTAATCTATCTTTAAGCAATGAATTTTCTTGCGCACGCATATCTGTCTTTTAACGATCCTGGCGTGCTCACAGGAAATATGATCAGCGATTTTGTAAAAGGGAAAAAACAATTTGACTATCCTTCCGATATTCAGCATGGGATCATGCTTCACCGGCTCATTGATACATTCACAGATTCACATCCTGTTACCAATGCCGCTAAAGAACCTTTCAGGCCCGCTTACCGGCTGTACAGTGGTGCTATAATAGATGTGATATATGATCATTTTCTGGCCAACGATCCTAATGAGTTTCCCGGAACCGCATTAGCTGCATTTTCCCAGCAAACCTATTCTATGCTTCATGAATACAGCAACTGGCATCCGGCAGCATTTAAGGTCATGTTCCCCTATATGCAGAAGCAGGATTGGCTATATAATTACCAATCGCGCTGGGGTATTGGCAACAGCCTGAAAGGCCTCGTAAGGCGTGCGCTATATTTAACAGAAAGCGATACAGCCATGCAATTGCTGGATACACATTACCTGTTTTTGCAGGATTGCTATCGCCAGTTTTGGAAAGAAGCAAAGCCTTATGTCCTGGAGCAATATACTTTGCTGAAAGAAACAGAAGGGAATTGATCTATTATACACCCGTTAATTATCTGCTTGCCTGCCCACATTTGAACCCTCTTCTATATTTTTGCAGTGTCAGAAAAATAAAATATGAAAAAAGCCCTTTTCGTTTGTGCAGCGTTGGTTTTACTGGGCAATATCGTCCTATCGCAAACCGTTATTCCTCCTATTGATAAATCGCCGCTGGACGTCAGTTATTATCCCTGTGATTACCCTCAATTGAAAACACAGGCGAAATCAATAGAACCGGCTGTGGCCCGTGTTATTTACAGCCGGCCAAAAAAAGAAGGCCGCCCTATTTTTGGCAACCTGGTTGAATATGGCAAACTCTGGAGAATGGGTGCCAATGAAGCTACCGAGATCGAATTTTTCAAACCGGTGATCATTGGCCAGAAAAAGATAGCAAAAGGGAGATATACCCTCTATGCTATTGTTAATGAAAAAAGCTGGACATTTATCATCAATAAAGACACTGATACCTGGGGATCTTTTAAATACAAGCAGGCGAATGATATAGTGAGAGTGGACGTTCCTGTGCAAAAACTGGAAGAACCGTTGGAATCACTGGCTATGCTGTTTGAAAAATCAGCAGCCGGCATCAGCCTGGTGATTGCATGGGAAAACACCAGGGTGGCTTTGCCAATTACGCTCTAACGAACAATTAATAATGAAGACCCTTCAACATTCGCTTCTTTTACTCATTGTGCTGACGGTTTTTGCCTGCAAGGAAGAAAAAAAAGAAGCAACGCCCACTGATAACCATATTGTGCCGGTGGACACTTTACCGGTGCTGCCTCAGGATATGCCAGGCAATACCTATGCCCCCGTGGATATATCTCCCATGGATATGAGTTATTTCCCGGTTGATTATCCTAAAATCAAAATGGCCAATGGCACCGTGGCACCACCTGTGGCGCGGGTAGTATACAGCCGCCCTCATTTACAAAAACGCCGCTTATTTTCAGGGATCTTGAAATATGATGAACCCTGGCGCCTTGGAGCCAACGAATCAACAGAGATCGATCTTTATAAGAATGTTACTATCGACGGAAAGAAGATAAAAGCAGGCCGCTATATCCTTTATTGTATTCCTCACAAGGATAGCTGGACGATCGTTCTTAACAGCAATATTGATACCTGGGGATTAAAACAAGATCCCGCCAAGGATATAGAGCGCTTTAAAGTGCCGGCTACTTTTAATAATCCTATGCTTGAATACTTCACAATGGTGTTCGAGAAAACAGACATAGGAGCCAACCTGGTAATAGGATGGGATGATGTGGTAGTAAAGCTCCCTATCTCCTTTTAAAATTTTATGTTTCCCACAAAGCCACAAAGAGCACAAAGGATTTTTCTTTGTGCTCTTTGTGGCTTTGTGGGAAACATATTACCGTCAGCAAAAATTATTTAAGATATTTACAGTATGTGCGGGATTGCCGGTATTATACAACCAGGGCCATTACACGGCAAGGAGCAACTGCATAAAATGACAGATGCATTAGCTCATCGCGGCCCCGACGGAGATGGCTTCTGGCAAAATAACAATGGCACCGTCCTTCTTGGCCACCGCCGCCTGGCTATTATCGATCTCAGCAATGCCTCTGCCCAACCCATGCATTACACCCTTCCTGGTGAGGCCACCCATCGCTACAGTATCATTTATAACGGTGAAATATATAATTACCTGGAGCTAAAACAGGAATTGCAGAAACAAGGTTATCATTTCCATACCGGATCAGATACTGAAGTGATCCTTGCCGCTTATGACCATTGGGATGATGAATGTCTATATCATTTCGACGGCATGTTTGCCTTCGCCATCTGGGATGAAAAAGAACAGGAATTATTTGCAGCAAGAGACCGGTTTGGAGAAAAACCGTTCTTCTATTCACTGGATAAAGGTTCGCTTTTTTTTGCATCAGAAATGAAAGCTCTCTGGGCAGCAGGTGTACCATACATCCCTAATTTGAAAATGCTGTTCAATTATATCACGATCGGCTATGTAGATAACCCGGAGCGGCCTGAAGAAACATTCTTTGAACATATTGTACAACTGCCACCTGCATCAAGGCTTTATTTTACACCTTCTTCAGGGGAACTTATCATTGATAAATACTGGGACCTGTCAATGTCTTCCACGCTTTCCATTGGTGATGAAGAAGCAATTGCCCGTTTTCAGCATCTTCTGTCACAATCCATTGACAGACGGCTCCGCAGTGATGTCCCGGTCGGCACTTCATTAAGCGGAGGGCTTGACAGTTCATCTATTGCAATGCTTATACATAAGGCAGGAAAAAGTTCTTTCGCCCAGCATTGTTTCACAGCCAGTTTTCCAGGCTTTGAAAAAGATGAACTCGGATTTTCCCGGATGGTAGCAAACGAGTTTGGATTGAAGCAACATACGGTAGCCATTACAGCTAATGACCTGATCCATCACTGGAAAAAATTTTTGTACCACCAGGAAGAACCTGCTTCTTCAGCCAGTGCATTTGCACAGTTCAGCGTGTTTGAACTGGCGAAAAAGCATCAGATAACTGTTTTGCTCGACGGCCAAGGTGCGGATGAAACACTGGCGGGTTATCATAAATACTATAAATGGTACTGGCAGGAATTATTTCATCAGCGGAAACTGATAAAAAGCAAAGAGATCGCTGCCGCCAGGGAAGCAGGAGTTCAGGAAAGCTTTGGGTGGAAAAATATCATGGCCAGCCTGCTGCCCGACCTGGCTTCGGTGATACTGGAAAAGCAATACCTCTTTCATGCTCTTGGCCAGGAAGACCTGCATAAGGATTTTGTGCGGCTGCAAAGCAAGGAAGCTTATTACTGTTCTCCTGAACTACGGGGGCTGAATGGCATTCTTTATTTCAATACCTGTGTACATGGGCTGAATGAATTGCTCAGGTATGCCGACAGGAACTCAATGGCCCATGGACGTGAAGTAAGGCTTCCGTTTTTAAGCCATGAACTGGTAGAATTCATTTTCTCGCTCCCTCCCGGTTTCAAGATCAGGCAGGGCTGGACGAAATGGATACTCCGGCAAACAATGAAGGATCATTTACCAACTGCCATCACCTGGCGAAAAGATAAAACAGGATTTGAGCCCCCACAAAAACAATGGATGCAACATCCGGCCATGCAGGAAATGATAAAAGATGCAAGAGAAAAACTGGTGAAGGAAAAAATACTCAATGCAAGTGTGCTTGCAAAACCGTTGGAACCCGCAGAAGCTTATAGCAAAAACAATTATGATTGGAGATACCTGAATGCAGCGGCTTGTTTAAACAATAAGTCGGAAGCCTAAGCTCCCGACTTACAACTAATACCTCACTTAATCTATATATCTGCACGTTTAAATTTGCTGGTCAGCTCCATGTTACCGTATACATCGGATTTTACAGTGTACCAATTCTCTCCATCACGCAGGTTGATCACAAAAGTTACTTCATCAGCACATACAGTTTCTGTAACTCCATAGATCTCCTGGCCTTTATATCTTTTCTTCAGTTTGGCAAAGATGTTGGCCGGTAAATTCTTTTCGCCATAATAGCGGATAGTTTTCAACAGCGTACCATCATCAGAGTATTGCGCTCTTATCTGCATTTCATTTTGCCTGAAGTTGGCCTGAATGAAATCGCTGTATTCATGCCAGGTGATATCTTTTGCGGAAGAGAAGGTTTCTTTGAATGCCTTCAACACCTTTTCTGTTGGCTCTGGTGCAGGAGTGGCAAAAGCTATCATGCCAGCCAGCAGCCCTGCGAATAAAAATACTTTTTTCATGGTTATCCGTTTTTGATGATTAATCGTTCGTTATCTGATGCAAAGTACCTACATGAAAAACGTCAAGGCAAGCAATTAGGTATTATTGGTAAATGAACTTATTGTTGCTATAACATATCCTTTTTGCGGCTTTCTGCTGAAACGCTATAAAACAACTGTGAAAAGCATGTTTATCTACGTGAAACATGATTTATATTTTGTAAAATCCCATTTAAAGTAATTGTTAAAAGCTTTTACTGCTGGATAAGCGGTAAATAAAGAGACTGCCGGGCTTTCTTAATTATTTCTCATCTTTGCATCCTGTTCTCTTAATATCATTTTAACATTTCCAATATGAAGATTGCAACAAAATTTATTCATGCGGGTGCTACGCCTGACCCTTCAACAGGGGCTATCATGACCCCTATATTTCAAACTTCTACTTATGTGCAGGAAGCACCGGGTAAAAACAAAGGCTTTGAATATGCGAGAAGCCAGAATCCAACCCGTAAAGCGCTGGAAGAAGCACTGGCTGAGATCGAAAATGGAAAGTTCGGACTTGCTTTCAGTAGTGGTGTGGCCGCCACTGATGCCGTGATCAAATTGCTTGAGCCGGGTGATGAAGTGGTTGCGGCCAGCGACATGTATGGCGGCACCTACAGGTTGTTTACCAAAGTGTTTGAAAAGTTCGGGATCAAATTCGTTTATACAGATACAACGGACCTTTCCAAAGTGCAGGCTGCCGTATCATCCAAAACAAAACTCATCTGGCTGGAAACACCTACCAATCCCCTGATGAACATTACAGATATTGCAGGGGTATCGGTCATTGCCAAAAAAGCCAATGCTTTGCTTTGCGTCGACAATACATTCGCTTCCCCTTACCTGCAAAACCCGCTCGATGTGGGTGCTGATATCGTTATGCACTCTTCTACCAAATACCTGGGCGGCCACAGCGATGTGATCCAGGGCGCATTGATCATGAATTCCGCTGAGCTTCGTGAGAAGCTTTACTTTATACAGAAAAGCTGCGGCGCCGTACCCGGGCCGATGGATTGCTTCCTTGTATTAAGGGGTATTAAAACGCTTCACCTCCGCATGCAACAGCATTGCCTGAATGGGGAAAAAATTGCCCAGTGGCTGCGCAGCAATCCCAAAGTAGCCAAAGTGTACTGGCCTGGATTTGAGGACAGCGCCGGTTATGCGATCGCCAAAAAACAAATGCGCGGATTTGGAGGAATGATCAGCTTCGAATTAAAGAACGACAGCCAGGAAGAAGCTGCAAGGGTATTGTCTTCAACACACCTGTTTTCCCTCGCGGAAAGCCTGGGCGGCGTTGAATCGCTGATCAATCACCCTGCATCCATGACACATGCTTCTATTCCAAGGGAAGAGCGGATCAAGAACGGTTTATCCGATTCATTAATAAGATTGAGCGTGGGGGTGGAAGATGCCGACGACCTGATCGAAGATCTGAAAAAAGCTATCGGGTAAAACAGCAGGTTTGGCATTGTATCTGCAAAATAAGGGGTAGGACAGGACATATATTTTTTCATCTTAAAAAGCCTGCTATGCTATACCTTATTGCTGTTATACTACTGATCGGCTGGGCACTTGGTTTCTTTGTGTTTTCCGTTGGAGGTCTTATTCATATACTCCTGGTAATAGCTATTATTGCCATTCTATTAAGGCTGATCAGGGGAGGCACTCCCATCTGACCGCCGGATTAAATATGACAAAATCATTAAAAGAATTTCTGGATAAGAAGGTTGATGAATATAATCAACCTTCTTTTATTAAGGATGATCCTGTTTGCATCCCCCATTTATTCAAGGATAAAGCCGACCAGGAAATTGCAGGGCTGTTTGCAGCAATATTTGCCTGGGGCAACCGCACCACTATCATTAATAAATCAAAAGAACTGATGCAGCTGATGGGCATGCGTCCGCACCAGTTTTGCCTGCATCACTCTGATAAGGATCTGAAGCGGTTACTGGATTTTAAACATCGCACTTTCAATGCAACAGACCTGTTGTATTTTATTGAATTCTTCAAGTATCATTACAGTTCCTCTCCCAGCCTTGAAACAGCTTTTACCAGGCATGGCAGGTCTGTGGAAGAAATGCTTTCCGGTTTTCATCATTATTTCTTTTCGCTGGAAGATGCGCCGCCAAGAACAAAAAAACATATTTCAACACCGGAAAGGGGTTCCACCTGCAAGCGGCTTAATATGTTTCTGCGGTGGATGGTAAGGAATGATGGCAAAGGCGTTGATCTGGGTATCTGGGAAAACATCTCTCCATCGCAGCTCATTTGCCCCATCGATCTGCATGTAGCCCGGGTAGCAAGAAAGTTCAAGCTGCTCAAAAGAAAACAAACAGACTGGGAAGCAGCCCTGGAGCTGACTTCCCAGTTAAGAAAAATGGATATGGCCGACCCGGTGAAATACGATTTTGCCTTGTTCACTTTGGGGATCGCAGAGAGATATTAGAACAGGAACAATCTCTCCCTTCCACCTACTTTCTTTTTCACACCTGCAGGCCTTACATTATACGTGAACGTGGCCATAAAATATTGTGTCAACGCATTGGTTTGTGAAGTAGTGATCATATTCCGGCTGGTGTAAGAAGAGATATTCTTATTCTGGTCGAGAATATCGAATACACTGAGACGCAGCACACCGGTCTCATCGCGAAGCATAGTGAAATTAACCGCCGCATTCCAGCGAACGATCTCTTTAGGCGAACCGGCAGGCACATTGCCGTTAAAGCTGTAAGAGCATTGCGTTTCCCAGATCACGTGCTTCGGCCATCTTACGATCAATTCATTTTCCCACCAGCGTGTTTGCACTTTCAACTTATTAAAGGCAGTGCTTGAATAGCGGGTAAAATTATAACCGAGACTTACGCTGCTGTTCCATTCCACTTTATCATTCCAGTTAAGCCCGATCCCGGCCCATTGATTAAGGCTCCATGTAGTTTGCCAACTGCTTTCACCATTGTATAGCAGACGGTTCCGGTTAAAATTATAATTGGCACCTGTGTTCCAGGAAAAAATAAAGCGCTGGTTGTTTTTATACTGTTTGTACAGGTTGTAATTGATATAAAAATTCTTACTGCCGTTCGCATTCACCGGCATTGTTGTTTGCACACCTTTTTCATCCACTGTTATGCTCTGCACTATATCATTATGCGTAAGGGCTCCATTGGCATACACACTGATATTGAATGAACGCTTGGGATCGTTGAAATAATAGTTGGCATAAAAATTATCCCTCCTCGAAGGACTGAGCGTCGTATTTCCTTTAGTGATAAAATAAGGATTGGTGTTATCACTTACAGGGATCAGGTATGTAAAAGAAGGCAGTGTAATATCCCGGCTGTAATTAAGATTTAGTTGCTTATAAGTCACGCTCAGCGCAGGAAGCAGGTCTGTGCTCTTCTGTTTCACCGGTGCTGGCAGGGAGGCCAGGTCATTATCAACATACTGGAACAAGGCACGCAATCCCGGTGTGATCGTAAAGTTCTTCCATTTAAACTCCAGGCCCGGCATCAATAGTATCCTGTTGCTGTGGCGGTTGAAACCACTGGTGCGTAAAGGATCAGGAATGTCGCCGTTGCCAGGATTAGCTGGGTCTTTACTGAAAGTATTGATATCATTGGTGACCTGTCCGTATTCATAACGGCCGCCAATGCGGAATGTCAATATTTTACTGAGCGGGTCGCTGTAGTTGAACGATACGGCAGCATCGGTACGTGGTATGCGTTCATTACGAAGCTGGGCGGCCAGGCTATCGTAGGCTGTGGGGTAATAAAAATCAAGACCCGTATTGGTAGAAAGATCATTATAGCGGTTATTGATATCCAGGCTATGATAAATGTTATAACGCCTTCCTTTTTTTGTTTTGGAAAGGCGGGTAATATTTAAAGAATGGCGATAATAGTAAACACTTCCTTTATTGGACTGCAATACATTACCGGCACTAAGCGGGCCTAATAAATTATTCGTGCTGCTGATTGTGCTGATCCTGTTCTCATCCGAAAGTCCGATGGTATAATTGGCATTGAACAGGATATTGGTAACGGAATCCGGTTTTAACCTCAGGCCTGCACCAATATTGTGCCCATTGGTGACCACACCGCCTGTAAGCCTGGTCTTGTTAGAGATAACCGTGTCGCCATTGAACTGCTGCGTTTCCGTTTCCGTCAAACGATTCACGTGTATATTGCCGTGGAAGTATTGAAGGAATAATGATTTCTTTGCACTAGGTGCATGATTAAGATTGAACCCTGCACCCTTACTGGTGGAAACTCCTCCATAATTCTGCGCGCCGCCAAAGTTCACCCCGTTGATTGAAACACCTGAGCCACCACTGCTATTATTCCAGATACTGATGCTGGTGCCATTACTGTTGCTGCGGTTCCTGTCCATACCACCGGTTTGCATAAGCTCGTTGAAGCTGAAGCCTGCCTTATTCATATTGTTCATATAACCAAGCACGCTGATCTGCAATGTATCCCGGTAAATATTGGCGATGCCACCGGCTTCATACAGCTCATCAGTGCCAAGCCCGCCATACAATTTTCCAAACCAGCCTTTCTTCACTCCTTTCTTTAAAGTGATATTAACCACTTTGCCCACGTTGTTGATATTGTCGTCACCATTCCGCAGCAATTCTTCCTTATCATCAGTTACCTGCACTTTATCGATCACATTGGCAGGCAGGTTGCGGGTAGCCATTTTAGGGTCATCACCAAAGAAAACCTTTCCGTCGACAAGGATACGGTTCACCGGTTTACCGTTCACGGCAATATTTCCGTCCCTGTCTACCTGCACACCCGGAAGCTTTTTCAGCAGGTCTTCAACCAGTGCATTGGGCAAAGTTTTAAAAGCAGAAGCATTGAACTCTATCGTATCCTTTTTAACCACAACAGGAGGCCTTTCTGCAATCACCAGCACTTCATCCAGTGATTTGGCATCAGGAAGCATATACACCGTATCCATGTCCAGGGTGGCTTCGCCCGCAGGAATGGTAAACTCTTTACGGAAAATGCCATAACCGGAAAAGGAGATAACAACACGGCAATCGAGATCGAATGGAATGCCGGGAACTTTAAAATTGCCTTCGGGATCGCTGAGGCGGTAGGTGATAATGGCCGTATCGGCTGCTTTAAAAACAGTAACTGTTGCCAACCCCAGTGGTTGCTGGCTGGTTGAATCAATAATCCTTCCTTTCAGAGTGCCCTGGGCAAAAGCATAGCCATTGAAGCAGCATAAGATTACTGCCAGCGTAAAGATCTTTCTCATTCCGGTTTTTGGTTAGATTGCTAAAATACGATAATGTTCGTACGAAAGTTGTCGAACTTCCGCTTTAACGTTTATTTTACATTTGCCACAAGTAGCCCGAACCTGCGATAACTGTGAATATGCCAGTTCTTTATACAAGAACATTTTACTTAAAAAGTGCATTTTTTATTCAAAATGTTGCTTGCTCCGGATGCTTTTTTATTGGACATGTGTGCGCGAAAAAAGTTGCAAAAAAACCTGGCTATTTTTGGTTCGCTATGCATAATGAAGAATCCATACAGGCTGTCGGTATTGAACTTGGGCTTATGTTCAGGGAGGTTGATAATGAGCTACGGTTCCGTCAACTGGCAGACAAGATTAACGATCTCCTGGTAAATGATTTCGACCGCCTCATTGCCATTCTTTACCGCATGGATGTAAGCGATATAAAACTGAAGAACCTGCTTAAAAACAATCCTGGTGAAGATGCAGGAAGGATCATTGCAGAATTAATGATAGAGCGCCAGGCTCAAAAAATAGAATCAAGGAAGCAGTTTACCAGGAGAGAAGACAATATTGATGAAAATGAAAAGTGGTAATCCTTATTTCTTATCCTTACCAAACATCAGTTCCTTTACTTTCTCTTTATCTTCTTTTTCTTTCTTCAGATCGAACATTGTTCCGAATACATGGTCCCAGATAGTAGAGCTTACACCAAAACCATTATGCTCATTTTTATAATGGTGCAGGTGATGGTTTCTCCATAATGGTTTCATCCATTTAAAAGGAGGATTCCAGGCATGAATGGCATAGTGCATAGTGCCGTACATCAGGTAGCCGAGAATAAAGCCGGGGAAGAACATAAATGTATACTGCCGCATGATGAGATAAGTCAACCCGAAAATAGCAGAAGCAATAATGATGCTTGGTACAGGCGGCATGAAAAGCCTTTGCTTATCGCGGGGGTAATGATGGTGATTACCATGCAGGGTATAAATAAACTTTTGCGCGCGCGGGCTTTCGCTTACCCAATGAAAAAGAAAGCGGTGAGCGAAATATTCAAACAATGTCCAGAAAAACATGCCTCCGAAAAAGGTAAGCACCACACGGAGCAGCGAGAAGCCAAGAGTAGTGTTGCTGTAATATAGCATAAAGCCGATCACAGGAAGATACATGCCCCAGATCACCAGCGGGTGGGTCTTGGTAAGCATTTCCAGGTAGTCGTTTTTAAACAAACGGGCCTGGCCTTTATTGTGGATTTTCTCAAACTGCATCGCGGCAAAGATACAAAAAAGCCCATTTTAACCTCCGGGGCAACAGAGGTTCTCATTAAGGTTCTGTGTAGTTGATCTTAAATTTTGAAAGATCCGGCTTCCGCTCCCTTTTCCGCTGTAATTCATACTCATAAAAGATACTCCCCACTTCTTTAAAGAAGGGGTAGCCGGTTTCTTTATATTCATACTTATCATCATTCAATATTCCATCACTGTTCACATAGATCAGGGCACTAATCATGAACTCAATATTATTTTTGAAATCCACGACATACGATACATCTGTTAAGAATCCATAAGACCAGCCTGTTTTATTGAACACACGGATATATGAAGGAACGGTCCGGTCGGCTTTGAATAAAAACTTGGTATAGCTGTCAAAATATTCGCTGGTATCATATTTCGGGTGTTTGCTTTCAGAAGGCATCTGCGACATGTAGCGGTAAAGCATTCTATAATCATCCTTGTCAAGCTTGAACCGTTGTTTTGCCGGAACAGATTCCGGGAATAAAACAGATTGCAATATCTGCTGCAGATCTTCCAGCGGTGCATTGTTGTGCCGTGTAAAATCCATAGGTGATTGCACCAGTTGTTCATCACGGTTATAATGTGCCCGGCCAATCAGTATTGTTTTAGGAAAGTCAAATTTAGCGTGGCTATAAGCTGGTGGTTGTGCATAGATCGTCTTCCCGTCTTTTACAAAGCGAATCGGATTGGTGTGCCGGTTCTCTTCTTCATCCATCGGCGTGAAGCGGCGGGTGATCCTTATGTCTTTATATCCTTTTTTCCAAAGGGTTTCATTGATGTATTGCTGGCCCAGGAACTCATAAAGCCTGTTATACGCATCATTGTCGCTGATTAGAAATATCTTTTTGATATAATGGGCAATGGATGGCAGGCCATTCTCAGCACTGGTATCCTCCGTTACAACAGTCTGGCGGCTGAAAGCGCTGTCGGTAAGCATAGGCGCATATTTATTTACGCCTGGTATCTTCATCTGGTGCAGTTTTTCCAGTGCCAGGAAAGCTAAAGGCATTTTTACTGTGGAAGCAGGATTGAAATATTCGTCTTTATTGCATCTCAGTTTATAATGTGTGAACCGGGGGTTATTGTTCCTGTCCCTATCGATTTGTGTATAGATAAGCTGATAACGGAACGTATCCGGGTTGTCCAGTATCTGCAGGAGTTGTGGTGATGCTTTTTCATATAAAAGCGAAGCAGGGAACGTCCTGGATGGGGGTTGGGCAATGCTCATGAAATGAAAGAATAGGATGGAAAGAAAAATAAAATGCCGGTACATTTTGCTGGTATTACACAACTAAAATAAAACAAGTTTGGTAGCACGTCAAATTAGGGCGGATGACTGTTGTCAGAAGGCGATGGCCGAGTGGCCGAATAACCTACGCAAGTCATACCAGTAGTTCATCTTCCATTGTCACCCATTCCCTTACCTTTGCCCCACCTGAAAAGTAACAATCATGAAACTAGTTTCTTATCTCAAGGAAGAACGCGAGCAACTCGGTGTTCTGATCGATGGTTTTGTATATGATATGGAAACCCTCCATCCTGACTTGCCAGGTACCATGAATATGTTCCTTCATTACTGGGAGGATTCACTTCCTATGGCTCTTGCAGGTGAACTGTTATTGAAAGAGGGCACACGCACCAGCAATAAGAGAACGCCGGTCAGCGAATTGCAGTTGCTGGCACCTGTTCCTTTCCCTACCAGTTGCCGCGATGGCTATGCATTCCGCCAGCACGTGGCTGCTGCCAGAAGAAACCGCAAAGTGGAAATGATCCCTGAATTTGATCAGTATCCCATTTTCTATTTTACCAATCATCATAGTGTCAAAGGTCCTGGACCAGTTACCTGCATGCCTGATCATTTTGAAAAACTGGATTTTGAACTGGAAGCTGCGATCGTTATCTGCAAATATGGCCGCAACATTAAAGCAGAAGATGCAGATGAATATATCGGCGGATTGATGATCATGAATGATCTGAGCGCACGCCGCCTTCAAATGGAAGAAATGTTGCTCAACCTTGGACCAGCCAAAGGAAAGGATTTTGCAACCACTACCGGTCCATGGCTGGTAACACTGGATGAGTTAAAAGATTTCGAGATCGCCCCTAAAGAAAATCATACCGGCAAAAACTGGAACCTTACCATGAAATGCCGGGTGAACGGAAAGCAGGTCAGTGAAGGCAATGTGGGTGATATGGACTGGACGTTTGCAGAGATCATTGAGCGTGTTTCTTATGGCGTAGATATTTATCCCGGTGATGTGATCGGCAGCGGCACTGTAGGTACCGGATGCTTCCTGGAATTGAACGGAACGGGTAAGCTGAATGATCCTGCATACCAGGAACAGTGGCTGGAAGATGGAGATGTAGTGGAAATGGAAATTGATCAGTTAGGCACATTGGAGAACAAGATCGTGAAAGAGGATACGGACTGGAGCATATTGAAAAGAAAGAAATAGAAAGTTCTTCTAAACCTGGTTTATACAGTTAAAATGCAAACCCCGGGTCATAGCCCGGGGTTTGACATCTATAGTTAAATCGTTCGAAGGCTATCTCAGATCACAACCTTATTCAGTTTTGTCACTGATCCGGCTCCTTTGTTTCTCACTTTACCCAAGCCGGAAGATTTCAGCTTCAAGTTCTTCTCCGCATTCACTTCAGCATTACCGATACCATTGTTGTCCATATCCATTGTTTGCACTACAAAACCGGCAGCCCTGAAATTGCCGACGGATTTGTTTTTCACCACAGCATTATCTGCTTTTCCTTCCAGTTCGAGATTTCCTACACTTTTGTTCTCCAGGTTCACAGAGCGTGCAGATAATTTGAGAACTACATTACCCACACTTTTATTGCTCAATTGCAGGTCATCAAAATTCAAAGTGCCTGTAGTGCTAACATTACCTACTGTTCTAAGATCAAGCCCCTTCAGTTGCTTGAATGTTATGTACACATTCATTTTCTTCGAGGTTTTGATGTTCACGTTCTTCTTCATGGAAATGGTGAGTGCAGAGCCTTCTCCATTCACCAGGATCAGTTCCTGCAAATTATCATCCGCTTCAATTTTCACATCTTCCTTATTGCCCTGGGCAAGGATTAGGTTGAACACTCCGCTTACATTCAACTGGCTGAAAGAATTTACAGATACATCGCGGGTGGTAACATTTCCGCTGCCAACAATTTCAATCCGTTTTTCCTCCTGGGCTTTTCCGGTAGCAGGCAGGAACATGGCACCCATGGCCAGCATTAATAACATCTTTCTCATACTAAAAGGGTTTTATGGTTTTATTACTCAATTTAAACGAAATCCTTCGTAGAACGAAGATGCTTTTCTTTTTGTTACACCTTTTCTTAAAAAATTATGAATGGCAAATAATAAACCCTGGATGGAATAGAAGCAGTTTGCGGATATTTGCGGCTGATCAATCAAATTACCATGATTCTTGACCTCCCGGCACTTACTGCTGTTGAAAAACAATACTATCTCCAGCATTCCATTGCTCCCCGGCCGATCTGTTTTGCCTCTACCATCAATAAAGAAGGGGAAGTAAACCTGAGCCCGTTCAGCTTTTTCAATATGTTTTCTTCCAATCCCCCGGTTGTGGTGTTTTCTCCTGCCCGCCGGGTCCGTAATAATACCACCAAGCATACACTTGAAAATATCCGGGAGGTGCCGGAAGTAGTGATAAATATCGTGACAATGGAAATGGTGCAGCAGGTGTCGCTGGCCAGTTGTGAATACCCCAAAGGCGTAAATGAATTTATTAAAGCAGGATTTACAGCCGAGCCGGCCACGCTTGTTCAGCCGCCGATGGTAAAAGAAAGCCCCATCAAAATGGAATGCCGGGTGCTGGAAATAAAATCCCTGGGCAGCGAGGGTGGTGCCGGCAATCTGGTGATCGCAGAAGTGATCCGTATGCATATTGATGATGCATTGCTGGATGAAAACAAAAAAATGGACCAGCGGAAGATCCATCATGTAGCAAGATTGGGTGGCGACTGGTATTGTGTAGTAAATGAATCAAACCTTTTCCAGGTAGAAAAGCCAAATGTGAAACTGGGAATAGGATTGGATAGCCTTCCTTCGTCTATAAGGAACAGCACTCTTTTAACAGGCAATGAACTGGGGCAGTTAGGCAATGTGCATGAAATGCCGGTAGTGGATGCTTCTTATGAAGATGATCACCTGAAACAGATCATCCAGTATTATAACCTGAACCCGGAAGAAATGGAAAAGGAATTGCATTTACATGCGAAAAAACTGCTGGCGCAGGGAAAAGTAAGAGAAGCATGGCAGGTTTTACTGGCGGGAAGCTAAAAAGCGATGGCCGATGTTCGATGACCGAATGGCCGGGTTTTAATTGATAAGTTCATTACTTACGGGAACATTCGGCTATTCGGTCATCGAACATCGGCCATCGAGAATAAAAAAGGACCGCTTGTAGGCGGTCCTCACTATTTAGGTAGGGATTAAAAATTACTTTTTCACGCTGCCAAACACTTTCTGCAGCAAAGCAGATGCCTGACCCATCGGATTAGCCCTGATATTCGCTTCTTCCTTTGCTACCTGGTCAAACAGGGCGTCCACAGCCTTTCCTACCACATAAGACGTCAGATCAGGATTTACCTTTTTCATTGTGGTGGGAAATTTATTGTAGGTATTGACGATATCTCCATAGTATTTGGTTGCTTCCACTTTATCCAGCGAGGTTTGCACAGAAGGGCTAAAGGCTGCTACCAGTTTGTCAGTTGTTTTCTGCTTGAAATATTCTGTTGCAGCATTATTGGAACCGGTCAGGATCTTGAGGGCATCAGTCACGGTCATTTCCTTGATCGCATCCACGAAAATGGGTTTGGCAAAGCCTACCGCATCCTCAGCACCACGGTTAATGGCCAATATAGCTTTATCAACCTGGGAACCCATCCCGGCTGAACGCAATGTTTTTTCTATTTTTTGTGCATCCGGAGGCAGGAACATTTTATATACCTGGCTTCCAAAAAATCCATCCGTTTTATTGAGATTCAGCACAGCATTCGCCACGCCCTGGGTAAGGGCTTCCTTAATGCCCTGGCCGGCCTCATCTTCAGAAACGCCAGAGGAAGAACCTTTGGAAAATATTTTGGGGAGTTTGATCTGGGCTTCAGCAGTACCCGGCAACACGGCAATGCCAAAAAGAAAGGCTAAAAAATAGGTTTTCATCAAATCGGTGTTATTGTTTTATAATAGGACTGGTTACTGTCATCCCAAAACGGGCTCTGACCGCTTTTTAGTATGAACAACGGCCCAAGTTAACCGCCAAACCGTTAATATCCAATACCCGGCCGGTTATTTGACGATTCTTTAATCAATTTGGATGCACAGGCCCCTGAGTCGATAGTCTTTAGTCGGAAGTCTGCCCCGAGTCGGAAGTCTTTAGTAGGGCGGAGCAAGTACCCCGCTTGCACAAATAAAAAAAAGGAATAAGATATAGAAAATTAAAATACAAATTTTTTTGGTTTTGGACGATAGACAGACGCCCAAAAAAAATAGGCGGGCA
>JBQCHL010000010.1:0-9182 GCA_051954695.1 Chitinophagaceae bacterium
ACCAGCAGCCGCAATCAATACAGAAGCCGTTACAAGTAAAAGAAAACTCCGTGTATCATGCGCAGGAATAGTACCCTCATATAAAGGATAATAAATACACACCTGGAAAAGCACCTGTGTAAGCGCTATAAAAATGAGGTTTGGCAGGCGGACCAATCTCAAGAAAGCTGCAAACAAACTCATTCTTATTTTTTTGGAAAGATACATCACCTGTTTGAGGAATAAAACCCCTGGCGACATGAATATGATCAGCGGGAACTCACTTCTTCACTATGCTGCCAATGACCGCGCAGCTTCATTATCTTTTCAATAATTTCCCTTACACAGCCTTCACCTCCTTTAACAGGAGAAACATGGGAAGAAATCTCTTTTATTTCAGCAATGGCATCGGCCGGGCAGGCAGCCAGTCCGGCAAAACGCATGGCATCCAGGTCAGGCATATCATCACCCATAAAAAGCAACTCCTCCCGCTGAAGGCCTTTTGCAATTATATATTCTTCCAGCAAAGCTTTTTTATCGGCAATGCCCATATGCACTTCTGTAATACCTAATTTATTTAAACGGTCAACTACCGGTGAGGCGGCTGCACCGGAAATGACCAATACATGATAGCCTTTTTTCACTGCCAACTGCAGGGCATATCCATCACGGATGCTCATACGCCTTGCTTGCAAACCATTTTCTAATACGAGAATAGTGCCGTCTGTTAGTACTCCGTCTACATCAAAGACAAAAGTCGTGATCTTTTTTAACCGTTCGTTTATACTCATGATCTTACAAAAATAAATAACAGACATTTCTTACTAAGATATTTCTCTCCTTCCCGTCCTTCCCGCCTTACCGGTAAATTTTTTACCGGTAAGGCGGGAAGGACGGGAAGGAGGCGTTTCTAACTGAGCTTATTTTATTTGTTTGTAGAGTTGTGTCTAAACTAAGATTCCTGTTGTATACTGGATGTAAGCAGCAGGTAAATGTTTTTCAGTTCAGGGTGGGCAGATAGAATGGCCAGGTGTTTTTGGATCGTTGCTTCGTCATGGCGGATGGCCGGGCCTGTTTGTGCCTGTTTGGGCGACACTTCCTTAATGCGTGAAATGGTTTCATCGATCAGCGGAAGCAGTTGATTGAAAGCAATCCCTTCTTTTCTGCAATATTCTTCTGCCAGCGCCAGCAAATGGTTCACAAAATTATTGACGATCACTGCAGCCACATGCAGTTTCAGCCGTTGCTCATCACCTGCCGGCACAGGCGGGTAATAAGATATGGAAAGGGCCAGTTGCTCCAGTTTTTGTTTGGCTGTTTTATCATGACCGTCCACATATATCGGGATGTCAGGCAA
Organism: Chitinophagaceae bacterium; assembly: GCA_051954695.1. GTDB lineage: Bacteria > Bacteroidota > Bacteroidia > Chitinophagales > Chitinophagaceae > Terrimonas_A. Next base: position 1,337 of record JBQCHL010000010.1, read on the forward strand.
GGTGCTCATTTCTTTCCGCAAGCTTTGCAATGGATAAAAAACACCGTAATGCGCCGTTACAGGCTTTAATACATCAGCAGGCACAGCCGCTGCCGTATGCGCCACCACTTTGCCCGGCAGGCGGAGATCAGCAGCGATCTCGGCTACGGCATTGTCCGAAACTGCGATAATGTATACATCCGCATTCTTGTTCAGCAGGGAGATATAGTTAGCGGATTCCGTATCCCATTCATAAGCCAGTTGAGTAGCTGCAGATGCATTACGGCTCAGTATCTGAAGAATGGTATGACCAGCCTGTTTGAATTTTCTTCCCAGCACTGCAGCCGTGTTTCCAGAACCGATGATAACGATATCCATAGCCAAACCTGAAGTTTAAAGGGCTTTAAATAAATTTGTACCCGATGATGAAATTAGTGCAAAAAATCGCAGTGGGTTATATCCGGAAAAAATTCGGCCTGTTATCGGCTATTTCGCCCAGGAAAACTGCTGAACAGGCTTTTAATTTATTTTCCACGCCTCAGCGCCGGACCCGCGGACCTCTTCCGGCGATCTTCACCGAAGCAGAAAAATTGTATTTTGATTTCGAAGGCTATCATATTGCAGGCTATCGCTGGAATAAAGATGCAGGCCGGAGAGTGTTGATCATCCACGGATTTGAATCGTCAGTTATCAATTTTGACAGGTATGTGCAACCTCTTCTACAAAAAGGGTATGAAGTACTGGCTTTCGATGCTCCTGCACACGGGCGCAGCAGCGGCAAACAGGTGAATGCAGTGATCTTCAGTAATTTTATCCTTCATATTCATGAGCATTATGGCCCAGTGCATTCCTTTATGGCCCATTCCTTCGGTGGATTATGCCTTTGCATTGCACTTGCAGAAATGAAACCGGACAACGATCGCCGGGTAGTACTGATCGCACCGGCTACGGAAACAGCTACAGCCATCAATAAGTTTTTCCATTTTACCCGGCTGAAAAATGATACGGTCCGGAAAGAATTTGACAACATCATCACCCGTGTAGGCGGTCAGCCTGTGGCCTGGTTTTCGATAGGAAGGACGCTGGACCATATCCCGGGGCCGGTCCTTTGGTTTCATGATGAAAATGATCAGATCACACCCCTGTCCGATGCTTTGAAGATCAAGGAAAGGAATCTACCGAATATCCGGTTCGTGATCACAAAAGGACTTGGGCATAGCAGGATCTACCGAGATGAGGAAGTAAGAAAAGAGGTTGTCAATTTTCTTTGACCCATGCGCTCAAAATTTGGTCATATTACCAATGTCAAACAGGCAGCTTTCTTAAGTTGCCTTGTCCTCCTTATTTTTATCATTGCTATGAGAGTTCCTCCATCCCAAAAGACCTATACTTATCTCGCACTTGGCGATTCTTATACCATTGGTGAGAAAGTAGCCGCAGAAGAAAATTTTCCTTCGCAGACCGCAAGCCTGCTGCGCAAAAAAGGAAGAAAAATGGCGAAGCCAAGGATCATTGCCAAAACTGGCTGGACAACCGGGGAACTGCAGGCTGCACTGAATAAAGCCAGGCTGAAAAAACAATATGATTTTGTTACCTTATTAATAGGTGTAAATAATCAATACCGCGGCCTGAACGTAGTGGATTACATTCCGGAATTTGAACACCTGCTAAAACAGGCCATCAGGCTGGCAGGCAATGACTCCACACATGTAGTAGTATTGTCTATTCCCGATTGGGGAGTAACGCCTTTTGCAGAAGGCCGCGACCGCCAGCAAATTGCCACAGATATTGATGCCTATAATGCAGCCAACCGACTGCTGGCAGAAAAATACTGTGTACATTATATTAATATCACGCCGGCTACCCGAAAAGCCGCGACTGATGCAAGCCTCCTGGCAGAAGATGGCCTGCATCCATCCGGAAAAGCATACGCTGAATGGGCAGCCCGGGTTTGTCAGTATTTCCTGAACAAAACAGAAAAATAACGTTGAAATGCCCGACCTCACACGTATCTTTCCTGTTCACCCCTGAACATAATTGCGCAAAAAATTGTTAAGACTGTACGAAGGAAAATTACAGGACCCCTGAAATCCTTACCAGGCAAGGGTTTGAGGCAACCAAAAAGTTACCGGGTCTTAGCCGGAACAAACTTGCCACAGGCGGTAAAAAGACATTCAAAAATTGGTTTACGAAAAAATTTATTATTCTTGTTCTAACTTGCGGCCACTAAACAGTGGTTATTTTATTTAATTATGGTGTGAATATGGCGAAAAACCTATTGATTGTTGAGAGCCCTGCGAAAGCTAAAACGATTGAAAAGATCCTTGGAAAAGAATTCCAGGTAAAGAGCTGTTTCGGGCATATCCGGGACCTCGAAAAAGCGGGGATGGGTATTGATATTGAAAGAAATTACGCTCCAAGATATATAGTGCCGGACGATAAGGAAAAAGTGGTGAAAGAACTGAAAAGCCTGGCCCAAAAATCTGATGAAGTGTGGCTGGCGACGGATGAGGACCGTGAAGGGGAAGCCATTAGTTGGCATTTATGCGAAGTGCTGGGGCTTGATCCCAAGACAACCAAACGCATTGTTTTTCATGAGATCACCAAACCCGCTATCCAGGCTGCTGTGCAGAATCCTCGCAAACTGGACATGAACCTGGTGATGGCACAACAGGCCCGCCGTATACTGGACCGTATCGTGGGATTTGAGCTCAGTCCCGTGCTCTGGCGCAAAATGAGCATGCGCAATAACCTCAGCGCCGGTCGTGTACAAAGCGTGGCCGTAAGGCTGATCGCAGAAAGAGAAAGGGAGATCAATGCATTTACACCTCTCAGCTCCTTTAAAATAGAAGCACTGTTCACTGCCAAAGACCTGACCAATAAATCAGTTACGTTCACAGCAGAAGGAAAAAAACAATCCAAAGCAGAAGATGCGGAAGCCTTTCTGCAAAGCTGTGTCGGAGCTGATTATAAGGTTACCGACATACAGGTAAAACCGGGAAAGCGCTCTCCTGCACCTCCCTTCACTACTTCCACTTTGCAACAGGAAGCTTCCCGCAAACTGGGATATGGTGTGTCGAGAACAATGCTGATCGCACAAAAGCTTTACGAGAACGGTTATATCACTTACATGCGTACAGACAGCGTGAACCTGAGCAATACAGCACTCGGTGATATTACCAATACTGTAAAAGGAATGTATGGTGATAAATACCACCAGTTCCGTAAATACAAAAACAAGAACGAAAGCGCACAGGAAGCACACGAAGCTATCAGGCCTACTTACATGAGCAATACCACCGTGGAAGAGCCTGACTGGAAACGCCTTTATGAATTGATCTGGAAACGCACCATGGCCAGCCAGATGGCAGACGCGGAACTGGAAAAGACTACTGCAAAGATCGAGATCTCTACTAATAAGGAAGAACTGACTGCTACCGGCGAAGTGCTGAAGTTTGACGGCTTCCTGAAAGTGTACCGCGAAGACAAGGACGAAGATGAAGCAGGTGAAGATGAAACACAGGAAGGCATGCTGCCTCCGCTGACTCCGGGTCAGCAACTGCCACTGAAAGAAATGAAAGCGACAGAACGCTTCACCCGTCCCCTGCCCCGCTACACGGAAGCATCGCTTGTAAAAAAACTGGAAGAACTGGGCATCGGCCGCCCTTCCACTTACGCACCTACTATTTCTACTATCCTGAAAAGAGGGTACGTGGAGAAAAGAGATAAAGAAGGAGTGAAAAGGGATTTCCGGGTGCTGATACTGAAAAATGATCAGCTCAGTAAAGTAACAGAACAGGAAAACACCGGCGCAGAAAAATCAAAACTCTTCCCCTCCGATCTTGGATTGGTGGTTACCGATTTCCTGAAACAGTATTTTGACGACATCATGGATTATGGCTTCACCGCCAAAATAGAAGAAGAGTTTGATGAAGTGGCTGAAGGCAAGATGAAATGGAACAAGATGATCGACGAGTTCTACAGCCCCTTCAAAAAAGATGTAGACAACACGATTGAAACGGCAGAACGCATCAAAGGTGAAAGGGAACTGGGCACAGATCCTGAATCAGGCAAACCGGTTGTAGCGCGCATGGGCCGCTATGGCCCCATGGTGCAGATCGGGAGTGCCGATGATGAAGATAAACCACGCTTCGCGAAAATACCGACCGGTCAAAGCATTGAGACCATCACGTATGAGGAAGCAATGGAGCTGTTCAAACTGCAGGGAACATTCGGACAGTTTGAAGGCAAGGACATATCCGTAAACGTAGGCCGCTTCGGTCCCTATGTGAAATGGGGAGAAGAATATATATCCATACCCCGCGGCACTGATCTTGCTACTGTTGACCTTGACCGGGCCATTTCCCTGATCAAAGAGAAAAAGCAGGCCGATGCACCTGTAGGCTTTTACGATAGCAAACCCATCACCAAAGGCAAGGGAAGATTTGGTCCCTTTATCAAATGGGATGGAATGTTTATCAACGTACCAAAGCGTTACAATTTTGATGCGTTGACCCAGGCGGACATGAACGAACTGATCGACACCAAAGTAAAAAAAGAAGCCAACCGTTTTATACAAAGATGGGCAGATGAAAACATCGCCCTGGAAAATGGCCGCTGGGGTCCCTTTATCCGCTTTGGTAAAAAAATGCTGAAGATCCCCAGGAAAGCAGATGACACAAAATATACAGCAGAAGAAGCAGCCGGCTTCAGCCTGGATGATGTGAAAAAAATGATCGAGACAGAAATACCAGGTGCATTTGCTAAAAAAGAAAAGAAACCTGCAGCGAAGAAAAAAGCAGCACCCAAGAAAGCAGCTACCAAAAAAGCAGCAAAGAAAAAATAACTGGTAACAGGTCATATTCCCACAAGACAGGATCGATATTCTTCTTGTGGGATTTTTAATGCCTGTACTAAAAAATATATCTTAATAATGCTTTGTGGTCTTTGTTGTCTTGGTGGGCATTTATTTCCCACCAAGACAACAAAGACCACAAAGCATTTTATTATTCTGTGGGAATGCGATCAAACATTATTTTTACATAAATCTTATGTATATGGACCGCAGTTACTGGGAAAAGATAGCTCCTGATTATAGTGAAGAGATTTTTGATGTGCTCCAACAGGACAAGAAAGGTTATATCAAAAAAGCCATCCACAAATTTGCTTCACCAAAAGCTTCTGTAATAGATATCGGCTGTGCAATTGGCAAATGGCTGCCCGTATTATCGCCTGCTTTCAAAAAAGTAATGGCCGTGGATATTTCCGCAAAGAATCTCACCATTGCAAAAAAGAATTTCCCTCAACTGCAAAATGTGGAATATAAGCGCGCGGACATGTCGTCCGGCACTTCTTCTTTCTCAGGGTTTGATGTGGCACTTTGTGTAAATGCGATCCTTACAGATTCATTAAAGAAGCGTATTCATTTTTTCAGCAATATTCATAAGAGCCTGAAGAAAGGCGGCCACCTGGTACTGGTAGTACCATCACTGGAATCGTGGCTGCTTACCCGCATCATACAAAACCAATGGAAGATAGATAAGCGCCTCTTCAATACTCCCCTTTCAGAAGGAGAAGCAAAAAAAAGATATGCAGGCATTCAGCAGGGAAATGTGGAGATCGATAATGTTGCCACCAAACATTATCTCGGTGAAGAACTGGAATTATTGCTGAGCAAAGAAGGTTTTGAAGTAATACAAAAACAAAAGATCAATTACGACTGGCATACTGAATTCATTCAACCGCCACAATGGTTAAAGGAACCCCGCCCCTGGGATTGGATGGTGGTAGGAAAGAAAATTTAAAAGTAAAAACATAAAAGTCAAAGGGACATACGTTTTGGTTTTTTACTTTTAAATCCTGCCCCTTTCCCCACCTGTGGAAAAGTTTAACTATTCCATTTCCTTTGCTTTGACCATATTGCATCATTGGAGAACACAAAGGAAATATCAGCCCTGCTTCACTTGATCGACGATCCGGACGAAGAAGTGTTCGATGCTGTTTCAGAAAAGATCGTTGGTTATGGAAAGCCTATCATTCCTAACCTGGAACATTTATGGGAAACCACGCCGGACGAAGGTATACAGGAAAGGATTGAATTGCTGATCCATCGTCTTCACTACCATGATCTCACAGAAGATTTCCGTCAATGGAATGTATCCGGTCATCATGATCTCCTACTGGGATCTCTGCTTGTTTGCAAATTCCAATACCCCGAACTCACTACTACGCCTGTTTTGCAGGAGATAGAAAAGATACGCCGCAATATCTGGCTCGAATTAAATAATTATCTCACACCGCTCGAGCAGATCAATATTGTTACCAGCATTCTTTACAGTTATTATGGTTTGAAAGGCGGTGAGGTCAATTACAAAGAACCGAATGAATTCCTGCTGCATAAAACACTGGAAGCAAAACGCGGCAACCAGATCAGCAATGGCGTCCTCTACCTGCTTCTTTGTGAACTGCTCGATATCCCTGTCAGGGCCATCAACATTCCCCGGCAAAGTATCATCGCCTATTTCAAGCCCGGCTACTCCCAGGAAAACCTCCCTGACCCGCTCAGCATGATCGAATTTTTTATCGATCCCACTTCCGGCCAGGTATTCTCCCACCAGGATGTAGAGAACTATTTTAAACGCATTGCTGTGCCTCCTGTCTCTTCCTATTTCAAACCACGGAAGAACAAACAGGTAATACAACAACTACTGGAAGAATTCAGCAAATGCTTCACTGGTCAACTGGACGGCTATAAGCAAAAAGAATTAGCCGAACTAGCGGCCATTCTTGATTAGTCGGGAGTCGATAGTCGGCAGTCGATAGTATGAACTCTTTAAAAAGCTAACAGCCATTACGATATCGTAATGGCTGTTTTAATCTTAGTAAGTTTGATACTATCGACTGCCGACTATCGACTCCCGACTGCTCAGAGGCTCCATCCCTCACGATACTCTCTCTTCACAAACTGATTCGCTTCATCAAAGTTGGTGATCTTCATATTCTTTGCATCCCACAGTAACCTCTTTCTGCCAAGATATTTATCATCCCATCCTTTGAGTTTGGGGTTAAGCATCATCCAACTGCGGATGGCAAGGTTGCCCATCAGGATGCTTTCAGTAAATGGTCCGGCATATTCAAATGGAGAACTTGTTTCGCCTTTACCATAACCGGCAATACAGGCATTCACCCATTGGAGATAGTGTCCTTCGGGAACCCGTTTGATGGTTTCCTTTGGCATTTTCTTTTCTTTCATCAGCCTGGTAGGCAGTAAGCGCGGGTTTGCTCCATAGCAATCCATCAGCAGCTTTCCTTTGGTACCAACTAATAATACGCCACCGTCCCAGTTGCCGAAAGGCTCATCAGGCATTAATTCGGCAGGGCGTTCGGGCATCAGGCCGCCATCGTGCCAGGAGACTTTGATATTTCCTTTCTTATCTTTTCTGGGATAATTGAGATGTATGATGGAAGAGGGCGGGCAACTGTCCACATAGTTTCCTTCCGCCCACATATCTTTCCAGATATTGGCTACGCTGCATTCTGCAGATTCGGGATAATCGATCGGAAGAATCCGGAAGATCGGGTCCATGATATGGCAGGCCATATCACCGAGGGCACCGGTACCAAAGGCCCACCAGCCACGCCAGTTGAAAGGCAGGTATGCTGGGTTATAATCGATCTTTTTAGCCGGGCCAAGCCAAAGGTCCCAATCCAGCTCTTTGGGCACTTCAAAGCTGCCTGTAGGTGTAGGAATGCCTTGTGGCCATACCGGGCGGTTGGTCCAGGCATGCGCTTCTGTTACGGTACCGATCATTCCGGCATCATATATTTCTTTGGCTTTACGAACGCCATCACCGGAGCCACCCTGGTT
>JBQCHL010000011.1:0-321423 GCA_051954695.1 Chitinophagaceae bacterium
TATTACCGAACGCCAAGAGGTTTTCACGAACGCTCTCTGAATTCTGTAGGTGCCTGGACTGCTACCAATGCACTGTCGTTTATGAATATGCCGATATTAAGTTATATCAAAGAAATTTCGCCAAGACCAATACTTTTGATAGCAGGAGAGAACGCACACTCTCGTTATTTCAGCGAGGATGACTTCAAGGCTGCTTCCGAACCGAAAGAACTAATGATTATTCCAGATGCTGTTCATGTAGATTTATATGACAGAATGGATAAAATCCCTTTTGAAAAACTGGACAGGTTTTTCAAAGAGAGTCTTAAATAAAAGTGCTGATAATAATTATAAAAGGAAAACTATGAATATCATAAAAAATGGAGCACAATCTTCAATCAAAGGAAACGAAGATTGGTTTACGGGTAGTGTAAGAATAGATCCACTATTTGCAAAACAGGCGACTACCAGGGCAGCCGGTACTTTAGTTAGTTTTGAACCCGGTGCCAGAACGGCATGGCACACACACCCTGCGGGTCAAACACTCATTGTTGTATCAGGATTGGGTTGGATACAAAAAGAAGGAGAGGATATTCAAGAAATACAGCCCGGTGATGTAGTTTATTTTGAGCCCAATGAAAAGCACTGGCACGGCGCATCTGCCAATAAAGCCATGAGTCATATTGCCATACAGGAGGAAGTGAATGGAGAAGTAGTGCGGTGGATGGAGAAGGTAAGTGATGAACAGTATAAAAGATAAAAAAATGAACAGTTAAGTTCGAGCTACAGTAAAATAAACAATGCACACAAAATCAAGTACAGCGACAGCCAATATCTGCCACCCATGATCGGCAAGCGTACTAAAGAAGCAACTATTAAAATCTTGCCTGAAAAGTAAGATCAATAAAGAAGAATTAAGCGTATGGACAACCTTTTTGTAAATTAGCTCTTACAGCCCCTTATTACGGCATATTCAAAACAACCGAACTACAAAGCTTTATATGAGTATTAATTCACAAAACGTACTGGACTATCCAAACAACAATACCATTTTCATGGTATGGAATTTTAAAGAAGGAATAACCATTAAAGAATCCTTCCAAAACCTTTGTGCCTTGATCTCCAACCTGAACAACTCCGCGCTTACACGATTCCCCAATGCTAAAGCCAGCGTAGTTCTGGGTATTGGTTTTGAAGCCTGGCATTTACTGGAACTGCCCACACCTGTTCCGAAAGAATTTGAAAAGTTTACCCCCATAGCAGGCACTAAGCATACTGCCGTGGCCACCAGGGGCGATTTGCATCTGCATATCCGTTCCGATGCTTATAGCTTTTGCATAGATGCTGCTGCTGCAATATCAGATACTTTAAAAGATACAGCTATCAACATACAGGAAGTACATGGCTTCAGGTACTGGGACAGCCGTAGTATCTTGGGCTTTGTGGATGGCACAGAAAATCCGCATGAGAAAGACAGGGCGTATTTTGGTATTATAGGTGATGAAGATCTCAACTATAAAGGCGGCAGCTATCTTTTTGTACAGAAATACCTCCATGATCTGCAGGCATGGAAAGCTCTACCGGTAGGTGAGCAGGAAAAAGTGATCGGCAGGTCAAAAACAGATGATATTGAAATGCCTGATAACGTGAAACCTTCCAATGCACACTCGGCGCTTGCGAATGTCGGAGATGATTTTAAGATTGTACGGGACAATATGCCTTTCGGTAATGTAGCCAGCAATGAAATGGGAACTTATTTTATTGCCTACGCCAGCTCATTTCTAACGGTAAAAAAAATGCTAACGAATATGTTCGTGGGTGTACCGGAAGGGAACTATGACCGGATACTGGATTTCAGTACTCCACAAACGGGTACTTTATTTTTCGTACCTACCTTTGAAATGCTGGACAGCTTTGCCGGTTAAATAACGGTTTCTGTTTTTTTACCATCCGTTACAATCGATCAATCATGAATATAGAAGCCATTATAGAAGAACATGCCCACCATTTTTTGCAAGGTTTAAAAACAGAATATGGAGGCGATAAAGAGGCACTCCTCATTATAAGGCAATATATTGGAACAGGTAGTATAAGCGCCGAACAGGACCATATATTAAAAACACAACTTGCGGATACCATGAAGCTGGTAGGGATAGGCATTCCGTTTGTAATGATCCCCGGAGCTTCCATTATAATGCCCATACTGATAAAAGTAGCAGCCAAACATAATATAGAACTGATGCCTGCTGCATTTACAGAACCTTGTAAACAGGATCCACAACAATGATAACCCTGCCTGAACTGTGATTTCGAATGGCGGTAATAACGGTGCTACATGTGAAATACATTGAACCTATGACCATCAGGATCGGTAAATACGAAACCATAATACCCCTTTCCAAACTCCTCCGGTCTTGAGATTATTGTTCCCCCGGCTTGTTGCACTTCCTTCTCCCAATTATCAACCTCTTCCTTACTATCAGCAGAAAGAGTAAATATGATTTCGTTCCCAGCTTTTGTATCTGTTATTTTCCCCTTCATGCCGGGTTCAAGCATATCTTTCAAAAAAAAGTGAATAATAAATTTTTCCTCGCCAAAAAAGAAACTGGTAAGTTGATCAGAAGCCCCGTTTTGTTCAAAGCCCAGTTGCTTATAGAATTTAGTAGTCCGCTCTAAATCCTGAACGCCGAAATTGGCCCAGATTTTTTTTGTTTTCATAAATCTTAAGGTTTACGATAGAATTTTATTTTTGATCTCAAAGTTCGTTCATAACCTTATCAGGCAGAGGGGGCATTTGCGAAATTCTTCGGGGTAGGGGAAGCATAAACCCCGCCTGTCGCAACCCGTTATATAGCAGAATTTATAAAACACTTTCCCAATTTACTGATAACGTTACCGGTAACGTTTGCTGCCGGTTTTTCCCCTTTCTACCCGAATAGTTGCCGGTTACTTATAATTTTAAGGCAATTATTTACAAACCCTGAAACTGAAAAAATTGAACCAGACTAAAAGAAAACTCTGCTTCTCGGTACTGACGATCTGCTTTTCCATTACCTTATTGGCGCAGCCCAGGCTCACGGGTATCGAACTTTCTAAAGATTCCCTGCAGGTAAACCGCTTATTGGTTTCTGGCACTACTGTTGGAGAGCGCTCCTTATCTGTGCCGGTAGCCAGCTTTGTGTTGAATGGAAAATTATTCGCTTCTAATAGCCCGGAACTGGCGCAACAAAAATTAGTGGTGAAGCCCGGCAATTGGCAATCCGGAACAGAAGGCTTACAGGCTATCATTCGTTTTGTGAATACAGGGAATGATACACTGAAACTGGAAAACATAGTTCCCTTTGGCGAAGCACCAGGCAACGTATACATTACCGGGCTCGGTAAGCATGGGCTTTCACGCACACATCTTTTTCGCCCAGGCAGTCAGCCGGTGAACGTGATTGTTCCGGATAATGCCTGGGAATTGGGTTTTAACAGTATAACACTCGATAATGGCCTGCAATTGGCTGCACTCACCCGGCGTAAAACCATTGATAAAGGCAAGCGCTCGCGGTTCGAGACCTGGTTATATCCCGGAGGTTCTGTTCAGTTTGACTTGTATGCGGAACTGGTACCCGGTGACTGGCATGCTTCACTCAACCGGATTTTTCAGCAACGCTGGTTGTACGATCTTACGCAATTCGACAATACATTATTTGAACGAAAGGACCTGCAATGGATAAGGCATTCGTATGTGAGCCATCTTATCATGAACTGGGACAAATTTTATTATGACTATACCGATGGAAAATTCCATCTCACGGAATTCCTGCAGCGAGGACAACGTTTATATGGCGGCGATGAGTTTGTAGGATTGTGGCCTACCTGGCCAACCCTGGGATTGGACCAACGTAATCAATTCGATATGTTTGAAGATCTGCCTGGTGGTATGGCAGGAGTTAAAAAAATGGCAGCCGATAGCCGCAAACTGGGAACAAAAATGTTCCTGTGTTATAATCCCTGGGATGAAAGCACACGTAGCGAAAATCATTTTGAAGGCATCTCGAGATTGGTTGCTGCTACCACTGCTGATGGCATGGTGCTGGATACAAAAGGAGAGTCGAGCAAGGAACTGCAGAACGCAGCCGATAAAGTAAGGCCAGGTGTGATCATGTATAGTGAAGGTATGGCTGTTCCTAAAGATATGCCAGGCATACCTTCCGGTCGTGTTCATAATGCATTGTACTATGCGCCAATGCTGAACCTGAACAAACTGATAAAACCTGAGTTCGCTATATTCCGCGTAGCGGAGTTATATAAAGAACCCATACAACGCGAGTTCGCAACAGCATTCTTTAATGGCTATGGTGTGGAGCTGAACATTTTTGCGCCCGGTCAGCCTGACTATGCAGAAGAACAATATAAATACCTGGGACGCACGGCACGCATTCAAAGAGAGAACACTTACAATTTTACTTCGAAAGGCTTTACTCCTTTGATCGCTACTTCTGCAGATAGTATTTGGGTAAACGAATGGGCTTTACCGGAAAAAACAATATACACGATCTACAGTGTTATCCCCGGCGGTTACAAAGGAGAATTATTTAAAGTAAAGCCTGAACAGGGGTATCATTTCGTAGATCTGTGGCATCACAGCTTGCTTACACCGGTGCAACGCAATAATGAATGGTGGGTAACCGCTGAAACAAACGCATTTCACAAAAAATATCTTGGCACCAACAATGAAGGTGAAGTGGATTGCATAGCCAAATTGCCGCTTTTGATCCAGGCTTCGCGGAATGGTGATATATTGAAACTTGCAACACCGGGAAAAGGGGATGAGATCAGGGTATGGGCTGGTAACCCCGACTATGCAAAAAAACCACTGGTATTGAAACCTGGTGATCACCAATTGCAGCTATCACAACATTTCGGCAGGTTCGAAGGAAATTTCGTGATACAACTTATGGATAAAGGAATACTGCTGGATGAAACCGTAGTGAGCCTGATACCAGGAGAAGCACGCCGCATATCCAGTGTTCAATATACAACCAGGGCTGGTAAAGCACCTGAAGGCATGGTGAACATCCCGGCGGGTACATTCCGTTTTCATACCACGTATGGTGATGCATTCATACCTTATCCTGTGCAGGACCAGGACAGCACATTCACTCTTCCTTCATTTTATATGGACCGCTTTCCGGTCACTAACCGGCAATACCAGGCATTTGTGAAAGCTACAAAGTACAAACCAACCGATACTGCGAATTATCTTAAGCATTGGAAAAACGGAAGGGTCCCTGCCGGACAGGAAAATTTCCCTGTCGTATATGTCAGCTATGAAGATGCCAAAGCTTATGCAAAATGGGCAGGCAAACGGCTGCCGACGGAGATAGAATGGCAGTATGCTGCGCAAACGCCGAAAGGGAATGAATGGCCCTGGAATCAAACCACACCTGTTACACGCAAAGAACAGGTGATCACCGGCACACTGACCGTTTCTGCTCTCGAAGGTATTGATTCAGCACACTGCAACTTAGGGAATGGAAAATTATATGCTGTAGGTTCCTATCCTCAGGGCGAAAATCCTTATGGACTGCAGGACCTGGTTGGTTGTGTATGGCAACTCACCAATGACCTGTACATGAACGGCAGCTATCGTTATATCATGATGAAAGGAGGTTCTTATTTTAAACCTTCCAGCAGTTGGTGGTATGTGCAGGGCGGCCCGCGTGAATTGCATTACCGGCAGGCCCTGCTGCGCGTAAGCCAGGGCTTCGAAAGGAATGCGACCGTCGGGTTCCGTTGTGTAAAAGACCAGGTGAAATAAAAATCTTCGATTAAAACTATGAAATTAAAAATATGCATAGCATACTGCCTGCTGTTGATCAGCATGGTGGCCAGTGCCCAGCAACGCCCATTGCGGGTAGCCCTTATCAATACACACATCAGTGCAGAAGAAATAAACGCAATCAAAAAAGGATGGGGCAACGGGAAAGATCTAACGCTGGAAATAGTATCTCTTCCTGACCTGGCTGCGTCGATAAGCCGTTTTACACATGTCTGGTATCATCGAACAGACACTACTGCATTTGATGCTGCGGAGGAAAAAGCAGGTGAAGCAATCAAGCGATTCGTAAATAATGGGGGCAATCTTTTTTTATCCATGGAAGCCGTTCCCTTATTGAATGAATGGAATATTGAGCCGGCCACACTGCAACTTGACCGGGATACATTGGTAGATGAAGGATTTGGCAGGCCGGCAGGATTCCATGCTTTTAAATCACATCCGTTGTATCATGGAATGAACGGCGGCGTTTACACTTCCAAACAAAAGCAGGATCATGTGGTGCGCAAATACGGTTTTTTCGGCGATGCTGTTCCTCAAAAAGGTATGGTGGCTGGCATAGAGTGGCGCTATATCAAATTCGCAGAAGAGAATAAACTGTTGTTCGAATATCAATATGGCAAAGGCCGTATCATCGCAGCCGGTGCTTACCTGTATTATGCAGCTGATAATTATAATCAGCCGCATCTCTGGCAGTTCACTAAAAATGTTTTTCGTTACACTGCGAAGCAGTGGAAAACGGAGCCGGTGAACTACTGGCAGTTTGCTCCGCGAAAATTTACACAACAAAATTTCAAGCTCGCTGCCGTACCTCCGCAAAGTGCAGGCAAGTGGTCATTGCCCAAGCCCACCTTGCAAATGCACCAGGAAGCCGCCACAAAAGATTTTTATGACCTGGTTGGCAGGCGCATGTTATGGATGGGTAAAATGAATGGAGGCGCCGACGAAATATGGATCCATCCTTATATGGCACTCCGTGATTTTCGCCTCGGTGTTACATTGAGCAATTCAGATAGTATTTCCTGGCTTGACAATGCAAAAGCTTCTGTTGAAATAACACCTGAATATATTGCAAGGGCTTATACCTTCCGCAGCACAACGCTGCGTGAGATCTATACCGTTTCCTTCGATGAACCCAATGGCGTTGCACACGTTGAAGTGAATGGGAATGATATACGATCGCTCACTGTCTCTTATGCAAGCAACCTACGTTATATGTGGCCTTATTCCGAAAAAGCTACAGGCAGCATTGCTTATGGCTACAATGCCTCTGTCAATGCGCATGTGATCAGCGGGCAGGGGGGAAGCCTCAATACGGTGGTAGCATATTCTGAAAAGCCTTTGCAACAAACAGCGTTGGCCGATGAGAAGAAGCAACAGGTGAATGTGCAATCCAGCTTTAGCATTAAAAATGATCAGGCTCTCAATATCTATATCATGGGCAGCAGCAATGCATTGGACGAAGCCGTTTCGCTCTACAGGAAAAAGCGATCGCAGATGAACCGGTTGGCAGAGCGCTCCCAACAGTATTATAAGAACCTGTTGCAGGACCATCTCTATTTTACCACGCCTGACTCTCTTTTCAATACTGGCTATCGCTGGGCATTGGCCCGGACCGATCAGTTCCTGCAAACCACACCAGGACTTGGGACGTCGTTGATGGCCGGTTTTGGTACTACGGCCCGTGGCTGGAACGGCAATCAAACCATCAGCGGTAGGCCGGGCTATGCCTGGTATTTTGGTCGCGATGCACAATGGAGTGCCATGGCGATCAATGGTTATGGCGGTCATGATATGGTGCGGAAAGTACTGGAAACGTTCATCCGGTTCCAGGATGTGAACGGAAAGATCTACCATGAACTTTCCTCCAGTGGTGCAGCACATTATGATGCAGCAGATGCGACGCCACTGTTCGTTATCCTTGCAGGGCAATACCTGCGCTATAGCGGCGATACCGCTTTCATCCGTAAGAACTGGACCTCCATACAAAATGCATTGGATTATTGCTACACTACCGATACTGACCATGATGGATTTATCGAAAACACCAATGTGGGCCATGGATGGATCGAAGGCGGGTCACTGTACAGGACACATACCGAATTTTACCTGGCTGGATGCTGGGCCGCTGCATTGGATGCCGCAGCTTATATTTCACAGCAACTGAAATTGCCGGGTGCATCGAAATATGCACAGGATGCTTTGCTGGTAAAAAGCAAAATTGATATAGATTTCTGGAACACACAGCAGCAATACTTTCACAATGGAAAAATGCGGGATGGTTCCTATATGCCTGATGCTACCGTATTAGCAGCAGTGCCCATCTACCTGAATGCTGTTACTGATCAGGAAAAGATAAAAAAAGTAGCAGGCAGGCTTGGCAATAGTTATTTTTCTACCGACTGGGGAATCCGTATCATTGAGGATAGCAGTAAAAAATATCGTGCCGGTAGTTATCACGCAGGCATGGTTTGGCCGTTGTACGGCGGCTGGGCTTCACTGGCCGAGTATAAAGCAGGCTATTATAACAACGGTTACCGGCATATCATGAACAACCTGTTGCAATACCGTCACTGGGCACCAGGCAGCATCGAGGAAACACTGAACGGGGATATCTTTAAACCCAATGGTGTTTGCAGTCATCAGTGCTGGAGCGAAACGATGATACTTCAGCCGGCAATCGAGGGTATGCTGGGATTTGATGCCGATGTATTGAATAACCGGCTGAGGTTATCCCCCGCATTTCCCTGGAACTGGAAATTTTGCACCGTGCATAATATCCGGATGGGCAAAGCGAAGTACAGCCTCGACATGAAACGTTCTGCAAATACCACTACTTATATCATTGATGCCGGAAAGGCAACCAATCTTTCTTTCGCGCCTGTCTTTCCTTTACACACCAGTATTGAAGCTGTAACCTGTAATGGCAAGCAAGTAACCTTTACCCATGATAATGAAGCTGTGCAGATGCAACTCCAATTAACGGCAGGTAAGAATGAAATCAGGATCTCAACAAAGGGCGGTATCAACCTGTTGCCGGTTGTAGCAGACCCGTTGCCCGGCGATAGCTCAACCGGTATCAACATTACCCGTGAGGTCATCACCGGCAATAAGTACATTGCCACAGTTTCCGGTAGACCCGGGAAGCAGTATGAACTAAAACTGTTTCACCAGGAACGCCCTGGTGGCATAAAAGGAGCTACCTTGCTGAGCAGGGAAGAGAACCTGCTTACTTTGCGTGTGCAGATGCCATCATCGGCCGAACATTACGTGGAGCAAAACATTGAAATAACCTTACAATAAATAAAGATGTATAAAAGAAATCTTGCCACTTTCCTTGCCTTGTTTGTTATCCTGTCGGCGATTGCCCAGCCATCCATGCAGCAATTCTACCCGGTTAATTTTTCCCGTGTCAATATTACCGATCCATTCTGGAAACCTAAGATGGAAACTGTAGCTGATGCCACACTATATGCCTGTGTTAACTATACGCAAGACAAAACAGGCCGGATTCGAAATTTTGAGAAAGCAGCCAAAGGGTCCGGTAAACATGAAGGCATTTACTATGACGATTCAGACGTATATAAAGCACTCGAAGCAATTGCTTACTCCCTCAAGAACCATCCTGATGCCAAACTGCAGGCCACTGCCGATGATTGGATAGAAAAAATTGCTGCAGCACAAATGCCCGATGGATACCTGAACACCTATTACCAGCTTACCGGGCTGGATAAGAGATGGTCTGATATGGAAAAGCATGAGGATTATTGTGCGGGTCACCTCATTGAAGCAGGCATTGCTTATTTTAATACTACTGGAAAAGATAAATTGCTCCGGACGGCTATCCGTTTTGCCGATCATATTGATTCTACCTTCCGCTTGCAAAACAAACCCTGGGTTTCCGGTCACCAGGAAATAGAACTGGCCTTGATGAAATTATATCATCATACAGGAAATAAACGTTACATGGAATTGGCCAACTGGTTTCTCGATCAACGTGGTAAAGGCAACGGCAAAGGAGTGATTTGGGATCAATGGAAAGACCCCGACTATTGCCAGGATGCTGTTCCTGTTCGTGATCAACGTAAAATAACAGGACATGCTGTTCGTGCAATGTATCTCTACACCGGTGCTGCTGATGTAGCTGCTGTGAGTGGTGATCAGGGATATGTGACGGCAATGGATTCTGTTTGGCATGATGTGATCAACCATCATATGTATATCACCGGTGGTATCGGAGCACAAGGCACCAATGAAGGTTTTGGTAAACCGTATGACCTGCCCAATGCCAGCGCTTATTGCGAAACATGCGCATCGGTGGGTATGGTGTTCTGGAACCAGCGTATGAATATGTTGTCTGGCGATGCTCGATATGTAGATGTGCTGGAAAGATCATTATATAATGGTGCCCTGGATGGGCTTTCGCTTTCCGGCGATCGTTTCTTTTATGGCAACCCATTGGCCTCTTCTGGCAATCATTCCCGCAGGGAATGGTTCGGTACTGCCTGCTGTCCCTCGAATATTGCACGATTGGTGAGCTCGCTCGGTAATTACATTTATAATACTTCTGCCAATGGGATATGGGTAAACTTATTCATTGGCAGCAATACCAGTGTTCAACTCGGTAAAAATGAAGTGGCGCTGAATATGGAGAGCGGACTGCCATGGAAAGGCGAGGCCACACTCCAGGTAAACCCGGCCAAGAAGCAGGCATTTGCATTGCATGTTCGCCTGCCAGGCTGGTTGAAAGAACCTGTCCCCGGCAATCTTTACAGATATGCTGATGATAAACAATTACAGGCAACGATCCGTGTCAATGGAACACCAGTAGAATACCTGGTACAAAACGGATACGCGGTCATTCAGCGTACCTGGAAAAAAGGCGATGCTGTTTCTATCTCATTGCCTATGGAAGTTCGTCGTGTAGTAACGATCGATTCTGTAGTCCAGAACCGGGACCGTGTAGCATTGCAATATGGTCCAATGGTATACTGTGTGGAAGGTGCCGATAATAAGGAGAATGTATTTGGTTTGATCGTTCCATCTACCACAAAATTTACCACTGAATACCGTGCGGATCTTCTTGGCGGAGTGAATACGATCAAGTTTACCACACCGGTAGTGACTAAAGGAAGTGATGGCGCTTCGGTGTCCACACAACAAAAAGAGATCATTGCTATACCCTATTTTTCCTGGAACAACCGTGGTGCAAATGATATGCAGATATGGTTGCCTTCAACGATCAGGAAATTCCAGATAAATTAAAAAAGAGAACGCCCCAACACTATTCAGTGTTGGGGCGTTCTCTTTTCACCTGCTCAGTATATCTTTTGCAACTTGCAATTCAACATACCATATCCGCCGTATTGCACTTTTAAGATCCGGATATGATGTTTCCCCTTCAGATCCAACGTAGCTTCCTGGTGCCAGTCTGCATCGTTTTGTATGGTCCCGCGCTTCCAGGAATCGATCACCAGCTTGTTATCGACATAAACGCGGATCAGATCACCTGCTGAAATATCCAACCGATACTGACCTTTGGAAACCTTAATATCAGAATTGACTTCTGTGATAAAATGTGACCGGGGTAATTCACGCATTGAACCCTGAACCCGGTCAAATTCATCTGCATTCACTGTTGCTGTCTTTACAGGCGTACTGTCTTTCAGCAATGCTTCAAATGCTGCGGGTTGTTGAATGGGATCATTCTCTTTGGTGAAGTTGAACCATTTAACCTGCCATTCCATCGGTAAACTGGGATCAGTATAAGAGAACGTATAGGGATTATTTTCTGCAATGGTTTCTCCAAAAGGCGTAACAAAAGACTTCCCTTTGTATTCTAATTCGATATGTACAGATGTTTTGCTGTTTTGTTTCTGAACGATGAGTTGATCACCGGTCCTGGACTTTAATTTTGCTCCCTCCAGTTTTTTGATCGACCATTCACCGGCCGGGCCCTTAATATCGAAATACATTTGACCCTGATCGTCCGTCTTCGTCCACCAGAGAAGGGGATAGGCAAAATTATAAGGCCCCCATTCAGTCATCAGGATGCTCTGTTTTCCTTGCGGATGACCGGTTGGTAAAAACACATCTCTTTTGGGCACTCCCGGAAGTAATGAAGCGACATATATGCTATCAGGCAGGTAGTCGTACACCGGTTTTACATCAGTGCGCTCAATTCCTTTAACCAGCGTGTCCAGTCTTTCCAATGTACGATAGCCAGTGGCTTTATTGTTTGAAAGTGTAATATCCTGCGTGTTCTTGACGGCATATACCACCGACACTTTTGTAAATACATTACCCGTAATATGATAGTTGCGGCTCCTGGTATCTTTTCGTTCCATCAACCCAAAATCTGTGCGGCGGTTGGGGATCGCCCAGAGTTCAATTCCCATACTGTCGGCAGAAAAAGTATTTTGTTCGATTATATTATTCTGTCCATGCTCGATCGAAATGCCTGCCAGGTTGCCGCCAAAATCGTTTTTTACAATAACCGAGTTATAACTAAAACCTCCCCAGATGCCATGCCAGCAGCCATGCAGTTTGTTTTTGATCACTTTGTTTCTGCTGAAGGTGATCTCTACTGCATTGGTGGGAGCATAGGAAAAATCATTATCGTAGATCAGGTTGTCATTACAGCCGCCAATTCCTGTGTCCTGGGTTTCCTGTCCTGCCCAAAGAAAGAAACCGTCACCGGAATGCGTTACCGAATTATGGGCAAATACATTATTGCTGCATTGAGCAAACACCAGCATGCCTCCTGAATCCTGCCCGCGGTAATAATAACCATAGCTGTAACCGCGTACGTTCCAGTCGGCCTTATTGTACAAAAGCTGGTTGTAATTGCTTCGATACATACCAATGCCTACTGCCGAGTTGAACGAAAAATTGTTATTATATATACGGCCATTATTGCTGCATGTCATCATCAACCCGCACTGGCCATTCGTGATCACATTATCACGGACCAGTGAATTATTGCAGCTATCAAGGTAAATACCTGCGCCGAACCGAAGCCATTCATCATTCTCATTATGATGATAACTCATCCAGTCGCTCAGATCTTCTTTCAACCGGCCGCTCTGTAAACGCCGGCGATAGTTGTAGGAAAGATCGCAGCCGGAAATTTCCAATGCATTTACTTCTTTTGCCATAATACCTACTTTATATCCTTTGATTATGGCATTTTTAATAGTCACTTTACTGCCTTTCTTCACTAATATACCAGTGCCGGTAAATTGATCGGGTACCGTATAATTTTTATTACCGCATAAAACAGAGCCGTTGAAATCAACAGTAATATTATTGCCTTCAATAGTGATTGCCGGCAGCAGGGGGTCTTTACCATCCAAATAGTAAATGCCTTTTTTTATCACAACTGACCGTGTGATCACATCACCGGTATTCAGGGCTATTTCATTCTCCGTTTTCTGTGCCTGCGCAAATAAAGGAGTGAACAAAAGAAATAACCGGAATAATTTTTTTGTTGAAATACAATTCATGGTGTGAGATTAGTTTGCTGCAAAATAAGTGAATGTTGAATCCCGTCACTCCATTATTCCGGCAACGTTAACGAAGCTGTTTTTATTCTAATTGCTCTCAAAAAACGGGATTAGTACCGCCAAATAAATTTCCGAGAACGATACCGGAAACGTTCTCTTGTGGTTTTAGGCAGAAAGTGATGTACTACTGTTTCATGACTGTAAATTCGGGCTGCCTATTTAGGAAGAAGACCAAACTATTTAAAGAAAATGAACTAAAGTTTTCGCTTATGAAAAAATTATGCTTGCCTTATTTTCTTGTCGCATGTATGCTGCTATCGCTATCTGCTGTATATGCACAGGAAATTACCGTCACTGGGAAAGTGACAGACAAAGAGACCAGCCTCCCGCTGGAAGGCGCCAGTGTTACAGTCAAGAACACGAACATTGGTGGTACAGTAGATGCCCAGGGCAACTACAGCATTAAGGTACCGCCTACGGGAACACTTATCTTTTCATTTCTTGGTTATGGCACACAGGAAATAGCGGTCAAGAGCCGCTCAACTATCAACCTGCAGTTGTCGAAAACCGATAAAGACATGGACGGGGTAGTGATAGTAGGTTACAAAGCCGTACAACGAAAAGATGTGAACGGCGCTGTTTCTTCCATTGATGTAAAGGATCTGCAGGATGTGCCTGCTCCTTCGATCATTAACCTGCTCGCAGGTAAAGCTCCGGGTGTACAGGCTGTTGTACGCACCGGTTTGCCAGGTGGTTCTGGCGGTGGACTTGTAGTGCGCGGCAATACAAGCCTTTCTGATGCCAGCGATGTGAATGGCCTCAGTAACCCGCTTTATATCGTGGATGGAGTTCCCATTTCACTTTCAGATCTGGCCGGGTTCGATGTAAGCCAGAACGATTTCTTCGCCACCCTCAATCCTGATGATATTGCATCGATCGATATCCTTAAAGATGCTGCTGCTACGGCCATCTACGGTTCCCGCGGAGCCAATGGTGTGGTGATCATTAAAACGCGCCGGGGCCGTAATATGAAAACACGGTTCAACTTCAGCTCGGTGCTGGGTGTAAACTTTGAACCGGAAAAGCTGAAGGTATTCACCGGCGAAGCAGAGCGCCAGGAGAAACTTCGCTTATATAAAGAAAGCCTCAAAACATTGTTTGGTGATCAGGCCTGGATCGATGTACGCAACGGCCTGGAAGTGGAAGGGTATATGCTGCCTGCTGTGTTGACAGATAAATACAATCCCGCATTTAACAATGCCTATGATTATCAGGACCTGTTTTATCAAAAAGGGATCACCCGCCAGGTTGACCTTAATATGGAAGGCGGCAATGAAAAGAATGCTTTCCGCGTAGGCCTTGGCTATTATGATGAGAAAGGCGTGCTGGTTGGTTTCGGCTTCAAACGTTTCACCGCCAATGCCAGCCTCACTTCAGATATTTCTTCCAAGATACATAATGACATTTCTGTACGGCTGACCTACCTCGACAGGAAGGGCGGACAAACGGACAATCTCCGTTCATTCCCCACCAGCCCCACACAGTTGCCATCATCGCTGTATTATAAAACGCCGGAGGAACTCGATCTCCTTTCAGGAAAATTAGGCGATACCTACAATGCCAACAAGACCTATATGGCTACGTTGAACGAAAGCATGCGCATCAAGTTCACTAAAGAATTGACCCTGGATAACCAGGCAGCCATATCCACCATTTTCGGAAAGAAAGATTATTTCGTTCCTTCCACTGCTTCTGCCAATTTCCTTTCTTATGCAGAATCTTCTTCCAGCACTAACGTTACATTCAATGCACACTCGATACTCAGCTATTTCAAAACTTTTGGTGAACATGAATTAACAGCGCTGGCAGGAACTGAGGTGAATATAGAACAGAATTCCATGAACAGGTTGTACGGTGAAGGCGGCTCCAGCGATTATATCCGCGTTGTGCAGGGCTTTCCCAAAGAAAACGTATTTGGTGTAAGTGATATCGTGAAGTCGCACCTGCTTTCTTACCTGGCCAATGTCAGTTATGGATATAAAGACAGGTACAAGGTGGAAGGTGTTATACGCCGTGATGGTTCATCCCGTTTTGGTGAAAATAATAAATGGACCACGTTCCCTTCTGTGAAAGGTAGCTGGACTTTCTCCCGCGAACCGTTCATGAGCAATTTGCAGAATGTGATCAACTATGGTAAACTCCGCGTTTCCTATGGTTCGTCGGGTACTATTGATTCAGATCCGCTGCTGCAATACAATTCACTCATCAACATCACCAATATCGGTGCCGGTATCTATGATATTTATGGCAACCGTATCGTAGTGAACACGTATGGCGGCGGTGGTGTTGTTATACCTGATTTCAACAAGATCGCGAACCGTTCATTGTCATGGAGCAAATCGACAGAGGTCAACTACGGTCTTGATCTCGAACTGTTCAAAAGCCGCATTTATATCAATGCCGATCTGTATAGCCGCTACTCATCAGGATTGGTATATGTATCGATGCTTTCTCCTGAGGTTGGGTACACCTCTATCCGCTCTAACCTGGTGGACATGACCAGCAATGGTTTTGAAGTGGGTATTACAGGCTATCTCTTCCCCCGCGACAAGGATTTTCAATGGGACATGACGCTGAACCTGGCGCGTAACCAAACATCCATCGCTAAATTGGGCAATGGCGGACGCGACTACATCAATGGCAACTACGCCTTCGTGATGAACCAGCCCGCTTTCCAGTATTATACATATGAATACCTGGGGCCTTTGCAAAACGTGGATGATCTGCCCGTCAATCCTGCTACAGGCGAACCCATGAAATATCTTTGGGCAGATGCCGGTCTGGCGCTGAACCAACAGGGAAAAGTTTTCCCGGGTATGCCTGTGTTCACCGATGTGAATGGCGACTACCTGATAGATGGCGCCGACTATGGATATGATAAGAAGATCATCCAGGGTAAATCACCAGAGCCTAAGATACAGGGCGGTTTCCATACGCATATCAAATTCAAGAACTTCAACTTACGCGTACAAAGTTCATTTGCGTTCGGACATTATATTTTCAATACTTCTTTGCAGCAAATGTTGTCGCAGTACGACGACAATACACGCTTCTTCACAGATGCATTGTATGATCTGTCATCTTCTGTATCGTTTTGGGAAAAGCCTGGTGATGCTGCTTATTATCCCATGCGCTATATCAGCTACAGCGATGGTGGTAGTGCGCGTTCATTCCGTGAATCATCCATGTTCATTGAAAAAGGCGATTACTGGAGTTTGGACAACATAACACTGTCTTACAACATTCCGACAAAATTTGCTAAGAGACTCGGCCTTCGCGGCATGAACGTCTATAGCACTATGCGCAACGTGGCAATGTGGAAGGCTTCGAATGTGCCCGATCCGAGGCTGATCACAAAAACAGGGTATTACAACGGACAGGGATACCCGATCAACCGCAGCCTGGCGCTGGGACTAAACATTCAATTCTAAAACTGCAACCAAATGAAAAAACTATTTTATATACTGGCCATTGTAACGTTGCTCGGTACAGGCTGTAAAAAAGATTTCCTGTCGCCGGACCAGATCGACCTGGTGTACAACGAGGTTTTCTGGAAAACGGAAAAAGATGCTGAAAAAGCAGTGCTGGGAACCTATGCGCTTTATCGCGGTTTAATGGTGAATGCACAATTATATAACCGTGGTGATGTTACCACCGGCTTACTGAACCGTGGTTGGAATGGTGGTTCAAGCGATGCATTTTACAAACCCGGTGATTTCGCCAATGTGAACTCAACCAACAAATCATGGGGTTCGATTGAAAACTATGCCGACTGGAATCCATTTTATAAAGTGATAGCGCAAACCAACCTGGTAATTGACAAAGTGGAGGCGATGCCTGAGAATGTGTTTAAAAATGGAAGTAAGAACAAACTGTTAGGTGAGGCTTATTTCCTGCGTGCACTCACTTACTATAATATCGCCAATTTCTGGGGTAATGCACCACTGATAACAGAGAGTATCGAAAGCAGCAGCCAGGTGATCTCTCCAGATAATATGCTGATCAATGTAGGACGCAGCAGCGACAAAGAAATTACTGCGCAGGTATTGGCAGATGCCGGTAAAGCAGCAGAATTGCTTTCTTACGGCACACCAGGTAATTCCGAGTGGGGCATACGTGCCAATAAAGGAAGTGCACAGGCATTACAAGGTTATGCCAATCTCTGGATGGCTTTCCTGAAAAAACGTGATGGAGAAGCGCCTGCTGAAAATATTGCTGCTGCCGTTACTGCATTGGAAGGGGCAGTAACCAAAGGTAATTACTCACTGGCGCCATATACTAATGAGACTGCGATATTGAATATGTATCGCGGACAATCGAGCGAAGCAGTTTTTGAGCTCAACATTTCCCTCGATCAGAAAGAATCTTATCGTGCTGACCAGGGTGGTATTGAACAGATCACCACCAAATTGCCGCCGTTGGATGGCGACGTTACAAAAGACCGGGCCAATTTTATCAACTGGGTGCCATATAACAGGAAGGAATTCGTGTATCCTGAATATCCGGAAGACAAAAGAGCCGATCTGTTCTGGGATGCATGGAGCTCTACCTATAACGAAGCTTTCTCGGATGTAAGCCAGGTAGCTACCGATCGCAACAAAGTGACCTGGATGAAAAAATTTGCTTCATTCACCGTTGATCCCGCACACCAGTGGAATGAATACAATGCCTATTTCGCGGAAGCTAATATTCCTGTATTCAGGTTTACTGACATTAAGCTGTTGCTGGCCGAAGCTTATGTGAAAAACAACAATGCACCGGCTGCGCTGCCTATCATTAATGAAATACGTAACCGTGCAGGATTGCTTCCTTTCAGTGGTGCGGACGTGTTGGAAGAAGTATTGCAGCAACGGACTGCCGAACTGATCGGTGAAGGAAAGATTTTCTTCGATTATGTACGCAATAATTACTGGCCTTTCAGTTCCGCAATGACGCCTGATCGTTATGCACAGAAAGGATACTACTGGCCTGTAAGCGGCAACATCATTACCACCAACAAACTCGTTAGCCAAACTCCTTACTGGAACGGGAAAACCATCTGGTAAATTAAAAACTGTATAGTATGACAAAAAAATCATTATCAATATATGGGCTCCTGCTGGTGCTTGTTCTGAGCTCCTGCTCCAAGAACGGACATATTATAGGAGGCGACCGGAACGAGACCAATGAAGTGAACATGAGCACGTTTGATTTCCTGAAATCATTCGATGTGACTACGTCAACAGCCCGCCTCATTGAGAAAGCCGGTTTAAAAGATGAAGTGAATGGCAATGTAACGGTGATCGCGCCCAGCAATTTTGCTGTGAACCGTTACCTGCGCCGCAAAAACAATCGCTTGTTGCGATTGGACCCTAATGCTAAAGAAATGACGATCGAAGATATTCCCGTGGTCGAGCTGGAGCAATTGAAGATGTATATAGTGGATGGCAGCTTTCTCAGTACAGACCTGACACCTGAAGGAATCTTGCTTCCTACTCACCATGCCGGGGATTCGCTGCGGCTGAGCCTTGTAGAAGCTACTGCCGAACCAGGCGCTGCCTGGGATGGTGGGGGACAGCCGGGACAGGGATATCAATATTCCAATTTCATGCAAAGCCGCCCCCAAAAAGTGACTGTGCATTTCAAGCGCGGTGCCAATTGGGAAATGAGCGGTGCTACACGTACGGCCATGGGAATGGATAATCCCGAATGCGACCAGGTATATAAAATGTATATCTCCGATGTGAAGACGACCAATGGCGTAGTGCATGTGATCTACAGCGGTGATTACAGTTATACCGATCACTACTATTATCACTCATTGTTCTTTTTCGGCACACGTGCAGACGATCTGCTGTAAATGATGTCATTCAAACTAAAAAAAGTCAAGATGAAAAATTTTCTGATAATTATCCTGGCACTTTCCGTTTTTACCAGTTGCTACAAAGTGTCGGATGAAAAAGGTTTTATAAGCGATAATATTTATCTCAAAGGCGCCGACACGATCATGGTACCACTTGGTGGAAAAGGAAACACCGATGTGGCCTGGCTCGATGGTAGCTCTATGCCTGCCACTTTCTCCATTGAGAATGTACGGGATGCAAGTGGAAATCGTTCCGAACAATTCTTTACACTGTACCCTTACAAGACCTGGAATAAACCCTACAACAATAAAACGGACACCACGCTTGCGCTGATCAATGCCAAGCTGACTGAACAACAGCTGCCGGCAGTAAGCATTAACCCTGTAAACGGTATGCTGCAATATTTAGAAACAACCAGCAACCTGAAGAATGCCGGCGATGTATACCATGTGGATGTAAAAGTGGCGAATTCCAAAGGTGAGCGATTAGTGAAAGACTATGCTGTACTGAAACTAACATCCGAAAAGAAGCCTTATACTTTTTACCAGGCAGCGACTGCTATTTTGCTGGTGAACGCCGGTGGTCAAACCACTTTCACACTGTATGATAATATACCTGAGGATGCATTGGACAGGCACCAGAACATCTACAGCCGTAATGGAAAGGAATTGGTAGATATATATAAGCAAAGCAATGAACCGACTACGGGTATAAAAGTGATCATCAAATACCTGGATGCAGAGGGTAATGTATTTGAGTCGAAAGATTATGCCACGTATGCTACCGGCACTGAAAGCTATTTTGACTATTCAGTGAACAGGCAAAATACCCCTGAAGGTGCTGTAGTGGAATTCCCTGTTACACCTTTCCCTGCCCGCCAGGACCTGCTGAGCTACCTCAAAGGCGGCACCAAAGATTTTACGACGTTAGATACAGCCAGTTTACATACTGAAGTGTATGGTCAAAATAAATGGCCATTCCTGAACCCCTGGCCAGATGATTCATGGGGCGCCAGCAGATGGTATATCCGTTTGCGTTCCAAAGTAGTATTTAATGAAAGCGGCACCTGGGTAATAGCTGCAAGATTTCCATACACGCATCTTGATGGAACTTTCTAAATCATATTTATACAATCATGAACAGACTTTTTTTTCGTTCCCTTGCCTCCCTTGCATTATTGATTTTAATAACCGGGGCAACCAGTGCGCAAAAGGTATTGCCTACTGCAGACCCTATAACGGTGAAAGTGGCGGTGGTGATACAGGACCCACAGATAGTTTCAAAGGGTAATAAGCGCATGCATGAGGTTTTCAAAACACCCGGTTATACTTTTCAATGGCATGACCCGTACAAACTGATGAGCGATTACCGCGATACGCTGAACGCTGTAAGTGGCGGCGCCATTCGTTACGAGATCGTAAAAGTGTATGACGATTCTTTGTTCTTTACTCATCTGAAAGATGAAAAGGAATTGCTGGGATTGAGCCGTATTGTTGAACTGCTGGAAGAACCCAAATGGGAAACCCTTCGTGCTAAAGGCACATCCTTCGATTATAACCGTTTCATTGATCACTATGGTTTTTGCGAAATGCGTGATAAGGGTGAGATAAATGAAGTGTGGCTCTGGACATTCCCTTATGGCGGAACCTGGGAAAGCACTTTTGCAGGTGAGGGCGCATTCTGGCTCAACTCCAATCCTGTAAAGGGTACATCCTGTAAAGATCTGCTCACTGTAATGGGGCTGAACTACGAACGTGAAATGTCGCTGGCGCTGGAAAGCTATGGCCACCGGATGGAATCGATCATGCGGAAAGTATACGGCCGGTGGGATAATACCGCTGCAGACAGGAACAACTGGGAGATATTCACCACCATCGATATGAAAATGCCAGGGAAAGGGCAGGTCGGCAATATCCATTTTCCGCCTAATGGAGTAAAGGATTATGACTGGATCAATAAAACGGTTGTAAACACCTATGCGGATACATGGAAGTTCTATCCTAATATCAAAGAATCAAATGGCCGCATGGTTGATTGCCAGGAATGGAAATGCACGCACCTGGGTTATATGACCTGGTGGATGCGGCATGTTCCGCATTTCAAAGGTCTCAACAAAGCAGACGGCCACCTCAACAACTGGTGGCATTATGTGGTAGACTATAACCAGGCGATGAAGCTGGAACAGAAATTAAGAAAGAAGAAGTGAAAATGTATCAATGATACAGGGATGACAAAAAAATCATTCTATACGAATGAAATAAAATGATCCGGGTTTCCCGCAGGTTAAAACGTTCATTAACGCCCCTTGCTGGACTCCCGGATTATTAACTGAGTTCTTAAAGTTACGGTCTGGTAATCGCTACGCGGGATTTTGATTTCATCCACTACCATGCGCATGGCCAGTTTGCCTACTTCATAACCCGGTTGCATAACCGTAGTGAGGGAAGGTTCGATCATATCGCTGACAGGATCATCGTTGAAACCGGCGATCCGGATATCTTCCGGTATGTTGATGCCTTTCTTCTTCATGTGTTTGATGGCGGTAATGGCAGAAAGGTCGTTGATGAAAAAAATACCGTCGGGCAGGAGCTTTTGACGAAGGATCTTTTTGATGGCGTCGAGCGCATTTTCTTCAAAGGCTTCACAATGGTAAATGAGGTTACTGTCGCGCTTCAACCCGTATTTGTCGAGCGCATCAAGATAACCATTCATGCGGTTCACGGAAACAGAAGTGTTTACCGGTCCGGCAACATGAGCAATACGTTTGCAGCCTTTTTTGATCAGGTGTTCAACAGCCCGGAAAGCGCCTTCGTATTCATCTACCACAACCTTGTTGCACGGAAAGTCGAGCAGGGTGCGGTCGAACATTACGATGGGGATGTCCATTCGTTTTGCCTTTTCGAGCTCGGCGGAGTTGCTGGTGTCTTTGGAAACCGATATCAGTAATCCATCTACATGGCAGGCCAGCAGTTTTTTGATGCACTTGATCTCTTCCTCAGCACTTTCGTTGCTTTGGCAAAACATCAGGTGATAATCGAATTCACTGGCTACTTCTGTCATACCGCTGAGCGCCTGGGAAAAATAGTTGGAGTGGATAACAGGAACGACGACCCCAATGATCTTTGTTTTCCGTTTCACGAGGCCTTGGGCCATCACATTGGGCTCATAGCCGAGTTCTTTGGCCAGTTCCAGGACAGCGCGTTTGGTTTCCGCGTTAATGTCGGTCGTGTTGCGAAGTGCACGGGATACCGTGGAAACAGAAATATTGAGTTTTTTGGCAAGATCCTTTATCGTGATGGCATGATACGGCATCCTGCAATTTATCAAATGTTTTTAAATCAGGCTTTACCCTTAGAATCTTAACAAAAAATCTGTGATAAGTGGTAAATGGCCTTTAACCCAATGAAATGAAGAGAGTATTTATTTATTTACTGACGCTGAATCTTATGACTATGACTGTTAATGCCTTACCTATTGTGGAGTCCGACACTGCGAAACCTGTGCAGAACCGATACCCACTTAAAGCAAAACCGTATGTGCAGTTGCCGATCGGCAGCATAAAACCTACAGGCTGGTTGCGCGAGCAACTGGTGACCATGAAGAATGGTATGGGTGGTAAATTAGATGAGCTCTATCCTCATGTGCTTGGCAAGCGTAATGGCTGGCTGGGTGGTGATGGCGATGTATGGGAACGCGGGCCTTACTGGCTCGATGGATTGGTGCCGCTGGCTTATATCCTTGACGATGCTGAACTGAAAGCCAAAGCACAGACCTGGATAGAATGGGCTCTCAACAATCAAATGGAAGATGGCTATTTCGGACCTGTTCCTCCTGAAAAAGATCCTGCACCCGAGCAGGGTTTACAGCGAGACCGTGCCCGCGACTGGTGGCCAAAGATGGTTATGCTGAAAGTGCTGCAGCAATACTATGATGCCACCGGAGATAAAAGAGTAATCGACCTGATGCTGAAATACAGCCGCTACCAGTTGAAAACCCTGCCGGCAACACCACTCGGGCACTATAGCTGGTGGGGATCGCAACGCGGTGGTGATAACCTGCTGGTGGTTTATTGGCTCTATAATATTACAGGTGAAAAGTTTTTGCTGGAACTGGCTGATATTATTCATAAACAGTCCCACGACTGGACCGGTACCTTCCTTTATACCAAAGCAGTGTCCACACCTTACAGTTTCCATTGTGTGAACCTGGCACAGGGCATCAAGGAACCGGTGATCTATTACCAGCAACATCCGGAGGCAAAATACCTGGAGTCCGTAGACCGCGCTTTCAGCGATATCAAACTGTATCTCGGACAGGCACAGGGTATGTATGGTGCCGATGAACTGACCCGTGGTGCTGATCCAGTGCTTGGCTCAGAACTCTGTTCAACCGTGGAGATGATGTACTCGCTGGAAAACATGATCGCCATCACCGGCAATCTGAGCATGATGGACCACCTGGAAAAACTGGCATACAATACGCTGCCTGCACAGATTGAAAGAGATTATATGGGCAGACAGTATTATCAGCAGGCCAACCAGGTGATGGTGAGCCGGCATAACCGCAACTTCGTTACACCTTATGATGGCACTGACCAATGCTTTGGCGTACTGACCGGTTTCCCTTGCTGCACTTGCAATATGCACCAGGGCTGGCCCAAGTTTGTGCAAAACCTCTGGCTGGCTACCGATGACCAGGGACTGGCGGCACTGCAATACAGCAGCAGTGAAGTGACTGCTGAAGTTGCTGGCGGAACGAAAGTTAAATTCATAGAAGAAACGAATTACCCCTTTGAAAACAAGATACGTTTCACCCTTCGTTCGTCGGGGAAAGTAAGGTTCCCATTACATCTGCGTATTCCTGGTTGGTGCAGAAAGGCAGTGATAAAAGTGAATGGTGAAGTATGGGACGAACCTGCAGGCAACCAGGTAACGCGTGTAAACCGTACATGGTCTGGCGGCGATGTAGTGGAACTTGAGTTGCCGATGGAAGTTTCCACCAGCCGCTGGTTCAACAATTCCATTGCTGTTGAAAGAGGCCCGCTATTGTACGCGCTGCGGATCGAAGAAGAATGGAAGAATGTAAAGGGTACCGACCGCTATGGCGACTATCGCGAAGTGCGCCCATTATCACCCTGGAATTTCGGGCTTTTGGAAGAAGCGATCAAGTCTCCACAGACTGGCTTTGAAGTGAAGATCAACCGTAACAAAAAGAGTTATCCATGGACATTGAACAATGCACCGATCGAATTGGTGACAAAAGGTAAACGGATACCCGAATGGCAGTTATACAATGAAACTGCAGGGCCATTGCCTTATAGTCCTATTTCATATTTGAAGGAACAGCAGCCCGAGACCATCCGGCTGGTGCCTTATGGATTTACAGTGTTGCGTGTAAGCCAGTTCCCGGTCGTTCGATAAATGAATTAGGTGGTAGAATAAAAATAAAACCTCTCTTTTTGGAGAGGTTTATTTTTTTAGGAAAGGTCAATGAAAAATTATCCGGATGGTTTTTTCAATATTCATCTTATCTCATCACACGTACAATTTTTTGTATTCTCTTATCTGCGGTTTCAATAAGAATAATATAAGCTCCTGCTGGAAGTCGTTCTGTTTCTATTATACAGGTGTTCTTGTTTTCAACGCTTTCCTTTTTTAATACAACACCATTTATAGATAAAAGGGTGATAGAGTATTTTTTTGAAGTTTCGAGGTTGAATAACTGTACGAATTTATCAGCAGGGTTGGGGCCTGCTTTAATTTCATTAAGCGCATTATCAAAAACCACAAGCTGCACCCTTGAGTAGGAAGAAAACCCATTAATGTCCACTTCCTTTATCCTGTAAAAATTAGTTCCGGAGAAAGGTTGCATATCGGCGTAAGTATAGTTTACCTCCTGCGGGCCGCAGTTGTTGCAGGTAGCCGGTACAAATGCAATGGTTTCGTAGAGTTGCCCTTCGGCGCTTCTTTGAACTTCGTAGCCGTTTACATTTTCTTCTTCCGAAATTTTCCAGTCCAATTGTGCTGTACGGTCTACTTTTTTGGCAGTGAATGAAAGCCATTTCAATGGCAGTGCAGATGAAGAACTTACTGCTGTCAGTTGTTTTATGGTGGTAGTGCTGAAATTATTACTTATGGAATTATCAGCCATATTTACGCTACTGGTCGTTGAGGTTATAAATCCATCATTGCCGGTAAGGGGGCTATGAGCCAATTGAAGGGTAGCCAGGATGTTTCCATTCAATTCAGGATTGGCAATATACATTTGTAGATTGCCGGTAATAAGAATCGGCACATCCCATTCATACACCCGTTTCACACTGGCGTTAGGCGAGCCGGGCACAGGCGTGTACCTGTGCGTAAGGCGATTGTTTTCTATGGTAATATCTGCAGCAGGCTGCAGAACAAGGCTGTCTATTGTTAAAGTAGCACCATTGCGTACAGTAATGCCGGAGCCCCCAACCACAAACTGGGCAAACAATGATACCGGCAATAAAAGAAAAAGGGTAACGAATATGCGGTACATAACTTTAAATTGTTTGTTTAATCAGATATTTTCACACCGGTTACTGTAAGATGAGCACCTTTGTTTTTTGTGCCGTGTGAAACCTGTAGTATCCCTCCGGCCTCCTTGATATAAATATCCATGGACTTATCTACAGACGCCCATTTATTATTGAGACCGTTTTGTGCCGTCACGGTTTTAAAATTGGAAGGATATGATATGGATAAAATTTTTTGATTGAAAAATGCAGGATCGGAAGGATCATCGTTTTCCAGCAGATAGATTCCTATATATAACGGATCGCCATTGTCGTCACTTAGCATAAAACCGCCATCATTTGTATAGAGTGTTGCATTAATATCCAAATGGTAGAGTCCAGGTGTATTGAAGTATATAAAAAAGCCGCTTGCCCGAATAGTGCCACCAGCGTGGCTAAATTCATCTATGTCTGCATCCGTGTTACCCTCATTGTAAAGGGCTGTCCAGTCTGAGGTTGATTGCAAAGGTTGGTCCCGCCTGAAGCAAAACCGGACCTTATCGCCATATGCAGAAGTTTTCCAGCTTGCTTTGCCGTCTGCATCGCTGGTCAGCACTTTACCATCGCCCTGTGTGCCGTCAGTGATTTTGACAGCACCATTCACTTCTAATTTTTCAGAGGGGGCATTGGTACCAATTCCCACTTTACCGTTTCCTTTTACCCGCATATTTTCCGTAAAGGCATTGCTGCTGCCTGTTCCCAATACAATATCCTGTGCCGCAGAAGGAGTATAAACCTGCAGTTTGGAAGCTTGCAGACCTATGCCATATTGAGTGCCGTCGCCGTTGTCGTAAATGGAAATTTTATTACCGATAGCATTGGAAAAAGACAAAGGTGAACGAGGATTGGTGTTTCCCTGCAAGCCAACATTCCCATTTTTATTATTGTGCAGAAAACTCCAACCGGAGCCGGCAAATCCATAAAAACCCATGGTGGAATCATTGTAGGTTCCCACAAAACCGTTCAGGGCTGCCCCTGTTTGACTGGTAAACTCAATGCCCTGGGCTATGCTGCCAGGAGAGGGGTCGCCGGTAAACCGTAATCGCCCTTGCTTGATATCTAATTTTTGAGCAGGGGTAGTGGTGCCAATCCCTACCTGGGCATTGGTAGTGCAAACAATGCTTAATAAAACTGAAGCAAATAAGTAGATCTTTTTCATGAGGTAGACTATTTGGACATAAACGATTTTGTTTCCAAAAATCTGCACATTGATACGGATGGAGAAACGGAATCGACGAGCGGAGTCAGGTAATCGATAAAGGGTGCTAAACGCTAGTTCGTTGAAAATCAATCTCAGGAGGATTAATAAACAAAACCCTCTTCTTGGTATGCAACAGCCACAAAAGAATTCTTTTAATGGTAGGGCAATTAGATTGGTACAAACGAGATAAGAACCAATAAAAGGGATGGAGTCAGCCTTCAAGTCATTGGATTTGAAGGCTTTTTTATTATTTCCAATGTCCTGGTAAAAGTGATCCGGGAAAATAATATCTTTATTATTAAGACACTTAATTATAAAGATAATGAAAGAAAAATTAATGGAGAAATTCAGGAATGCCAGCAGGAGCTATTCCGATGCATCGATGCTGATGCATGAGACCATCGCCAGAAAAGCCGGCCTGTCAGGTACTGATCATAAATTCCTTGGTATGCTGATCAAGTATGGGGAAATGAGTGCCGGTGAAATTTCAAAAAGAACATATTTGACAACAGGAGCAGTTACTGCACTTATTGACAGACTTGAAAGGAAAAAACTGGTTGAAAGAAGATTTGATAAGACCGATCGACGGAAGATCCTGATAGTCCCCAAAAAAGAAAAGGTCCTAAAGTTGATGGAACCTTTATTTTCTGAGCTGCAAAAGAAAACGGCAACACTGGTCTCAACTTTTTCAGTAGCAGAGATTGAAATACTACACCGTTATTTCAGTTCTGCAGTTAATATAATGGGAGAAGTAACCGATAATCTTAACAAAACGAAAAAATGAAAGAAATGATAAGCATAACATCCAGCTATTTGGTAAGGGCGGAAATATGGCTATTTGCAACGGTCCTTCTGTATTTCCTGATGAATGGAGCACAGATTTTTGAAACCCTGGTTTTTGTTCCGAAGTGGACTGCTTCACCGCCTCACAATTTCAATATGTTGCTTGATGGAAATGGCACAAGCCTGAAGTTCTTCTGGATCGTGCTTCATTCCCTGCACGAAATTGTGTTTATCCTTGCAATTATTTTTTGCTGGAAGATCGATCCCGTAAGAAACTGGCTACTGATCTTATTTGCTATTCATTTTGCTGTCAGGATCTGGACGCTGGGATATTTTGCACCAAACATTATTAGCTTTCAAAACATGGCAGGTGTAGAATCGGCGGCTGAGGATTTATTGGATAGAACAAAGACATGGAGGAATTTGAATTATCTGAGAGTTAGCATTTTTATAGCGGTTTCCTTAGGGTTGATCCCGGTTTGTATAAAACTTCTTAATACCAGGATTGTGTGATTTGAAATTCCATATTATCTAAGTATAACCAGTTAATCCTTCTAGGGGTTATTGATCAAATCCAAACTTTAACATGGAAAGTTGACCAATTTAAAGCAAATTGTTTTCAGCATCCCTCTACCTGTCCAATTATTAAACCTTAAATCTCTTGCTATGAAATTAAGACACATGATCCTTTTATTGGCATTAACGCTTAGCGTTTCCTTAATGTCCTTTAAAAATCCAACGAACATAAGAACAGAAGCCCAGGCAAAAATGCTCAACCCGGTTGCTGTCTGGACTGATCCCAATGGAATATATCCGGCTGTTTATTTTTATGACCTTAACCTTCCTATGAGCTATAGTGTTAACCATAGAGTAGGAGGGGCGTATAGCCTTTTATGGTGGGGCGATGTGATATCCCTGGGAGGAGGCCAGATATATGTAGATGGGTGGGTGTATTGGAGCGGAACACCGTATAATGTGCAAGGCACTCTTAATATTGTTGAAATGTAAGTAAATAGAGGGATGCTTTTATGTACTTTTACTGCATGTTTAGATGCATACTGAAAAAGACCGTACTGGCAATAACCTTGGTAATTATCGGATTCATTGCAACCGCTCAAAAAGTAACAGAACCTTCAAATGTGCCATCTGAATGGTCAAAGCCTTATCCGGCTTTTCAAATAGCAGGCAATCTTTATTATGTAGGCACCTATGACCTTGCTTCCTATCTTATTACCACTCCACAAGGTCATATTCTTATTAATACCGGGCTTGCAGCTTCAGTATCCCTGATCAAGGTTGGTGTGGAATCTCTTGGCTTTAAATTTAAGGATATCAGGATACTGCTGACAACTCAGGCGCATT
Organism: Chitinophagaceae bacterium; assembly: GCA_051954695.1. Lineage (GTDB taxonomy): Bacteria > Bacteroidota > Bacteroidia > Chitinophagales > Chitinophagaceae > Terrimonas_A. The sequence continues at coordinate 29,102 of JBQCHL010000011.1, forward strand.
ATGATCATATGGGAGCAATGGCTGAGATCCAAAGGGTCACCGGCGCACAAATGATGGTGGATAGCGGAGATTCAAGTGTGGTAGCGGATGGGGGCCGCTCAGATTATGCAATTGGCAGTAGTGAAAGCACCTATGAGCCTGTTAAGATTGATCGTGTGTTGCACGATGAAGACACGATATCATTGGGTGGCATGCGTCTTACGATGCTTCATCATCCGGGTCATACAAAAGGTTCCTGCAGTTATCTGTTTGATGTTAAGGACAAACGGAAATCTTACCGGGTATTGATCGCCAATATGCCTACGATAGTTACAGAAAAAAGCTTTTCAGATATACCGGCCTATCCCGGCATCGCTAAGGATTATGAATACACCCTGAATGCATTAAAAAGGCAATCATTCGATATCTGGCTTTCTTCACATGCCAGCCAGTTTGGGCTTCACACCAAACACAAACCCGGCGATAAATATAATCCTGCAGCTTTCGTAGACAGAAAAGGATATGATACTATGATCAATGACCTGAAAAATGAATTTCTCAAGAAAGTAAAGCGCCCATCTTTATAATTTATTTTCCTGCTTTTTCATACTTCAATTCATGGCTGGCCCATGGCCTGTTCAATTGTCTGTTCTGAAAGGAGAAGCCGGCAGCCCTTCTTTATTATATAAGTTCGGGTCTAAAGGATTATCAGCCCATGCATACCGCACATATTTGGGATTGGTAACTGCATCATTCCATACCACCACTTTATTTCCTTCGATCTTTGCAGAAGCCCATACAAATTTTTTGTCTCCACCTGCAATTGCAAATGATGATGGTACTTCGCCATCGTTGGTCATTAATCCACTGCCGGTATTCGTAAAGCTGATAACGATCCTTTTCCCTTCGATAGTGGATGATTCATACAGCGGGCCTGAGTAAACGATATCTTCTTTATATGCCAGTTTCAATGCAGCGAGAGCCAGCCGTTCACCCACATCTTTTTTATTGTCCGGGTGAATATCATTCCATTCTCCCAGATCAATAGCAACAGCCATACCGGTGTTGGGAACGGCCAGCGATTTTAATTGTGATTCTCTTAGTCCTGCCCAATTACTTTCTGAAGGCAGGTAATTGTATTCCATAAAACCGGGAAGCTGTACAAAGAGAAAGGGGAGTGTGTCCTGCTTCCATTTATTGCGCCAATCATTGATCAGTGCCGCCATAAGTTTTTCATATTGCTTAGGCTGCCAGGTATCGGCTTCCCCCTGGTACCAGCAGAAACCTTTTATTGTATAGTTGATCTCAGGCGCCACCATGGCGTTATATAAAGCGGCGGGTTGGTTTTGTGCACTGATGCCACCTGGGCCACTACCACTTACAGGAGGGAATACGACCCCTGCTTTATATTCCCAGTAACCTTTCAAATCAATGGTGTCAGCTCCTGAGAAAATGCAATAAGGCTTATCGGGTACAAAACCGCCCTTGCCATTCGTGTTGGTAACACGAACAACAAAAATATTCTTACCGGCTTTCAACAAGTCTGCAGGTACATTGTATCTGCGTTGCGGATATTGGTATGTAGTATTGCCAACCTGTTTTCCATTAATATATAACTCGTCTGCATCTACAATTCTTCCCAGGAAAACTTTAGCTGGCTTACCGGCCATCGAAGCAGGAATGGCTATTTCCCTTCTATACCAAACCACACCATTCAGGTCTCTGATACCCTGATCTTCCCAGTAGCCGGGAATATTGATCATGCGCCAGCCTTTGGGTATATAGGTGGGGTCATACCATTTAGGAGTAGCAGCCAGGCCTGCATCAACAGGTGCTGGCGGCCTGTTGCCCGTTGCTCTTCTGTTAAAGCTGTTGATATAAGCCGTGTCTTTATTTTTTTCGATTGTTGCTGATAGCGCCGGAAAATCTTTCAATCCCTGCTCACTCGTCCATGCCTGAATAGGTGTGCCGCCGACGCTGGCATTAATGATGCCAACAGGAACCTTATATTTCTCATAGATCTTTTTTGCAAAGAAATACGCGACTGCAGAAAATGGTCTTACTTCATCACCTACAGCAGGTTTCCAGTTGCCGGTTGGCAGATCAGGTTGGGGACCCTCAAGGCTGCTCAGGGCCGGTATCCAGAATTGCCTGATCTGCGGATAATTTGCTTCTGCGATTTCCCTGGCATAAGTGACGTCATGAATGTTCATCTGGTGAACCATGTTGGACTGCCCACTACAAAACCATACATCACCAAAAAGGATTTCACGTAAGGTGATTTTATTGCTTGCAGTAATGTCCATTGTGTAAGGGCCACCTGCTTTAGTAGGCGGTAACTGCAGTTTCCAGTTGCCTCCCTTGTCCGCAGTAGTTTTATATACCTTACCATTGAAGCGGATATTCACTTTTTCATTGGGGGATGCCCATCCCCAGAGATTTATTTTTTCATCTCTTTGCAGGATCATGCTGTCGCGTATCAACCGCGGAAGTTTTACCTGTGCAAAAGAGTTCAATGTAATAAACAGTACCAGTGATATTGTAACTAACTTTTTCATACCAGATTATTGAATAGAGATGAGCTGCGTGATCACATTGCTCGTTGTTTTATTGCTTACACCTGGTTGCCCGCCACCCACGCTAATACTCACCTTTCCCTTTGGCTGGTATAATCGGCCATTTGTTTCATTAACAAGTGATAGGTCTTCCCCACTAAGTGTAAAGTGAACAAGTTTGGTTTCTCCAGCTTTCAATGAAATGCGTTGAAAACCTTTGAGCGCACGCAATGGAGATTTTCCATTTACACCAGGGTGTGATACATAAAGCTGTACCACTTCTTCACCATCACGTTTGCCTGCATTGCTTAGTTTAACAGCCAGCTTTATTGGCTGACCGGCTTTTGCAGAAGCAGGCACAGCAAGCTCTGCATAATGAAAGTTGGTATAGCTTAAACCATAACCAAAAGGATAGAGGGGTTGACCATTGAAATAACGGTAGGTCCTTCCATTCATTGAATAATCACTGAAACCCGGAAGATCTTCATCACCTTTATAGAATGTTACAGGCAGGCGGCCTGCAGGATTGTAATCGCCGAAGAGAACATCAGCTACTGCTGTGCCAGCGCTTTGTCCTCCATACCAGGCATTCACAATGGCAGGTATGTTTTCTGCTTCCCAGGGAATAGCGATGGCACTACCGGTCATCATCACAAATACAACAGGCTTGCCGGTTGTTTTCAATGCCTTCAGCAATTTAGTTTGAACGGCCGGGAGCATGATAGATGTTCTGTCGCCTCCGCTGAATCCGGGCACGGCCACCGGCATTTCTTCACCCTCCAGTTGGGGTGAAATACCGCCTGCAAAAACGATCGCATCAACCTGTTTGAGACGATTGGCCAGAGCTTCAAAATCTGTTTGTATAAAATGGCCTGTCCGTAATGCTACGTTGGCATTGTCATCACCCTGCCAGTATTCCAACACGATATTATAGACAGAATCTTTTTTAGTTTCAAGTTTATATGTTTTAGCTCCCCAGCGATTCCTTACCCATGCATTGACCACTTCCTTATCATTTACAAATACCCTGTAGCCATCATCAGCTTCCACTTCAAGATGGATGCTGCCTGTTTCTTTTGCAGTGAAGCGGGTAGTGTAGCGGGCAGAAAAGTTGGTAGCTGTTACATTGTTGCCGATGATATCGCCACGTTGCCATGAATGATCAATATTTTTTTCTCTTCTGACGAGGAAGGGTTGATCTTTTAATTCACGGTTATTATAATATTCTGCTTTAACTCCTTGCTGACCATCCCAACTGAATTGGTTTTGCAGGTCAACATATTGAAGCAAAGTATCATTGGCAAAATTGACAGCCTTTTCATAGATCACTTCCACATTATTACCCAGTTTTTCCTTTATTCCTTCAAGTATCGTGGTGATATGAGAAGGCGTACCATTGTAATTGCCCAATACTGAGATACGGTTATCTGCATTTGGGCCAAGCACTGCTATCTTCCGGATGGTTTTATTTAAAGGAAGGGTGGCATTCTCATTTCTTAAAAGTACAATGGATTGTTGCGCCATTTTCAATGCATGCTGCTGGTGGGGCACACTTTCCAGTACAGTTGCCGGCGTTTGTGCATACTTTACCATTGAAACAGGATCGAACATACCTAAACGATAACGTATCGTGAACAACCGCTTTAATGAGGTATTAAGATATTCTTCCTTGATCAATCCTTTTTTTACTGACTCTACCAGCGTTTGATATACAGCTTGCCCGCATTCCACGTCTGTCCCATGCACCACTGCGTCTATTGCAGAGCTGGTAGCATCGGGATGGGTTTTATGATAACGAAAAAAATCGTCGACTGCCCAGCAATCTGAAGTAACATAGCCGGTGAATTTCCATTGTTCCCGCAGGATATCGTTCATCAACAGATCATTGCCACAGCAGGGTTGCGTATTCACTGCATTATAGGCACACATCACACCGGCAACATGGGCATCAACTACCAGTTCTTTAAAGGCCGGCAGATAAGTATCCCAGAGATCGTAGGTGGTAGGATTGAAATTATCGGAGTGGCGGCTTGGTTCAGGTCCGCTATGTACAGCGAAATGTTTGGCACAGGCTGCTGCTTTCAGGTATTTGGGATCTTCACCCTGCAAGCCGCGTACAAATGAACGGCCCAGCATAGCGGTTAAAAATGGATCTTCTCCATAAGTTTCCTGACCACGGCCCCAACGGGGATCGCGGAAGATATTGATATTGGGTGTCCAGTAAGTGAGTCCCACATAGCGCTCACTGGTGCGCCCGAGCTCGATAGCTTTATTATGGATGGCTCTTCCTTCCAGTGCAGAATAATCGGCCATACGATACAATGAATTCGTATCCCATGTGGCGGCCATGGCAATGGCCTGGGGAAAAACAGTAGTGCGGAAAGGAGTTCTTGCCACGCCATGCAGTACCTCATTCCACCAATCGTAAGCAGGAATGCCGAGCCGGGGAATGGCAGGAGTAGCATTCAGCATCTGTGCTACTTTTTCTTCCAGCGTTAACCGGCTTACAACATCATTGACGCGTTGTTCAACAGGCAGGCTGGTATTCCACATGGGATAGGATTTGTATTCCTGCGCCCATGTATTGGCAGTACTAAGCAATAAGGCAAAGCCGATAAGTTTGCGCATACACTTTTTTTTAGCAGATTTATTGATAGATGGTATCATTATTCTTTATCTCAAACCAATCGTACGAAGCTGTGTTGACAGCGGGCTTCCCTTCCGAAGTGGCATACATAGCATACACGCAACCAACAAACCCACCAGCAGTTTTGGTACTTAAATATTTTGCTTCCACATCACCCTGCAAAAGTTTCCACTTGTTTTTCTGAGTGCTGTAATAAAAGGAATATTTATCACCATTGGCTTCTATCTTAAAAAAGATGTCCTTTCCGGATTGGTCAAGTGCTTCGCTGCTGATCAATTCAGCTCCTTTATATAAAGCTACGACCTGCTTATTACCCCGCATGGTTTTGCACAGAAAATAATAGGTCTTTTCATTCTGGAAAAGCAATAGGCCTGCTTTTTCGTTTTCAGCTTTGGGAATAAAGTGCAGGCTGGTGGCTGCAAAGCCTTTGAGATGTGGCTGACTGAAGCCGACAAATGATGGGTTGTTTTTACCCGCAATAGTTTCAGGCTGCAACTTCAATGTTAATGATCCTGGCTTTGCCAGCAGGTCATACCACGGATCATGGATTGTTCTGAGAAAACGATAGCGGATATTCAGTTTTTTATTGTTGAATTCATCCCGGAATAAGTAGTTGCCATTAAACGGTTCTCTTTGCTTATCTGCAATGGCATTGATCGGGTAAGTATATTTTACTTCTTCACCGCCGAGATCAAATGTTGGCCACCCATCATTCCATACAACGGGAGCCATAAAGGTTTCTCTTCCTGTGTTATAGTAATCACCTTCATAAGGCCGGCAGGCAAGGAATATGCCCCACCATTTCCCATCTTTCGCCTGCACGAAATCTGCATGGCCTGCTGTGGTCACCGGGTCTTTCCTGTTGGGATCAAGTTGCCGTTGCGTGAGAATCGGATTCTTTTCGTACGAAACAAAAGGACCTTCCGGCGACTTGCTTCTGAACACAACTTCTGAGTGGTTATAACCTGTTCCTCCTTCTGCACAGATTAGGTAATACCATCCGTCTTTTTTGATCAAATGCGGCCCTTCGATCCAGACTGGCTTTTTGGCCATATCTGTTCCTCCGTTCACCAATAATTTTTCTTCACCGATTACCTTCAGGTTTTCTACGTCGAATTCAAACATGCGGATAGTCCGGTGCCCATCATGCAGGGAGATATTATCGGGAGGAATGCTGTTGAAAACAATATATGCTTTCCCATTATCATCAAAGAAAAGAGAAGGGTCTATGCCGTTCACTTGTGGTAGCCGAACTGGTTTGCTCCAGGGGCCTTTAGGATCTTTAGCAGTGATAACAAAATTTCCCAGTTTGCTCACCTCAGTGCATACAATATAAAAGACACCGTTATGATAACTGATAGCGGGTGCAAATAACCCTCTTGAAACGCCTGCTCCTTCCAGTTCCAACTGGTCAGGACGGTCCATTGCGTAGCCGATCTGTTTCCAGTTAAGCAGGTCCTTGCTGTGAAAAAGCGGCAGCCCCGGATAATATGCAAACGAAGAGTTGACGATATAATAATCATCACCGGCGCGGCAGATACTTGGATCAGGATAAAAACCGGCCAGTATTGGATTTTTGAACGACTGGGCGATGCCAGTCAATACGGAAAAACTAAAGGAACCAAGAACAAGGATTTTTTTAAACATTATTGATCAGCTTTATTGGAGATAAGGATCTATTGTTTGGATATGCCCGTTTTCATCATGTACCAGTTCAGTTACTTTGACAGATCTCAGATGGGTTACTCCTTTTGATAAACTTGAATCGTGGTAAAACAAATACCATTTCCCCCAGAACTGGCAAATGGAGTGATGAGAGGTCCAGCCAACAACTGGATTGAGTATTCTTCCGCCATATTTGAAAGGTCCATAAGGGTTATCACCGATGGCATAGCAAAGAAAATGTGTGTCGCCTGTGGAATAGGAGAAATAGTATTTGCCATTATGCTTATGCATCCAACTGGCTTCAAAAAACCTTCTGTCATTGTCGCCGGCAAGTAAAGGATTGCCGTTCTCGTCTCTGATCACTACATCTTTAGGCGTTTCAGCAAATTCAAGCAGGTCGTCGGTCAGTCGTGCTATTTTGCCACATAGAGCCGGTTCGTTATTTTCCGGCAGATACATCAGTGGGCCTTCTCCATCTTTATATTCGCCGGTTCTCCAGCGTTGGAGCTGGCCGCCCCAAATACCGCCAAAATACATATAATAATGTCCATCATCATCTTTGAAAACAGCAGGATCGATGGAGAAACTTCCTTTGATGGGTTCGGGTTGTGGTATAAAAGGTCCTGTGGGAGACGAACTGGTGGCTACACCAATCCGGAAGATGCCATCGTGTGCTTTTGCGGGAAAGAAAAGATAGTAAGTGTCATCTTTCTCTGCGGCATCTGGTGCCCACATTTGTTTGTCTGCCCAGGGTACGTCTTTTACATGCAGGGCCACACCATTGTCAACAGCTTTGCTGCTGGGAGAGTCCATTGATATTACATGATAATCTTCCATGGCGAAATGGCTTCCCAGATCATCAAAAGGAATATTCGATTCAATATCATGGGATGGATAGATATAGATCCTTCCATTAAATACATGGGCAGATGGATCAGCCGTATAAATATGCGATACGATCGGTTGAGAAATAGCTTTTCTATTCAATTCATCAAAATCAATGTGATCAATGCTTTCTTCTGGCATAAAATAGTTGTGTATGTTTTTTTTAATTATGCGTTGCGCCGGTTTTTCAGATCTGTTTCTATCTGCAGCTCCATTTTCTTATTTATTTGATAAAAAAACAAAAGGGCTGCGCCAATTAAAAAAGGAATGGAGGGGAAAACGCTCACCAGCAATTTGGTACCCTGGATGGCTGATGCTGCCTGATGTTCTGTGTTTGGTATATAATTATATTTATCCAGTATCCAGGCAAGTAAAGCACTACCAATACTCAATCCACCTTTTAAACCTACCATCATGGCAGAAAAAATGATGGCAGTGGCACGCCGGTTGTTTTTCCATTCGCTATAGTCAGCCACATCAGCGATCATAGCCCAAAGCAATGGTATTGTGATGCCATAAAAAAAACCATGCAAGATCTGCGAAGCAAACATGAGACGGACTGATTGCGGAGGGAAGAAGATAAAGAATAAGATGAACAGGGTTGAAATGAACAGGGCGATCCCAAATACATCCCTTTTACCGTATTTATCGGCAAGCCGTTTGGATAAAGTGATACCAACGATCATGAATATGATACCACCAGCATTGAACAAACCAAAGCCGGCGGATACAGGATCTTCACCAAAGAAGTTGATGCCAATACCTGAAAGGCTGTTTAAGATAGGTGTAATAAAATTGGTGAGGCTTTCCTTGTCTACATAGTTTTTGAAATAGTATACATATGACCCACCTTTCATGGCCAGTGTGATGAACACAAGGGTGGTGAGAAGCAGCATGATCACCCAGGGCCTGTTTTTAAACAGATCACCCAGGTCTTCAGTAAGACTTGATTTTTGCTCTGGCTTGGGAACAATACGTTCTTTAGTAGTTAAAAAAGTGACGAGAAGCATTACTGTTCCTATCACTGCCAGCCATGTCATTACCTTTTCTATACCAGCGGCTTTATCACCGCCGCCTGCTGATTCAATGATGGGCAACATGAATACCTGTACAAAAAACTGGGCAAACATTACTGCCACGAAACGGTAGGCAGACATACTGTTGCGTTCCTTCATATCACCGGTTATAACACCGCTTAATGCTGAATATGGAAGATTATTGGCTGCATAGAGCAGCAGCAACAGTGTATAAGTGATCACTGCATAGATCAGCTTTCCTTTATAAGAAAAATCAGGTGTGCTGAAAGCCAGTAAAGCAGCAACACCAAGAGGTATTGCTGTGAATAATATCCAGGGTCTGAACTTGCCCCATTTGGATACTGTTCTGTCTGCAATTGCACCAATAAGAGGATTAAATCCGAAAGCTGCCACCAGGCCTACGGCCAGTATGATCGCTGAAGCATGATCGGCTTTCAATCCGTATATGTCAGTATAGAAATAAGCCAGGTAGGTCATAAGTGTCTGGAACACCAGGTTGGCTGCGAGGTCGCCCAGGCTATAACCTACTTTTTCAACAACAGATAGTTTTTGTGAATCGGTTTTATTCATGTGTTGGTCCTTTTAGGGATTGATATGGCTTGTTATGATTTGATCTTTGTTTCTATCACTTTGAAAAACGCAGGTTTGGGTTTGAACTGCCTGTCGAATAATAAAGGATAGTTTGTTCTGCCGCGGATGGGCCAGTCGTTCAACCAGCTTTGTCCATCATCCACACCCCAGAAAGTGACCCGGGTAATTTTGTCTTTATGTTTTAAGAACAGTTTGAACAATGCTTCGTAATCATTGGCGAGTTGTTGCTGCACGCTATCAGGCAAACCATTGGGATAGGGGTTCATGGCAGGTGTGTTTTGCATACGCTGACTTACCTCTGCACCCTGGAAATTCCGTGGCAGCACTTCGATATCCAGTTCAGTGAACATCACTTTCAAGCCCAATGCAGCATATTGCAAAATGCTTTCTTCGATATCCTTCAATGGCACTTTGCCAACATGCCAGTGGCCCTGGATGCCAACGCCATCAATACGGACGCCTGCGGCCTGCACCTTTTTGACCAGGGCAATACAACCAGCGCGTTTAGCAGGTTGTTCATTGTTATAATCATTGTAATAAAGCTCTGTGTTGGGCGATGCTGCCTGTGCCAGCCGGAATGCTTCTGTTACAAAATCATCACCCAGCTTTGACAGAAAGATGGATTTTCGCATGCTGCCGTCTTCATTCAACGCTTCGTTCACTACATCCCAGGAAGAAACTTTTCCGCTATAGCGGCCGGCAACAGCATTGATATGATTGGTGAAGAAAAGCCTGAACGAGTCAACGCTTTGGATCTGGCGGGCGAAAGCTGGCAACTGGCTATGCCAGATAAGCGTGTGGCCATTGATCTTGATATCATGTTTTTTCCCGTATTCGATCAGTTTGTCCGCCAGCGTAAAATTGTATTCATTCCAGCGGGGATGAATGATCTCTGCCTTCATGATATTTTCAGGTGTGACCATATTAAATTGCTGTGGCACCAGTTTGGCCGCACCGGGGTCTTTCTCTTCTATCTGTGCTGCATTTAAAGCGGTTCCAATAGCGAAGTCCTTACTGAACACTTCCTTCAGCGACGGTAGTTGTTCCGGACCTGTATTTTTCTGGCTGGCTGCACAGCCTGCGAGCAGCAAGCTACCATAGAGCATGGCTGCTCCCTGTATGATTCTCTTCATCATGTAATTATTTTTTATTGATATAAAGTGTCTCAGCAGGGCCGAGATATGTTTTTTCTGTATCGCCAAAGTCAAGCACCAGTTTTTGCAATACCACACCCGGGTTTACCATCCAGTATTTCACCGTATGCCTGCCTGGCTTAACTATTTTATGTTTGCTCGATTTGATAATGATATTCTCCGCTACCCATTTATTCCAGATACCACTGATGGAATTCTTGTCTTCTTTATTTATACTAATGATCTGGGGTGCTTCATTATCGATAGAAATGGCATATTGCAAACCTTCTTCTGCACTTTGGAAGTTCAGGGTAGGAGAGAAATAGGCTTGAATAGACAGATCACCTTTACTATAGGTATATACTTCGTACTCCAGGTGTGGTGCATTACCCCCGGGCTTTTGCTCTGCAGCAGTAACGGGGAATGGAGTGATCGCTGAGCCAGTGCGGCCATGATCAGGCAGCAACTGCCATTTTATGGTGTTGGTATTAATAGCCCTGGTGTAGTGATCAGCTGCAATGGAAACACCCACTGACTCTTCCTGGTAAAATACATTGCCTGTTGTGCCTACAGGTATGCGGACCCTTGCAATATCCTTTAAACCTGTTTCTTTTTTCTGAACTGCAGAATCAGCAGGCAGGTATCTTACTTCCGGCATCTTTTGATGGGCAGGCTGCTGCCAGTAAGTGTAACCAATATGGGCCTGGCTCATCATCTGGTTCCATTTGCCATTATTAAGCTGATGATATTCCAGGGTGATAAGCGAATCACTGGCATAAAGCTGTTTTATCTTATCTGCATAATCATTTGCTTCTATCCACTTATTAGCATAGGCATTTTTATTCAGGGCTACATTATAGTACAGCTCATTCAGGTTGGCACATGCTTTCACAGGATGCAATACTAGTTGGAAGAAGGCATCCCTGTACTCAGCAGGTAATGCTGCATTGATCTCTTCTGCTTTTTTAAGCAGAGTATTATATTCACCCATTACTTTCAACCATTCGCCGGAGGCAAGGCTATAAGTATTGGCATCCAGCAATTCGGGTTTTCTTCTTCCATTGTATTTGGCATACAGGGACAGTATATCTGCAATAGCTCGTGCATGCTGCTGGCCAAACTGATTGGCTGCCCATTTTTCGCTATAAGACTGCAGATCGGCCGGTCCTGTTCTTTCCGGGTTCCATGCATAATCGAGAAAAAAGGAAATAGGGAATTCCATTGGCTTAATGTCACCCACATTGACGATCCATATTTGCCGGGCATCGTATTCCCAGGCCAGGTGCATTTGCTCCCAGATGCGTGGAAGCGGATTGGTGTTGAGCCATTTATAGTTTCTTGGGCCGCCTACATAATCAAAATGGTAATAGATGCCGTATCCACCTTTTCTTGGTTTTTTATGGAGCTTTGGGAGCTTCCGGATATTACCCCAGTTATCATCGCAAAGCAATAGTGTTACATCATCTGGCACTCTCATGCCTTTATCGTAATAATCCTGTACTTCTTTGTAGAGTGCCCAAAGTTGTGGTGTTTCATTGGCAGGCTTACCTGTTACATCTGAAATGATCCGGCGCTGGTCTGCTACAATTCTTTCCAGTAATGCAGTGGCTGTTTCCCGCGACATGGGTTCATCGCCATCACCCCGCATGCCTACCGTTACGATCTTTTCATTGGTAGCCCTTTGCATGCCACCACGCCAGAATTCTTTTAGTTTTACTTTGTTGCTGTCGTAGTTCCATTTACCAGTCCCGTATCTTCTCCATTCATCATGCGCCCTCATGAGTGGTTCATGATGCGATGTGCCGATCACTATACCGTATTTGTCAGCGGCTTTAATGTTTAAGGAATCGTCATCATAAAAAGCATTTCCCCACATTGCCGGCCAGATATAATTGCCTTTCAACCGGAGAATGAGCTCAAAAACCTTTTCATAGAATCGATGATTGAAGCCACCGAATTTTTCCTTGCCCCAACCGGATAGGGCAGGTGCTTCATCATTGATAAAAATGCCGCGGTATTTTACTTTGGGTGCATCGCTGATGGAAAGATTCTTTTTGATAAATATGTCTTCTTTCTTTTTTACCGGTACATCTGCCCACCAGTACCAGGGCGACACACCAATCTGTTTGGAAAGTTCAAACACACCATAAGCCGTTCCCCTGCGGTCACTTCCGGTAATGATAAGATGATTGGCAGTGCTGCGCAATAGAAAAGCTTCCCATTTATTTTTTAAACTGGCAGTGTTGAGTTGCTTTTCTTTTTCTGCTGAGCGGATCAATGCTGATCTTTCCAATGAACCAATAATGATAGCAGCTTTATTGGGAACAGTCGCCTGAATGACCGGTTTGATACCAGTGATCATTTCCATATCCTGCTGCAACAGCAAAGCAGCTTGCTGTACCAAAGGGAAATCATTGGGATCAACGCAGATCACTGCCCCTTTAAGAGAAAGTGTTTCATTAGAAGATTTGTCTGCCACAATGTTTTGAGCAGATCCGTAAATAGCATGCAGGCTTATGGCAAGAACCGTTAATAGTTTTTTCATCACATTCGCGTTGTTGGTCTAGAATCCGATACTGTTCCCTCCATCCACAGGTAATACGATACCGGTAATGAATTTGGCAGCATCACTGGCAAGAAAATAAGCAGCTTCTCCTATATCCATGGGTTGTCCCATAGTACCCATTGGAGTACGGCCAAATACTTTTGCTTTTCTTTCCGGATCACTGTCCAGTGCTTTGGCAGTCATTTCTGAATAGATAAACCCAGGCGCAATAGAATTTACGCGGATACCTTTGCAGGATAGTTCAACAGCCATAGCCCTTGTCATTCCATCAATAGCCGTTTTGCTGGCAGAGTAGGCGATCACTTTAGGTATACCATAGAGGGCAGCCATGGAGCTGATATTGATGATGGAGCCAGACTGGTTGGGTAACATCTGTTTTACCACTTCACGGCTCATCGTGAAAACTGCTGTGAGATTGGTAAGGATGATCTGTTGAAAATCTTCATCAGTTACTTCGGTGAACTCTTTTTTCATATTGGCACCGGCATTATTTACAAGTATATCGATCTGGCCAAACTGTTCTGTTATTTTCTTTACAAAGCCAGGTATGGATGGAAGGTCTGTTACATCGCAGGGGATGGCATAACACAACTCTCCCAGCCTTTGCTTTGCTGCATCCAGTTTTTCTTTATTCCTTCCGGCGATAATAGTTTGAATCCCATTTTGTACAAACTTTTCGGCAATGGCCAGTCCAAGACCTGAACCGCCTCCTGTTACTATCGCTAATTTTCTTCTCGTTGCTGTCATCTTTATGGTTGGTTTGTTCTTTAGTTAATTGCCTGGAGCAAAGGGAAACCGCAGGTTTTTATAGTACTCCAGTGTTTTATCGGGCTTTTCATATTGTGCAGGTATTGGCATCTTGCTAAAAGTCTGGAAATACAGTAAGCAGGCATTTCTCCACCAGATGGCTTCCTGGTATTGTATAGCCAGAAACTGGCGCACTTGTTCAAACCGTTGTTTATCTACCAATGGCTTTAATGTGTTCCAGTCAGTTTGCATTTTCTTTACTCTTTCAGCACCGGTGTAATACTGGTAGCATAATTCATCCCATAAGTTACGCCCGCTTTTCATGCTGAAGTTCCAGGGAACATGATGAAACCAGAGCAGGTTTTTTTCTTCGCAGGTGTTCATATTCTCCCATTGCTTTCTTGTTTCGGGTTTATATTGTACGAGAGCGTTACTGCCTGTTGCTGTTCTGTTGAAGCCAATGCCAATACTGTCTGCTTTGTGATAATAAACAGGATTCCATTCCGGCCGGTTCAGGTTGCTTACCCAGGGAGCAGGGCCGTAGTGATGGCCTGTGCTCATGATATGATGCAGGCCGATGGGATTGGAGTATTGCACCACGATGTCACGGCTTTCCAACATTATTTTGGAAGCAGATTGCAGAAATGCCGGATTATTGGTGAAGCTCATGCGCAGCCATTCATCCGCGATCTGCTCGCTTGACAGATCATGGTCCCAGGCCAACCTGCCAAGTGCATACCAGTTTGCCTGTGCAAAAGGATGGCCACACCAATTGATATCATTACCGATATTGGCAACGCCTGCCATGCCTGTCAGTTGATGATCATCCAGACTTCCGTCGATCACTTTGGCAACTGTGCTGCCCTTTCCTTTATAATAAGTATCACTTTCGAGGGTTTCTTTAAATAAAGGAGCAAGAAAAACAAGATTTGTGCCCTGGCCAAGGTATTCCTGTGTTACCTGGAACTCCATCATCAAAGGTGTTTTTGGCATGGCACCAAACAAGGGATGGAAAGGTTCGCGGGGCATGAAATCAATGGCGCCATTTTTTACCTGTACCATTACATTGGCCCTGAATTTTCCATCGAGCGGAACAAAATCATCATAGGCTTGCTTATGACGGTCGACAGGATTTTCATTGCTGTAAACAAAAGCCCGCCAGATCACAATTCCTTTAAATGGAGCTACAGCATCTGCCAGCATATTGGCACCATCGGCATGTGTACGTTGATAATCCTGTGGGCCTGGCTGGCCTTCACTGTTGGCTTTTACAAGAAAGCCACCGAAGTCGGGGATATAGCTGTAGATCTCTTTTACTTTTTCTTTCCACCAGTTCTGTACTTCTGCATTCAACGGATCTGCGGTTTTCAACCGGCCCAGTTCCATCGGAGCGCTGAATCTTGCAGTGAGATATACTTTAATGCCATAAGGGCGGAACACATCAGCCAGGGCTTTCACCTTTTCAAGATATGGTTGGGTAAGAACGGTAGCGTTTGCATTCACATTGGTCAATACAGTGCCATTGATGCCAATGGATGCGTTAGCCCTTGCATAATCGATATAACGCTGATCAATATAACCTGGTAATGTATGCCAGTTCCAGATAGAAAAACCGGCATAGCCTCTTTCCACCGTCCTGTTAAGGTTGTCCCAGTGGTTCAACATGCGATGCTGGATCCTGGGTATCGAGATGATATTGAGGTTCTGGATGGATTGTTGTGTTTGCAGTAAGCGGAGAAAATGAAAACTGCCGTATAAAACTGCTTTATCAGAATTGCCGCTGATAAGAATACATTTCTTACCATTAAGTATCCTGGTAACAATAATAAATCCTTCTTCACCGGTTTTTTGAAGCAAGGTGCCGATACCAGCATTGCGGATCAGTGAGGAGCTGGCTGGTGTGCCGGCAACCACTGAGCCATCATGGCTTACAGTGGTACCACTATTTATCTTTGTTTGCAGCAAGCCGGATAAACCGTTCATCAGTTCATCATTCACGATTTTCGTTGTCGCAGATGAGCCGTTTATAATGATAGCGGTGAGGCTCTTCCGGTATACCTGCAATAATGATTTATTCTCAACCGGTTTATATCTCAGCCAAAGATCATATCCTGTCTCTGCTTTTACAGCAAAGACATAAAGGGAACATATAAGTAATAAGGTAATTTTTTTCATTATGCCAATAAGCTATTTGTTTTGAATTCCGTTTCTCAATGATGATTTCCGGACAATGAGATCGGAGCGGATCACAACGGTATTGGTATGTTTTATATCGGCAATGCCTTTGAGGTGATTGATCAGGTTTCTTGCTGCGATCTCACCCATATCGGTACCAGGGTAATCAATGGTGGTCAACTGAGGTTCGATGATCTTTCCGATAGCATCATTATTAAATCCTACTACAGCAATATCTTCCGGAACGCGGATGCCATGATCTTTCAGCACCTGCATAAAAACGGCTGCGGAGAAATCATTGGTGATAAAAGCGCCATCAGGCAGTGGGCTCATGTTCAGTACCTGTTGCGCAGCTTGCACTCCTCCTTCTTCACTAAGGTCCTTGATCAGCACGTAGTCTTGATTAAAAGGGATATCATTATCAAACAGTGCATCTTTATAACCTTTATGCCTTTGTGCGTATACGTTCCGTTTCAGGTTGGCTGTAACCAGTACGATGCGCCTGCAACCCTGATCAATAAGATGTTTGGTTGCCTGGTAGCCGCATTTATAATTATCGATGATCACATTGGTGCCTTCTGATCCTTCTTCTACGCGGTCGAAAAACACTATAGGTATGCCTCTTTCCTGGAAAGGTCTGAAATGGTCCAGTCCGTTTGTATCAAATGCCAGTGAAGCAATGAGTCCGTCCACTCTTTTATGAAAGAGGTTGAGTGTATTG
The DNA here is from genome assembly GCA_051954695.1 of Chitinophagaceae bacterium. Classification (GTDB taxonomy): domain Bacteria; phylum Bacteroidota; class Bacteroidia; order Chitinophagales; family Chitinophagaceae; genus Terrimonas_A. The sequence continues at coordinate 45,803 of JBQCHL010000011.1, forward strand.
GCTTCTTCCTTTTTAAAGCTTTCAGAGGAGTGGGCAATGATAAGATCATAACCAGCTTCTGAAGTAACTTTTTCGATGCCATATAGAACGGATGTGATGAAGTTGCTGTTCAGTTCGTGAACAATGATGCCAATAGTATTGGTCTTTTGTTTGCGAAGGCTGCTGGCAAAAGTATTATGCCGGTAACCCAGTTTACGGGCTGCCTGTTGCACCCTTGTTCTTGTCTTTTTATTGATAAGGGGATTGTCCTGCAGGGCCCGGCTGACGGTAGCGGAAGAAAGCGCCAATTTCTGCGCGATATCGTAAATAGTGACCTCTTTTTTCGGTTTCATTTGCAATCGGTTACTTGAAGATCGCAAAAAAAATCAAATATCAGGACTTGTTTTTGAGTGAGGGGGTGCCGGCAACCAGGTCTGACCTCAGTATGATATCATTGACTATGTATAAATTTATGATTTACAATAATATATTGACTAAATTTCTAGTAGGCTTTTCTCCTGTGATATTGCCGTAATAGTTAACGGTAGTGAGATTTGGCTCAATTACTTTGCTGATCGGGTCATTATTGAAGCTTGCAAAAGCTACATCCCCAGGGAGCCGCAATCCTGCAGTCTTTAAACTTAAAGAAAAATGCCTTTCCTGAAATAAAAAAATGCAATCGGTTGCGATTTTATGAAATTTTCCTATATTCGTTTTTGCCAGGCGCTCCCAGGCCTGCAAAAACGATTGAATCAACCAACAAAATTGCTAGTATGGAACCCTGCTTGCCGAACCTCGCACTACCTCCACAATACATGGCTTTTGTCTGTATTGGTAATCCTGACTATCACGCCCGGTCCGCCCGCGGGCATTTAACTGTTCTCCCCCGGATGAGCAGTTTTGATCCCCCCACTATATTAAGAGATGCCTGAGTCGTTTAGTATCTGCATTCCGATCAACAGCATTTAAAATTGTTTACAACCAAAACGATTATTATGAATACATCGAAAAACAGAAAAGGAAATTTTCTGCTTGATTTATGGAGGGGAAAAAAGCACCCCTTTATTCTCTTACTCTTATTAACCTGTCTTGCAGGAATGAACGCCTTTGCCCAGAACACTGTTCATGGTAAAGTAACCAGCAACACTGGCGATCCCGTTGCCGGCGCTTCCGTTGTTGTTAAAGGAACATCAGTAGGAACAACTACGGATGATGGCGGAAATTATTCGATCTCGGCTACTAAAGGCGCCATACTGGTCATCAGTAGTATTAACTATGATACCAAAGAAGTGACTGTCGGGAACAGTAATACCATCGACTTACAACTTTCACCCTCTGGCGGCAGCCTCGGAGAAGTTGTTGTGATCGGTTATGGTACCCAGCGTAAAGAATCGGTTACCGGTTCAGTAGCTTCTATCAATGGCAATGTGATGCGTGAAGTGCCTGCTCCAAATATTGCCCAGGCATTGCAGGGACGGATGTCTGGCGTGGAAATGTCTCAGACTTCAACCAGGCCCGGGGCTACCATGCAGATACGCGTTCGGGGTACACGCTCCCTGAATGCCAGCAATGATCCATTGGTGGTGCTTGATGGAATCCCTTTCCCTGGCTCCATCGGTGATATCAATCCAAATGATATTAAAAGCGTCGACATCCTCAAAGATGCGTCAGCAACTGCTATTTATGGTTCACGCGGCGCCAACGGTGTTATCCTGATCACTACCAACAAAGGTCAGAGAGGACAAAAGGCAACCGTTTCCTATAATGCTTATTATGGCACTCAAACCCTGTTTGCAAGATATCCCATGATGAATGGTCCTGAACTGCTTGCCTTGAGGAAAGCTGCTAACATGTACACCAACGGTGTGGATGAAGCAGATGATATCAACACTGACTGGCAGGACCTGTTTTACAGAACAGGTATGGTGAACAGTCATGATGTAGGCGTTTCCGGCGGCACCCAACAGGGAAGCTATAGCATGGGAGCCGGTATTTATCAGAACCAGGGCGTGATACCAACACAAAACTATACCCGTTATTCATTAAGAGCATCGCTTGATCAGCAGATCGGTAAATATTTACGCGTTGGCTTTACGACCAACAATAATTATAATATCAGCAGAGGTAACCAGGTTGGTATCTATGGTATCCTGAGTTCATCACCACTTGCCAATCCTTATAATGCAGATGGCAGCCTGAAAAGAACTGTAAAAATGCCGCTGGATGAACAATGGATATCTACAAAAGATGTTGTGGAAGGACTGAAAGATGAATGGTTAAGTGAAAGCAGGGGATATGCAACCTATAATGCACTTTATGGTGAAGTGAAAATACCAGGGATCGAGGGTTTAAAATACCGTGTGAACCTTGGCCTTGACTTTATTCAAACTAATGGAGGCAGTTATACAGCACAGGGTATTAATAGCGTTACTGCTACCACACCATCAACTGCAAGCATCAGTAATTCACATACCTATCACTGGACAGTGGAGAACCTGCTGAGCTATGACCGCACATTTGCAGGAAAACATACATTGAATGTACTGGCACTGTATTCGGCTGAACGGAATAAATACAACCGTTCTTCCATGGCTGCAAAAGATATTCCTTCTGATGCCTTCCAGTTTTATAATCTTGGCCAGGCTGCAGGAGAAATTACTGTAGACCCTAACGGACAGGACTATCAATTATGGGGATTGCAGTCAGCAATGGGACGGGTTATGTATTCTTATGATAACCGTTATATGATCTCCGGTACACTGCGTACCGACGGATCTTCACGACTGGCCCCTGGTCATAAATGGCATACTTATCCGGCAGTATCAGCCGGCTGGAATATCAGCAATGAATCATTTATGAAAGGGGTCGACTTTGTAGACAACCTGAAACTGCGTGTAGGTTATGGCCAAACATCCAACCAGGCTATTGCTCCTTATGCTACACTCGGAAGATTGAGCACCAGACCCTATAACTTCGGCCCGAGTGATTATGCTGTGGGGTATTATGTATCTACTCTGCCAAACAAGGACCTGGGATGGGAATATTCTGATACCTGGAACTATGGCCTGGACTTTTCTATCCTGAAACATCGCCTGTCTGGTACTATTGAATATTATGTAACAAATACTAAAGATCTCCTTCTGGATGTAAGCCTTCCCAATACCTCTGGTGTAAGCAGTTATACAGCTAATATCGGCCAAACACAAAATAAAGGTTTTGAGATCAGCCTTAACGGGACCATTCTTGATAATCTGAATGGATGGACCTGGGAAGCCGGTGTTAACTTTTATACAAACCGGAACAAACTTGTTGCACTTGCATCCGGCCAAACAAGAGACGAAGGCAATGCATGGTTTGTTGGTCATAACATTAACTCCATCTTTGATTATGAAAGAATTGGTCTGTGGCAGGATAAAGATCAATACCTGAGCATCCTGGAACCCGGTGGAAATGTGGGTATGATCAAGGTTAAATATACAGGTGAATATAATGCTGATGGATCTCCCAAACGTGCGATAGGGTCGGCTGACCGCCAGATCATCGACACTGATCCTGATTTCCAGGGAGGTTTCAACACCCGTGTGTCTTACAAAGGATTTGACTTAAGTATGGTGGGTGTCTTTAAAAGCGGAGGCATACTCGTGAGCACGCTGTATGGTTCATCCGGATATCTCAACCTGATGACCGGCCGGAGAGGAAATGTTAAGGTTGATTACTGGACACCGGATAATACAGATGCTGAATATCCAAAACCGGGTGGCATTATGAGCAGCGACAATCCCAAATATGGAAGTACGCTTGGTTATTTTGATGCATCTTTCTTAAAGATCCGCACTATTTCATTGGGTTATGATTTCAGCCGTAGCCTTATCAAAAACAAGGATCTGAGAATGCGCATGTACTTCACGGTGCAAAATCCATTCGTATTGTTCTCGCCTTATCATAAAGAATCCGGTATGGACCCTGAAACAAACTCTTACGGCAACGAAAATGCTGCTGTAACAACAAGTTATCAGCGCCGCATACTGACAATTGGCACAAACTCGCCATCAACCCGCAATTATGTTCTCGGTGTTAACCTGACATTTTAAATCATACTATTATGAAACGAATACAAATAAATTTCTTTACAGGGTCAGCAATAGCAATGCTGATGCTGTTCTCGGCCGGCTGTTCCAAGATCCTGGAAGAGCAACCACGAAGTATTTATGAACCTGGTTTCTTCAAAACCGAAAAAGGTGTTCTTGGTGGTCTGACCTCCCAGTATGCCCACCTTCGTTATATCTATGGCCAGGCATACTACTATAATACCTGCGAAACAGGCACCGATGAAGCAACATGGGCACAGAGTGCAGACGAGAACTTTAAAGTAATGGACGTTTCGAACCAGGGCATTATCACTCCTGCTAACAGCCGCGCTGATGTATTATGGGGAGCTGCTTTCTCCAATATCAATACAGCAAGCGGTATTATTGAGAATGCTGCTGTTGTAGGGATATCCAATGCGCTGATCGCAGAAGCAAGATTCTTCCGCGCGTTTGATTATTTCATGCTGGTGCAAACTTTTGGTGGTGTGCCGCTTGATTTGGGCGCAGGTGAACTTAAGTTCAATACTACACCATCAAGGACCTCAATCCGTAATACGGTACCTGAAGTTTATACCAAGGCTGTATTCCCTGATCTGCTCATTGCTGTAAATGATCTGCCGGATAACCCACGCGTCAATGGCGGCGTAACCAAAGCTGCTGCACGCCTTTACCTGGCAAAAGCTTATCTCACCTATGGCTGGTGGCTGGAAAACCCCAATAATATCCCTACTTATCCGCAGGCAGACAGAACGGATCCTGACGGACACAATGCACAATGGTATTATCAACAGGCTTATGATGTAGCAGTAGCAGGCATCACCAATCCCGGACCATTTACATTGCAGCAAACATACTATGATGTAAACCTCGGCTCGAATGACCGCAATAAGGAAATTCTCCTTTTTGCTGATCATACCGAAACGAGCGAGTTTTATAACGCAGCAAGCCTTACTTATTCCAATGGCGGCGCTCCTGATAATTTTGCTGGCTGGATGATGACCTGGAACTATACCAATATCAGAAGCAGTTCTTCCAGTTCTTCATGGGCTGCTGTAAGCTCTGTTCAACGTGCAGCTACACAACCGCTGGGACGCCCCTGGACCCGTATGTGCCCGACAATTGACGCGATCAAAAACACCTTTGCTGATAAAACAAATGATTCCCGTTACGACGGAACTTTTACCGCTGTTTATCGCGGCAATTGGGATAAAGCTGGTATGAGCGGCTCACTGTACAACGCCAACTATATGCAGGTTAACCCTAATGGTGCAATACTTACTTTCCTCGACGATGAGCCCGGGACATCTATTGACTACTCCAATTCAACTTATAAAAGCAATGTAGGAGCAGGCGTATTACCCGGACGGGCAGATTTTGTTGTATCACCAAATGGAATAAGCCGGATCGTGTATCCGGGTTTATGGAAACTCGGTGTATACCGCACTGATAATGGTACAGGATTGGGCCAGCCCAATGCCGCCAGCACACGTCCATTTAACATTGCCAAGTTCTCTGAGCTTTATTTTGTTGCTGCTGAAGCCGCAGTAAAAGGAGCTACTCCCCAAGCCGGTAAATCAGCCAGGGAGTTGATCAATGTTATCCGTGCCAGAGCTGGAAAATGGCGTTGGAATAACAACGGGAATGTTGCATTGTCTGCTGATAACAGCGCTGCAATGATGACCGCCACACCTGCAACGATCGATATTGATTATATCCTGGCAGAACGTTCACGTGAGTATTATGGAGAAGGTTACCGCTGGTATGACCTCGTGCGTACACAGAAATGGACAAGTCTTGCAGGAACTTACCAGATCGGTGGAATTAATTATGGTGATCATACGCCTCAAACAGTAACACGTAATATTCAACCATATCTGTACCTGCGCCCTATTCCACAAGGTCAGATCGATGGAATGGATATGACAGCAGAAGAGAAAGCTAACTATCAAAACCCAGGATACTAATAATCCATGATAGCGGATCCGAATAAAAAATATTGGTTGCCTGCCCGGCATCCAATATTTTTTGTTTATAGATACTGATTTATTTAATTAACAATTAATATGACCATTACTTTAGGACAAAAAGAATTTTACAAGGGGATACCTGCAATCAAATACGAAGGAAAAGAGTCAACCAACCCTTTAGCATTCCGCTGGTATGATGAAAATAAAGTGATAGCAGGGAAAACGATGAAAGAGCATTTGCGGTTTGCCTGTGCTTACTGGCATAGCTTCTGTGGCAATGGTTCTGATCCTTTTGGTGAGCCTACACATATTTTCCCCTGGAACGGAATTCCGGATGCAGTGGAGCGTGCAAAAGTAAAAGCAGATGCAGCTTTTGAATTTATTACCAAACTTGGACTTCCTTATTATTGCTTTCATGATATCGATGTGGTTGATTATACCAATGATATCAATGAAAACGACAGGAGGTTAAAACTGGTAACAGATTACCTGCAACAAAAACAGGCAGCAAGCGGTGTAAAACTGCTTTGGGGCACGGCCAATCTTTTTACCCATAAAAGATATATGAACGGAGCTGTCACCAACCCTGATTTCCACGTACTGGCCCATGGCGCAGCGCAGGTAAAAGCTGCACTGGATGCAACGATTGCGTTGGGCGGCGAGAACTATGTTTTTTGGGGAGGTAGGGAAGGCTATATGAGCTTGCTGAACACTGATATGAAAAGGGAGAAAGATCACCTGGCCCGGTTCCTTCATGCTGCAAAGGACTATGCACGGAAGAATGGGTTTAAAGGAAAATTCTTTATCGAACCCAAACCTTGTGAGCCATCCAAACACCAGTATGATTATGACAGTGAAACAGTGACCGGGTTCCTGCGCAAATATGATCTGCTGAATGATTTCAGCTTGAATATAGAAGTGAATCATGCAACTCTCGCGGGACACACTTTTGCCCATGAATTACAGGTAGCAGCAGACAATGGTTTATTGGGAAGCATCGATGCGAACCGCGGCGATTACCAGAACGGCTGGGACACAGACCAGTTTCCCAATGATATAAATGAACTCACAGAAGCAATGCTCATTATCCTGGAAGCTGGTGGCTTTAAAGGCGGTGGTATCAATTTTGATGCAAAGATCCGCCGCAATTCTGTTGATCCTGAAGACTTATTCCATGCGCATATCGGAGGTATAGACATTTTTGCAAGAGCCTTGGTGACGGCTAATAATATACTCGAAAACTCTGATTACAAAAAAATAAGGAAGCAGCGTTATGAAAGCTTCGACGCAGGTAAAGGAAAAGCGTTTGAAGAAGGAAAATTAACTTTGGAAGAACTGCGTTCATTTGCCATTGAAAATGGCGAACCCACCTTGAGAAGTGGAAAGCAGGAATACCTGGAGAACATTATTAACCGCTTTATATAAGCCCCGATTATGTTAATGCATGAAACCATGCGCTGGTTTGGACCGCATGACGCGGTCAGTTTGAGAGATATAAGGCAGGCTGGTTGTGCAGGTGTGGTAACAGCACTGCATCATATACCGGTCGGTGATGTGTGGACGGTAGATGAAATTCAGCAAAGGAAAACCCTGATCGAAGAAGAAGGCATGAGTTGGACCGTAGTGGAAAGCCTGCCTGTAAGCGATGACATCAAAAGGCAGAAAGGGGATTACCTGAAACATATAGAGAATTATAAGATAAGCCTGCATAACCTGGCAGAATGCGGCATCAGGGTGATCACTTATAATTTCATGCCGGTGCTTGACTGGCTGCGTACAGATATAAGTTATTCAATGCCCACTGGAAGCAAGGCCCTCTATTTTGAGCGGCTTGCTTTCGTGGCTTTTGATCTGTTTATGTTGAAGAGACCGGATGCCGAAAAAGACTATGCAGCAACAGAGATTGAAAAGGCGAAACAGTGGATGTTAGCACACACTGAAGAACAGAAAACCAAAGTATTCCAGAATGCTTTACTGGGCCTGCCGGGAAGCACAGGCCGGTTTACTCCTGAAGAAGTATTGGCAGCCTTAAACACGTATGAGGATATCGATACACCTAAATTAAAAGAACACCTTTTCTGTTTTTTGAAAGAAGTGGTTCCGGTAGCTGAAAAGCTGGACCTGAAAATGGCCATCCACCCGGATGATCCGCCGTATCCTGTGCTGGGGCTGCCCCGTGTAGTCAGCTCTGAAAAGGACCTTCAGGAAATTGTAGATGCAGTTCCTTCTCCTGCAAACGGATTATGTTATTGCACTGGTTCGCTTGGAGCGCGGCCGGATAATGATCTTACAGGCATTATCAAACGCCTGGGCAAGCATATCCACTTTCTCCACCTGCGCAATACAAAGAGGGATGCGCAGGGAAATTTCTTTGAAGCAGATCATTTAGGTGGAGATGCAGATATGTTTGAGATCGTGCGTGAACTGCTGGTATTAATGAAACAAAGAAATGTTTCTTTGCCGGTAAGGCCGGATCATGGTCACCAGATGCTGGACGACCTGGATAAGACCACGTATCCGGGCTATTCCTGTATCGGCCGGCTTAAAGGCCTGGCTGAGTTGCGTGGATTACAATATGGGATTTCACGTTCAATGTGATGGCACCGCTTGCGTTTTCCGCCCTGTCTTCCTCAACCATTTCTTTATAAAATGTCCTTTCCAGAGCCAGAGGCCTGAAAGCGTCACGATGGGTATAAAGATGAACCGCATGCCGGCTATGGCTTTCTGTGTCATTTCAGGAGGGCCATAGATGAACCATAGAAGCGGTATGCTTAAAAGAATATGTACCCAGCGTATTATCTTCCTTTCTGTTGATGCTTTCATATCACTGGTTTTAACGGATTAATGAGCTTGTGTTGAATCTTTGCGCTCCCAGCAGCATTCAGGATGCTGCTTGCCAGCATATCTCCAGCTTCTCACACGAAACATAAACACATTACCGATAATAAAAAGAACGATGGCAAGTATGGTTGCCACTTTGGTGATCCTTGTCAGGACCTGACTATTGGAAAAATTCCCGAAGACATAGCCCAGGATAAATACCATACAGGCTATAAAAAGTATTCTTGATAAAATGATTCCTGTAAACATAACTGTAGTTTTTTAGTTAACGATTTCAGTGTAAAACTACAGGCGTAAAAAAGCCATTTGGTTGTAGAGTAGACGATACAGGGAATTGAGTAGATGAAATATTAAAGTGAGAGCACAGCTTCCACGGCAGGGCGATAGGTTTCGCTAAGCGGAAGCTCGGTGTTGCCGATGCAGATAAGATCGCGTTTGACGGCTGTAACCTTATCAGCTGAAACAATATAGGATTTATGGATCCTTACAAAGCGGTAGGGGTTTAGCTTTTCCTCCAATGCTTTCAGGCTGTTTTTAGTGATAACAGGCTTTGAAGAGGAGGAGAGGAATATTTTTACATAATCCTTCATTGCTTCTATATACAGTATATCTGCAATGGTAATTTTAACCTGGTTGTATTCCACGAACACAAAAAAATAGGGCGGCAGCTCTTCTTTCCTTGGAGGGCTTTGTTTCAGGTTGAACAATTCATATGCTTTATTGCAGGCTTTTAAGAAACGTTCAAAAGAGACAGGCTTAAGCAGGTAATCAACTGCATCCAGGACAAAACCCTCCACTGCATATTCCTTATAGGCTGTTACAAAAATGATCATGGGAGGATGGGCAAGCGTTTTTACAAATTGCAAACCGTTAAGCCCTGGCATTTGTATATCGAGAAAAATGAGGTCGATTTTTTCTTTATGCAAAACAGCGGCAGCTTCCATTGCGTTTTTGCAACGGCCGGCCAATTGAAGAAAAGGTACTTTCCGGATATTATCAACCAGCAGGTCCAATACCAGTTTCTCATCATCCACGGCTAAGCACTTCATCATAACAGGCCCAGTTTTAAGTGAACAGAAAATATCCCTTTTTGATCTTTTATTTCCAGCCAATGCTTTCCGGGATACAAGAGCTGGAGCCTGTTCTGTACGTTCACCAATCCTATGCCGGAAGCTTTATCCTTCGAATGATTGGTGCTATTGTAATTATTAACGATGCTAAAATCCAGCTTGTTTTCCCTCACAAAGAGTTGTATATGGATATAAGGTTTATCAAGCAAGCCGATACCATGTTTGAAGGCATTTTCAATAAAAGGTATCAGCAACATTGGTTCAATAAAGCAGCCTGGTGAAGAGTTGTCGATTTCTAATTTCAGCTCTGTATCTTCTCCAAACCGTAATTGCTGCAAAGCAATATATCCCTGCAATGTTTCAATCTCGCTGTTGATGCTGATGCGGTCTTTATCTGAATCGTACAACATATACCGCAATAGTTCAGAAAGCCTGATGAGGGAAGGTTCCAACAAGTCTGATCGTTGCCTGGCCAGCGACACCATATTGGCGAGCATATTAAAAAGGAAATGGGGGCTTACCTGCGAGCGGAGGAATTTTAATTCAGTGGCCAATTGCTCTGTTCGCGCTTCTTTTTCCAGCCGTTCAAACCGCAGCCGGTCGCTGATAAGCCTGAAGAGGATACTGGCAAATAAAAAAGGCATTATGGAAAAGATGACGATCCTTTTTTCATCCCATGTTAAATGGAAATCCGGGTTAAGCTCAAGGAGAAAAATCTTTGCATGATAGGAGAGTACAAGGATCGCTCCTATCGAAAGAATGTAAAGCGGCCACCTTTTTTTTGTGAGCAGCCGCGGGTATAAAAAATAGGCATTAAAATAAAAAAAGGCAATATGATAAAGCGATGATAAAAAGAGAAAACTGAGTGAAAGCCTTCCTGGTGGCTGATTCCAGAAAACTATAGTCGGGATCGCCAGCACAAGCACCCATATGGCTATATGCAATATTTTATTGAAGCGATGACGGTTCATGCTTACCATGTTTCAAAAATAATAATATAGCGGGATACCGGATGCTGCTAACTTTGTGCCAGGCATTTTAAGCTGACCTGTTCATGAAAAACACCGCACTCCTGGTCCACACCTGCGACCGGTATGAACTTTTATATAAAGGGTTCTCTCATTTCTTCTCAAAATACTGGGACTTCAATACTGCGTGCAACTGTTATTTTGCTACTGAAGAAAAAAGGGTGTCGGTTGATGGGTTTGAGAATATCCAGGCAGGAAAAAGGGAGTGGGCAGACCGGCTCCTTTTTTTATTACGGGAAAAGATAAAGGAAAAGTATGTGATCTATTTCCAGGAAGATATGTGGCTGACCAGGAAAACAGATGCAGGGTTTTTCAACCGGTTGTTTGAACTGACGGAAAAGAACAACTGGCTGCAGGTGAAACTGCATAGTGCCGGTATTTATAAAACCCATCCAACAGATATTTATATCGATGGTTTTAATGTGGCAAGGATAGATAATGAACAGTCTGATTTTTTAATGTCGCACCAGGTCACATTATGGAATAAAGAATTTCTGCAGCAGCAGTTGCATAAAGGGGAGCATCCCTGGCGGAATGAAAGAAAAGCTACCAAAAGATTAAAGCGGTTATCTCCGGAAATATTCCATATCGATTATTTTGAAGAAAACGGGAATGGTGAGATCAATCATAATAAGCAACCTGTTGCAAGAAGCAGTTATTACACTGTTTCTGTGAACGGCTCCTTTAATGATAATATCCGGCGGTATATTCCTGAGTTGCTGACCAGCGACGAGCTATATGCAAGGAGGCTGGAGTATAATTATACACATCAATTAGTGCATGACGGGCAGCAAAGGCCCAGGAAAACGGATATGTTTAAAAGGATCAAGAACTGGATCCTGAAAAAGTGAATGGTTTAAAATAAAAAAGGGTCAGCATTGAAATGCAACCCCGTTTTAAAATCCAATATCCTATGAAAAACCAAGACAAAAATAATATCCGTTTTGAATTTTGCAATACCACGAAGTGGTAAATATTTTATTGTATTGGAGCGAAAATTATTTTATTCCAGGTATGTGTGTAACCGGGGCCGGGTAGCTGGTAAGCCCGGATATCGTAATTTCGATACTTAAACTATCATAATGGAAGACGTACAGCTTATTCTCAATTCAAAAGGCCATGGTGCTTTTTTAGTAAAGGAAGGCGACGAACGCATCGCTGAGATGGTGATTGCCGTTGATGGTAAGAATCTTACCGTTTATCACACTGAAGTATCTCCCAAAGCAGAGGGGAAAGGGTTGGCGAAAAAACTGCTTGAAACAATGGTTGCCTATGCCCGTGAGAAGAAACTGATGGTGATCGCGCTTTGTCCTTTCGTACATGCGCAATTCAAGCGTCATCCTGAGCTTTATTCGGATGTTTGGAATAAGGAAGCAGAAAGAGAATAGCAATAATAATCCGGTTCCGGTAGTTAATTTCCCACAAAGACGGGCTGAACCATTGACGAAATAAGCTGTTTAACACAAGTTAAGTACCTTGCGTTCTTCATGAAGCACCTGAAAGCCATTCGAAAATATTTTTGGAAGTACCGCGTGAGATTGGGGGTGGGGATCATCTTCATATTTCTTTCTAATTACTTCAACGTACTCACTCCGCAGGTGACGGGATTTGTGATCGATTTTGTGCAGCGTCACCTTCCTGGCTATCAGCCGCCGAAGCGTGAGCCTTCTTATGACTATCTCGTGTTGCAGTTTATTGGGTGGATGAAAGGCATGTCCGGCCTCACACGTGTGGTGGCCTGGTGCGGTATTACCATTCTTTTGCTGGCGCTATTGCGCGGATTATTTCTTTTCCTGATGCGGCAAACGATCATTGTAATGAGCCGCCATATAGAATATGATCAGAAGAATGAGGTGTACCGCCACTACCAGCAACTGGATTCAGCTTTTTATAAGAGGAACAGCACCGGCGACCTGATGAACCGGATTGCGGAAGATGTAAGCCGTGTGCGGATGTTTTCCGGTCCGGCGATCATGTACCTGGTGAACCTGATCTCGCTGATCTCCCTGGCCGTATTCTTTATGTATAAGCGCGATCCGCTGCTGACCTGGTATGTGCTGGCCCCGTTGCCGGTACTGGCCATCACTATTTACTTCGTAAATAATACGATCCATAAGAAAAGCGAACGCATCCAGGCTTCGCTTTCCGACCTTACTACCAATGCCCAGGAATCTTATTCAGGTATCCGCGTGATCAAATCCTTTGTACAGGAAAAAGCGATGCTGGGCTTCTTTACACGCAACAGTGAGGAATACCGGAAAAATGCCATTGGGCTGGCAAGGGTGGAAGCTGTTTATTTTCCTTCCATCACTTTGCTGATCGGTATCAGCACACTGCTCACAATCATGATCGGTGGCCTGTACTATATTAATGGAACGCATAATATAGGGATTGACACTATCGTGGAGTTTGTGATGTATATCAATATGCTGATGTTCCCTGTCAGCGCTATCGGGTTAACGGCGAGCATGATACAGCGTGCGGCTGCCTCGCAGAAAAGGATCAATGAATTCCTGCAAACACAGCCGGCTATCAGGGAGCCGCTGAAAGTGGTGAAAAAGGAACTGGAGGGAAATATCGTATTCGATAAGGTTGATTTTGTTTACAACGATACTGGCATCCGAGCCCTGCATGATTTCAATCTCACCGTAAAGAAAGGGCAGAAGGTAGCAATCGTGGGGCGGACAGGCAGTGGTAAGACCACGGTAGCCCAGTTGCTGTTGCGTATGTATGATGTGACCAGCGGCAGCATTCAGTTGGACGGGGTGGATATACGGCAGTTTAGTCTCCGGTCGCTACGCGAGCAGGTAAGCTATGTGCCGCAGGATGTGTTCTTATTCAGTGAAACGGTAGAGAACAATATCCGGTTTGGCCTTCAGCATGCAGATGCAGCCGATGTGGAGAAAGCAGCATTACAGGCCAGCGTGCACAAAGAGATACTCGGCTTTTCTGAGGGGTACAAGACCATGATAGGAGAGCGGGGCGTTACACTAAGCGGTGGCCAGAAACAGCGGATCTCCATTGCCAGGGCGCTGATCAAAGATCCTGCTATGGTAATCTTCGACGATTGTTTAAGTGCCGTGGATGCCAAGACGGAAAAGGAGATCATTGGCAATCTGAATGACTACCTGCAGGGCAAAACAGCGATCATCATCACCCATCGTATATTTACTCTTTTTGCCTTCGACAAGATCGTGGTGCTGGAAGAGGGTGAGATCGTGGAAGAGGGGACCCACCAGGAATTGCTGGCCATCCCGGGGGGATATTATGCCGGACTCTATGCCCGCCAGCAGGAAACAGACAGGGAAAAATAAGGGAACTCCCTTAGACGTCAGTTCTGCCGGATGCTTGCAGGAAGGGGTTTTCAGGCCCCGAAACTAAAATATACTCTCTTTTGGCTGTTTCAAAAACATCTCTATATTTGTGACTTCATAAACCAAAGCAATTTTTTTAATCTGCAAAAACATTTACTGTGGCGTACGAGAATAACGACAAGAAATTGGAAAGCATTTACAGCAAGAGAATCCGCGCAGGAAAAAGAAGAACATATTTTTTTGATGTAAGAGCAACTCGTGGTAATGATTATTACCTGACCATTACTGAGAGCCGCAAGCGGTTTGATGATAACGGTTATGACAGACATAAAGTCTTTTTATACAAAGAGGATTTTAATAAATTTATCAAAGCATTGAATGAGGCGGTTGACTATGTGAAAACAGAATTAATGCCTGATTTCGATTTCGACGCATTCAATCATGATGAATTGCCTGAAGAAGGTGGTGAAGTACTTACAGGAAGCACAACTGCTGAAACAGTTGAAGCTGAAGCACAGGAAAACATCGCCCCTGCTGCATCCAGTGCCAGCTCTTCCAATGAAGAAGTAGACAAATGGTAATCATTTAAACGAATAACAAAGCCCCGGTATCGCCGGGGCTTTTCTTTTATCAGGGTTCTGTTGATAACACTATTTCTCACGAGGGCCAACTGACTTTACATCCGGTTTGTTGCCGGGATTCGGAATGGCCCCAGGTCCATATTTTTTGAGCAGCATTCCTGCACCGGCATTGGGCATATTGAACTGCTTCAGATCAGGTTCAATGCAGGCCATACCATCTTGCGGAAGCCGGTAAACCTTTTCACCATTTAATGTAGTTCCCCATTGGTTTGGCATAATATCGGTGAACGCCGGCTTCGGTTTGGAAAAGCAATCACGGGACAATTTCTCAAAAGCGTCCTTTTTTAATCTGGATTGATAATTAAAATAATTCTCCACCAGATCGGTGTTCTGGGCAGTGGTGCCTAATGAAATGATTATTCCTGTAAATAGCAATAGTCTTTTCATAAACGAAGGTTTTCATGAAAATACAATTTTTCCCCCTTTTCTGCCTAAGGACATCCTTCCCATCTTCTCCCGCCTTACCGGCAAGTATTTTACCGGTAAGGCGGGAAGATGGGAAGGGGTCGTTTATTTTCGCATGGTCTTAAAGGCATTGATCAGTCCATTTGTAGAGCTGTCATGACTTGTGATCTTGTCATCATTCTCCAGTTCAGGCAGGATCTTATTTGCCAGTTGCTTGCCTAATTCCACACCCCATTGGTCAAAGCTGAAAATGTTCCAGATCACACCTTCTACAAATATTTTGTGCTCATATAAAGCGATAAGCTGTCCCAATGTATGAGGAGTGATTTCTTTTACCAGGAAAGAATTGGTAGGCCGGTTGCCGGTAAACACTTTGAAGGGGAGTAGTTTGGCGATCTGCTCTGCGTTCAATCCCTGTTTTTCCAGTTCCTTGCGGGCTTCCTCCGGAGTTTTGCCATTCATCAGGGCTTCTGTTTGCGCGAAGAAATTAGACAGCAGTTTTGCATGATGGTCGCCGATTGGGTTATGTGATCGGGCAGGTGCAATAAAGTCGCAAGGGATCATAATGCTGCCCTGGTGTATCAACTGGTAAAATGCGTGCTGCCCATTAGTACCGGGTTCACCCCAGATCACCGGGCCGGTAGCATGATCAACCGGTTTGCCATTGCGGTCGGTGCTCTTGCCATTGCTTTCCATATTGCCCTGTTGGAAGTAAGCGGCAAAGCGGTGCATATATTGATCGTAGGGAAGAATGGCTTCTGTTTGCGTACCAAAGAAATTGGTATACCAAAGCCCGATCAGGGCCATGAGAACCGGTATATTCTTATCAAAAGGAGTTTTACGAAAATGGTTATCGGTGTTATGAGCACCTTTCAGCAGCAGCTCAAAATTTTTAAAGCCGATACTGAGCGAAATGGATAAACCGATCGCACTCCAGAGTGAATAACGTCCGCCTACCCAATCCCAGAATTCAAACATGTTCCTTTTATCGATACCAAACTTCACCACTTCTTTTTCATTGGTGGAAAGGGCCACGAAGTGTTTGGCGATATGTGCTTCATCCTTTACTTTTTTCAGAAACCATTGTCTTGCCGTATGCGCATTGGTCATGGTTTCCTGTGTGGTAAAGGTTTTGGAAGCAATGAGGAACAGGGTGCGTTCAGGGTTTACCTTTTTCAATGTTTCGGCGATATGCGTGCCATCCACATTCGATACAAAAAAGGTTTCAATATCTTCTACAAAATAGGGTTTCAGTGCTTCTGTCACCATCTGAGGGCCCAGATCGCTGCCGCCGATACCAATATTCACAATGTATTTAATGCGCTTGCCGGTATAGCCTCTGTGCTCACCGCTATGCACCTTCTCACAAAATGTTTTCATTTTGCGCAGCACTTTTTTCACCTGGGGCATCACGTCTTCTCCTTCTGAAAAAACGGGCTCTTTGGAAAAATTGCGAAGGGCTGTATGCAGTACAGAACGGTGTTCTGTTTCATTGATCGTATCACCGCTGAACATCGCCTTGATGGATTCCTTCAGTTTGCATTCTTCTGCCAGTTGAAGCAATAGCGATAAGGTTTTTTCAGTAATGATATTTTTAGAGTAATCAAAGAGGATGTCTTCCAACCGGAGATGGAATTTATTGAACCGCTCTTTATCTGCCGCGAACAGGTCTTTCATCTTTATCGACTGCATCACGGTGTGTTCTTCTTTCAGCAATTGCCAGCTTGCGGTTGTTGTAGGATTGATTTTCGGAAGCATTATGATGTTTTTATAGTGTTGATATAATATTGATCGTGCGTTCCACCATTGCAGGGCTGATATCGAGGTGAACTACCAGTCTAACCCTGCTGGGAGAAATAGCATAAGCCAATATGCCTTTTTCCTTCAGGTTAGCTACAAGTTGAGGCGCTGAGCCGGCTTCTTTAAGCTCAAAGATGATGATATTGGTTTCCACGGGCAACAATTCTTTCAGCCATGGTCTTGTGCTTATTGCATCAGCGATCTGTTTTGCATGAAGATGATCTTCTTTCAACCGGTCGATATGATGCTCCAGTGCATAAACGCCGGCTGCGGCGATAAAGCCGGCCTGGCGCATACCTCCGCCAAATACCTTGCGGTATCTCCGTGCTTTCCTTACCAGCTCCTTTGTGCCCAGGAGAAGGCTGCCCACAGGGCAACCCAGGCTCTTGCTAAGGCAAACGGAGATACTGTCGAATGCTTCACCATATTGTTTGGCAGACTCATTTTTGGCCACCAGGGCATTCCATAATCTTGCACCATCGAGATGAAAAGCCAGTTTATGTTCTTTACAGACTTCGCGGATCTTCAGGATATCTTCCCAGTTATAGCAACTGCCACCGCCACGGTTGGAGGTATTTTCCAGGGATACCAGCCTGCTGGCAGCGCGATGCACATCATCCGGGTTGATAGCTGCTTTTACCTGTTCTGCCGTTATCCTGCCCCTGTCGCCTTGCAGCAGCTTCACGGATGCACTGGAATTAAAGGCGATGCCGCCGCCTTCATATTGGTAAATATGAGAGCTTTCATCGCAGATCACTTCATCACCAGGTTGGGTATGGCATTTAATGGCGATCTGGTTGGTCATGGTACCTGAAGGGCAAAAAATCCCTGCTTCCATTCCGAACATGGAGGCAGCAAGGGATTCCAGTTGGTTAATGGATGGATCTTCGCCAAACACATCATCGCCTACGGGAGCTTTTATCATGGCTTCGAGCATGGCCGGAGTGGGCCTGGTAACGGTATCGGACCTGTAATCGATCAGCATTGTAATTAATTTACTTGCAATATAATCAGTTCGCCCCTCAAAATAAACAGTTGGCGAAGCCGCCGCCTTCAGGTAATATTGATTTCATAATTTGGCAACACACATGAAAAGTCCCACCATAGTTGAATATGCTATCCTGATCGGGTTTTGTATACTCTTTGGTCTGCTGGGTCTGTACCTGCTGGCCAATTTCAAAAATACTTTCCGGAATATTATCAGAAATGAATGGTTCAGGCGTAATGTGCTGGTGTGGCTGATCACCTTCAGTCTTGTAGTGGCAACCACCCCGATGAGTGGAGAATATTTTTATGCAGTAAGAAAATATGGGTGGGTCACTGCCATACTGGGGCAAATGGTTGTGGCCACTTTCAATACACTGATCGTCTTCAACCTGGCCTGGCTGGTAGCGGCCCATCCTTTCTTCGACCGCTTTTCATTTGCAAAACGGAAGATACTGGTATTACTTACACTGATCATCTCATGTGTGGGAGTGAGCCTGATGGTAAAAAACCTGTTCAACAGCGATGATAAAGAATACGTCGGATTTTCTATTTTATCAAGCATCTATATGGCCACTGCTATCGGCCTGGTATATATCCTGATGAGTTATCTTGACCTTGAACGAAAGAGGAAATTTGATGAAAAAGAACTGGAATTAAGCCGGCTGCGGGAACTGAAAACAAAAGCAGAACTTGATGCCCTTCACTCAAAAGTGAACCCGCATTTTCTTTACAATGCGCTCAACTCCATTGCTGATCTTTCCATCACCGATGGGAAAAAAGCCAGGAGAATGACCGTTGCACTTGCAGATCTGTTTCGTTACAGCATCAATTACAGTAATAATAATTTCTCCACTGTACGAGAAGAAGTGGAAATGGCAGAAGTGTACCTGCAGATAGAAAAGATCCGTTTCGAAGATCAGTTGACCTACGCCATAAAAGTGGAGGATGGGGTAACGCATTACCTGGTGCCCCGTTTCGTGTTGCAACCGCTTATGGAGAACGCTGTAAAACATGGATTGAAAGCAACCGGCAGGTTAACGGAAATAAGTCTTGATATCCGGATGGAACAAAACGTGCTGGGGATCCATATTTCAGATAATGGTCCTTTGTTTCCTGATGAATTAAAGCCCGGATATGGTGTAAAAAGTGTGTATGACAAGCTCGATCTTCTCTTCCCGGATAATTATGAGATCCATTTCAGTAATCAGCCCCGGAAAGAAGTGTCTGTTTATATTAAAAAATTAATGAAAAATGAGCCAGGTATTTAGAGCTATACTGATCGATGATGAGCCAGCCGCACGCAGATTGATGAGAAACCTGCTGCTGGAGCATGCAGGGCTGGTGCAGGTGGTAGCTGAAGCCGGCAACGGCGAGGAAGCGATCACTCAGATAGAAGCTTTGCAGCCTGATCTTATTTTTCTCGACATCCAGATGCCCGACCTCACCGGTTTTGAAGTGATTGAAAGGTTGAGCCATAAACCCAATATCATTTTTACTACAGCTTATGAGCAATATGCGATCAAGGCATTTGAAACTTTTTCCATCGACTACCTGCTGAAGCCGATCAAAGAAGAAAGGCTGGAGCAAAGCATGGAGAAATTAAAGCGCTTTGGCAGGCTCAACACAGTGATAGATGTTCCCGGCCTGCAGGAAATCATCCGGCAGATACAGGCGCCAAAGCAAGCCACCGCATTATCGATCCGTACAGGCGATCGCATCATCCTGCTGCGGTATGAGCAGATCGTGTACCTGGAAGCGCAGGATAAATATGTATATATCTACACTACAGACGGGCAAAAGCATCTGACTGATCTAACCCTCACTGCTCTCGCCGAAAAACTGCCTTCCCGTTTCTTTCGCATCCAGAAATCCTACCTTATTAATAAGGACAGGATCAAAGAAATGCACCGGCATTTCAACGGCCGCTATCTTTTTATCATGGATGACAAAGCCGGCAGCAGGCTTACTTCAGGGAGAACATATTATGAAGATATAAAAGCAGAGTTTGGATTGTAGCGGGAACCATTTCCTTCCATCCTCCCCAATTTCCCCTCATCCTAAAAACTCCCTGGCCTGTAACCAGGCTCCTCTCTCTGCGTCCCATCAGAAACAGTTTTAAGGCGGCCGTTTATCACTGATTAGTGCCGTTCGATTTAAAACAATGTTCTTGGTATTGCAAAGTACCTACCTTTGGACTGTAATAATTAAAAACAAGTACTAATTATATAAAACCATTGTGATGAGAAAACTTTTATCCTTATTGATCCTGGCTTTAACAACCTTATCCTTAGCCAGTTATGCCCAGGTTAAAACCGGGAAGATCAGCGGTACTGTAATTGACGGCAGCACCAAAATCATTGAATCTGCAACTATTACCTTGCTGAGAGCTAGCGATTCGGCCGTTGTGAAAATGAGCGTGGCCGATAAAACAGGCAAATACGAATTTGATAATGTACCGGAAGGACGCTATATCGTAGCCATTTCTGCGGTAGGCCACGACAAAGGTTTTTCTGAAGTAGTAGCAGTTGCCGGCTCTTCCAATACGGTGGTAAAGACCATTGAGCTGGTGCCTCAAGCCCAGGCAATGAGCGGGGTGACCGTTACTGCCAAAAAACCTGCTATTGAACAAAAACCTGGTAAAATGGTGGTGAACGTGGATGCTTCTCCTACCAATGCAGGGCTGAATGCGCTGGAACTGCTGGAAAAATCACCCGGCGTTACTGTTGACAACGATGGTAATATCAGCGTAAAAGGAAAGCAGGGTGTACTGATCCTCATCGATGGCAAGCCCACTTATATGAGCGGTGCCGACCTCACTGCCTTGCTGAAAAATATGCAAAGCACCAGTCTTGACCAGATCGAGATCATGACCAATCCACCTGCTAAATATGATGCATCAGGCAATTCAGGTATTATCAATATCAAAACCAAAAAAGGTATTGTGAAAGGCATGAACGGTAATGCCAACCTGGGTTATACACAAGGTCTGTATGGCCGCATCAATGGTGGTGTAAACCTTAACTACCGTAATAATAAGCTCAATGTATTTGGTGGTTACAATGGCGGAACATACGAAGGCTATAACAGGCTGCTGATCGACCGCAGAATGTATGATGCAGATAAAGTGACCATCCTGCGCACGATCGATCAGAATTCAAGACCGCATTTTAAAGGTGCCTACCATAATGTGAAAGCTGGTGTGGATTATTACTTTTCTAAAAAAGATGTAGCAGGTGTAGTGGTGAATGGAAGCTTTAACAACAATGACGAAGATCCTTACAGCCTGACCAATATCCGCAACAATACCGGACTGATCACCAATAAACTGGAATCGATAGCGAAAAATAATCGCAAATCATCCAATCTTACGACCAACTTCAACTATAAACACACATTCGATTCAACCGGCCGTGAGATCAGTGCTGACCTTGACTATGCTTACTACAACAACAGAAACAGGACAGGACTTACCACCAAAAGCTTCGATGGCAACAATAACCAGGATGCTCCTGATGTGCTCCTGACCGGTAATATCCCTTCCGATATCAAGATATACAGCGCAAAAGTGGATTATGTACATCCTTTCAGAAATGGTCTCAGACTGGAAGCAGGTGCAAAAACAAGTATGGTGAAAACTGACAATAAAGTGAATTACCTGCGTAATGGTTTGGATGCAGTTGACCGCAATAACCACTTCATTTATGATGAGAACATCAACGCTGCTTATGCCATCCTTTCCCGTTCCATCAAAAAATGGGAGCTGACTGCAGGATTGCGCATGGAGAATACGATCGCCAAAGGTCATCAGATCAGCAACGACTCTTCTTTCAAACGGAATTATACCAACCTGTTCCCCAATATTGGTGCAGGCTATAATATGAATGAAAAGAACCAGTTCAACCTGAGCTATAGCCGCCGGATCTCCCGTCCTGATTATGATGATCTGAACCCCTTTATTTTCTTCCTGGATTCATTGACCTACGGACAGGGTAATCCTTACCTGCAGCCACAGTTTACCAACAACTTTGAATTCAGTCATACATACAACAGGTTCCTTACAACGACCATCAACTATACCAATACTACTGATATCATTACCGATCTGCTGAAACAGAACACCGAGAAGAATATCACTTATCAGACTAAAGACAATTTCAGCAGCATGAAGCAATGGGGGATCTCGCTGATGGCGAATGTGCCGATCACAAAATGGTGGAGCGCAAATATCTACACCAATGTGTTCCATAACGACTATTCAGGCCTTTATAACAATGACCCTGTGAGTGTGAAGTTTACCAGTTTCCTCGGTAATATGACCAATACTTTCACCCTCGGTAAAGGCTGGAATGCAGAGTTGAGCGGCTGGTACCGCAGCAAAGCCGCTGAAGGTATCCTGGTGGCGAATGATATGGGTGCAATGAACGCTGCTATTACCAAACAGTTGTTCGATAAAAAAGGAACACTGAAACTGGGCGTACGTGATATCCTGTGGACACAGCAGTTCAGCGGTTATGCCAAATACAGCGACATCAATGTTGATATCAGCAGCCGCCGCGATAGCCGCCAGTTCAACCTTAGCTTCAGCTACCGTTTTGGTAAAAAGAATATTGCGCCTGCCCGCAGAAAGACAGGTGGTGCAGATGATGAGCAGAACAGGGTGAAAACAGGGGGAGGGAATTAGTCATGAGGCTTTAGTCGCGAGCCGGGAGTATGAAACTTACTAAAATTTATACGGTACTTCAACATCGTAAAATCTGTTAACGTATTCTAAAAATCGATACTCCCGACTTTTGACTAAAGACTTCCGACTCAGGACCGACTTCGTTTATACCTTATAATCGCCCTTTAACCTTTTATCTTCAGGGCTTGTCATTTTCAGGTGGTTTTTTTGTGGTGTATTGGTGAAATTCGTGCAACAATTGATCAATATCTAAGACATTATTTATAATAAGTTTTCTCATGTGTACTTACCGTCCTCCTTTTCTTGGGAGGACTTTTTATTTTTGCATGCTCGGGTCTTGCTTAGTATCTTGTATGATACAATTGAGCCAATTTAATTATTCATTTTAAAAACCTGTTTGCTATGCCTTCATTTGATATTGTAAGCAAAGTAGACGCACAGGCATTGGACAATGCTGTGAATGTTGTTACAAAAGAAATAACCAACCGTTTCGATTTTAAAGGAAGCCATGTGGTGATCGATCTCAATAAAAAGGAGTATAAGCTCAATATTGAAACTGATGACGATATGAAAATGCGCCAGTTGATGGATGTGCTGATCAGCCGCGCGCATAAGCAGGGGATAGCTCCAGAGGCATTTGATCTTTCAAAGGAAGGTGCGCAAAGCGGTAAGGTTTGGAAAAAAGAAGTGCAGGTGCGCAATGGCCTGAGGCAGGAGGATGCCAAAAAGATCGTAAAGCTGATCAAGGATGCGGGCCTTAAAGTGCAGGCGTCCATCAATGATGACCTGGTAAGGGTGACCGGCAAAAAGATCGATGATCTGCAGACCGTGATCCAGGCATCAAAGACCTGGGACCTGGGAGTACCCCTCCAATATGAGAATATGCGTTCATAAACTGTGCATAACCCTTGCTGGAAGCAGGTTTCAGGTGGATAACCAGGTGCAGAACAGGTGCATATTCAAAGGTCAAAAAAATTGGAAAAGGGGGTAGCGATAAGCTATCTTTAATGAACAATCGTTGCAGGAAATCTGGAAACAGAAAGAATGCAACTGGAATTGCAGAAATCTGTAAAAAGATGGAAGCAGTTTCGAAAAGCATCGGGTAAGTTAATAAGTAGGCGAAAGCTTGATTATCAACAAACTTGGTGCTTTTTTATTTGGAATATCGTGAACCGTTGTTCGGTTACCTGTCAGAGATTAGCTATCGGCCTGCAACTAACAGACAAGGTCAACGATCTCCTCCAATTATATTTGGTAATCCCGCTCCGCCTGCCTACCTTTGCCCACTTAAATTTTTTACTTCATCAGTACGGCAAAATCCGTGCGGCCTTAAAAATCATTTAGTTATGAAAAAAGGTATCCATCCCTCCAGCTACCGGTTGGTTGTTTTCAAAGACATGAGCAATGGTCATTCATTCCTTAGCCGTTCTACTGCAGGGTCAAAAGAAACTGTGAAATGGGAAGACGGGAACGAATATCCCCTGATCAAACTGGAGATCTCCAGCACATCTCACCCCTTCTTTACCGGTAAGAACGTACTGGTAGACACAGCAGGACGTATAGATAAATTCAAGAAGAAATACGAAAAGAAAAAATAATTCTTTAGCTTTAGTTCAGACAACCCTGAACTCAGCATAAAAGTTTTGTTTTTCATGGCTATACTTTAGGCCTCCTGATTCCTCAGGGGGCCTTTCTTTTGGGGAGAGACTAACCCCGCACCCATCTGTCATCAATTTAGTATCTTGGCAGGGTGAACAAAATCATCTTTACAGAAGAGTTCTGCCAGCCGGAGAATCTCTATCCCTTCACATTGACCCGCAAATGCCAGGATATCCGCCTGGGCATTCTCACCATCCGCGAGAAATGGGAGAAAATGACCGGTTTTTCCTCTTTTGACAAAAATGAAGATGATTATAAGGACCTTGACAGGGCGATCAATGTAGATACGATCAGTAAGCAGGACACCTGCTACATGATACATGGTAATGTGCTGCCAACCCCTGCACTGGTCAAAAAAATGAAAAAGCTCCACAGCGGCGAATTCATTGTAGCCAATGGCAGCTCCGGTATCGTGTTCTGTTTCACTCAAAAAGAGATCAAAGAGAAACACCGCATACAGGTGACGCAGGCAGTGGAACTGCAGGAAGAAATAAAAGAGATCAAATATCCCTGGCATATCTTCCAGATGAATGACTGGGCGATCCGCCAGGATTTTGCTTTGCTTACCAATAAGCGCCGTTCACAGCCCATTCATCGGTCAAACCAGGTAGTGAACCGCAAAGACATTTTCCTGGAAAAAGGAGCGAAACTGGAGCATTGCATACTGAATGCTTCTACCGGCCCTATCTATATCGGCAGGAATGCGGAGATCATGGAAGGTTCCATCATTCGTGGCCCCTTTGCGATGGGCGAAGGTTCTTTGCTCAAGCTTGGAACGAAAGTGTACGGAGCCACTACGTTGGGGCCATATTGTGTAGGCGGAGGAGAGATCAAGAATTCAGTATTGTTTGGTTATTCCAACAAAGCGCATGATGGTTATCTTGGAGATTCTGTAATAGGGGAGTGGTGCAATATGGGCGCAGGCACCACCAATTCCAATTTAAAGAACAATGCCGGCGACGTACGGGTATGGACACCTAAGGGGCAACTGAATGCAGGAATGAAATGCGGCGTGCTGATGGGTGATTATTCGCGTACAGCCATCAATACTTCCATCAATACAGGCACGGTGATCAGCGTTTGCTGCCATGTGTTCGGTGCGGGATTAACACCCAAATATATTCCTGCCTTCTCCTGGGGCAGTGAAGGAGTGGACCGCTATGCTTTTGATAAAGCACTGGTAGATGTGGAAGGCTGGAAAAAACTGAAAGGACATGCTATTTCCGATAACGAGAAAAGTATCCTGAAATATATCTTTGAACATTTTTAATCAATAAACCCTTAACCAATTCAATGCGTATGAGAAAGCAGATCGCTGCAGCTAACTGGAAGATGAACCTGAGTTTTCAGCAAGGAGAAAAATTACTGAATGACATTCTTACGGCCAAGATCGCTTTGGCAGATCACCAGGAAGTAATTTTTGCAGTGCCTTATCCTTATCTCCTGATGACAAGAAGTGAAGTGGCAGAAGAGAAGAATTATTATACAGCAGCCCAAAACTGTTATCATAAAAAATCAGGCGCCTATACCGGTGAAGTATCCGCCGAAATGCTGCATTCCATTGGTGTACCTTACTGCGTGATCGGTCATAGCGAACGTCGTGAATATTTCAATGAATCCAATGCTGTGCTGGCAGACAAACTGAACCTTTGCCTGGAAAATTTCATCACACCGATTTTTTGCTGCGGTGAACCATTGTCCATTCGTGAGCAGGGAACGCAAAATGAATTTGTGGCAACACAATTGAAAGAATCATTGTACCATCTTCCTGCTGAAAAAATAAAAGATATCGTGATCGCGTATGAGCCAATCTGGGCAATCGGTACAGGAAAGACCGCTACTACCGAACAGGCACAGGAAATGCACGCCTATCTGCGTTCTGCACTGGCTGCGCAATACGGAAAGGATATAGCAGCACAAATATCCATTCTTTATGGCGGAAGCGTTAAAGCCAATAATGCAAAGGAATTGTTCAGTTGCCCTGATGTGGATGGAGGACTTGTTGGCGGAGCATCATTAGTGGCGGCAGACTTTATCGATATTATTAAAGCGCTTAAATAAACAAGGGCCCGTCGTTTTGAGCAGGCGCCAGGCTTAGACCTGCTCAAAACGTATTACCCACAGGAATGACCGTTCAGCGTTTATTATATCAAAGCCTGCTATGGCGGGGCATTTACCTGGTTTCATTACTGCTGTTAAATGTCCTGGTAAGCCGTTTATATGGTGCTGCAGGCAGCGGCTGGATATTTTATCTTTCAAGCATCTATGCGCTGTTCATCCTCCTATGCAGTTTCAGCCTGGAAACAGCTATGGGATACTATCTTGCCAATAAACGGATACCCGCCCTGCAATTATTTTTCCTGTCCCTGATCTGGGTACTGGTAGCCGGCCTGCTTACCTGGTGGCTGGCAGGGTCTTATTTTCAGCAACTGAACCAGCGGCTGGAACCAGGGAAATTTATTAAAGTATCCATTGCATTTGTGACCGGCAATCTCCTGATCACTTTTTTTACCGCACTTTTTTATGCGGAAAAGAAAGTGGTGCTGCCTAATATTATCCTTGCCGGGATCAATCTTTTACTGATCGCCTTTGCAGGCTGGTTATATAAAAATGGTACTGCCGGAGATCTGTCGCAGTTTATTGATATTTATTTCTTTTCTTTCCTTGCAGCAGGTATTGTTTTAGCATTGGCATTTATTATCCGGACGGAAAACCGGAAAGAAAATTTTCTGCCTTCATCATCAATGCTGCGGGTATTATTCAGGTATTCATTTCTTGCTTTTATAGCCAATACCATCAGCTTTATTTTATTCAGGGTTGATTATTTTTTTGTTGACAGGTTTTGTGATGATACAGCACTGGGAAATTATATACAGGTTTCAAAGCTTACACAGCTTTTCTTTGTTATACCCGGCATTCTTGCCAGTGCGGTATTTCCTCTAACAGCAGGCGGCCAAAGGGAAGAAGTGAACAGGAGCCTGCCTGTATTATCCCGGATGATCATCCTGCTATTCGGTACTGGTTGTATTTTACTGGCGATTGCCGGTAAATGGCTGTTCCCTGCTGTGTTCGGACAAAGCTTTAATATGATGTATCTTCCTTTTTTATTGATGATACCGGGCATACTGGCCATTTGCCTGATATATCCCGTTACATCTTATTATGCGGGAAAGAACAGGATAAAGGAAAATATCAAAGGCTCGCTGCTTGCTACTGCATTATTGATAGCAGGCGATCTGGTACTGGTACCATTGTATGGAATAAATGGCGCTGCATTGGTTTGCAGCCTGAGTTATATGTTGTATGGCGCATACATGGTAGCAAGATTCAGCCAGGAATATGGAGTAAAGCTGGGTGATTTTTTTATTATCCGGAAAACCGATCTTTATCTGATCCCTAAACTTTTGAATAAGCGATGGACCTGAATTCGGATATGTATCTCAATGGGCAGTACCTGCAAAATAATCCTACCTGGGATGTAGAAGACAGTCCCTGGAAGGCAATGGTGATCCATGAACTGCTTGAGCGAAATAATATCCGGGCAAAAGATATTGCGGAAATAGGCTGTGGGGCCGGAGGAATACTGGAACAATTGGCCCTGTTGGAGCCTTCTGTTGAGCAACTGAGGGGATATGATATTTCTCCCCATGCTATTGAACTGGCAAAGAAAAAGGAAACAGGAAATATCCGTTTTTATCAGCAGGATTTCCTGGAAGGAAATGAAACAGCAGAACTATTGCTGGCTATTGATGTGGTGGAGCATATTGCCGATTATTATGGGTTTCTTGAAAAGCTAAAGAAAAAAGGTAAGCAGTTCATATTTCATATCCCCCTTGATGCATCCTGCCGTAGTTTGCTGAAACCCTGGATTCTCAAACAGCAGCGGGACACTGTAGGGCATCTGCATTATTTTTCAGAAGAGATGGTGCTATGGTTTTTAAAAGACACCCGGTATGAAATCATCGACTGGGTATATACAAAACCGGTACCGGATACAAAGCCGCCACGTTCTTTTATGCAGGGCATAAAGAAAAACCTGCGGAATATTTCGTTTTCTCTGAACAAGCCATTAAGCGTGAAGTTGTGGGGAGGATATTCCATGATGATCCTGGCTCAATAATATTTTATGAAAAGAATTCTCTGGCTTGCCAGTTGGTATCCTAATCGTTTAGCTCCTCTGAATGCTGATTTTACTCAACGGCATGCAAGGGCTGTAAGCCTGTATCACGAGGTGGATACCATTTTCGTGGTGAGGGATGCAAAGGGTAAAATTACAAAGAGCGTTAAGCAGGAGATCATAAAGGAAGGGCAGTTGACACAACATATCATCTACTATTATTCTCCCAAAATCCCGATTCCGGTAGTAGACCGGCTTTTCTCCCAATTGAAGTATGGGCGCCTGTTTAAAAAATATATCGGCCAGTATATCTATGAGAAGGGCCTGCCTCGACTGGTGCATCTTCATGTAGGAATGAAAGCCGGCTTGCTCGCAATGTGGTTGAAACGGAAGTATAATATCCCTTATCTTGTTACAGAACACTGGACAGGTTTTTTGCCGGAGGCTGCTGACCGGTTTGACGGGCTTTCCTTTTACCTGCAAAAAAAATGGAAACAATTATGGGCAGATGCGGCTGCTATAAGCGTTGTATCTGCTTACCTGCAAGAGCGTTTAAGTGCTTTGTCGGCAAATATGCCACCGGTAAAGATCATTCCCAATGTAGTTGATACTACGGTATTTTACCCGGTGGAACAAGAAAAGCGGAATATCACACAGTTCATTCATGTATCCGAATTGGGATTTCAGAAAAATCCTGAAGCAATACTGGAAGCTTTTGCATTAGTGAAGGAAACGAACCCTTCTTTTCAACTGATTATTTTTGGTCCGGATAATGAGCAGGTACTTTCCCGGATAAAAAGATTGGGATTGACTGAGCAGGTCAGATTGCATGCCGAAGTGCCTCAGCACGAGCTGGCCAAATATGTACGGCAGTCAGATGCGTTGGTCTTATATTCACGCTATGAAACCTTTGGTTGCGTTGTGATAGAGGCCCTGGCCAGCGGCATACCGGCAATAGTCAGTGATATTCCTGTAATGCATGAATTGATACAGGATGGTAAAAACGGGATCTTAGTAAAACCAGAAGACCCTGCTGCCCTTGCGGAAAAGATCCTTTGGTTTATCAGGAATCAGGCAGCGTTTGATAAAACAACCATTGCGGGGGAAGCTGCTGCAAAATATAATTATGCAATAACGGGTAAAATGTTTTCCGAATGGTATGCCGGCTTTGTTTCGGCATCATGAGTCTATGAGCAGAAAAAACCACTATATCATTGTTGTATTGCTTTTCGCGGTATATCTTATCAATGGCCTGATAGCGATACCCCGGCTTTCTATTACAAGTGATGAAGGGGATCACCTGGTTTATGGTATCCGTGTGCTCCAGCTACATCCCGAAAAAGTACGCCCCTTTGAGGATGCCAGCACTATGCCTATATCTGCGCTGAATGCGCTGCCGAGAGGAGTGGAGCAGTTAACTGCCAGCGAAAAACTGGTTAAAACAGATGGAGGTGTTTCGGATATTTTTTCGGGGAGATATATTACTTTGTTGGTTTGCCTGCTGATAGGATTGTTTATTTATAAATGGTCGAAAGAACTTGGAGGCGAAAATGCCGCATTGTTCTCACTATTCCTTTTTGTGTTCTGCCCCAATATCAATGCTAATAATTATCTGCTGACAACAGATTCATATGCGGCTTTGCTAACCCTGCTGACGGGATATTATTTCTACCGGTTTCTCCGGCGCCCGGGCTGGAAGGATTTTGTTTTATTCAGCATCTTTATCGGGATTTCACAGGCCACGAAACAATCATTGGTATTGTTGTTTTTCTTTTTTGGCGTGTTGTCGCTGGTGATTCTCATAAGAAGAAACAGCTTGTTTAGCAGGTTCAAAATAAATTTTGCCCGGCTGCTGGCATTGACCGGCATTGTATTACTGGTGATCAATATTGCTTTCCTGTTCAATGGTACCGGCCGTTCATTGAACGCCTACCATTTTAAAAGCATTTTTTTTATCGGGATGAAGGATTGGCCGTTGATCAGCCATTTGCCGATGCCTTTGCCTGCTCCCTTCCTGGAAGGCTTTGACGAAGTGAAATATATGTTGAGTCTCGGTAGCGGTCATGAAGAAACATCTGCCAGGTCATATCTTTTCGGGAATTATTTTACCGGCAAAGGTGTATGGTATTATTATCCTTGCGTGATCCTCTTTAAAACGCCGCTGGGTGTATGGGTATCGCTTTGTTTACTGGCTGTTCAAGCGATGCGTAAAAAAATAAAGGATGTAAATGGAATTGGGTACCCTTTATTGCTGGCTTTCTTTTTTGTAGCCATGGTAATGCTGTTGAATACTTCCCAGCATAGCATCAGGCATCTGTTGATGATATACCCGCTGATATATGTGAGCCTGGGCAGCCTGGCTGCTGCTACTTTTCGTGGAAAGAAATATTTTTTTAGCATGATCCTGCTTTACAGCATCAGTACATTTTATTATTATTTCCCCAACCTGGTATCTTATACCAATGAGCTGCTGTGGAATAAAACAAATGTATATAAAACTATTGCCAGCTCAAATATAGATTATGGGCAATGTTCTTTTTTTGCGGAAGAATACCTGCAGCGAAATCCCGGCATACAATGGGCTCCTCTTCAACCGGCTGCCGGAAGGTTTATTATTGGCATAAATGATTACCTGGATCTGAGAGGATCAGGCAAATATGCCTGGATACGTAATTTTAAGCCTGAACAGGAGGTGGATCATTGTTATCTGTTCTTTAGTATTACGGAGGAAGCGTTAAATGCAAAAGGGCTGAAATGAGTGAAATGTCTGCATCCATATTTGTAATTGTGCCGTGTTATAACGAGGCAATGGTGATCCGGACCACTGTCGGCCGTTTGCTGGGGAGGGGATACCAGGTAGTGGTCGTGGATGATGCTTCTTCAGACAATACGAAAGATTTATTGAGTGGACTGGCAGCATATTATATCCGGCATGAAGTCAACCTTGGTCAGGGTGCTGCCCTGCAAACAGGGATTGAATTTGCCTTGCAGGCGGGAGCTGCCTGGCTGGTCACTTTTGATGCCGATGGACAGCACGATGTGAATGATATAGCTTTGATGATGGAGCTGCTTGATAAAGAAAAGGCAGGTGTTGTTTTCGGGTCCAGGTTTCTCGCAGGGGCAAGTGCTAATATTTCGCTGTCGCGAAAGATCGTATTGAGATCAGCCCGGCTGGTGAATTATTTTGCATCCGGTATCCTGCTTACTGATGCCAATAACGGCCTTCGCGTAATGACACGGGATGCTGCATTAAAAATGCGGATCACTGAAAACCGCAGCACCCACTCTGCACAGATACAGAATATGGTAAGGGAAAACAAGATCAGCTATGCAGAATGCCCGGTGAATATATCCTATACAGATTATTCCCGGAGCAAAGGCCTTAAGAATATCGCCAGCATCCGTATCTTGTATGAAATGATACTTTTTAAAATATTCCGCTGATGTCACCCATACAGATCATACTTATTTCAGGAGTGGTTTTTATAACCCTTTACCTGTATCTGCGGCTTCGCAGTAATCTCATTGATGCCATACTGATCTTTCTTTTTTTTGGCGGAGCCATATTTTTCATTTTGTTTCCTGATGCTACTACTTCTATCGCTCAGCGGTTGGGAGTAAAAAGAGGGGTCAATCTTGTTTTTTATGTTACGATCTTATTTATGTTCTTTCTTATTCTCAAATTATATTCCCGCGTAAGGAAGCTGGAAAAGAAATTTACAGAGATAGTAAGGGATAGGGGAATAGAAAAAGCGGAATTCCTGGAAAAGAAATAATAAACAAAAGCCCATCATGATCTCATGAAGGGATTTATAAAAATAAATAAGAGATCAGAATTTCAGTTTCTTCATATACTCCGCATCATCCTTTGTAGCTTCCAATGGGGTAGTGCCTGCATATTTTTCCTGCTCTACAATATAATATTGCATGCCTGTTTTCTTTGCCGTCTTCAATATTTTAGCAAAGTCGATGCTGCCCATGCCCAGCGTGCAGGTGTCTGCAGCTTCTGTTGCATTCTTTGTACGGTCTTTTACATGACAGGCGCGGAAACGGTCCTTATATTTCTTTAACCATTCTTCCGGGTCCTGGCCGGCTGTGACTACCCAGTAAATATCCATTTCAAAGTCAACCAGGGTAGGGTCGGTGCCTTTCATCAATACGTCTTGCGGAAACTGACCTTCCTGCTGTTTGAAGGTATAGTCATGGTTATGATAAGCAAAGCGGATACCGTTCTTTTTACAGATCTCGCCTTTTGCATTGAACTCATCGGCGATCTTCTTGTAGTCGTCCAGTGATTTTTGCGCTCCTTTGTAAGGACAGATCAGGTATTTCATGCCAATGGCTGCTGCTTCTGCTGCCTTTTTTTCAAAGTCTTTATTGATATCGCAATGGCTGGAGATGAATTCCATGCCCTGGTCGTCCATGAACTTTTTGAAATCAGTGTTGGTCATGCCCCAGAACAGACCCTGCGGGCCTTCGTACCCTTCTATTTGCTTGTAGCCAAAGGAAGCCACCTGTTTCAGAATACCTTGTGGGTCCTTAGGTAGATCATCCCGCAATGTATATAATTGCAGACCGAATTTGCTTAATGTTTTTGCTGTTTCTTCCTCTTCTTTCGACATGAGTTTGCAGGCCGTGGGAGCGATAGCCAGGCCCAAAGCTAAATTGCCACTTAATCGTAAGAAATCTCTGCGTTTATAATTCATTGGTAAAGATTTTTGAATATTGAGTGTTATCAGCTTGCCCAGGCTTTATCCCCTTGCTTATAAGGGAAAGCACCGTCATATTTCCCTGGCACCGGCATATAACGCAATGCTTTTGTTGCACCAGGTTTAGAAGTGAAATAGCCTGTGATAGTAAGCTGTTTCATCATGGTGAAATAATGGGGTTCCATTCTTTCCTTTTTGAAAGCTGTATTGCCTTTGGCTTTTTCTTCTTTTTCCTTTTCATTCTGAGCTTTTTCAAACTCTCCTTTTTTCTTCTGGTATTCTTTGGCTTCCGTGTCGAGGCTCTGCAACAACTGGAGGCGCTGCTCAGGTGTGGCTTTCATAAAGCTGGTCTTATGCATTGCTTCACAGGCTTCATCCAGCTTGGCGATGCCTGCATGGAATGTTTTCTGATCATCTTCATCATAGCAATCGTCTACCATCACTTTCATGAATTTTCCTATCTCTGTTTCCTTGGCGCCTGGAGTCTGGGTTTTAGGTAAGATCGTTTCGCCGACTTCGTCCAGGAAAGCGATATCGCTTTCGGTGAAAGCGGTTCCTCCCAGCTTGGGTTCATTCTTACAACCAGTAAGGAACATTTCTCCGCCGATCAGTGCGGAGCCGGTAGCAAGAGCGATCAGTTTTAAAAGTTCTCTGCGTTCCATATAAGAAGTTTGTCGTTTTTGTGGTTAAATGTTTCCTTTCTTCA
This sequence comes from Chitinophagaceae bacterium, assembly GCA_051954695.1. Taxonomy (GTDB): domain Bacteria; phylum Bacteroidota; class Bacteroidia; order Chitinophagales; family Chitinophagaceae; genus Terrimonas_A. The sequence continues at coordinate 79,795 of JBQCHL010000011.1, forward strand.
GTTCGCTTACGGCATAATCTGCTGCCCTTGCTGTGAGCGCCATATAGGTCAGCGAGGGGTTTACGCAGGAAGCGGATGTCATACAAGCCCCATCAGTTACAAATACATTCGGAGCATCCCATACCTGGTTATGACCATTGAGCACAGAAGTTTTAGGATCGCGGCCCATGCGCGCAGTGCCCATTTCATGGATGCCCATGCCTACCTGGTATTCTGAATCGTAGGTGTACACGTCTTTCACACCGGCTGCTTCCAGCATTTCCTTGGCGTCAGCGATCATGTCTTTGCGCATTTTCAGTTCATTCTCTTTGATCTCCACATCCATGTTCAATACAGGAAGACCCCATTTGTCTTTTACGTTCTTATCAAGCGAGATCTTATTATCATGATAAGGAAGCATCTCTCCAAAGCCGGTCATGCCCATGCTCCAGTTGCCTGGTTCGCCGAGAGCGTCTTTGAAATCGCCACCGATCGTAAGCTCGGCTACTTTGCTGCCCCAGCCGCTGCGGCCGGCGCCACCCTGGTAACCAAACCCACGCACATAATCGCGCTTGTCGTTATAGACGTTCCGGAAGCGGGGGATATAAATACCTGTGGGCCTGTAACCGAAAATATATTTGTCGTCGTAGCCGTCCACTCTTCCACTGGCACCGCAACGGAAATGATGGTCCATTACATTATGTCCCAGTTCGCCGCTGCTGCTGCCTAATCCATCAGGCCAGATATCTGTAGCGGAGTTCATCAGCACCCAGGTGGAGTTGAATGCAGATGCATTCAGGAAGATTATTTTGGCTTTGTATTCGTAAGTCTTGTTCGTTTCTGCGTCCAGCACTTCCACACCGGTTGCCTTCTTGGTATTCTTATCATAAAGCACTTTGGTTACGATAGAGAAGGGGCGCAGGGTGAGATTACCTGTTGCCATTGCTGCAGGCAGGGTAGCAGATTGTGTACTGAAGTAAGCGCCATAGGGGCAACCTCTCCAACACCTGTTCCGGTACTGGCAATTGGTGCGGTTTTGCTCAGGCTTTGGCTCAGTGATATTGGCTGAGCGGCCTATGAACATATGCCGTTGTCCTTTATAAAATGCTTTGATACGTGCAGCCACATCTTTTTCAACAATATTCATTTCCATGGCAGGAAGGAATTCGCCGTCGGGCAACACATCCAGTCCTTCTTTACTGCCTTGTATGCCGGCAAATTTTTCAGCATAGCTGTACCAGGGAGCGAGATCTTCGTATCGGATGGGCCAGTCAACACCAATGCCTTCTTTTCCATTTGCTTCAAAGTCCCATTTATTCCAGCGATAGCTTTGCCTTCCCCAGGTAAGCGAGCGTCCGCCAACATGATAGCCACGGAACCAGGCAAAGGGTTTGGTTTCCACATAAGGGCATTCCTTATCTTTTACCCAGTAGTCCAGTACTGTTTCATTTAAAGGATAGTCCCTTTTTAATACAGGATAATCCTTTATCATTTGCTGAGTAGGCTTGCTGCCACGATGGGGAAATTCCCAGGTGTCTTTATTGGCGTTCACATAGCCTTTTACATGTTCAATGTTACGGCCACGCTCCAGCATCAGCACTTTCAATCCTTTTTCCGTCAGTTCTTTTGCAGCCCAGCCTCCGCTGATCCCTGAGCCGACTACAATTGCATCATAAGTATTATCTGCCATAGAGAAAGTTTATTGTTTGCTGTTTATAATTTGAAAAGATTAAACGTCACAGATTTTAATGGCTTTTTTCAATGCAGCCAGTTTGTCTTTATCCGTTTTGGCTGTGGTGATAAATTCCTGTGCTACAAAACCGGTGTATCCTGTAGCGAGGATGGCTTTCATGATAGCAGGATAATAGAGCTCCTGTGTTTCATCAATTTCATGACGGCCAGGCACGCCTGCCGTATGATAATGACCAAAATAAGTGTGGTTGTCCGTGATGGTACGGATAACGTCGCCTTCATTGATCTGCATGTGGTAAATATCATACAGCAATTTGAAATTGGGGGAGCCAAGGCGTTTGCACAGCTCCACACCCCAGGCGCTTTTATCGGCCATATAATCTTTGTGGTCCACTTTGCTGTTGAAGAGTTCCATCTGGATGATCACGCCATGCTTTTCAGCCAGCCCCATGATCTGTTTTAACCCGGTTACACAATTCTTCATACCTGTTTCATCGTCCATGCCTTTGCGGTTGCCGCTGAAGCAGATCAGGTTTTTATAACCAGCTTGTGCTACCAGGGGAATGGCTTCTGTAAAATCTTTGATGAGTTGAGGGTGGAATTCTGTATGGTTCCAGCCTTCTGTGAGACTGATCTTTCCGGCGGTATAGCACATGGAGCAGTAGATGCCGTGCTTTTGCAGGGTAGGCCAGTCTTTTGGAGCACAGAGATCGATAGCTTTCAGACCGAGCTTTTTTACTTGTATGCAGAGTTCGTCCAGGGGGAGATAATTGTAGGTCCACTGGCAAACGGAGTGATTGATATTGCCTTTGAGTTTGGTGTTTTCTTCCATATCAGATAAAGCTAATGCATCTAAGGGAGACAGGGCTGTAGCTGCCAGTGAGGCTGCGGCCATCTGTTTCAGCATTTTCCTTCGGGATGAATTGTTTTCCATATTTAATTACTGGATGATGGAAAGGGTTAAACTGTTGCTTTGGTTTCTTTTTCCTGTTTGAAAAGTGTTGCAAATAAGATGAATACGATAGCAGCAATTGCAGAAGGTATCAGCCAGATCATTTTATAATCATATGCGTTTTCTGCAAGTTTGTATTTGTCGGTGATCATACCTGCGATCTCGAATCCGATGAGCATGCCCACACCATAAGTGGCAAGGGTAATAAGCCCCTGGGCAGCACTTTTATATTTTTCCCCGGCCTTTGAATCGGTATAAATATAACCGGACACAAAAAAGAAATCATAGCAAATGCCGTGAAGGGCTATTCCGATGAGGAGCATAAAACTGAGTTCACCGGCATTGCCATATGCAAACAATGCATAACGGAGTGCCCAGGCCAGCATGCCAACAAGTATAGTTTTTTTGAACCCGAATTTCTTAAAGAACACCGGTAGCAATAACAGGAATAATACTTCAGATGCCTGACCGATCGTCATTTTGCCGGTTGGGTTATCCATACCCACATTGGTAAGGAAAGCATGTGCATTCTGATAATAGAATGCCAGTGGTATGCATATTAAAATGGATGAAACAAAGAAGATCGCAAAATTTTTGTCGTTTAATAATTTCAATGCATCCAGGCCAATAATCTTGCTGAACGAAACTTTTTCGCCTGCACCTTTGGGTGGTGTTTTAGGTAAGGTAAAGCTGAACAGGCCGAGGGCAAGTGAAGCGATGGAAGACATTAAGAAAGTATTTTTCAATAAACCATTGGCCGTGTTCTCAGGAGAATCCCAGTGGAATAAGAAGCTGATGAGTAAGCCAGCCACGATCCAGCCAATTGTGCCGAAAACCCTGATAAGGGAGAATTCTTTTTCAGGATCTTTCATTTGGTTGAATGATACTGAATTGACCAAAGCAATCGTGGGCATGTACAATATCATATAGGTTAATACAAAAGGATAAAACACGGATACAGAATCGGCCTTGTACATCTGGTACATCAATATGGCCCCGATGATATGCAATGCGCCTAATATCTTTTCCGCATTGATATAGCGATCTGCAATAAGGCCAATAATGAATGGAGCGATAATTGCACCCCATGATTGTGTGGAAAATACGCTGGCGCTTTGGCCTCCGGTGGCATGAAGATTCGCATTCAAAAAAGTGCCAAGTGTAACAAACCATCCTCCCCAGATAAAGAATTCAAGAAACATCATCAGGGAAAGCTGAACACGTGTGGTTGGTTTCATATAGAGCCTTTCGGTTTTAGCAATTTAATATTCCTACAAAAGCTAAATGTACTATTTTTAAACACACTTTACATTTGACCGACATAATTTTAATTCACAGAGCTATTAACAAATTTTGACATGCTGAATCGAAAATTAAGAATGGGTATGATCGGTGGAGGTCCTGGTGCATTCATTGGCGCCGTTCACCGTATTGCAGCTAATATGGATGGGCAGATTGAATTGGTTTGCGGCGCTTTTAGCAGCGATCCGGAAAAATCAAAACAGGCTGGAGAGCTTTTAAACCTGCCACCACAGCGGGTTTATGGGTCATATAAGGAAATGATAAGGGCTGAAAAGGCCTTGCCCCCCGACCAGCAGATGGATTTCGTAAGCATCGTTACGCCCAATCATGTTCACTTTGAACCAGCGAAACTGGCCCTTGAAAATGGCTTTCATGTGGTGCTCGACAAGCCGCTGACCTTTGATCTGAAAGAAGGAAAACAACTGCAGGAAATTGCAAAGAAGAGTGGTCTGTTTTTCTGCCTTACACATACTTATACCGGCTATCCGATGGTAAAAGAAGCAAGGCAGCAGGTGCTGAGCGGCAAGTTCGGAAAGATACGGAAAGTGTATGTGGAATATCCGCAGGGTTGGCTCAGTTCTTTCCTGGAAGGTGGCAATAATAAACAGGCTTCATGGCGTACAGATCCCAACCAGAGCGGCATTGCAGGATCGATGGGAGATATTGGCACGCATGCATTCAATCTTGCTGAATATATAAGCGGCCTGGAAGTGACCAAACTTTGTGCAGATATCAATATCGTGGTGGAAGGAAGAAAGCTGGACGATGACGGTGCAGTGCTGCTCAAATTCAATAATGGCGCAAGCGGTGTATTGATGGCTACACAGATCGCTGCCGGTGAGGAGAATAATGTAAAAATAAGGGTGTATGGCGAAAAGGGTGGGCTGGAATGGAAACAGGAAGATAACAACAGCCTGATAGTAAGACAGCCCGATAAACCTATTGAAATTTATAGAACAGGAGCAGCTTATACCAGCAACTATTCACGCCATAATACCCGTGTGCCGCCAGGCCATCCGGAAGGATACCTGGAAGCATTTGCCAATTTATACCGCAATTTTGCACTTTGTGTGAAAGCAGAACTGGCCGGGGAAACACCTGAACCGGAATGGCTGGATTTCCCGGGAGTGGATGATGGTGTAAGAGGAATGAACTTCGTGGAGAAAGTAATTGCCAGCGGAAAGAGCACCGAGAAATGGATTGATTTCGGAATGTGAGCGGATAAAATAGTATTGGAAACGGAAAATATAGTATAGACACCAAGCATTGATCATTCAATGTTCAATTAATCACTTAGCATGACAACTATACAAGGACCAGGCATATTCCTGGCACAATTTCTCGGCGATGCGCCGCCTTTCAATGATCTTAGGGCTATTTGCACCTGGGCAGAAAGCCTGGGCTTTAAAGGAGCGCAGATACCAACCTGGGATGCGCGCTGTATTGATCTGAAAAAAGCAGCAGAAAGTAAAACGTATGCAGAAGAAATAAAAGGCATCGTGAATGAATGCGGGATGGAAGTGACTGAGCTTTCCACCCATCTGCAGGGGCAACTTGTGGCTGTACATCCTGCCTATGATGATCTGTTCGATGCATTTGCTCCGGATGCTGTGAAGAAGAATCCTAAAGCACGGCAGGAATGGGCAGTGCAGCAATTGAAATACGGCGCCAAAGCTTCTCAGAACATGGGATTGAATGCGCATCCTACTTTCAGCGGCTCTTTGCTCTGGCATACTTTCCATCCCTGGCCGCAAAGGCCTGCCGGGTTGGTGGAAGAAGGATTTAAGGAGCTGGGTCGCCGCTGGCTGCCGATATTGAATTATTTTGATGAATGCGGAGTGGATGTGTGTTATGAAATACATCCCGGAGAAGACCTGTTTGATGGGATCACTTATGAGATGTTCCTTGAAGAAGTGAATAATCATCCACGGGCTTGCTTATTGTATGATCCGTCACATTTTGTGCTGCAGCAACTGGATTATATCGAGTATATTGATTTCTACCATGAGCGGATCAAGGCTTTTCATGTGAAGGATGCCGAGTTCCATTCCACCGGCAAGCAGGGTACATTCGGTGGTTATCAAAGCTGGCTGAAAAGAGCTGGCCGTTATCGTTCTCCGGGCGATGGACAGGTAGATTTCAAACGGGTGTTCAGCAAACTTACAGAGTATGATTTCAAAGGATGGGCGGTGATGGAGTGGGAGTGTTGCCTTAAACACCCGGAAGATGGGGCCCGGGAAGGCGCTATCTTTATCCAGAATAATATCATCCGTGTAACGGAGAAAGCATTTGATGATTTTGCAGGCGTGAAAACAGATGAGGCTTTTAACCGGAAAGTACTTGGATTGAGTTAATTTTATCGCGTATCCACATAATGATATAAAAATAAAACAAACAGAAATGAGAAAAATTATCATGGCGGCCGCTGTTCTGGCAATGCTGACGGCTTGCGGAGGCAGTGGTGATCAGGGTAGTAAAGAAAGTACCGGCACAGAAACAAAACCGGAAGCGGGAAAAGAGCCTGCAGAATCAACTGATATCACGGCCAATCCTGATTATAAGAAAGGCTTGGAACTGGTTGCACAAAGTGATTGCTTTACCTGTCATAAAGTAGACGAAGCTTACACAGGCCCCACTTACCGCCAGGTGGCAGAGAAATATGCGTCCCAGGCCCCGGGTGTTATTCCCGAACTGGCAGGCAAGATCATCAAGGGTGGCAGTGGTGTTTGGGGCCAGGTGCCGATGATACCGCATCCGGCCATTTCCCAGGACGACGCAGAGGCGATGGTAAAATATATTCTTTTATTAAAAAAATAGTTATTCCATGTTGAAAACAACACTGATTGCTTCGTCAATGGTTTTATTATTTGCCTGCAATAACGAAAATAGCGCGAGCGGCACTAATGGTGCAAATGACACCAGTAGCTCGAATGGCGCAAATCTGAATGCTGCAAATACATTGACAGAAGAAGAAAAAAAAGATGGCTGGGAATTATTGTTTGATGGTTCTACAACTAAAGGATGGCACAAGTATGGAGAAGCGCCGAGGATCGGTTCTGCCTGGAAAGTAGATGACGGTTCACTTCATCTTGATGCGTCAAAGAAAAAAGACTGGCAGATCCAGGATGGCGGAGATATTGTTAGTGATTCAGCGTATGATAATTTTGACCTGAAGCTGGATTGGAAGATCGATACAGCAGGTAATAGCGGTATCATCATCTATATCGTAGAAGACACATCAAAATATGAGTATTGCTGGCATACCGGTCCTGAGATGCAGGTGCTGGACAATGCAAAGCATCCGGATGCCAAGATCGTGAAGCACCGTGCGGGTGACTTATATGATCTGATCTCTTCGTCTTCCGAGCCTGTGAAACCGGCACTGGAATGGAATCATGTTGAGATCAAAAGCCTGAATGGTAAACTTGATCTGTACCTGAATGGTGTGAATGTGGTATCTACAACAATGTGGGATGATAACTGGAGAACGTTGATTGCGGGTAGTAAGTTTAAGAACATGCCTGATTTTGGTAAGTTTAAGAAAGGAAAGATCGGTTTACAGGATCATGGAAATAATGTGTGGTTCAGGAATATAAAGATTAAGAGATTGTAAACTGCGGCTATAGTCGTTAGTTTTAGAGAAAAGTCTAAGAGGTTTTGTGAACTATCTGATGGTTCACAAAACCTCTTAGACTTTTTATAGGATCTATTGAAGAGATTCTTATTAGAAGAAAAACCAGCGCTTCTTTTTTTTGGATTGACGCATTTCCTGGATCATGTCTTCAGGAATAGGACATCTTCTTAAGGACTCTTTTGCTCTTTCAAGTTTTTCCTTGACAAAAGGGGATTCGGCTATTCTTTTCGCCTTTTCGCTATTACTGTCAATTGCCCAGAAAGGGTATCCTTTTAAAACATCTCTTTTGTTGTTTCTCTTAATGTTCATAGCAAGGTTTATATTAAAAGTATAGAATTATTTTCTCTTTGCCAGGAAGGCTTCATAGTTAAATCCTTTTCTAAAGAGGTGCCATTGTTCCTTGATTCTTCCTTTTATAACAAATAACTGGCTAATATCATCATAAAAGGAAGAAATAGCCATTTGATATAGACGGGTTCTCGATGCTGTGCTCCCTTCAGCATAGAGAAAGACATCGGGGTATGCGTCTATGAACTCCAGGATCGCGGCTGCTACGGTTGAAAGAATTTTATATTTATCAGCATTATTGGATATGATGGAATCGTTCATTTTTTTCTGTTCATCATCCCAGTCTCCAAAAGCTACATTGTAGACCTTGAAAGGAAAATCTGCCATTAGGCTAAACCGGATTTCTTTGAGGATACTTCCTTTTGGTCCCTCACTTTCAAATTCATAATTAAATATATCCTTGCCCCGTCTATATTCATATCTCTTCTCTTCCATTCAGCAAAAAAACAATAACCCCTTTGCTAATCATGGGGAATAAAACATTTATTAAAAGTTTTTTCCTCTTTGGTCATAAAAAAAGAGAGCACCGAATCAGCGCTCTCTTTTTTATTTTCTTCTTAACTACTTAATCAATCTTTGTAATCTTCAACACATTCGTCGGCAAGTGCTGCGCCACCGGCGTACTTCCCGTGTTCACGATCGTATCCCCTGATTTCACAAATCCCCTTTCTTTCAGGATCGTTATCTGGTCAAAGATGATATCATCCAGGCTTTCCTCTTCATCATAATAAAACGCCCTTACGCCCCAGCTCAAACTCAACTGATTTACCAGCGATTTTTTCTTGGTAAAAATATAAAGCGGGGATTTGGGACGGTAACTGCTCAGCATAAAGCCAGTATAACCGCTCTGCGTCATTCCCACCAAAGCATTGGCGGCAATATCGCTGGCGATCTTACAGGCATTATAGCAGATAGCATCACTCAGGAAAGAAGGAGAGTGAGCAAGTGCCCGCAGGTCTTCTTCGCGGTCGTAACGATATTCTGTATGCTCTACTTCAAGTATGATCTTGCGCATGGTTTGCACCACCAATGGCGGGTGATTACCTGTAGCTGTTTCTCCGCTCAGCATCACGGCATCTGCTCCTTCCAGTACAGCATTGGCCACATCCGTGATCTCACTGCGATTAGGCTTTACACGGTCGATCATACTTTCCATCATCTGGGTGGCCACCACTACGGGTTTGCCACGATGGATACATTTGCGGATGATGTCGCGCTGTGCCATTGGCACTTTCTCTACCGGCAATTCCACTCCCAGGTCGCCACGGGCTACCATCACTGCGTCCGATTCAATAATGATATTGCGAAGATCAGCCAGGGCTGAAGGCATTTCGATCTTTGCCATCACTTTGATAGGGCTGTTAAATTCTTTTACCCTCCGTTTAAGATCGACGATATCTTCTGCTTTGCGTACAAATGAAAGCGCTACCCAATCAAGTTCGTGCTTTATGATAAATGCAAAATCCTCAATATCCTTTTCTGTCATCGCCGGTAGCGAAATAGCTGTATCTGGCAGGTTCACCCCTTTTTTCGGAAGCAACATGCCTCCATAAGTTACCCGCACTTTTACGTCGCCGGATGCTGTGATATCGATCACCACCACTTCCAGTTTGCCATCATCGATCATGATCTTTTCCCCCACTTTCACGTCATTGTGCAGGTTGGGGTAGGAGATATAGATCTTTTCTTTAGTGCCTACTACTTTTTCCTTGGAAGTAAAAGTGAGTATATCACCTGGTTCGATCTTTAATGATCCGTTCTCAATTTCGCCAACCCTTAACTTTGGTCCTTGCAGATCGCCCAGGATGGAGATATTGTAAGGTTCTGTTTTATTGATCTTACGGATATGCGAAATGATCTCTGCTTTGTTTTCATGCGTGCCATGGGAAAAATTCAACCGGAACACATTCACGCCTGCTTTTACCAGTTCCAGTAATTTATCATAAGTGTCACAGGCTGGGCCCACAGTGGCTACGATCTTCGTACGATGAAAGGTGTGCGCCAGCCCTGCGTCTTTATCCATTTGCGAATGAAAATATTTTTCTGCGTTTTTAGCCATTGTATGCTGCTTTGTTCTTGGTTAAGAGTAGTGGTTTGCGGAGTGGGATCAGGAAGCCAGTATCTTCTGGATCTTCATCCATTCACTGCCGATCTTGTGTTTTTCTTTAACGGCCTTATCAAGCGGTGTATAATGTATTTTATTGTTGATAACGCCTACCATCACGTTCTTTCTTCCCAGTAAGAGGCTTTCTACTGCGTAGTAGCCCATATGGCTTGCTACCACACGGTCTTCGCAGGTGGGTGAACCGCCGCGTTGGATATGCCCCAGCACTGTTACACGGATATCGGCTGCCGGCATGCGCTGGCGTATCACTTTGGCCAGTTCATTACCGCCACCAAATTCTTCACCTTCTGCCACTACGATCAGGTTGACCAGTTTTTTTCTTTTCTCCTTTTCTGTGAGGCCTTCAATGATGGCCTCGATATCTGTTTTGGTTTCAGGGATCAGTATATTTTCCGCACCGGTAGCAATACCACTGTGGAGGGCAATATAACCTGCGTCGCGGCCCATCACTTCCACAATGAATACACGGTCATGCGCATCCATTGTGTCGCGGATCTTGTCAATTGCCTGAACAGCTGTGTTCACAGCGGTGTCAAAACCGATGGTCACATCCGTGCCGGCCATGTCTTTATCAATCGTACCCGGCAGTCCCACGCAGGGAATCTCGAATTCATTGCTGAATTTCTGGGCGCCGCGAAAACTTCCGTCGCCACCTATAATGACCAGCCCGTCAATTCCTCTTTTCTGAAGATTGGCATAGGCTTTTTTACGGCCTTCATACTCAAAAAATTCTTTGGAACGGGCGGTTTTTAAGATCGTTCCTCCGCGCTGTATGATATTAGCCACTGAACGTGACTCCATTTTCATGATATCATCTTCATACATACCCTGGTACCCGCGCATAATGCCGAATACTTCCAATCCGTGGTAAAGACCAGTCCGTACTACTGCCCTGATTGCTGCATTCATACCTGGTGAATCTCCTCCCGATGTCAATACCCCAATCTTGGTAACTTTTTGTGTCATTGAGTCTTAAATAGCTTTTTTTAAAGTAATGCCTGCTGATTGTTCAATTCCGGAACAATTCCCAGCGCATCAAAAATAAGGTTTTGTTCCCATTGTGTGTATGCCTGACATGATAGCTTAATACGAATAAGTGTTAGTGTATGAAGTAGTTGCTCACGTTTTCTTTTATCTTTAAGCAGTTAAGAGAGCAGGATGAAGAAATAAACCAGCACATCGTCCATTTCATCATGAATGTATTGATAACAGGAGCTAATGGTTTTTTAGGGCATTACCTCGTCAAAAAGCTATTGCAGGAAAATTATTCAGTGATTGCTACCGGTAAAGGGGAGAGCCGTTTGCCTTTTGGCAATAACGACCGGTTTGTGTATGTTCCTCTCGACTTTACAGATCCTTATGCTGTGCATGATGTATTTGACCGGTATAAACCGGCTGTTGTAATACACGCAGGTGCAATGGGCAAGCCGGATGAATGTGAAGCACAGCAATGGCAGGCTTACCTGGTGAATGTAGAAGGAACCGTAACGCTTTTGATGAACGCAGCAGATCAGCAAAGCTTTTTTGTGTATGTGTCAACGGATTTTGTGTTTGATGGTTCAAACGGTTCTTACAGGGAAGAAGATAAAACCAGCCCAGTAAATTACTATGGCAAAACCAAACAGGAAGCTGAAGAAGCTGTAATGGAATATGAAGGAGACTGGGCTATTGTAAGGACCGTGCTCGTGTATGGGCAACCGCTTTCAGGGCGTTCAAATATCCTGACTATTGTTAAAGACAAACTGGAGCAGGGGCAATCTTACAACGTAGTGGATGATCAGTTCCGGACGCCTACCTATGTAGAGGATCTTGCAGATGGGATAGTACGGATCGTAAACCGGCGGGCCAAAGGCATTTATCATTTGGCAGGCGAGGATCTGCTGACGCCTTACCAGATGGCCCTGCTGACTGCTGATCATCTCGGGCTTGACAAAAAGCTGATCCATCGTGCAACAGCAGCCGATTTCTCCCAACCCGCCAGGCGGCCGGCGAATACAACCCTGATCATAGAAAAAGCAAAACAGGTATTGGGGTATGCACCGGTCTCATTTCAGGAAGGATTAAGAAAGATGTTTGAAGGTTAATTCCCTTTCGCAAAAACTTTCTCTCCTGCCGGTATCGCTACCATTAACTGATTTTCTTTTGGAGGCACCGGACAATTGTATTTTCCTGCCACGTATGCACAATAGGGATTATAGGCCTTATTGAAATCAATGATGATAAAATCATTATGTATATCAGTGATCCAAAGATCGATATACCTTCCCGCCGCATAGGTTTCTTCCCCGGAAGTGAGATCAGTAAAGGGCAGGAATAAAAGCGATTTGTATTGCTCCATGGCCATTAACCCCTGTGATTGATAAACTGGCAGTTTTACCAGCGTGTCATGTATGGTAAATTCAAGAATGGCATATGTACGGAATGTTTTTTTCATCGCCCCGGAAGTTTCCATCATAAACCAATTACTATTGGGTGTTCTGACCACTTTTGCATTTACCTTGTATGCTTCATTGACGGGATAAAAACGGAAGTATTGCTTTTCGTCTCCTTTTATCACTTCATGATTGCGCACATATTCGTCAATATAATGCTGCATAGTGTCCTTATAAATATCCTGGCCACCTACATGAATAAACAATAGCAGCAACAGACAGGTAAAAAATGTTTTCATGCTGCAAAAATACTGTTTAGTCTGCTCTTACCGACTTTACAATAATATGCCTTGGTGAATTGGTGTAGGAAAGGCAGGAAACCTCTTCACGGGAAAATACAAAGCGGATCTTTTTTCCCGGTATACCTAATTCCAGCGGCAAATGAATAAAAACAGCATTAGTGCAATTATACTCAGTTGCGACCGGAGTGGTTTGCGGACAAACAAATGAGGCTTCTGGATTACCGGGATTTGTTAGTTTAACAAGATAAGAATCTGGGTAGCAGCCCTTTTTCTCTACTACTTCACCAGTGGATTCATTCTCTTTCCCTTTATTACAGGCTGCCAGCACCAGAATCGTGCCCACCAGGAATATAATTTTCCTCATACTTTTTTACGGATTGACAACAGGCTTAGGCTTTCCGTTGCATGTTTTGGTATCCCACAAAGCCACAAAGAGCACAAAGAAAAATATCCTTTGTGCTCTTTGTGGGATACCAGAATTATTTTGTGAGAACCGGCAGGTGAACTTCCGCCATCATACAGCGGGCGCTTCCTCCGCCGTTTGATTCTATAGTGGTAAGTGGAGAATGCAGGATACGGTTAAAAGATGAAAGGGCTTTCACCTGATCTTCCGTCAATGATTCAAAAGCCTGTGTCGACATTACCAGCAGGTTCTCTCCTTTATCATTTTCAACCTGCAGCATATTGCCGGCAAAATGGTTCATCTGTTTCAGTGTGATGGCAATAATGGTCTTCCCTGTGCGGTTAATAGCATCTGTGACCCGCTGTTGTTCCTCAGGTGAGGCGATGCTTTCCAGGCAGATCACTATGTAACGGTCCGCGACACACATCATCACATTGGTGTGATAAATGGCCTGGCCATTACCATCTGTTGCATCAAAAAGCACGGCTGAATATTGCATCCGCCTGCAGAATTCATTCAGTACTTTTTCATCTGTACGCGGGGAAAGGCAGGCATACGCGATCCGGTTATCGCGGTCAAGCACCATGCTGCCTGTTCCTTCCAGGAAGATATTCTCGTTTTCATATCCGCTCAGATCAATCATTTCCCTGATAGCGAATTGCTGTCTTATCTTATCCAGCACATGCGGCTTGCGCTCTGCTCTCCGGTTCACCGCAAACATCGGGTATAATAATACCGTACCGTTTGAATGAAAAGACACCCAGTTGTTGGGGAAAATTGAATCGGGAGTATGTGGCACCGGGGTATCTTCCACCACGGTTACATCCACTCCATTGCTGCGCAGCAGCGCCACAAAATCATCAAACTCCTGCAAGGCTTTTTGCTGCACATTGGCAGTTGTTTCCTCCGAAGCAGATTGAAAAGCATTATTGACAGCGGTCTCTTCATTATATACAAAACTGACCGGTCTGATCATTAATATGTGTGAAGTCGTTTGCATTGATTCAACGGTTATGGATGATATCAGATATCTTCTCTCATCAGTGGCATGCTCATGCAATGGAACCCTCCACGCGCTCTCGACAACTCTGCAGAAGGCATGGTGATCAGGGTGTTTTCCATATCGCCGACTTTTATTTTACCATTTTCCAGTTTTTGTACCAGTTCATGCGCATGAATGATATTGAAGCCGGCTTCACGGAATGCTTCCAGTGTTTTATCATTCCTGTCATAACCCAGCACCACACCTTCCTTAAGAGCAAGCAGGTTGCAGGAATCTGTCCATTGTTCCCGTGCATCATACGGGAATTCATTATTACCGGAATAAATGAATTTTACTTTTTCTTCCGATTTCAGATCGTTCTTGCTGATGTCTGCCAGCAGATCTTCCAGGTTGTCGAAATATTCAGGCTGTGAAGGATCTTTTTTGCGGAACTGTGTGATGCGGATCTTATCATCTTTTTTATTGCCTTCCAGCACGCGTTGCACTTCATCAGCATCTTCCATTTTGATCGCTTTCTTGGAAAAAGCTCCCAGCAATACCCATATATTCCGTTTCACCTGGGTAAAGATGGTATCAATATGCATGTAGTCCCTTTTCTTGGGGATCTTGATTACCGTGATCTTCTTCACCACATTTTTTTCAAACAGCAGGTTAATGCATTGATGTGCTGCTTCCATGCTGGTCCTTTCGCTGATGCCGATCAGCAAGTGATCCTTTGTTACTACCATAATATCACCGCCCTCCAATGTCACTTTCTTATCGTCCCCATCCTTGGGTAAAAGAAAATGATGTGAAGTGTTGGGCAGTTCTATAATATTATTACGATAGCCTGCAAACATGGGGTGATTATAGAAAATATATTTTACCAGTAATGCTTCTCTTGTCCTGGCTTTTTTTGCCGGCTTGTTCAATAAGATATAATCATTGATAACAATGCCAATATCCCTTGTAAAAATAAAATTGGGAATAGGAGGGAACAGCATTTCTTTTTCGTTGGATGTGCCGCTGATGAATATCTTAGCCAGTTGACGGCCATTTAAAGCATTC
This sequence comes from Chitinophagaceae bacterium, assembly GCA_051954695.1. Lineage (GTDB taxonomy): Bacteria > Bacteroidota > Bacteroidia > Chitinophagales > Chitinophagaceae > Terrimonas_A. The sequence goes on from JBQCHL010000011.1 coordinate 94,954, forward strand.
AGTTTATCCTGCAGCTCGTAAGAACAGTTTTCAATGGCACAAACAGAAGCCACCAATTTCAGTTTTATCTCATGGTCTTCCAGTATATCACCAAGCAGCCATTGCAATTCCACCACTTTGTCGGACCTGTAAAACTCATCATGATCAGGTTTATAAAAGCTAAACCCGTTTTCTGCATTGTCTATTTCTGCCAGACGCCCTTTTATTTTCCCGGGATCGAGAAAATAAAGAAGGAGTTTGGTATAAAAATCATATTCCTTGCGGCGGATGGTTTCAAGATGAACAATATCTTCAAACAGCCAGTCCTGTGCTTTGGAAGGAACTACTTTCCCTAAACCGCTGTCAGGGCTATGTACCAATAATCGTTTTAAAGTGCCTACTTCGGAGGTCACACGTATCTGCTCGTTCTTGCTCATATCATCTTTTTTATAACTGTTTTCAGAAATATTATTCTGTTGTATGGTTGCAGGCGGGCTAATTAATCAGGGACAAAAAAGTTTGCCGGAAGCGTGTCGGCAAAATTTTCTCATGGGATGGTATAAGTAAAAAAATACATAAAGCCTGCAATCGTATGGCAAAGGTAAGACAATGCCCTCATGCCAGCAAGCTGGGCAGTAAAACCCGAAAGAATGGAAGAAAACAGCAATAAAAAAGAGAAAAAGCAGGGCTTTTTCTCTTTTTTAATTTTTGAAGTATAACTTATTACTGATGGGCTGCCAGAATAGGAACAGAGCTGTTAAAGGCAAGCTTTTTTGTATGGCTTGTATTAAAACTGAATAAGCTATTGATGAATGAATGGTTTTTGGGAATAATAATGATCAGGTCAATATTCCTGTCTCTTGAAAACTGTTCAATAGCCTCATAAAAATCATTCATGCCAATGAAATAGAATTCAGGATTGAACTCGGCAAACATTTTCAGCATTTTCGCTCTTTCGGCCAGGTACTTTTCAGTAAGTGAAACATAATGTTCGTTATCCACGTTCACAATATGCAGGTTGGCATTGAATATCTCAAGCACATTTTTGATGGCCAATACAGGCGTAGTGGCATCCACATCCTGGAAATCGGAGGTGAGGGCAATATTGGTAATGCCATTATATTTTGCATCAGCGGGTATGATCATCACTGGGCAGATGTTCTGATCGGCCATTTTCAGGGTATTGCTGCCGATAAACAACTGGCGCCATTCATCTTTTTCAGAAATGCCCATAATGATCAGTTCTGCAGTTTTTTGGTAAGCCAGCCTGCCAAGGCAATCGATCAGGTCTTCACCCAGTTCTTTTTCCAGTTCAATGTTCAGCACACCTTTCTGTTCCATTTCTGCTTTCAGGCTTTCCAGGTACTGGCTGGCTGTAGCAGCTTCTTCTGCTTCTTTGAACATATGGTAAAGGACAATCCGGGCATCCGTTTTGCCGGTTAACATATCAGCCGCATAGCGGGCTGCATTGAGGGAGGTTTCGGAAAAATCAACAGGGATAATTACGTCTTTCATGCATTATATAGTTTTGGCTCTGATCAAAGAAACAGAAAAAAGGAGTTATTACAAAAAGAATAGGGCTGGTTTCTTTATCCGTTGCCCGATGGTCTTTGGATAATGGTCATCAGCCACAGATTATGTTAGAGTAATTAATAATTTAGCTGAAATAATTGATCCAATGAGAAAAATAGGAGTGATGGTAGGAACCTGTCTTTTGAGCAGCCTGCTTTATGCACAAGAAGTAATACCCCTGTATGATAAAGTACCGGGCAGCAAACCTGGTAACATAAAGGAGATCGTAGATACTATCGATGGCATTATCCGTATCAGGAATGTATCGGAACCGACACTGACGATATACCGGCCGGAAGGTTTGCCGGCCAATGGTACGGCTATTATCATTTGCCCGGGAGGAGGATATGCTTTGCTGGCTGCCAGCCATGAGGGTAGTGATGTGGCAAAAATGTTTGCCAGTTGGGGGATCACTGCTTTTGTATTGAAATACCGCCTGCCCAATACTGCGATCATGGATGATAAAACGATCGGTCCATTGCAGGATGCACAGCGGGCGCTGCAAATAGTAAGGCAGAAGGCCCCTGGCTGGGGCATCAATGCCACAAGGATCGGTATTATGGGCTTTTCTGCAGGTGGCCATCTGGCAGCTACTGCTTCCACCCATTTTTCCAAGCCTGTTATTGACAATGGGAATATTTCAGTGAGGCCGGATTTTTCGATCCTGATCTATCCTGTTATCAGTTTTACAGACAGCCTTACGCACAAAGGCAGCCGCGACAACCTGCTGGGTGCTGATCTTTCGCCGGCGCGCGTGCTTGCCTATTCCAATGAAAAGCAGGTAAATGCTAATACGCCGCCCGCTTTCCTGGTACATGCAGGAGATGATAAAGCCGTGCCGGCGGGCAATAGCCTTGCTTATTATGAAGCGTTGCTACGGAATAAGGTGCCGGCTGAATTGCATATTTACCAGCGTGGGGGACATGGTTTTGGTATGAACAATAAAACTACCACTGATCAATGGACAGAGCGTTTGAAAAACTGGTTGAAGGCGAACAGGCTGCTTGACAAAGCAAAGTAGAGCTAGAAAAATAGCATACTTTTCTCTGGGAAAACTGCATTTTTAGTCAAGGAAATTACGATGCCTGAATAGGTTGACCACTATTGCAGGGAAGGATGCCGGGTATTATTTTAGAGCCCGAATCCAAACCCCTGAAAGATGAAACTTATTTTACTCGGTACACTGCTTTCTGTTTTTGTTTTTAACGGATCCGGCATTTATGATTTCAAAGTGAATGCCCTGCAACGTGAAGATGCACAAATCAATTTTGCAGACTTCAAAGGCAAAAAGATCCTGATAGTAAACACTGCTTCCAAATCGCCGTATACCTTCCAGATGGAAGAGCTGGAAAAACTGTACCGGGCTTATAAAGATAAGCTGGTAGTGGTGGGCTTTCCCGCAGGCAGTGATTTTGGCGACCAGGAGCTGAAAACAAATCGCGAGATTCATGATTTCTGCACTTACACATATGATATCACTTTCCCGATGGCAGAGAAGATAACAACGATCGGGGAGATGCGTCATCCCATTTTCTCTTACCTGATAACGGAAGCGAAAAAACTGGCAATGGATGATCCTATCATCAAATGGAACTTTACTAAATTCCTGTTGGATGAAAATGGGCAACTGATAAAAGTATTTCCTGCTGATGTTACACCGCTTAGCACGGAAGTGACAAGCTATCTTAACAATACGCGGAACTGGTAATGCTGATTTTTTTGTACCTTCAGACTTCACCAAATAAAAAGGAGGTATTCATGCAATCAGATAAATCATGGACGCCTTCGGTTATTATCGCGTAGCCGGGCTTCTCCAAAAAATAATCTGCTGGCTAAAGGCCAGGGGCCACTAAGTTCGCTTAGTGGCTTTTTTATGATTTCTACTGATCAACAACAGGCAGGATGCGTCTTAAACATCCCTTCCCGTCTTCCCGCCATACCGGTAAAAACTTGCCGGTAAGGCGGGAAGACGGGAAGGGACGTATTTTTTTGTAAATGTTTGATCGAATGTGATCTGACATGAATAATTGCTTGCTGTTAAAATGATATAAACCATTAGATAAATAAAAAAGTAAAATTGTAAGGGTGGGATAAATGGGCAAAACCTTGTCCCTATGAAGCGGCTGACTATGGAATCGCAAGCCGGTTTCACCCATTGTTTCCCATATATTTTTCTAAGTGTATTTCCTTAATTGCTAGGCCTGCGAATTCAAAACTAACTGGCTATCAAAAAATGAGAATGAGAAAAACAACAGATCAGAATGTTTTTTTCCCATTTAAGTGCGGAAGATTTTGCGTATAAAAACCTCAGTACACGGAAATCCTCTTATTTTTATCCGCCCATTAAATCCGTGATTATGTTAACTCCTGAAGAAATAAAAAAGAAAACCGGGCTCTATGCTGCCGATCTTGTTAAGCAGGGAATGAGTTTCGGACTCGGCACAGGATCGACCGTATACTGGCTGATAAAGGAACTCGGTAAAAGAGTAGCAGAAGGCCTTGAGATCCGCGCTATTCCTACTTCTTTGCAAACTGCTCAACTGGCCCGTGAAGCCGGCATCCCGCTGATCGACCTGAATGATATTGATTCCGATTCCATTCCTCTCGCTATAGATGGTGCAGATGAAATAGATACCAATGGACAACTGATCAAAGGCGGTGGCGGCGCCCTGCTGCAGGAAAAGATCGTTGCGGCTGCTGCCAGCAGGTTTGTGATCATCGCTGATGAATCGAAACTCGTTTCAAGGCTCGGCGCTTTTCCCCTTCCCGTTGAAGTGATCCCTTTCGGATATAAACAGGTAGCCCGCCGGATCCTCGATTCAGGCCTGTGCCAGGAAGTAAAACTCCGGAAAAAAAATGGCCAGCCTTTCATCACCGATCATCATCACTATATCCTCGATTGTAAATTTGAGGTGATCGAACATCCTTTATTCATTAATGCAGCACTGGAAAATATTGCCGGAGTGGTGGAAACCGGTCTCTTCCTTAATATGGCCTCCCAAGCTATTATCGGGCATGAGGATGGAGAAGTTGAAATGATCCGGTTTACCTAGGATTCAGGAAAGACCTTCAAAGTGATATCGCAGAAATGAAAGAGGATAGCGGTTCGTATCACCGGGTGTTCAGAGGGGTAAATTATTTTGGGAAAGTGGCAAATGGTGAACCGCTCAATAGAGATAGCCTGCAAGAATATTCGAATATCTTTTATAACACCACTTATCTCTCGCCCAATATCAGCCGATTTGAAGGGTTGAAAGCCTCAGGTAAAATGGGCATTATTGAGAACAAGGAAATCCTAAGCGATATGCTTGCACTTTACCAGGAGAATAAGAACTCAAGTAATTAAAAAAACCGGCATTGCCGGTTTTTTTAATTAGATCCATGCAAGCTGTATTAATCAAAATACATTGCAAATAAGGTGATCAAACCAGTGATAAGAAATACTGTAGCAATAACGATTGTTGCCTGTACATTCTCGTTCTTCAATAATGTGTTGATTTTTTTCATACACAAAAGTTTTTAGTTTCGATGAAAAGGGGTTCAGAAGTTTCCCAAAGGATAACCGGAGTTTCCGAAACAGTAGTCTTTTGTGATTTTTACAAGGGATAGAGTGATGCAAACCTACGCAATAAAGCCGCTGCTGTCAAGTATTTAAAAGGATTTTATAAAGATGTTCTGCATCGTGTTTTTACGATAAGTTCTAAGCTGTTTGCTTACAGTTGATTATTAATGAAAATAAAATAGCTGATCCCGGGAGTACCGGGATCAGCTATTTTATTTTCATTATCTTCTTCTACTTAACCCTCAATACCGGTTTCAGCTTAAAGTCTTTCGTACCGGTTTGGAAGATAGACATTGCTGCGTCAAAATCAATTACCAGTGAATCGAGTGAGGCCCGAAGAGGTTTATCCACTTTTATTTTAAGCCCTGATTCACTTCCGCTGGGAATAGTAAGCGGATAATTCACGCTGTCGATCGTGATGGAGTTTTCTGACCCCAGCACAAAACGGATCTCCTTCAGGTTCCCTGTAGGTACAACCCCCTGTGCAAGCAACGTATCTATTCCATTCTGGAAATCGAGAAGGTTATAAATACCTGCGTGGGTATTAAGGCTAACCCAGTTTGCAGAATCAACACCGTCCAGTTTTACATTTACCTCCTTAATGTCCACATTCACTTCCGTGGCATTATAGGGGTTGTCTGTAAGATGAACTTTTAATTGAGTAGTGTTTTGACTGTTGTCTTTCTGACAAGCTGAAAGAAAAATCAGCAGACTGCCTGATAAAACGATCAGGCCGGCAAAAATGCGTGGGTACATAAGGTAGTATTTTGATCGGTTTAAAGTAAAAATCATGCCGTTTTAGGGCATGACCCCCTCCCTTTACCGGTTATTAACCCTGGAATTCTAAAAAAAAAGCTAACCTACCTTTTTGTTCGTACGAAAAATTTCCTACCTTCATTCCATGAAAGAAAATCCAGCGCATAAAAAGATAGAACCCACCAAGGCGGAACTGGAAATATTGCAGGTGCTTTGGGAGCATGGTCCCTCCACTGTCCGGTTTGTGAATGATCAACTGAACCAGCAACGTGAAGTGAATTATACTTCCACTTTGAAACTGATGCAGATCATGACCGAAAAAGAAATATTGAATAGGGATGAGAGCAATATGAAACATATTTATAGTGTTGCCGAAGAAGAGCAGAAAACCAAGGCTTATCTGCTGGATAAATTTGTTGACTCAATGTATAAAGGCTCTGTAAGCAAACTCGTGATGCAACTCCTGGGGAATACGAAAGCTTCGGAAAAGGAATTGAAAGCTATCCGCGAGCTGTTGAAGAAGATGGAAGACAGGGATAAATAATAGACCGGTTTAACTTTATTAAAGATATTATCATGGATTTTTCAACTGCAATTTCGCCGCAAATCGCGAGGGCATTGAGTAATACGTTTATTTACTCTCTATGGCAAGGGTTGGTGCTGGCTGCTTTGGCTGGCGGGATTATCTTGCTCACCTGCAAATCTGCTTCCCGCAAGCGGTACAACTTGTTGATCGGTTCGCTGGTTTTGTTTTCAGTCTCGGTTGTGATCACCTTTATCTGCCAGTTGCAACAATCTGTTGTGGTAAATACCCCGCCATTAACTTTTCAATATACTATATCACCTGCCCTTGCCGGGGATTCGGTTGCTTCTCCCGCCGTGCCTGTTAACAACACTTCCTTTATTGGTTATATCAATGAACATGCAAATACCATCGTGCTGATCTGGTTCCTGATCGTTTGTGTCCGTTGTTTGCAATTGCTTACCGGTCTGCATGGATTGTACAGGCTGCGCCATCAGTCCGTTTCACCGGTTGGTAAAGAATGGGAAGAGAAATTGCAGGCGCTGGCAAAAAGTATTGGCATAAAACAAATGGTGGCCGTAGCGGAATCAGGCCTGGCTAAAGTGCCGATGGTGATCGGTCATCTGAAACCCATTATCCTGATCCCTGCAGGATTGATCACAGCGATGCCTCCAGCGGAAATTGAAGCCATCCTGCTGCATGAGCTGGCGCATATCCGCCGCCGCGACTATCTCGTCAATCTTTTGCAAAACCTGGTGGAGATCATTTTCTTTTTCAACCCTGCTGTATTATGGATCTCATCGCTGATCAAAGCGGAACGGGAGAATTGCTGTGATGATATTACGCTGAAGCAAACGGATAGTAAAGCCGCTTATATCCGTGCATTATTGTCGTGCCAGGAATACCAGTCGCAAACCTCCCGCTTTGCCATGGCGTTGGGAAGACGTAAGAACCTGCTTGGCAGGGTTAGCCGGATGGTGTCGAGCCGCAATCATTCCCTGTCCATACTGGAAAAATCATTATTGACCGTATGCCTGGTAACGGCAGGCCTGGTGTTTGCTGCTTTTTCCGATAAAGAAACAAAACAGGAAGAAATTGCTTTGAAAACGGAAAAGAATAAAATGATTGCTGATTCCGGCAGGCAAGCCCTGGTCAAACCTTCTGATACCGATACAATACATCCGAAAGCAATCAGGATATACCAGCCTTCTGAAGTAGGTGAAGGCACATCGCTTACGTTGAATGATACCTCTGGTAATGTAAAATATACCACCTACCTCTTCAAAAAAGAAGGGACCGTATACCAGATCAATTTAGAGGAAGGAAAAAGGGTTTCCCTGCAAGTGAATGGTAAAACAATTCCTTCTGATAAATGGGTCGCCTATCAATCTACAGTTGACCGGCTTATCAGCGGAGAAGTTAGAGGAGTGCAGTCCGGCCCGGTGCAAATAAAAGAACCGGATGAACCTGCTGAGCAGGTTGCACGGGATAGAGAGCGGCAGATTGCTGATGAAAAAAATGCAGATATCAACAGCCAGCAACAAAAAATAAATGCAGAATACAAGACCTCTGCGGTTGATTACAAAGCGACGAATTTAGAAGCCAAACCAGATGTTAAGCTTTACACCAATAATGCTACTCTATACCATCCTGATACTGCTTATCTTAAACCAGATATGCAGCATTATAAAACTGGCGTGCAGGAATACGTTCCGAAAGATGAACATAAAGAACTTGCAGGCACAGATCTGGTGATAAGCTATATGGTGAAAGAAGGAATCGTGGCAAGGCCAAAGGATATCAAATCTTTTTTGATCAGTAATGATGAGTTGATCGTAAACGGAAAAAAGGAATCAGCTGATGTTCACCAGCGGATAGTAGATAAGTATATAAAAACGAATACGAAAAGGCCCTGGTCGATCATGTACAATTTTGACACTTCAGGCCCGAAAACAACTACCCGAACTGTTATTAATATCGATTGACACATCTTCAGCTTGATTAAATGATACACTGATATATCTTGGCTGGATGTAACAAGACGCGCCCGGTGGGTCTTTCATTTTACAATTCAAAAACAATGAGAAAAATCATTTTAGTCTGCTGGGCTATCTGGCAGAGCCTTGTCTTTAATGCAGCCCAAGCCCAATCGAATGGAAAGATCTCCGGCCAGGTATTGGGTGTTGATAATAAAGGAATGGAATCAGTCACTGCTGTACTGATGCGGAGCACTGATTCGTCCATTATAAAAACTGCACTGACAGATGCGGGCGGCTACTTTGTATTCGAAGGGTTATCTAAAAACACTTACCGGCTGCAATTGACCACGACAGGTTATAAAACGTACAGCAGCGATGTTCAACTGGATGGGCAGAACATTAACCTGCCACCTATCCAGTTAAAAAAGCAGGAGAAAACGCTGGGCGGGGTGACCGTTACAGCCCGCAAACCCTTTGTAGAAAAAAAGATTGATCGTACTGTAGTGAATGTTGATGCGCTTATCTCCAATGCCGGAACAACAGCATTGGAAGTGTTGGAAAAATCGCCTGGGGTGCTCGTAGATCAGAATGGTGTGATCACGCTGAAAGGTAAACAGGGTGTCGTTGTTTTTATAGATGACAAGCCCACGTATCTTTCTGCGGCCGATCTTCAGAACTATCTCCGCTCATTACCCTCTTCTGCACTGGAGCAGATCGAACTTATGCCCAACCCTCCAGCCAAGTATGATGCAGCGGGCACAGGAGGTGTAATCAATATCCGCACAAAGAAAAGCAAACTGAGAGGGTTTAACGGTAATCTTAGTCTTAGTTATAACCAGGGAAGTTATGCCCGAAGCAATAACAGCCTTAACATGAATTGGCGGCAAAGCAAGTTTAATTTCTTCGCCAATCTGAGTTATAACCGGCAGAATTCTTTTAACGATCTCGATATTAACCGGCGTTATAAAAATGATGATGGAAGCACAAAGTCCTACTTCATGCAAAATTCTTTTATCCGCCGGATGGCAAATTCTTTTACCGGCAAGTTAGGAATGGATTACTACCTGGATTCTAAAACCACCTGGGGTGTGGTGCTTACAGGTCAATCAAGCAAACCTCATTTCACTAACAACAATGTCAGCAACCTGCTGAATGCCGCTGGGCAAAGAGACTCAATGATCAGAGCATTAAGCGATGAAAAACTGAAATTTGAGAATCTTGGGGTTAATCTTAATTACCGGCGCCAGATCGATAAAAGCGGACATGACCTGACATTCGATCTTGATTATATTAATTATAAAACAAACAATGATCAACTGTTCGATAATGCAAGCTATGACGCCAATGACAATCTGAAAATACAGGACTATCTCAGTGGAAAACTCCCTACAAAAATTGATATCTATTCAGCAAAAACCGATTACACCAAACCATTGAACGGTGGTTACCGGTTTTCTGCCGGACTGAAAGCCAGTTATACCAAAACAGATAACCTGGCGGAATATTATTACACGGTCAACAACAGCACTTCGCCCGATTATGATAAAAGCAACCATTTTATCTATAAAGAAAATATCAATGCTGCTTACGTGAACCTGAGCAAGGATTTTGAAAGATTGTCTGTACAACTCGGTCTGCGTTTTGAGAATACAATATCCAAAGGCAATCAACTGGGGAATGCAGTTAAACCAGATTCTTCTTTCAGCCGTAATTATAACAACTTGTTTCCAACCGTTTACTTTACATATAAACTGGATAGTGCAGCCAATCATCAACTGGGGCTTAACTATGGCCGGCGGATCAACCGGCCGGTGTACCGTGACCTGAACCCTTTTATTTCTCCACTGGACAAATTCACTTTTTACGTAGGCAATCCTTTCTTGAAACCGGCATTTACTGATAACGTGGAATTGTCTTATACTTACAAACAACGTATTACCGCTACGCTCAGTTACGGCAGAACACGGGATGATATGGGCGAGACCATTGAAATACAGGACGGCACGTATTACAGCAGGCCCGGAAATCTTTCTACTGTTGAAATAAAAAGCTTTTCAATTGACGGCAGCCAGGAACTCGCGAAATGGCTTACGATTAATTTATATGGAGAAATGACCAATATACATTCGCGCAGCAATTTTTATACAGGATTGCTGGATACAAAAGGCACTTTCTGGCTGGTAAGCCCCAATGCCCAATTCAAATTCAACAAGGGCTGGAGTGCAGAGCTCAGCGGCTTTTATCGGACAGATATCACTACCGGGCAGTTCATCTCCGGTGGCTATGGCCGTGTAAGTGCCGGCGTACAGAAAAAATTATCCCCTGCCGCCACCCTAAAGCTTAATGTCAACGATATTTTTTATACCCAGATCAACAAAGGAATTATCAATAACCTAGCCCTGACCGATGCTAATTACCACAACAAGTTTGATACAAGGAATTTCGTACTGGCATTCACCTGGCGGTTCGGTAAAACGATCGCCGACCAACGGAAGCATAGTGCAACAGGGGCTGAAGCAGAACAAAACAGGGTGAGATAATATATCCGGAAAGCCGGCAACAAGGAGGACGCAAATATGAATGTATAACAGGGCTCTCCAGTCAGACCCAGATAATAAAAAGGCTGCCAGGGATTAAAGGCAATTGCTGAACAGTAGCTATGAAACTCTCGTAAACAGAATTATATCCACATAATTCCCACATTTTTAACCACCCTTTGTGTATAAATGGTGCATGCCCGGACCGCCTTTTGTCCGGGTTTCGCTTATATTCGCCGCCTGACTTAAAACCTGGAAATACAGTGAGACTAAAGAGCTTAGAAATCAAGGGATTCAAGAGTTTTGCGGACAAGACCGTAGTGAATTTTGACGATAATATTACGGGCATTGTAGGGCCTAATGGTTGCGGTAAATCCAATATCGTGGACAGCATCCGTTGGGTGATCGGTGAGCAGAAGATCAGCCATCTGAGGAGTGAGAACCTGGACAGCCTGGTTTTCAACGGCTCCAAAACCCGTAGCGCCAGCGGCCTGGCCGAAGTAAGCCTGACTTTTGAAAACACCAAAAACCTCCTTCCTACAGAATTCAGTACCGTTACCATCACCCGCAAATTCTACAAAAGCGGGGAAAGTGAATATCGCCTGAATGATGTGCAATGCCGCCTGAAAGACATCCAGAACCTGTTTATGGACACAGGCGTGAGCACAGACAGCTATGCGATCATTGAGTTGGGTATGGTCGACGACCTGATCAAAGACAAAGACAATAGCCGCCGCCGCATGCTGGAACAGGCTGCCGGCATCAGCATCTATAAAACACGGAAAAAGGAAGCCAAGCAAAAGCTGGATGCCACCGAGCAGGACCTTGCCCGTATCGAAGACCTTTTATTCGAGATCAACAACCAGTTGAAAGCCCTGGAAAGCCAGGCGCGCAAAGCAGAGAAATATCACGAGATCAAGAAAGATTACCGTGAAGTGAGTATAGAGCTGGCCAAAGCCGCCCTGGAAGGATTTAACCTCACCTATAAAGAACTCAATGAACAGCAGGAAATAGAGACTGATAAGCGCGTGCGCATGGAAGCAGAGATCGCTACCGAGGAAGCAGCGCTCGAACAGGAGAAAGTTGGGTTTATTGAAAAGGAAAGGGCGTTGCAAAGCATGCAGTACGCCTATAATGAATTGGTGCAACAGGTGAGGACCCGTGAAAACGAAAAGAACCTGGCTGCCCAACGTCTCGAATACCTGCGTGAGCGGGAAACAAGCCTGAAGCAGTTTTTACAAAAAGCAGAAGGGCAACTGAAAGGTATTGATGAAAGCATCGGCTTCACCAAACTGCAACTGGAAGAGGAAGTGAAAGGATTGAGCGGCCTCACTGAACAATTGCAGCAATTGCAAAACGAAGCGGCCCTGAAACGGGATGTCCTGGATGAGAACCGCCGCATGGTAGACAGCCTGCGCAATGAATACCAGCAGGTGCAACGCAACCAGTTTGACGCAGAAAAGAAAGTAGCCGTAGCAGATACTTCTGTTCAGAACCTGCAACGTGCCATCAACCAGATAGAAGAAGAACGTGTACAGCGGGAAGCGCAGCGCCAGCAACTGGACAGTGAGCGCCTGCTGAAAGAAAAAGAACTGGAGATCAAAAAAGTGGACCTGGAGCAATTACAACGCCACCAGGAAAACACTAAAGAACAGATCCTGCAAACACAGGGAATACTCGACAGCCTCCGTAATGAACTGGCTGAGGAAAACCGTAAGCTGGACGCAAAGAAAAACGAACACGATCTGCTGAAAAGCATGATCGATAGCATGGAAGGCTATCCTGACAGTGTGAAATTCCTGCACAACAATAGCAACTGGAATCACACTTCGCCTATCCTTTCTGATATTTTATACGTAAAAGAAGAATACCGTACAGCACTGGAAAATGTGCTGGAACCTTATCTCAGCTACTATGTCGTGAACAATTTGCAGGAAGGCCTGCAAGCCGTTCATCTGCTTGATGAGAACAAAAAAGGGAAAGCGAACTTCTTTTTGCTCGATAAAGTAAATGGTAATGATACTCCCGGCACTTCACATCAACTGGAAGGCGGTATACCTGCCCTGAGCGTGGTGGAAGTGGACGACAAATACCGTAAGCTGGCAGAGCATCTGCTGGGCAATGTGTATATTGCCGACAACGATGGTGTGCTGGCCAACAGCAATGGCTTTGTAGTGATCGAGAAAACGGGCAAGTATGTGAAAGGCAGGTATTCACTTACAGGTGGAAGCGTTGGCCTGATCGAAGGAAAAAAGATCGGCCGTGCAAAGAACCTGGAGAAATTACAGGATGATATTGCTGCACAGGATTCTGTAGTAGAAAGACTGCGCAGTGACATACAATCCCGCCATAATGAAGTGATCGCATTTAATGAAGACCTGCGCGAAACAGCTTTACGCGAAACAGAACGCGAGATACAGCAACTGACCAACCAGGTATTTGCCCTGCACAACAAACTGGAAAACCTGCATTCCATGCAGGCCAGCAGCCAGCAGCGCCTGGAAGAACTGAATGGCCAGATGCAGCAAACATATCAGTCAGTAGAAGGCGTACGCAAACAGCTGGCTGAATACAATGAAGAGTTGCAGGCTTACACTTCCCGACTGGAAGAGGCCAATGAAAGCTTCCGTGCGGCTGAATCAGGTTATAACGAAGCAACACAGCAATACAACGAGTTCAACCTGAACGTGACCAAGCAGCAAAGCAAGATCAATGCATTGAAGCAGGAACTGGATTTCAAGAGCAATCAATTGCAGGACCTGCATCAGCAGGTGGAAAATAATACCACCAGCCTTACTGATACTACGTCCAGCATTGAACAATCCGCCACTTCATTGAAAGACATTGAAGAAGGTTTGATTGATCTGATCCGTAAGAGGGAAGAAGACCAGCAGGTATTGAATGAAGCCGACCAGGCTTATTATAATGTGCGTAACCAGCTCAGCGAAAAAGAAAGCGAGCTGCGCCACAAGGTAAAAGAAAAAGAACAGGTAGAGCATTTGCTGGCTGCCATTAAGGATAAACTGAATGAACTGAAACTGCAACTGGCCGGTACCAAGGAAAGATTGAATGTGGAGTTCCGCATACAGTTGGAAGATATTCTTGATCAGGCCCGCACTTCAGAGACCAGTCTTGAAGATCTCCAGGAAAAAGCGGACAGGATGAAGAAACGCCTGGAAAACCTGGGAGAAGTGAACCCTACAGCTATCGAAGCATTCACTGAAATGAAGAAACGCTATGAGTTCATTGTAGAGCAGAAGAATGACCTGGTGAATGCGAAAGACAGTTTATTAAAAACAATTGAAGAAGTAGAAGCAACTGCCAACCAGAAATTCCTGGATACATTCAATTCTGTAAAAGAGAATTTCATTAAGGTATTCAAAACCCTGTTTACCGAGGATGATCATTGCGACCTCGTACTGGAAAATCCTGAGAACCTGGCAGAGACAGGCATTGAAGTAATTGCCCGTCCTAAAGGTAAACGTCCTACTTCACTGACACAGTTGAGCGGTGGAGAGAGAACATTGACGGCTACAGCATTGCTGTTCGCGATCTACCTGATCAAACCAGCTCCGTTCTGTATCCTCGATGAGGTGGATGCCCCGCTGGATGATGCGAACGTGGGCAAGTTTACAAATATGATCAGGCAGTTTAGTGATAACTCACAGTTCATCATTGTTACGCACAATAAAACAACCATGAGCACCGTGGACGTGATTTATGGTGTGACGATGCAGGAGCCTGGGGTGAGTAAACTGGTGAGTGTGGACTTTAGAAATCTAAATAGCAATGCTAATTAAAAGTACGAATGACACCAACTAAAGCACGAATGGTGCGAACTGAATAAAGAAAAAGCCCCGCAAGATAATTGCGGGGCTTTTTCTTTTATAGAGAAGCGAGGCTTTCTTCGATAATTTTTATCTTGTCTTCTGCATCTGCTTTTTTCTTCCGTTCTATTTCTACTACTTCAGGTTTGGCATTACTGACAAACTTTTCATTGCTGAGTTTCTTCTCTACGGAAACAAGGAATCCTTTGAGGTAGTCCAGGTCTTTTTCCAGCTGCGCACGTTGCGCGGTTGTGTCAAGTACCGTAGTGGTCTCGATAAAGAATTTATCCTTTTGCACTACCACCGTGATCGTGTTGCTGACAGGAGCAGTAGTATAAGCAATGGCTTCTGCATTTACCTGTTTGGCTAAAATGGATTCGATAGAAGAATACAGGGCCGGTTCTGCAGTAAGAATATGCAGGCGGATGGTTTCTTTGGGCTTTAACTGGGCCTTATTGCGTGCATCCCGGATGGAAGAGATCACTTCTTTCAGCAAGGTAGCTGTTTGGAGGATGCTTGCATCCGGTGTAGCAGCAGCCGGATAAAGTTTCACCGTAAGATCATCTTTCTGCTCTTTCAATTGATGATAGATCTCTTCTGTAATAAAAGGCATGAAGGGATGCAGCAATTGCATCAGGTCTTCAAAAAAGCTGACAGTTTTGCTGTATACTTCAGCATCGATAGGTTGTTCAAAACCGGGTTTTACCCATTCAAGATACCAGGAACAGAAATCATCCCAGATCAATGAGTAAATGGTTTTTAATGATTCGCTCAGGCGGAAATCCTTGAATTGCTCGTCCAGTTGCAGGCGCGCTTCATTCAGGCGGTTTTCCATCCAGGTAACTGCAAAATTTGTTTTGCCTTTATCCTGGTCTTTTGCCTGGCGGCCTTCCCACATTTTTACAAGTTTGAGCGCATTCCAGATCTTATTGATGAAGAAAGAACCTTGTTCATTGCTGCTTTCATCCCAGAGCAGATCATTACCGGCAGGAGAGGAGATCATGATGCCAAAGCGGGTGGCATCGGCTCCATATTGATCAATCAATGCGAGAAGGTCGGGCGAATTGCCCAGGCTCTTGCTCATCTTTCTTCCCTGCTTATCTCTTACAATACCCGTGAAATATACTTCGTTGAATGGCTTTTCATGTTTGTATTCAAACCCTGCCATTATCATCCGTGCTACCCAGAAGAAAATGATCTCAGGGGCTGTCACGAGCGTATTGGTAGGATAGTAGTATTTGATATCAGCGTTGCCGGGATCGCTGTATCCTTTGAACACTTCAAAGGGCCAGAGCCAGCTGCTGAACCACGTATCGAGACAATCTTCATCCTGTTTTACTTCTTCCAGCTTTAAAGACGGAAGTTTAGCTTTCAGTTCCTGCCAGGCTTTTTCCTGCGTGTCGGTCACTGCAAAAGAACCATCCGGTGCATACCAGGCTGGTATCTGTTGCCCCCACCAAAGTTGGCGGCTGATGCACCAGTCTTTGATATTCTCCATCCAGTGACGGTAAAGGTTTTTGAATTTTGGAGGAAAGAATTTGATCTCTTCATCCATCACTGCTTTTAATGCAGGGCTGTAGATCTTTTTCATATCGATCCACCATTGCAGGGAAAGGCGGGGTTCAACTACTACATCAGTACGTTCGCTATAGCCGACCTCGCTGGTATAGTCTTCAATCTTTTCAAGGCTGCCTGCGGCTTCCAGCAGTGGGATGATCTTTTTCCTTGCATCAAAGCGGTCTTCGCCAACCAGGATCTGCGCATCGGCATTCAGTGTGCCGTCATCATTTAAAATATCGATCACTTCCAGGTTGTGCTTTTGGCCAAGCTGGTTATCGTTCATATCGTGGGCCGGTGTCACTTTCAATGCACCGGTGCCGAAGTCCATCGTAACATATTCATCCGTGATAATGGGAATACGGCGATTGATCAGGGGAACGATCGCGAATTTGCCATGCAGGTCTTTATAGCGTTCATCATTGGGATGGACACAGATAGCTGTATCGCCCATGATGGTTTCGGGGCGAACGGTGGCGATCACTACAAAACGGTCAGTGCCCTCGATTGCATAACGGATATGGTAAAGTTTTTGAACAGTTTCCTTGCGGATCACTTCTTCATCGCTCAATGCAGTTTTGGCCTTTACATCCCAGTTGATCATCCGTTTGCCGCGATAGATGAATCCTTTGTTGTAAAGGTCAATGAACACACTGATCACCGACTGGTAATAATGCGGGTCCATGGTGAACGTGGTGCGGTCCCAATCAAGACTACAGCCCATTTTTTTCAGTTGCTGCAGGATGATGCCGCCGTATTTGTCTTTCCATTCCCAGGCATATTTCAGGAATTCTTCCCGGCTAAGGGATGATTTGGCAATACCTCGTTCGCGCAGCATCTGTACCACTTTGGCTTCAGTGGCAATGGAAGCGTGGTCAGTACCGGGAACCCAGCAGGCGTTTTTACCCTGCATGCGGGCGCGGCGCACCAGGATGTCCTGGATAGTATTATTGAGACAGTGGCCCATGTGGAGCACACCGGTAACGTTGGGAGGGGGGATCACCACGGTATAAGGCTCGCGGGAATCGGGTTTGCTATTGAAATATCGCTTGTCCAGCCAATGCTGGTACCACTTGAGTTCGGCGGATTGGTGGTCGAAATTCTTGGTCAGTTCCATACGGCGGCAAAGGTAAGAAATAGAGTCGGGAGTCTGTAGCCGGGAGTCAG
This sequence comes from Chitinophagaceae bacterium, assembly GCA_051954695.1. Taxonomy (GTDB): domain Bacteria; phylum Bacteroidota; class Bacteroidia; order Chitinophagales; family Chitinophagaceae; genus Terrimonas_A. The sequence continues at coordinate 112,413 of JBQCHL010000011.1, forward strand.
GAGTTGGGACAGAAAGATGGTTGAAATTGTATGCCGGTTTATGGTGGGGCAGCTGTTTCAGGCAGGTGGGGCGGAGAAATTTGGTTTGCTGAAGCGAGCTAAAAAATAGAGCGGGCTATTGTGAAAGTATAAGGCCGATTCAATATCTTCAAGTAGATGAAAAGTGCTGCCAAATGGTGAGTAGAATTACCGGACGATGAAGTGAGTGACACAACAGGTGATGAGAGTAGCAATGCAGCCGGGTTAATAAGAAAAAACATGATGTCGTTTTTGCGACATTGAAAATTAATTGATATGAAAAGATCCCTGACTTCCTGGTACAGTCCTTCCCTGCAGAAGGAAATGCCTGTTGCTACCTATGGTGATTTTGGTTTTGCTTTATTGCTGGTCCCTACCGCGGCAGCCGATTACCTGGAGTATGAGCGTTTTCAGTTGCTGGATTCGCTGGCGCCTTTTATTGACAGTGGCAAAGTGAAAGTGTACTCGATTGATAGTATAAACAGGGAGAGTTGGATGAATGACCAGGCAGATCCCTGGTATAAATCGACGCGGCATCAGCAGTGGAATGATTATGTGTATAATGAAGTGGTGCCTTTTATCCGTAATAGCAGCAGCTGGCAAACGCCGATCATTACCTGTGGCGCTTCATTCGGGGCATTGCATAGCATGAATTTGTTTTTGAAACGTCCTGATCTGATCAATGGAGTGATTGCAATGAGCGGGGTGTACAATCTGATGGAGTATACCAAGGGGCATTATGATGATAATGTATATTTCAATAGTCCGGCGCATTATATTTCCAATTTAACGGACCATCATGTGCTGGAGCAGATAAGAAGCAGCAAGCATATCCATATTTTAAGCGGGCGCGGTGCGCATGAGGACCCGGATGCGGCAGGGCATTTTGCGAAGCAGTTGTATGATAAGAATATATGGTATGAGCTGGATATCTGGGGCACGGAGTGGCCGCATGACTGGCCGACCTGGAGGGCGATGTTGCCTCATTATTTGGGAACACGGTTTTAAAAGATAAATGTATCGCCAGCGGCGCAAAGCTCACGCAAAGAACGCCACGTTGCGGCCGTTGCGAAACTTTTTGCCCCTGGCGATACTATTTTATGGAATAAGTTCTCTCAATAACCTGCTGAAATCCCTTCCTTCGATCATTGTCGCACCCATACTTTCCAGGTATTCAGTATGCACCTGGCAATCGATCAGTTCCACCCCTTCAGAGCGAAGTTGTTGCACATAGCTGATAAACGCATAACGGGAGGCATTACTCGTTTTGCTGAACATACTCTCACCAAAGAATACTTTCCCGAGGCGGATGCCATACAGGCCGCCGAGCAGTTTCCCGTTTTTCCAGACCTCGGCACTATGAGCATAGCCAAGCTCGTGCATTTTCGTATAGGCTTTTTCAACATCATGCGTGATCCAGGTACCATCCTGTCCGGCGCGTTTGATTTGCTGGCAGGAGCGGATGACATCTGCAAAAGCTTTATTGACCGTAAACTCGAATTCGTTTCTTTTTAGCAGGGGTTTGACGGCTTTGCTGATCTTCATGTTTTCGGGAAACAGTACAAATCGGGGATCAGGGAACCACCAAAGGATGTGTTCGCCTTCATACCAGGGGAAAATGCCCTGACGGTAAGCAGAGAGTAATCTTTCGGGCGATAAGTCGCCACCCATGGCCAGTAATCCGTCAGGCTCGGCCAAATGGGGAGGGGGAAAATCAATTATCTCCGTATCAAGGGCAAAAAGGGACATAGATCAATGAAGGAAGAAAAATATTGAATGAAGCCAGTTTGCCGGTATAAATACCCAGGCAAATTATGCGACTACTTCTACAGTCGCACCAATGCCGCGTTCTGTAATTGCATCGCACATAGGCTTCAGTTCTTCATAAGAACCCTGCTTTACAGCATATTTCCCTTTATAGTGGATGAAGTAGGAGCATTGTTCGGCTTGTTCATGTGTATGGCCGCAAACCTGGACCAGGGTCTCGATAACCCATTCAAAGGTATTCACCTCATCATTCCATACGATGAGACTGCAGCCCTGGTCCTCCAGGGTCAATGTATCGGTATCGTGTACGGTACCGGTCTCAAATTCATGTTTAGCCATCGGTCAAACCTTTGCTTACAAAAATAGACGATTTGCCTTTTTTTCGGAAAAGATGAAGAGAATTTGTTTAGGAGTGTGAAGAAAAAGGGTAGGGGATTGATTGAGAGAGTTTTGACTACGATCCCAATTGGCCAGTTCCGGCCCACCTCTTTCAAAGCCATGAATTTCATAGTAAATCCTAAAAAAAATTTGGTTGAAAAGTATACAGACTTATCTTTGCACTCCCAATCGAAAAAAGGGATAAGGGAGTTTAGCTCAGTTGGTTCAGAGCATCTGCCTTACAAGCAGAGGGTCGGCGGTTCGAGCCCGTCAACTCCCACAAGACCTCAGTATTTCTGAGGTCTTCTTTTTTGTCAAAATACACCCGCCCCCGTTGTTTGAGGCCAGGTAGTCCTCGTTTGGTCCAGCCGGTCGAAATAGATGATCTTTTACTTTATTGTATACGTCCAGTTACCACCCTTTCTTTTAAAGTCCCTGCTCTTCCGCTTAAGAACAACCGTATCAGCATCGTTAATGATAAAAGACTGTCCCCAGGGCAATGTGGAAACAGGCCAACTGGTTTCAGCGATAACCTGATGTTTATCTTTTAAGAAAAAGGAAAAAGTTCTGCCCACTGTATCAATATCTGTCAGCGGGATTTTTAGTGCGTACCTGTAATAATCACGGGTGCTGAAGGCATTAGTGGTAAGGGTATGATCATAGGCAGAAAGGGAATCCCCCGCTGCAATTGCCCGGTGGCTGACAGGATAGATCACACGAATATTTTTGTCTGTTCCTGATTTGTTGTGGATGACTACCTGTGCAGGATAGTAGCAGGAACTGAACAGAACCGCCACCAATGCCATTAATACTGAGTTTCGTATCATATATTTTGACTTATTAAAAATTATAGTTACTGCTCACCGTCAGGTGAATTGTTTTAATAAGGCCGGAGGCGGTATTGTATAACCTATTAATATTCGAGAAAAAAGGTTTTGGTAGTAAATATACGAATTTTTTCGTATATTGTTCATAAACCAAATCAATGATACGATTATTAACCTGCCTGTTTCTTTTGATAACGCTTAACACTGCCGGTCAGTTACCCATAACAGGGGAGTTTAACAAATTGCTACAACCCTATATGAATGCAAATGAACCAGGAGGCGTTGTACTGGTTGCAAAAAAAGGGGAAGTAATTTATAAAAAAGCTTTTGGAATGGCAAATATGGAGTTGGGCGTTCCTATAAATGACAGCATGATCTTTTACATTGGTTCCAACAGCAAACAGTTTACTGCAGTCGCCATTTTACAGTTAGTAGAGAAAGGTAAAATCAATTTGAACGATACACTTGGGAGATTCATTACACCTTGCGTCTATCCTGTAAGCAGCATCACTATACAACAATTACTATCTCATACATCGGGTCTGGGGAGTAATAATGAAACGCCTGCCTACAAGTTAATAGACAGAAAGGGCCTTACAGCAACCCAACTGGTAAAATATTATATTGATCAGCCGATGGATTTTCCGGCAGGTACAAAGTGGGTGTATAATAATGCCAACTTTTATATTTTAGGTTACTTAATTGAAAAACTAACCGGGAGTTCTTATGCAGATTATATTACAGAATACATTTTTAAACCTGCAGGCATGTTGAATACCTGCATGGGTAAAGAGCAATCTATCATAAAAAACAGGCCTTCAGGCTATCTCAATTTCAGGTTGGGTATTCAAAATATCAGGATCACTACAATTGAAGCACTGTATTCCTCCGGTGGCATCCAATCTTCTGCAGAAGATATGCTGAAGTGGAATCGTGCATTGAATGCAGGTAAACTGTTAAATCCACAGACCGCTCAGTATTTATACAAACCGCAGACTTTGGCAAACGGCAAGTTGACCGCATATGGCATGGGCTTTCATTTGCAGGAATTACACGGAAGCCCGGCATTGCGTCATGGTGGTTTAGTAGAGGGCTTTACATCTGAAACCCTCTATTTGCCAGATGAAGATGTATACGTTGTGTTTTTATTAAACGAGGAGACTTTCAAGATACCTATTGTACCATTGGTAAGAATACTCGCCGGGATAGCTATTGATAAACCTTATAATTATAATGAAGTGCAGATCAGTAAAAGCAATTTGCTGAAATTTACGGGTGTTTATGAAAGCAAAGCAGGAGAGTTGATAAATATTGCTGAACAAAGCGGGCGGCTTACTTTTCAACGGCCTTATGGAGCGGTCTATGATCTGCATTATGCTGGCAACGGTGAATTTTTTCTTGATAAGGATCTATTAAGAACTGAATTCAGCAGCGACAGTACCGGCAATATAAAAAGCATGCGGTTCAGTCAAGCGGATGTTGGCCTTACTGAATGGTCCAAAACCCAGCGACCAGTATTGGATTTATACGGGGAAAAGATACCTGACAGTTTGCTGAAGCAATACAGCGGCAGCTATGTATCTGCGGACAAGGATACGATAAGGATCAGCAGCAGCGGCCCCGCCCTGTACTGCCAGGTAGCCAGTGATCCTAAACAAATGGTGGCGGCTGAAACAAATGTTCGCTTCTTTTCTTTAAAGGAAGATTTCCGTTTAGAGTTCAGGACAGAGGATGCAGCTAAAATTTCTGTGTTATTGTATATGAAAGGCAGAAAAACAAAAAAATATATCAGGCAGTAAATAAAAATGATAGGGAATACATAAAGGTTCCATTTCTCTTGATTTGTTTAATGCATATCATCAATGTTATAACCGGTTCAAGCCTGCCTTGCTGCCGACAAGTGGATTTGATGAAGGTTCGAGCCCGTCAACTCCCACTAAAGCGGCGACATCACTATCTAAAAGTTGTGCCCCCGCTTTTATTTGTACTAAGACCTCTGCGGTCGCATTTGTTTTCTACTTTGTTACAATACCATCTTTAACCTCCATCCGGCTTGCCTCTCCATTTTCATTATAAAGGATCATTGTACCCTTCCCATTTTTTAAATCCCCTGCATCCCTTTTTTTGCCATCCCGGGTATAGCTTTCCAACACATCCCACCATAACCCCATTGGTTTTTGTTGCTCACTGTATTTGAAATTGTAACTCTCGCTCAACTGCCCATTGTCATAATACCATTCGGCTTTCCCATCCCGGCAAGAATTTTTAAAATGTACCCGGTTCATTATTTTTCCATTTCTGTGATAGTTTAGCTCAGTACCGGTGCCATTACTTAATATTTGCTTACCGCTCTCATCAAAAAACTCAAGCAGGGTCTCAGGCTGGTCTAAGCTATATTTTATGGAACCCAGTTTTTTCCCATTCGGATGATAATACACAACAACGCCGCTCAGCCTCTCATTTTCATAATTTCCCTTCGACATTAAAGCACCGTTTTCAAAGTATTCGCTAAACTCTCCATTTAATTTCCCATTTGAATAAGTAAAAGAAGACTGCATTTTACCTGTTTCATAAAAAATCTGGTACAAGCCATTTGCCTGGGAATTCAGCAAATTGACTTTACCGGAAATAGTGCCATTGGGGTGATAGCTTATGATGTATCCATTGCCCGATTTTAATATCGGTTTTCCGGCTTCATCAAAAAAATCGGAAAAGCTCTTTAAATTTCCATCTGCATACTCTTGTTTGCCCAACAGTTTCCCATTAGGGTTAAAATACTCATTAGATCCTATCAGTTTTCCATCTTCATAAAAAGCCTTTTGCATTACCTGGCCGTTTTCGAAATAACTGATCCACTCTCCGGTTGCTTTTCCATCTTCATTATTTTCCCCCTCTCTTTTTATTTTGCCATTCGGAAAATAATATACCGCTTTTCCTGTCGGAAGGTCTGTTAGGCCATTATATTCAATTTTTGATTCCAATACATTATTGCTGTTCCAATATTCCCAAACACCATGCATGGTAAATGCTCCGGGATTTAACTCCAGTGTAGTGACTTTCTTTTCTGAACATTTTGAATCATGAAAATTGATCTCCTGTTCATATTGATTGTAGGTGAAAGACAACCAGTATGAGTTTTTATATTCTTTAGTAACAAGTTCTGACAACGCTTTCTGCCCGCGGTTCCTGCCGCCCTGGTTGTCTTTGTATTCAGTTATTTCTGTGTTCAATATTTTTACTTCGTTCTTATTGAAGTCATACATACTGGCAGGTTTCCCATTTTCCCAATAGGTTGTCCAAACTCCTTTTGGTTTGGCATATCCATAATAACTAATGAAATAGCTGCTAATGCCAACTACAGGAGTGGTTTCATCAAACTGTCCTTCAATTCTTTTGTTCCCATTTTCATAATATTGAACATATTTTTTAAAAATCATGGTGTCGCCCGATGTGCCTTTACGATAAAAAGACAAATCTTCTTTTATTTTTCTTTTTTTGTAATAATGTCTCATGATGCCATTGTAGTAGTCAATTTCTGACATTTTATCACCTTCTTCATCATAGATGATCCAACTGCCGGAACGCCTGTCTTTTTTATACTCACCTATTTCAAAAACCTTCCCGTTCTCATAATATTTTTTCCATTCGCCGACCTGTTTCCCTCCATCGTAGTCTCCTTCCATGTTTAATTTTCCTTCTGTAGTATAGTATTGCCAATGGCCGGTCCTCTTTTTTCCGAAGGCTGCACTTAAAAAATCCTGCGGTTCATCAATATAAGAACCCTTTGCCATTAACTTATTTTTACCATCGCTCCAATAATCGGTAACCGGTATGGTTTTTAGATTACCATTTGGCTGTCCAAAAACAGGTAAGCAACAGGTACTGAAAAGGATCAGAATAAGCAGTTTCATTTTTTTGATGTTTAAATGAGATTTTATGCCCAAAAAGGTGCATAAAGCGGGGGAAGCATTCATACGGGTAAAAAATTTGGGATAAAAATATAAATTCCCGGCATTTTGTAAAATACCCCTGATGGGGGATGGCGTTAAAGAGGGATCATCCCCTGGCTTTTTCATTTTATCTTCGTTTTTCAAAATACTTTTTTATGAGGAAAGGCTTAATTGGTTGTCTGTCACTCCTTATATCCCTTGCCGGGTTTTCACAGGAAGACAGTTCTCTTGTAAAACTGGTCAATCCCCTGTCTGTACATACCCCGAAAGGATATTCGCATGTCGCTGAAATAAACCTGGGCACCTGTAACATGCTTATTATTTCAGGGCAGGTGGCATTGGATGAACAAGGTAATCTTGTAGGCAAAGACGATCTCGGAAAACAAGCCGAGCAGGCTTTTAAGAATATCAGGAGCTGTGTGACAAATGCAGGAGGCGTTATGGATAATATTGTCAAACTAAGTTATTTCATCCTCGACGCATCCCAGGTTCAGAAAGTAAGGAACGCCAGGGACAAATTCATCAATACGGCAAAGCCACCTGCAAGCACATTAGTGCAGGTCAGTAAACTATTCAGGGAAGATGTACTGATAGAAATAGAAGCAACTGCCATCATTCCGCATAAATAAGTTAATCATTAATCCGGCTATCAAATCATGAACTCAGGGCGTGGCGTTCGTCTTTGAACAGTTTTGTACTGAAAACGTACACTCTATTGCCTGTGTTTTGCTGTAGTTTGTTGAAATTGAGCCTGATACGAAACTGGTACTGTTTTAGGACTTTGGCTATATGCTTTAAGCAACCGATGAATTTAAATCTGGCTTTATGATCCGCAACTATTTTATCACGGCCTGTCGCAATCTTCTTCGTAACAAAGTTTTTTCGCTTATCAATCTTTCCGGTCTGGCCCTCGGTCTGACCTGCAGTCTGCTCATTCTGCTATGGATAAAAGATGAGCGGAGTGTGGATGGCTTTCATGCCAACGGTCAGCAGCTCTTCAATGTATATGAAAGAGAATACGCGGAAGGGGAAGTTGGCGCCACTTATTCCACCCCGGCTTTGCTGGCTGAAGAAATGAAAAAGGTATTGCCTGAAGTGGAATATGCGAGCAGCTATTTTTTAGATCAGAATATATTCCGGGTTGGTGACAAAATATTCAAACAACAAGGTGCCTGGGTGAGCAATGATTTTCTGAAAATGTTCAGCTTTCCCTTGCTGCAAGGCGATATTAATAATGCTTTACAGGACCCGGCGAATATTGCTATTTCCAGAAAAATGGCTGTCTTATTGTTTGGTTCGCCGGCAGAAGCGATTGGTAAAACAGTGCAATACAGTAACAAAGAAAACCTGGTCGTTACAGCGGTCTTTAATGATATACCGGCTAACTCTTCCCTGCAGTTTGATTATCTGCACAACTGGCAACAATTCCTCCATTTGCATCCTGCAGAGGCTAAATGGAGCAGCCAGATATCACAAACATTTATTCAATTAAGAAAAAACGCCAATGCTGTATTATTCGGACCCTCTATTACAAAGTTCCTGGATAAATATTATACCACACAAGGGCCAGGACTCCGGAAAGAACTCGGCATTCAGCGTTTTGATGAACGTTATCTCCGTTCAAAATTCAGCAATGGAGTGCCAACAGAAGGCCGCATCGAATATGTGAAACTCTTCAGCCTGGTAGCAATATTCATCTTGCTGATTGCGTGTATCAATTTTATGAACCTGTCAACTGTCCGCGCGGCTAAACGTACCAAAGAGATCGGTGTACGTAAAGTAGTAGGAGCTGAGCGGGGAACATTGATCCTGCAGTTCATTGGTGAGGCCATGTTGCTCGTATTCTTTTCGATTATATTGTCGCTTGTACTGGTACAAATGCTGTTGCCATTATTCAATCATATCACGGGTAAGCAAATCGTGTTGCCTGTTGCCCGGCCGGTATTTTGGTTGCAATTAACCGGGCTTGGATTGATCACCGGGTTTATCGCCGGCAGTTATCCTGCACTTGTATTATCATCACTCCGCCCTGTAAAAGCATTGAAAGGCGTACTGCGTTTCAGTAACAGCTCGGTAAGTTTCCGGAAAGGGCTGGTCGTTTTCCAGTTTGTATTATCCATTTTACTGATCACCGGTACGATTGTTATTTCCAAACAAGTGAACTTTTTACAAACCCGCAACCTGGGTTATACAAAAGAGAACCTGGTTACTATTCCGATCGAGGGCGATCTCGACAGGCAATATGCAGTATTAAAACAAAAAGCCTTACAGCAGTCCGGGATTAAATCCATGTCGCTGATGACGGGATCGCCGACCGGTATCGGCAATTACCAGGACAGTATTATCTGGGAAGGGAAGGACCCCTCATACCGCCCCACGATGGCCATTGTTTTTGTAGGATATGATTTTATTAAAACAATGGGCATACGATTGTTGCAGGGTCGTGATTTTTCCCCGGCTTATGGAGATAGGGGAAACAGCTTCCTGGTAAATGAAACAGCCGCACAGCGTTTCGGCTTTAAAAGCCCGCTTGGGCAAACCTTACGGCTGGAAGGAGGGGAGCAGGGGCCGATCGTTGGAGTAGTAAAAGACTTTCACCTGTCTTCACTGCACGACCAGGTAGAACCTCTGATCATTAACCTGAGCGAAAAAGGATGGGGAACGATCGTTGTGAGAACAGAAGCGGGTAAAACACAGCAGGCTTTAACCTTATTGGGGAGTTTATGCAAAGAATTAAACCATGCTTTTCCATTTACGTACCATTTTGCTGATAAAGAATATGAAGCTTTGTATAAAAGTGAACAGATGATCGGTACTTTAAGCAAAGCCTTTGCTTTTCTGGCGATCTTAATTTCGTGCCTGGGTTTGTTAGGGCTTGCTATGTTTACAGCTTCGCAAAGGACTAAAGAGATCGGTATCCGGAAAGTGTTGGGAGCAAGCGTTGCAAGAGTGTTTGTGTTGCTGTCTGGCGAATTCCTGAAACTGGTACTGGCGGCTTTTGTGATTGCTGTACCTTTCTCGTGGTGGCTGGTGCATCAATGGCTGGATAATTATGCTTACCGTACTGAATTATCCTGGTGGATATTTGCAGCGGCAGGGATCGTGGCTTTGTTGATAGCTTTACTGACTGTGAGCGCACAGGCGATCAAAGCAGCAACGGCAAATCCAGTGAAGAGTTTGAAGACGGAGTAGGTTTGTGATAGGTAAAGAGAGGAGGCTCATTTTTTGTATCCGATTCGTTCCCGGCTTTCCCATTCCTGTTGGCTAATTGTTTTGTTTAGCATATTTTCTAAGGTATCATATATCTGCTTGAGTTGAACATCATGTTCGCCAAGCCGTTCCCGTATTTCTTTAAGCTGTTCTTTCAGAGAAAAGTTTTGTGCTACAAATCGCCTGATCTCAACGAATGCCCTCATAATAGAAATGTTCATTTTAATGGCTTTGGGAGAATGAAGCACGCCGCTTAGCATGGCTACGCCCTGTTCGGTAAAAGCATAAGGCAATAATCCCTTGTTCCGGTGCTTTTGTGAACCGGTCACAATTTGTGACCGGTTCACAAAAGGCTGATCAGTGCGATCTATAAGTCTATTTTGTACAATCTGCCATTCCTGTTCTGAAAGCTGAAAAAGAAAGTCTTCCGGAAACCGGTCTTTATTTCTTCTTACTGCCTGGTTGAACGCTTTGGTAGTGGTATCATACAGCACTGCCAGATCAAAGTCAAGCATTACCCTTTCGCCTCTTATTTCGTGTATCTTGTCTTGTATCTTTTCTTCACCTGGCATCTTAATATGTTTCCGGCAAATCTATCAGAAGCTAAGGATGAGAGTAGGTGAAAAAAACAACAATCAGGTGTGAAAAAACAAAAAGATAAGGGGAAATATAACCCAATATTGGAGTGAGTAACTATCTAATAAAAAAAGCAAGGTCAGTTCGGCTGAACTGCCGGCAACCTGTAATGCTGGCCGTCCCAGACAAATAATTCATCGATCTCGTACTGCCAGAATTTATAAATGGGGGACTTCTTCAGCAACTTTTCAACTTCTTCACGGTTAGTGGCATTCAACGTGATCCACACGCGCTGGGTTTCCATACTCACGATATACTGATCAATAATGTCCTTGTTGATAAGGAAATTAATGTAGGTACGGTGAGGCGGGATCAGGTCGGTGAAATCGTCCTTCATTTCAAATTGTATCGTTACCTGGTACTTCTTCATATCATTTACTCTATTACAAAGACAAACAGTAGGCCTGAAAGTTGCACGGCAAAAAAATAAAATACTACCGTACTATAAAGATAAAAAGCCCTTAATTTTACCGCTCTGCTCCGGTGGTTTTTCTTTAAAAAATTAACGGGACGTTAGCTCAGTTGGTTTAGAGCACTACTTTGACAGAGTAGGGGTCACTGGTTCGAGTCCAGTACGTCCCACCACTTTTATACGGCTGGAACCTCTTTCAAGAACAGGCTTTGAGGGAGGGGAAACATCCCCAATCGGCTCTATCATGAGCGATAGAGGTCAGTCTATCACACCCGGTCTTTTTTGTCCCTCGTTGTTTTAGGGAAGCGCCTGATAAAAACACCCAATCCACGATATCTGCCATCGGTTTTAGTAGGAGTGCCAAATTAAAGCGTTCAATCCATCACGCTTGGTCTTCTTGATGTTCCTCGGTTTTAGTGAGAATGCCTGGTTAAAGCGTCCAGTCCACTACCTGGTTCACCCATTCTTCCCGGTAAGGCGTTGTCACACGAACATAATTATCTGTGTAACCTTCGATCCTCCCGGCTTTATCATGTTTTTCAAACAATACTTTTCGTGTTTGACCCGTATGCAGTCCGGTGAAGTACTGCATTTTCATATAGGAGAGATTGCGCAAAGCTTTGTTGCGTTCGTGGCGTGTATGCATTGGCACCACCGGCCCGAGTGTAAGAGCGTGTGTGTTATCCCTTTCGGAATAAGTGAAGACGTGGAGATAAGAAATATCGAGAGAATGTAAAAAGTCGAATGTTTCTTTGAAAGCCTCATCCGTTTCGCCAGGAAAACCAACGATCACATCCACACCGATAGCGCAATGTGGCATCAGGGTTTTGATCAGTTTTACCCTTTCAGCATATAATTCCCTTTTATACCGGCGGCGCATCATCCCCAGCACCTTATTACTGCCGCTTTGCAGGGGAATATGAAAATGCGGCATGAACTTATCGCTGTTGGCCACAAAATCAATGATCTCATTGGTCAGCAGGTTGGGTTCGATGGAAGAAATCCGGTAGCGGCTGATACCTTCGACTTTATCCAGTTCTTTTATTAGTTCGAAAAAATTCTCTTCCCGTTGATTAATACCAATCACTGAGCCGGCTCCGTCCGGGCCTTTTCCAAAATCGCCCAGGTTAATGCCGGTAAGCACGATTTCCCTGACTCCATTGGCGGCCAGTTCTTCAGCACTTTTGATCACATTGGCAATGGTATCACTGCGACTTTTACCCCGGGCCATGGGAATAGTGCAAAAAGAACAGTTATAATCACAGCCGTCCTGCACCTTGAGAAAAGTGCGGGTGCGGTCGTTCAGGGAGTAAGACGAATGAAACCCCGTCACATCTTCAATATCGCAGGAACAGATTTTTGCAGAATTGCCCTTGGCCAATTCACGGATATGCTGTGCTATATTAAATTTTTCAGCAGCACCGAGTACCAGATCTACGCCCGGGATCTGAGAGATTTCTTTGGGCTTCAGTTGAGCATAACAGCCGGTGATCACTACCAGGCTTTCAGGTGCTTTCCTTTGGATACGGCGTACCAATTGCCGGCATTCTTTATCAGCATTTTCGGTAACCGAGCAGGTATTGATCACGTACACGTCGGCCTGTTCCTCAAATTCCCGTTTCTCAAACCCTTCCTGCTCAAGTAGTCGTGAGAGGGAAGAGGTTTCCGAGAAATTGAGTTTGCATCCAAGGGTATGAAATGCTACTGATTTGGCGACGGTCATAAGGGGGCAAAGATAAGTAATTGGGCCGGGAGACGGGGATAACCCATTTGGAGTTTTTTAGAGGGGTACTACCAGAGCCTATGATTGGACTCTGGTTGGCCGCACGAGAATAGAGATTAGGGGCAGTGACATGGTCTAAGCCCTGTTGGGCGCAGGTGGGATCGCCAAGAACGCAAAGGGTACGCAAAGATCGCAACGCCGGCTTGCGAGAATATCTTGCGCCCCTGGCGGATCCTTTGCGCTCCTGGCGATCCTGCCCGACTGATCCGCGCTCCTTACAACAAAATCCCTATTTTTAGCCAAATGTTTGACCGTGAATAAGAAATGGCTGCCATTTGTATTGGTTATTGTCTTAGCAGTGATATTATTCTTTGTGAGGAGAGCGCAAAACAAAGACGTGCCTGAGCCGGAACGGAAAAAAGACCGGCAAACAACCATCGATCCTGCTTCTTCGCCCGACCGTAACCGCGGTTTTGACAGGCGCATTTCCTATATCGAATACACGCAGCATGCAAAGTGCCGGATGGAATGCCGGAAAATCTCGCAGGCTGAAGTGGAGCAGATCATGAAGGAAGGGAAGATCAACTACAAAAAATCAGACGTGCAGGACAGGCCATGCCCCACATATGCACTGGAAGGCGTTACCAGGGACAATCAACGGGTAAGGATCATATTTGCACAGTGCGACCTGAAAACCAAAGTGGTCACCTGTATCGACCTGGATACAGACTGGGAATGCCACTGTCCGGGTGATGATGATAAATACAAAAACAAACGTTGATGAAACGAAGCATGAGAGATATCCTCACAAGAGAAATGTGTATGCAGAGTTCCATCCGGCCATTAATAAAACAAAAAAAGCACGGATGAAACCGCTGGCTTGGGTTTATTCCCTGTATGCAATCGTGGTTTTTCTGGTGATCATGCTGTTGATTTTCCCGTTTGTAGTGATCGCAAGTTTTTTTGGCCGGATAAAAGGAGGAAATATGGTACTCCGGCTTTGCCGTTTATGGGCTGATATATGGTTCCCGCTGATCGGTATTTACTGTAAACGCATTTATGAAACACCGCACGATAGAACCAGGCCTTACATTTTCGTCACTAATCATATCTCTTATCTTGATTCTGCTGTGCTGGTAAAAGCTTACCGCCAGCCCCTGCGGCCATTGGGAAAAGTGGAAATGGCCAAAATACCGGTTTTCGGCTTTATTTATAAAAATGCGATCGTAACGGTCGACCGGAACAATATCATTGACCGTGCTTCCAGTATCCGGGTATTGCGCTCCATTCTTTCCAAAGGAATATCCGTACTGGTATTCCCGGAAGGGACATTTAATACTACTCATCAGCCGCTGAAAGATTTTTATGATGGTGCTTTCCGCCTGGCAATAGAGACGCAAACACCGATCAAACCGGTTCTTTTCCTGGATACCTATAGCAGGATGCCCTATACAGGATTGCTGACCATGACACCTGGCCAATGCCGGATCGTTTATATGGAGGAAGTGCCGGTAAAAGGATTGGTAATGGCCGATCTGCTGGCGTTAAAAAAACGGGTTTATGCGTTGATGGAACAGAAACTTATCGAATATAAAGCAGCCTGGATAACCCCAAAGAATAACTAAATTTGCTGTTTGCTTCAGCAAGCCTAATGGAAGAACAACTCAGCCTGGGACATATTAAAACGGAAACGATATCCTTTTACGCAGATATCATCATTCCCCTTGCCCTGCCACGGACTTTTACGTGGTCGGTGCCTCCGCATCTGGAAGATAAAGTGAAACCGGGCTCCAGGGTAGAAGTGAACCTGGGAAAGAATAAAAAATATGCCGGTGTGGTAAAACGCCTTCACCAGGAAAAACCTGACTGGGGTGATCCTAAGGAAATATTGAACGTGCTGGACGCTGAACCGGTCGTGTACGAACAGCAATTGCAACTATGGGAATGGATCGCTTCCTACTATATGTGCAGCGAAGGCGAAGTGATGGCTGCAGCTTTACCCGCCCATTTTAAACTTTCCAGCGAAACCATTTTGGTATACAATGAAGAATATGGCGACGATTTTTCTGCATTGGACTCCGACGAGTTCATGGTTGGTGAAGCTCTGCTGCTAAAAAAAGAATTAAAGCTGCCGGAAGTACAGCAGCTATTGGAATCATCGCATGTATACCCGGTGATCAACCGGCTGATCCAGAAAAAAGTTTGCTTTGTTTGGGAAGCATTGAAGCAGGCCTATACTGCCAGGAAAGAAACCTATGTAGTGCTCAACCCGCAATATGATAATGAAGATGAACTGGCAACACTGCTGAATGAAGACAAGCGTCTTCAAAGAGCTGAAAAACAAATGGAACTATTGCTCGGTTACCTGCACCTGATGAAAACAAGCGGCGAGGTGACCAAAGCTGAACTACTGAAAAAATCCGGCGCTTCTGATGCACAACTGAAAGGACTGGTAGATAAAAAGATATTATGGCTGGAAAAAAGGGTGGTGGACCGGCTTCCCTTGCTTGCAAAAGATATCCGGATAGATTTTGAACTGACCCCTGCGCAGGAAACCGCTTTGTCGATTATCAAAGAATCCTTCAATACCAAACCTGTTTGTCTTTTACATGGTGTTACTTCCAGCGGCAAAACACAGATATATATCAAACTGATCGAAGAATATATCCGCAAAGGAAAGCAGGTCTTGTACATGCTGCCGGAAATAGCGCTTACCTCTCAGATCATCCGGCGTTTGCAAAAACATTTTGGTGGTTACATTGGCATTTACCATTCCAAATTTTCCCAGAATGAAAGAGTGGAGATCTGGAATAAAATAAAAAACGGGGAAATGAAAGTGGTGCTTGGTGCTCGCTCTGCCATCTTCCTTCCTTATGCTGAACTGGGATTGGTGATCTGTGATGAAGAGCATGATACATCCTATAAGCAGCAAGATCCTGCACCACGATATAACGGCCGTGATTCTGCCATTTACCTCGCTTCCTTATTTCACCAGGGACCGGATAAAGCTGGTGCAAGAGTGTTATTGGGCAGCGCTACTCCTTCTTTGGAAACATATCACAATGCCATCAGGGGTAAGTATGGATTAGCCGAATTAATGCAGCGTTTTGGTGAAGTGGAATTGCCACCGATCCAGATCATCGACACAAAGACCATCCGTCAAAAAGATAACTCCAAGATCATGTTGTCGCCCCAACTTGTTGCAGCCATACAGCAGGTGCTCGACCGGCAGCAGCAGGTGATCCTTTTTCAGAACCGCCGTGGTTATACACCCTACCAGGTTTGCCAGGTTTGCGGATGGATACCGCAGTGCAAGTACTGTGATGTATCACTTACCTTCCACAAACTTTCCAATAAACTGGTTTGCCATTATTGCGGTACCAATTATCCGCCTTTACATACCTGTGCTGCCTGCGGCAATCACCAGTTTGTGCAACGGAATTTCGGGACGGAGAGGATTGAAGAGATGTTGCAGGAAACATTTCCTCAATACAGGATCGCACGTATGGATATTGACACAGTTCGTGGCAAAAATGCCCATGATGTGTTGATACAACAGTTTGAACAACGTCGTATCGATATACTGGTAGGCACGCAGATGGTCGTGAAAGGACTTGACTTTGAAAATGTGGACCTGGTAGGCATACTGGATGCAGACGGGTTATTGCATTTTGCAGATTTCAGGGTAAACGAGCGGGCCTTTCAATTAATGGAGCAGGTAAGTGGCCGGGCAGGAAGAAAGCAATCTACCAGCAGCGTGTTGATACAAACATCACAACCGCAACACCCCGTTTTGTTGTATGTGAAGCAGCATGATTATAAAAAGATGTTTGCTGACGAACTGGCCAAGCGCAAACATTTTTTTTATCCCCCATTCTCCCGCATTATTCAATTAACCTTCCGGCATAAAATGAAAGGTGTACTGGAAGCAGCCGCTCATCAATTTGCCAATTCATTAAGGAACCGGTATGGCGATTACCTGGTTGGTCCTGCAGAGCCTGTTGTAGCCCGGGTACGCAACCAATACCTGATGGAATTATTGATCAAACTGCCGAAGGATAATCAAACGATCCTGAACTGCAAGCGTGACGTACAGGAACAGGTGGCTTTGATGCACCAGGACAAGCGGTTTAAGAGTGTGATCGTAGTGCCGGATGTAGACAATTAAAGTATATTGCCGGATATATGCAAATACAGCAAAACTTTTCTTTAAAGAAGTATAACACATTTGGCATAGATGCCAAAGCAGCTCAGTTCGCGGCTTTCCACAATATGGATGAGCTGGCAGAACTCATCAGCCTGTCAACCAATATACCCTTTTTGATATTAGGAGGTGGCAGTAATATGCTGCTTACACAAGATGTGGCAGGGCTGGTAATAAAAAATGAATTAAAGGGAATAGAAAAGATAAGTGAGGATGGGGAGTATGTTTACATCAAAGCCGGGGCAGGGGAGAACTGGCATGCGTTTGTATTGCATAGCATAGCCAACAACTGGGCAGGAGTAGAAAACCTTTCATTGATCCCCGGTTGTGTCGGTGCATCGCCTATGCAGAATATTGGAGCCTATGGAGTGGAAATAAAAGATGTATTTCATAGCCTCACTGCATATCATATTAATGAACACCGTCCATACAATTTCAGCCTGGCTGATTGTGAATTTGGTTATCGTGAAAGCGTGTTCAAACGGAAATATAAGGCGCAGTTTGTGATCACAGATGTTACTTATCGTTTACGTAAACACCCAGTATTCAATACCAGCTATGGCGCTATCGAAGAGGATCTGACAAAAATGGGTGTAAAGGAATTAAGCATCCGTGCTATCTCCGATGCCGTGATCCGTATCCGCTCTTCCAAGCTGCCTGATCCCGCACAGATCGGTAATGCAGGTAGCTTCTTTAAGAATCCATCCATCCCAGCAACAAAATTTGCTGAATTGCAACAGCAATTCCCTGCTATTGTTGGCTACAAGAACAGTGATGGCTCAATGAAACTGGCTGCAGGCTGGCTGATTGAACAATGTGGGTGGAAAGGCTTCCGCGAAGGTGATGCAGGCGTGCACGCAAAACAGGCACTCGTATTGGTGAATTATGGAAATGCCAAAGGAGAAGAGATATATAATCTAAGTGAAAGAATAGTAATAAGCGTGAAAGAAAAATTTGGGGTTGAGTTGGAAAGAGAAGTTAATATAGTCGGGAGGCTATCGACTGCAGACTAAAGACTCCCGACTCTGATCAACCTTCTTCATCAAACTCCTCATCATACTCCTTCCCACCCAAATTCATCATGCTTCCAATGAGGTCTTTGAATTCGATCTTACTTTCAAAGATCTTTTTACTGATAAGTGAATAGGATGCAAGACCGTGTAATACGAATTCCATCAGAAGCGCTGCCTGTGCCTCATTGGCTTGCGCGAAATATTTTTTCACCAGCGCATGCAGGCCATCTACTTTATATAAAGCCAGGATTTTGTCTTTATCGCTGGTATTGAAAGAGAGGTTCAGGTGATTGCCCTTATCAAACCAACCGGTGATGGCACGGTAAGGGTTGTCATTTTCTTTTTCCTGCTGCGATGGTTTGCCGGTTGATCTTCTTTTTTTGAGAGAATCAGGATTGGGAAAATACTGTGTGAACTGTGTGCGGATAGCTTTATCCACCAGGTTAGTCGCCACCTGGTAAGGGCCTTCCTGTTCACCCTCATATACCAGTTCCACCTTGCCGGTGATCGATGGTATGATCCCTGCAAGATCGGCGAGCCATACCTGGGTTTGTTGTTCCTGGTTGATCAATGCCCTTCTTTCTGCGGAACTGATCGCATTTTCAAAGGCGGAGATGGTAAGGCGTGCGCTCACACCGCTTTTCTTATCTACAAACTCACTGGCTCTTGCCTCAAAAGCGATCTGTTCGATGAGCCGTTTGATCAGATCACTTACTCTTACACGTCCTTTTTGCTCTTCTGCAATGTCTGCTTCCTGCTCGGTGATCTCCAAAGCATTTTCCAGCGATTTGGGATAGTGCGTCAGTATCTGGCTTTGAATCCTGTCTTTTAATGGAGTAACAATAGAACCGCGGTTGGTATAATCTTCAGGGTTGGCTGTGAATACAAATAATATATCGAGTGGTAACCGGAGTTTGAAACCGCGGATCTGCACGTCTCCTTCTTCCAGGATATTGAACAATGCCACCTGTATCCTTGCCTGCAAGTCGGGCAATTCATTGATCACAAAAATGCCACGGTTGCTCCGGGGAATAATGCCATAGTGTATCACCCGGTCATCTGCAAAGCTCAGTTTCAGGTTGGCCGCTTTAATGGGATCAACATCGCCGATAAGGTCGGCTACACTAACATCGGGCGTTGCAAGCTTTTCTCCATATCGCTGGCTTCTGTGCAGCCATTCAATAGGAGTGGCATCTCCTTTTTCTGCGATCAGATCACGTGCATATTGTGAAATAGGAAGAAGCGGATCATCATTGATATCGCTACCGGGGATCACAGGGATATATTCATCCAGGAGATTGATCATTTGCCGGGCCATTCTTGTTTTAGCCTGCCCGCGTAAACCAAGGAACAGGATATTATGCTTGCTTAGTAAAGCCCTCTCCACATCGGGGATCACAGTGTCTTCATAACCTACAATACCGGGAAAAGAATTTTCATTCTTTTGCAGCTTGGCAATAAGGTTTTGACGGATTTCCTCTTTGATGGATTTTGGCTGGTAACCGCTTTTCTTTAGTTCTCCCAGCGTTTTAATTGTATTCATATTAAAAAGAGATTATTAAATGCTATGCATTCGAGTACCTGCGGATGCCATCCTTGATCAATACCACATTGAAATTGATCAGGAACCCTACATGAAGGCCGGATAGTTTCAAATGACTGATCACCTGAGCTTCCCAGATGGGGTTAACAGTTGTTACAGCTTTTAGTTCAACTATTACAATATCATCCACAATAATATCCACCTGCAAACCCTCGTGAAATGTGATTCCATCATACCGGAAGGGTAATCCTGCCTGGCGACGGAAAGGGATGGCCCGGTTTTCCAACTCATGACATAGGCAAGCTTCGTATATTTTTTCAAGAAGCCCTGGACCTAGTTCTTTATGTACCTGGTAGGCACAATCTGTAATTTCTTTACAGATATAGTTTTCATACTCGGTTAATACATAATTGCTTTTCTGCATTGCCAGCTATTTATTGGCAAATTCATAAGAACTTAAGTATTACCCATGGGCTTTCCCTCGGAACATACAGTGTTAAAACAAGAAGTTTTGGTTTTCTAACAGGAAATATATGTTCAAATTATCATGCTCCCTTCCCGTTCTTCCCGCCTTACCGGTAAAATTTTACCGGTAAGGCGGGAAGAACGGGAAGGTTTACTAATGCTGTGATAGTTTTATTTCTTTGTAAGAGCTTAAAGTGAAATCAATACACTGTTTTTCGTTTCCCATTTTCAAAGTCCCTGAATATAAAAGCGCCCAACCTGTCTAAAGAAGCAAAAAATGCCTTCCCGTTATTCGTTTCTGTAAACTCCTGTACAAACCGTTGCAGATAAGGATCTGTAGCGATCATAAATGTGGTGATCGGGATTTTGAGCTTTTTACATTGGGCAGCCAGGTTCATACAGCGGTTGACCACTTTCCGGTCGAGCCCGAAACTGTTTTTATAATACCGCTTCCCGATCTTCAGGCAGGTGGGCTTGCCATCTGTGATCATGAAGATCTGTTTATTGGGATTCTTTCGCCTGCGTAAAATATCCATGGCAAGTTCTAGACCGGCAACCGTGTTGGTGTGATAAGGGCCTACCTGTAGGTAGGGAAGGTCTTTCACTTCAATCGGCCAGGCATCATTGCCAAACACTACAATGTCCAGAGTGTCCTTGGGATACTTGGTCTGTATCAGTTCACTCAAAGCCATTGCCACTTTTTTAGCCGGTGTGATCCTGTCTTCTCCGTATAAGATCATCGAATGGGAGATATCGATCATCAGCACAGTGGAGGTCTGTGCCTTAAAATCCGTTTCACGGATGGTAAGATCATCTTCCTGCATACTGAAACTTTCAATGCCATGATTGATCTGTGCATTACGGATGGATTCAGTGAAGTCGATCTGCTCCAGCATATCGCCAAAGCGGAACTGCCGTGTTTCAGGATTCAGTTCATCTCCCTGTCCGGGTTTGAAACTGTGATGGTCGCCCTTCTTTGTTTTCTTGAGTTTGCCGAATATTTCTTCAAGGCTTCTTTTGCGGATGCCTTGCTCTGTTTTAGGGGTGATCTTGATCTCGCCGGGTTGATTATCGCCGGTGATATAACCTTTTTCTTTCAGTTCATCTATAAAGTCCCCCATGCCATATTCATCATTCGTAAGATCGTATTGATTATTCAGTTCATTGAGCCATTGAAGTGCTTCATCAACATCTCCACTGGTGTAAGTAAGCAGTTGCATAAAAAGGTCAAGCAACTGATCAAAACGGCTTTTGCCATTTTCATTGGGGTCAAAGCGGGTAAAATGAAATCCTCTCACAAAATCGGGTTTAGAGCAATTTACGGAAAAACAAATGCAAAATTCAGGAATAAAAATGCAACATGTCTGCGATCCTCGTTATTGATACGTTAAGTGCAGAAGTACAGGTAAAAACAAACGGGACAGGAATTGGTTCAAATAAAAAACCCCTGCGCAGGCAGGGGTCTTATTATTATCAAAAGATATTATTTCTTCAGGCTATCCTTTGGTGGTGTGCTGATCACCTGGCTACCGCCTTCAGTAGGCGTATTTGTGGTTGGTTTGGTATTGGCATACCGTTGTTCTATTGTATCAAGCACTTTCAGCAATGCTTCATTGATCGGCATTTCGGTTCCTGCAAGGTCAGCGCCAAACAGGTCGGGACGTGTTTCACGCAGGTTCTCATAATACCGTTTTTGCTGCTCCATATCTTTACGCAGGTCTTTTCTTATTTTATCTGCCAGATCGGTTTTACCTGCTTTATAAGCAGCTTCAAGATAAAGCAGCCCGGTTTGATTATGGCTGTTGAAACGACCGGTCATTGCATAAGGCAGGTTGTCGGGCAGGATGCCTGCTTCTACTTTGTCGAGCAGTTTCTGTGCTTCTTCTTTTCTGCCGAGATCAGCCATGTTACCTGCTGCTTCTGCATACACAGAACGGATGTTTAATAAATGACGGCGGTTCTCTTCATCATAATAAACACCTTTTTTACCGGCACCCCCAAATTCAAATTTGGTCATCAGGTTCTGGAACATGAAATCGGTGTTGTTGTCGCGAACCGGTGTACCACCCAAACCGATCTTCCGCATAGTGGAATCTGTTACCCAATTAGCTTGCGGATATTTATTGACGATCGGTACAAGGCGATAAGCCATACCATCTTTACGCAAATAAGGATAGAAACCGAGTTCTCCATAAGGCGAAGTGAAATAGATCGGCCTTTTCCAGTTGTTCGCAGCAATGATGTTCAGGATCATCAGGTCGCTCCGCAGGAATGCTTCATTTTGCTTGGCTTCCGGGATCTCAAACAGCATGGGTGAAACTACGCTGTCGCCAGGATTAACTGTTCCATTAGCTCTTACCGCTGCTTCATCTACCGGCACACTCAGGCGGGCAACAGGGAATACATTGCTGCCAACATCTCTTCCAGTTTCAGGATCGGTTACTGGTTTACCCAATACATTCTTCATTACATCGTACAGCGGATAGAACGCATTTTTATCTGCTCTTGGATCAAGGCGGAATCGCATGTACTCACGGTTATGTCCTTCTATCTGCTCCGGTGTCCAGATCACATCCACGGGATCAGCCTGGTTCACTTTTGTTCTCAGTTGATTAATGTACCAGTCAATACCCAACAGGCTGTTATTGATGATGCGGATATCAGGGCGAACACCTTCCACTTCCTGTGCATACCAGAGAGGATAAGTGTCATTATCGCCAAAAGTGAAAATGATGGCATTAGGTGCGCAGCTTTCCAGGTAATCTTTAGCCAGGTCAGGAGCAAGGGTTTTGCTACTGCGGTCATGATCATCCCATTCCTGTTGTGCCATTAAAACAGGCACAGCCAGGCAGATGATCGCTGTGGCAATATTCAATGCTTTCCAGTTCTGACCTGCTGAAGAGAGCGTGCGGACCAGGAAAGTGATGAGTGCTGTTATTGCTGCATAAAGTGCTGTTACAAAAATTGCTGTCATGAATACAGAACCGGGTGATCCACGCAATGAACTCATGATAGTGATCAGGAAAGTGAGCACTGATCCATACATCAACAGGTTTTTAAAGGTAAGCTGGTCTTCTTTTTCACGGGCCATTCTTACAAAACCAACAACGGCCAGTCCGATCCAGATCGCGAAAGCGTAGAAAGACCCTACATACGCATAATCACGCTCCCTGGGCTGGTTGCCTGGCTGGTTGAGGTAAAGCACGACTGCGATACCTGTAAAGAAGAACAGCAGGAAGCTAACGACCCAGTCCTTACGATTTTTCAGGAACTGGTACACACAACCTACGATGCCCAGGATAAAGGGCAGCATATACAGTTTGTTGTGTGCTTTATTTTCTTTAAGACTGTCGGGCAATTTGCTTTGATCACCCAGCCTGTTATTATCTATAAATGAGATACCCGTGATCCAGTTGCCATCCCGTACAGCCCCCATTCCCTGCACATCATTTTGCTTACCGGCAAAATTCCACATGAAATAGCGCCAGTACATCAGGCTCATCTGGTAGGTGAGGAACCACTCCATATTATCACGGTAAGTGGGTGCCTGATACTTTCCTGTTTGCGGATCGCGGCCCAATCCCAGCCATTGCGCATAGAACTGCGCGTGGTACTGATCATCACTGGGATCCCATACACGGGGGAATAATTGCATATCGCTTCTTTCATAACGGTATTCCCTTGAAACGCCGATAGGAATATAGCTGTCTTTTCCTTTTACATACTTCATCTCTCCATCAATAAAAGGATCTTCCCTGTTGATCTCTGCAGCAAAATGCGGTCCGTACAACAGCGGAGCACTTCCATATTGTTCACGGCTGAGATAGTAAACAAGGTTGATAGGATTATCTACATTGTTCATATCGATAGCCGGATTGGCATTAGAGCGGATCAACGCAGTGAAATAAACAAAGTATCCCAGCAGCATAAAGGCATAACACCATAAGCTCAGTTTCAGGATTTTCAAACCGCCAGGTTTCAACACATATCCCGCCAGCACCGCTGCAGCACCGACAAGCAATATCCTTATGATCCTTGTACTTCCTGCTGATACCACGAAAGGCAGAGCAGAAACAAGCAGGAACAGGACAAACCAGATGATCAGTTTGGTTTTATTGATCTTCTTCTCACTAAAGCTCAATGCCCATGCGATCAGCGCAGCCAGGAGCAGGAAGTAAATAGCAAAGCCGGAGAAGAAAGGCAGTTTGAAAGAGTTCACAAAGAACACATCAAAAAGACCGGCCGCTTTCATTGAATATTGTATAACGACTACCTGCACAATACCTGTTATGGCACAACCGACCAGGAAGGCAATGATAGCTCCCCAGGTAGTAGGTTTGTAACGGCGGTAATAATAGATCATTACAATGGCAGGGATGGTCAACAGGTTCAAGAGGTGAACACCGATAGAAAGCCCCATCATGAAGAACAGGAAAATGATCCAGCGATCTGACCGGTTCCTTGCCTGCTGATCATTGCCGGCATGCTCATCTGAATGCTCCCATTTCAGGATAGCCCAGAATACCAGTGCAGTGAAGAAAGAAGAAAGTGCGTATACCTCACCTTCCACAGCACTGTACCAGAATGAATCACTGAAATTGTATGCTAATGCACCCACTGCGCCAGCAGCCATTACAGTAAATATCTGCTGACCGGTGAGTTGTTCGCCAGCACCTACAAACATTTTGCGGGCGAAGTGAGTGATACTCCAGAAAAGAAATAAGATCGTGGCAGCACTTGCCAGTGCGCTCATGAAGTTGACCGCGTTCGCGGCTGTTTGCCCATTATCGCCAAAAAGAATAATAAAGAAACGGCCGAGCAATACAAATACCGGCGCTCCGGGAGGGTGGGGAAGCTGTACTTTGTAAGCGCTGGCGACAAACTCGCCGCAATCCCACAAGCTGCCCCTGGCTTCACGGGTTAACATATACGTAGCAAGCGAAACCAGAAATACGGCCCAACCGGTAAGATTATTGACTTTTCTGAAGTTCATACAAGGGTTTATTTTGAAAGAAAGCAAAAATAGGGTATACGGGGCTGAAAATTACAGGTTTTATGCGCGCGAAGATCGTTGGCCGTTGTTCGTTGGCCGTTGGCCGCTGGCAGATGGCCGAATGTCCGGCAACACGCGGGCAAATCCCTGATAGTTAAGTAGTAAATGAGATAAATTATAAAAGGAAAACAGCTAAAAAAGAAAGACAGGCGACGTAAACCAATCGTTAATCTTCGATCAATGGTTATTACAGGCTATGAAAAAATGCTGTTGTAAAGCCTTTCGGTTAGGCCAACGGCCAACACCTTCTACCCAAAATGCACTCTCACCGTCTGGTACGACAACTGCCCCTGCATCCGGCTGGAAGCCTGTGAATTTTTTTCAGAAAAGCCTTTGAGCCCAAAAAGCCCGGCGGCATTGCCTTTATTAATTGCAATTTCAAGATAACCGGCGCTGTTGAAAAGAGCGAGTTTTTCACCTTCAGGCACATCGGCATAGGACTCGCTGATGCGGTCGATCATTTCATCGCGTTTGAAAACGATCCGGAAACTGCGGCCTTTGCGCTGCTCCTCAAATTGCTCACGGGTGATATTGACAATAACGTTCTCGAAATTATCAATGAAAATGATCTGCCCTTCTATAAAGTTTTCATCGAGTGCCGGGCGCAAATGTCTTTTTTCCAGGTAAACAGGATCCGGCTGCCCTATCTGCCGGATGCCTTCACCCTGCACCAGTTGATTGACGGCCCTGCCCATTACTTCGGTCAGCGAAATGGTATTGCGGGGTTTTGTTTTTTCGAGCGGGATGCCGATCATCATTTCAGGGGTTTCTTCCAGGATCATGGTGAGCAGGCCATTGTCTGCACAAAGCAGGTATTGGTTTTGATGAAAAGCCAGGAGCAACTGCTCCGGTTTTTTTTCAAACAGGTTTACCAGTATCAAATGATAGGTATAGTCAGGAAAATTCCTGATAGCACTGCGGCATACATAGGCTGCCTGCGGATAATTGAACGGAGGAATATTATGGGAAATATCCACGATCTGAAATTCAGGATTGATCTGCAATAACTGCGCTTTTACCGCCCCTACCAGGTAATCAGGACTTCCAATATCAGATGTAAGGGTAATAAGGGGCATGGATAGGGAATGCTATTTAATCAATTTTCCTTTTTTAAAGAAAAACCTGTAGGTCAGTTTATCTGCCAGTTTAGGGAAAAATTTATTTAAAAAGACTGTTTGCTTGCCAGTGAAAGTGAGCACCAGTGTTCTTTTCTTCTTCTGAATGGCGCGAAGGATATGGCTTGCACATTCCTCTGCGCTCATCATTTTTGATTCATCCATGGAGGTTTCTCCATGCGACTGCCCATCTTTGTCTAAAGCAGCATGGCGGATATTGGAAGTGGTAAAGCCCGGGCAGACCCACATCACATGCACGCCATCATGCAGCAACTCGGTCTTGATCGCTTCCAGCCAGCCCTGCAAGGCAAATTTACTGGCAGAATAAGCATTCCTGCCTGGCAAACCGCGATAGCCTGCAATGGATGACACACCTACTATTGTACCCTTGTTCTCAATAATAGAATTCAGCGCATATTTAGTGCAATAAACGGCTCCAAAGAAGTTAATGTCCATCACTTTCCTGGTTACTTCCGTAGTGGAGTCTTTCAGCAGCGCCCTCATGGATACCCCGGCATTATTGATTAATATATCGATGCCGCCAAAGATCTTAAGAGTGGTCTCTATAAAACGCCTGCAATCATTTTCACTGCTTACATCCGCCACCATAGTGTGCAAGGGAGAGGAGGGGTACGATGATTGAAGCCGGTATAATTTGTCGTGATCGCGGCCACAGGTAGCCACTTTAGCCCCCGACTGCAACAGTTCGTCCACCAACGCTTTTCCGATGCCATCGGTGCCGCCTGTTACTATCACCACTTTATCTTTGAAATAAGAATTCATGTAAGTGTTTTTCTTGCGCAAACCTACTCCAAAAATAACAAACGCGAATGATGCGAATGGGCGTGAGAAAAAGAAAAATGTTCAAAACAGCCACGAATGTCGCAAATGGAGTACGATATTGATAGTATTCGTGGTTAGTTTGAGAGAGTTGCTGAATATTTACGCTTATTAGCGACATTTGTGCGAATGAATCCACTCGAAATAAGAACTGTCAATGTTACCCGCTATGTAACGCCATTGCGCGAAGGGGGCTCATTGCCGGCAATAGCGGAAGCTGATGACGGCTTTTTATATGTATTGAAATTCCGGGGAGCCGGGCAGGGAGTGAAGGCATTGATCGCTGACCTGATCGGAGGTGAAGTGATGCGTGCAGCAGGATTGAAAGTGCCTGAGATCGTTTTTGCCAATCTCGATGAGGCTTTTGGCCGTACAGAGCCTGATGAGGAGATACAGGAATTACTGCGTAAAAGTGAAGGGCTCAACCTGGGACTCCATTACCTCTCGGGCGCTATCACTTTTGATCCGGCCGTAAATGCCCCTGATGCCTTGCTGGCATCGAAGATACTATGGCTCGATTGCCTGCTGACGAATGTTGACCGCACAGCGCGTAATACCAATATGCTGATCTGGAGAAAAGAACTCTGGCTGATCGATCATGGTGCCGCTTTATATTTTCATCATTCCTGGGATAATTGGAAGGAGCAGGCATTGCGACCCTTTGTGCAGGTGAAGGATCATGTACTGCTGTCACGGGCAACTGAGCTGGACGAAGCCGGAAAAGAACTTCAGGCAGTATTGACGCCAGAACGTATTGAAACTATCGTATCGGTAGTGCCTGATGAATGGCTGGAGGCAGAGCACCCTGGCAAAACAGCCGCGGAGATCCGCAAAGTATATGAACAGTTTTTGGTAACCCGTATCGCATCATCCGAAATTTTTGTAAAAGAAGCCCAGTATGCAAGAGAAGCACTTGTTTGAGTACGCTGTTATCCGCGTTGTGCCCCGGGTGGAAAGGGAAGAATTTATCAATGCAGGCATTGTACTGTATTGCCGGGACCAGCGTTTCCTGGGCGTGATGTTTTCCGTGGATGAGGACCGGTTGAGATCGCTTTGTCCTTTACTGGATATAGAAGAATTGAAAGAACACCTGGAAGCATTTGAACAGATAGCGATTGGTAATAAGAATGCAGGCCCTATTGCAAAGTTGGACCTGGCGGGCCGCTTTCGATGGTTAACGGCAACAAGAAGTACGGTAGTGCAGGCATCCAAAGTGCATCCTGGACTGTGTGATGATGCGGGAGAGATGCTGGAGCGGTTGTATAATCAATTAGTACTATAATCTTTCAGTGTGTATAAATGATAAGAAATGTATAAGCAACTGCAGGAAGATATAAACGGAGTTGAGAGTTTATTCGGAAAAGTAAAGCGCCAGGGCATACAGTTTTTACAAGATATCCACGACCGCCCTACAACCGTAAAATATACTGCGGGCCCATCCAGTAAGATCAGTAAAGAAGGTATCGGCGCCCTTGGGGCATTGGCCCGGTTCAATGAGCAGTTTGAGCCAGCTATTGTTGGATCAACTGGTCCGAGGTATTGGGGATTTGTTACCGGAGGTTCTACTCCTGCCGCCATAATGGGCGATTGGCTGGCTGCTGTATATGATCAGAACACACAAACCATAAAAGGACAGGGCGATATTTCTGCCGTGATTGAAAAGGATGCGATCGCATTGTTACTGGAACTGTTTGATCTGCCTGCTGATTTCATAGGAGGATTTGTTACAGGTGCTACCATGTCCAACTTCACCTGCCTGGGAGTGGCGCGTCAGTGGCTGGGGAAGAAGTTTGGAAAGAATATAGCCCGTGAAGGTGTTTCGGGAAAGTTACCTGTGTTGACAACTACTCCTCATTCTTCCTCTTTGAAATCACTATCGATGTTGGGAATGGGAAGCAGCAATTTTGTTACAGTAAAAACGATGGAAGGGAACAGGGAAGCAATGGACATGACTGGCCTGGAACTAAAGATTAATGAATTGAAAGGGCAACCTTTTATATTAATATCCAGCGCAGCGACAGTTAATACTGCAGACTTCGACGATTTCAGGACTATTGCCAGGCTGAAAGAAAAATACGATTTCTGGTGGCATATAGATGCAGCATTCGGAGGCTTTGCTGCTCTCTCAAAAGAACATAAGCATCTACTGGATGGCTGGGCCGGAGCCGACAGCATTACGGTAGACAGTCATAAATGGCTGAATGTTCCCTATGAGAACGCTGTGTTTTTTGTAAAAGAAAAACATAGCCATTTGCAAATAGAAACATTCCAGAATTCCAACGCACCTTATCTCGGGAATCCGTTGGAGGATTTTAATTACCTGAATTTCCTTCCTGAAAACTCCCGGAGGCTCAAAGCACTTCCCGTGTGGTTCACATTAATGGCTTACGGGCGGGAAGGATATAAAACAATTATAGAGAACAGCATTGCGATGACCAGGCAGTTTGGAAAATATATGGAGAACAGTGAATGGTTTGAACTTTTAGCCCCTGTGAGATTGAACACTGTTTGCTTTACATTGAAAGGGAATGAGGAGCAGGCTGGCCTGTTTTTGTCCAGGCTCAATGATACACAAAAAGTGTTTATGACTCCTACCATATATAAAGGAAGAAAAGGCATAAGGGCTGCATTTGTGAATTGGCGGACAACAGAGAGCGACATAAGGATCGCTATTGATGAAATGGAAAAGGTCAGCAGATCGTTTTAATAAAAGATAAATTTATCTTTTACTTTGCAGTAGCTAAACTCAGATACATGAAAACAGTTGTAAAAACCAAAAGTGTATATGAAAAGCCTTTACAAAAAGATGGCTGCCGCGTATTAATAGACAGGCTTTGGCCAAGAGGGTTAACAAAAGAAAGAGTGGCTTATAATAGCTGGGTGAAAGACCTGGCTCCAAGTACCAGCCTGCGAAAATGGTATGGCCATGCCCCCGAATTATGGGAAGATTTTCAAAAGCGTTACAAGGCGGAATTAAAAAAGAGTGATGCGGTTGAACCTTTTGTTGAAGAACATAAAGGTGATAAGGTGATCACGCTGTTATATGCAGGTAAAGACCGGGAACATACGCATGCCCTGGTTTTGCAAACATATTTGCAGCATCAATTCGACAAAGATTGATTGTTGAATATTATATAATGGCCAGAGTACGTTAGGTGGCCTGAGAATAATAAAAGATATTTTTGTCTTTTATTCATGATTCTGTCTTATTTTTGCACTGTAAAAGAGATAAATGTTTTCAAAGACTTGTGAATACGCCATCCGCGCCATGATCTTCATTGCACAAAAATCCAAAAATGGCAATAAGGTAGGTATCAAGGAAATAGCAAAGGGAGTTGATTCTCCTGAACACTATATCGCCAAGATCCTGCAGGAGTTGGGCAAGAAGGGGTTATTGTTATCCCTGAAAGGCCCCAATGGCGGTTTTTACCTGGACAAGGAAACACTCGAATATTCACTGGCAGATATTGTGAAAGTGGTGGATGGCGACAAACTTTTTACCGGCTGCGGCCTTGGCCTGAAGCAATGTTCCGAAACGCATCCATGTCCTATACATCACGAGTTTAAATCGCTGCGGAAAGGCGTCCAGACAATGCTGGAGAAAGCAAAGCTGGGTGAGTTTACAGAAGAACTTGGCAAGCGATTGACCTTTTTGAAGAGGTAAATTTTTTTGACTTAATAAAAGATAAAAAGGTATTAATATCCATAAAAATGAAGCCGAACAAGTCATTAAAGCTGTTGCCACTGTTTCTTACCGGAATGCTGATGAATGCATTCCCCACCTTAGCCCAGGACGATGCGCCTTCTCATTTTTCTTTCAGTTATGCGGGGGCGCTTACCTGGGTGCTGTTTGCCGTGCTGCTCGTTGTTTTTTGCGCAGCACTGGTGCTGAAACAGAAAGTAAAAAACATTAGAGACAGCCGTAAAAGGAAAACAGAAGAGGAACAGCAACGGCAACTGCAGCAACATCTCCGCAACCTGAACAGTAAACAGATCGGAGAGATCATAAATTATAGGAAGCTCCGTAGCTATAATATGTTATTGCCCTTATTGCTGATCGCGGTCTATTCCCTTATGCCGGGGGAAAAATTATTGGCGCAAGGAACGAGTAAACCTGCAGGTTCGCTGCTGGGCGAGACGGGTATCCTTATTACCATTGTCCTCCTGCTGATCCCGATCCTTTTCGCAATTATTTTCCTGATCACAAAAGTGGTACATGCGCTGGACCAGACTAAGAAACGGCATAAACTGGAAGAAGCCGAAAAGCTGGCGGCCTATCTGCGTTCTTTGCCCGAAGAAGAAATAGATACTCAATTGAAAAGACGCAAAGCGGCATTGGATTATCGTCTTACCAACCGCGAACTTTCAGGCAACCAGGCGCCAGAAGATGAAAAGGGTTTATTGCTGATCAACGACCAGGCAGGCCTGCCTATCGTTGCCCTTAAAAAGAAAGCACTTCCGCGCCCTAATATAGACCCTGCTTTATCCCGACTCATACTTTGGTATTTAGGCTGTGCTACTTTCTGGCTTTTATTCGGTACCACCGTCGGCGAATATGTAGGGATAAAATTCGTAGCTCCTGATGCTGATCATGTGAGCTGGCTGAGTTTCGGGCGATTGCGCCCGGTTCATACCAATGCCGTGTTCTGGGGATGGGCATCATTAGGTATGCTGGGGCTGGGTTATTATGTGGTCCCCCGTGTCAGCAACACTAAGCTTGCTAATATTAAATATGGATGGTACGCATTATGGCTGATCAATGCAGCAGTTATCCTGGGTACTATCTGCCTGATGGCAGGTATTAATAATGGTGGTGGAGAATACAGGGAATACATCTGGCCGGTGATGCTACTGTTTGCTGTTGGGATCATATTGACACTTGTCATTTTTTTGCAGACCATTGCCCACCGCACCACAAAAGAGATCTATATCTCGAACTGGTATATTGTTGCAGCGATCATCTTCGCCATCGTGATCACATTAGTGGCATATATCCCTTACTGGCAAAATGGCCTGGGTGAAACTATTGTGCAGGGTTATTATATGCACCAGGGGGTTGGCATGTGGTTCATGCTTTTTACATTGGGTATTGTTTACTACTTCCTGCCTCAGCAGCTCAACAAACCTATCTACTCTTACAGTCTTGGTATACTTGCTTTCTGGACACAGATACTGTTCTATACCCTGATCGGTACTCACCACTTTGTATTCAGTTCAATTCCCTGGTGGTTGCAAACTGTGGCTATCGTAGGCAGTGCCGGCATGGCAATACCTGTTATTGCCGGCACCACCAATTTCATCATGACTTTTAAAGGTGCATGGTATAAGATCAAAGACAGTTATACACTCCCTTTCTTCCTTGTAGGTGTCATCTTTTATTTCACCGGCTCCATGCAGGGAACGGCAGAAGCATTCCGAAGCACCAATCTTATATGGCATTTTACCGATTTCACGGTAGCGCATTCACACCTGACCATGTATGGTATCATTTGCTTTTTCTTATGGGCAGGAATCTATGCTGTTATACCGCGGCTGACAGGTAAGGAGGCGCCACAAATTACCATTGGTGCACATTTCTGGCTGGCTTTGATCGGGCTGATGTTCTATACCGTTCCGCTGATGTATGGCAGCACACTGAAAGGATTACTATGGATGGAAGGCAAGCCCTTTATTGACGGCGTGATAAAGATGGCTCCTTACTGGTTGTGGCGTGCTATAGGTGGAAGCCTGATGTGGTTGTCGCACCTGTTCTTTGCTTACAATATGTATAAAATGATGGTGGCAAAACCTGTAGTGGATGTACGGGAAACAGCCATTCAAAAACTCAGCGGATCAACTGCTTCAACTCATTCAATTGTATAAATATCATTTGCTCAGAATATGGAACTATTCGATAATCATAAAAAACTTTTCGGCACTGCGGCACTGTTCTTTGTAGGACTGACCGTGCTGGTAGCTGTTATGCCTGCTATCCGTAATCAAAACATGAACCAGCCATTACCCGGTGCTGAACCCCTGAGTGCTGATGCAATAAAAGGAAAAGCATTATTCGTTGCCAATGGCTGCGTGGCTTGCCATACACAACAGGTCAGGAATATAGATATGGATAAAACCTGGGGATCGCGCCCAAGCCTTGCAGCCGATTATGCTGATATCCGCCGCACTGACCTGTGGCGCAATACTGCTACGCTGATGGGCACAGAACGCACCGGTCCTGATCTGACCGATATCGGCAACAGGCAACCCAGTAAAGACTGGAACCTGGTGCACCTGTATAATCCACGCATTGTAGTAAAAGAATCCATTATGCCGGCCTATCCCTGGCTGTTCGCTGTTAAAAAGGAACCGTCCAAATCAGATGTAGTAGTCAATGTACCTGCAGAATATCTCGATGGACAGGAAGGCAAAGTGGTGGCTACCCGGGATGCAATGTACCTGATCGCTTACCTGCAATCGCTTAAACAAACAAAATTGCCGGATGGCACTGCTGCGCCGGCTTTCCTGTATAAAAAGGAAGAAAAGAAGACAGCAGGTGCGGCTGCTGGTACAGAGCCGGATGGCCAGGCAATATTTACTGCTAACTGCCAAAGTTGCCATCAGGCAAATGGCGAGGGTTTACCCGGAGCCTTCCCTCCATTAAAAGGAAGTTCAGTTGTGCTGGGTGATAACCTCGAAATGTATGTGGACATCATCATGAACGGATATGATGCAAAAGCTGAATTTGGAGTAATGCCGCCGGTTGGTACCAATATGCAGTTTACCGAACATGAGGTGGCTGCGCTGATCAATTACGAACGCACAAGCTGGGGCAACAACGGCAAAAAAGTTACACCGGAAGAAGTAAAAAAGATCGTGGATTTTGTAAAACTAAAAGCAGCTGAATAATGAAAAAGTTATTTTTAATAGCGTTTCTGCTGTTCAATGTATTATGGGTAATGGCCTGCCCGGTGTGTGAGCGTAACCAGCCAAAAGTATTGAGAGGTATTACACATGGTGCGGGGCCCGACAGCAGATGGGATTATGTGATCGTATGGGCAACAGTTGCGATAGTACTGTTTACTCTTTTCTTCTCCATAAAATGGTTGATACGTCCTGGTGAAAGATCAGACAGGCATATTAAACGATTCATTTTAAATAACGAATAAGATGAGTGATAAAAGCACCATATTCATTTTTATAGACGATGAAACCAGGCCTGTTGCCGAACTGAAATCGCCGGTAAGCTTTGACCTGGATACCCGTAAACTGGCAGATGGCGAACATGTGCTGAAGATCGTGAGCAAAGACCCGACAGGCAAGGAAGGGATCCGGAAAATACCCTTCGTTGTGCGGAATGGCCCGGCTATTGCCATTGAAGGGATAAAGGAACATGCCGTTGTAGATGGTATATTGCCCTTAATGATCAACGCTTATGGTAAAGGTGATCAGAAATCCTTCCTGATCTCAGGCAGTGAAACACCACAAAGCATTCCCTGGTGGGTATGGACGCTTATCATTGGTTTTGCCGGATGGGCATTATATTACATGTTCCGTTATTTTTCAATAGGACAATAAAAACTATGAGTGAAAAAAAAGATATAACAACAATAGAGGATATCAAATTACTGGTGGATACCTTTTATGGAAAGATCAGGGTTGATCTTTTACTGGGCGGAATATTTAATGGTGTTATCAAAGACCGATGGCCTGAACACCTGGAAAAAATGTATCGTTTCTGGCAAACGGTATTATTGGATGAGCATACCTATTTCGGAAGCCCTTTTCCTCCGCATGCCGAATTGCCCGTGGAACAAAAACATTTTGATGCATGGTTAAAACTATGGTATGAAACCATTGATGAACATTTTGCCGGTGCAAAAGCTGATGAAGCTAAATGGCGGGGTGATAAAATGGCCGTTATGTTCCTTTCCAAGATCGAATATTACCGCAACAATTCAGCGAGGCCTCTATTATGAACACAACTATAAAGCAACCCGTGGCTATAGCCTGCATGTTTACCTGGATCGGGTTTGTATGTGCGATCAGTTTTATGGAAGCCTGGTTGAAATTCCGGGCGCCTGGTGTAACGCTTCCGATCGGTTTAGGGATCGGCAGGCTGGTATTCGGCGCACTTAATAAAGTTGAATGGGTGTTTGCTATAGTTGTTTGCGTAAGTGCTTTAATGTACCGAAGATCTATGTTTACAGTGCCAGCTATTTCATTGCTCATCATTGTAGCTATTCTTCTATTACAGACAATATGGTTGCTGCCTGCATTGGACGCAAGGGCAGAGCAGTATATCCAGGCGCAGCCTGTGGCACCGTCTAAGTTGCATATCTGGTTTGTAGGGATGGAATTGCTCAAGGTAACCTGTCTTTTCATTACCGCAACATCTCTTTTTAAACAATCATAAAAACATAATAAAATGACAATTTCAAAAGAAAATATAGTCGGTCTTGTGGTGGCGGACGACTTCCGCACCGCCGGTATATTTGAACAGGCGGGTATCGACTTCTGTTGTAATGGTAACCGCACTATTGAAGCAGCTTGTAATGAGAAGAAGTTATCAGTAGATGAACTGATCGGGCAGTTGCAGCAAACAGTGAATACACTTCCCCCTACTGAAGAGGCGATCAGCGATTATCAATCCTGGCCTTTAGATCTGCTGGCCGATTTCATCGAGAAGAAGCATCACCGGTATGTGACTACACAGATACCCGTTATACAATCGTTTCTCGAAAAGATCGTAAGGGTGCATGGCGGCAGGCATCCGGAACTGGCAGAGATAAAAACACATTTCGATGCCTGTGCAGGTGAACTGGCCATGCATATGAAAAAGGAAGAATTAATGGTATTCCCTTTCATCCGCAAAATGGTACAAGCAAAGCAGGCAGGGTCAACAGAAGTAGCGGCAACACCTTTTGGTACAGTGCAAAACCCTATACGTGTAATGATGCATGAACATGATACCGAAGGTGAACGTTTCAGGAAGATCAAGGAATTGAGTAACCAGTACAATGCGCCTGCAGATGGCTGCAATACTTATAAAGCGGCTTTCGCTACCTTGAAAGACTTCGAAGACGATCTGCATCTTCATATTCACCTTGAAAACAATATTCTTTTTCCTAAATCCATTGAACTGGAAAAATCCTTTGCTTAATCAACAATGAGAAGACATGAAAGCATAGTCGCTCTTTCGAGGGATCATCATTTTGGGTTATTGTTTTGCTGGAAGATAAGGCAGGGAATAAAAAAACAAGTACCGGCTGAAAGGATAAAGCCTTATGTAAAATATTTCTGGACCAGCCATCTGCAACAGCATTTTGAAGAAGAAGAAGCATTGCTGTTTACCGCATTGCAGGATAACCTGGTAGCACAAGCCATATTTGAACACGATCACATAAAGCAGTTAGTGGGAGCTATTGCAAATACTGCATCCTTTCAGCCGGACCAATTCCGGGCATTAGCTGATGCACTGGACAAACATATCCGTTTTGAAGAAAGGATCCTGTTCCCATATATCGAAGAAACCCTTTCAGAGGAGAATCTCACCCAGTTGGGGAAACGATTGAAGCAAATACATCCAACGGATGGGCAGGATAATTATCCTGATGAATTTTGGGTTTGAGAAGGCACCGGTTTTGTGTAAAAAATTAATTACGCGGGGCTCATATTGTTAGGAATCCTAACTATATTTGAATTGTCAATAGTCTTGTAAACCTAAAACAACGAAAAATGAAAAAGTCAGTTTTTTACCATGCAGGCTGTCCTGTTTGTGTTAGTGCCGAACACGATATCATCGAATTGATCGGAAAATCCAATGTAGAGGTCGTTCATCTTGGCGAAGACAGGGACAGGATCAGCGAAGCTGAAAGCGCAGGAATCAGATCTGTGCCTGCCCTGGTAACTCCCGCGGGAAATGTATTACATATTAACTTTGGGGCATCCCTTGCCGATGTAAAAGGATAACTGGTATTATTGAAATACAGGGATGCATTAATTTTAAGTATATGGATATTCGAACTACTCTTTCGGTAAACGAAACATTCCTGGAGATCCTGAAGAATTGCCAGGAACAGAAAACAAAGGCAGCCATGCTTTTGGATTCAGAGGGGATAGTAAGGGTGGAGGGATTGATCAAAGAGATATGTTTAACTTCTCCGAACCCATACCTGGAATTGGAAAGTGGGACGAAAGTCGTATTAAAGACGATCATTGCGATAAACGGCATTTTCTCACCTTCCTATTCTGAGTGCTAAAGGATGAAACAAATGAACTCTCCTTTTAATCTCGACCAGCAAAACAGCGGGATCGACAGCAAAATTGTGGTAGCCCTGGAACGTCTTTCTGGGGCTTTTCGTGTATTACTTTGGAATGAGAGCAAGCAAAATGCTTTAAGCCCGATACAAATCCAGACCCTGATCTTCCTGCTTTTTCATCCGGGAGAAAAATGCAAAGTAAGCTACCTGGCGCAGGAATTTAACATGACCAAGCCTACTATCAGCGATAGTATCAAATCTCTTTTAGAGAAAGACCTGATAAAAAAATATGAGGATCCCCAGGATATCAGGAGTTATACGATCGGCCTGACCGCTGCAGGTAAACAGGCCGCAATGAAATCGGCTGATTTCGCTTCAGCCATAGAAGAGCCTTTGAACCTCATTTCAGAGGAACAAAAAGAAGCGATGTTGTCAGGCCTGCTCAAAATCATTCTCGAACTTAACAGGGCTGGAATCATAACAATCCAAAGGATGTGTTTTACCTGCTCAAATTACAGCGTTGCCAA
Source organism: Chitinophagaceae bacterium (assembly GCA_051954695.1). Lineage (GTDB taxonomy): Bacteria > Bacteroidota > Bacteroidia > Chitinophagales > Chitinophagaceae > Terrimonas_A. The sequence continues at coordinate 150,332 of JBQCHL010000011.1, forward strand.
CGGAAATCACTACTGTAAATTGTTGCAGGCCCGGTTAGCCAATAATGAATTGAGGGTAGATTGTAAAGAACATGAACCAAAAGTTGAATCATAATGAACGTATTTGACCTTATCATCAATGATAAAGAAAAAGTATCCCTGGCCGATATTTTCCTGGAGGAAGCTAACAGGCAGAAATTCGTGCAGCTCATTAAGGAACATAATTATATTGACGAGCTATATAAATACGGATTGCCTGTAAATAATAAAATACTGCTGCAGGGAAGCTCCGGTTGCGGCAAAACGATGACAGCCAAAGCCATTGCAAATGCATTAGGCAAAAACATCCTCATACTCAATTTGAGCAATATTGTTTGTTCAAGGATTGGTGAAACATCACAGAATATAAAACAGGTATTTGAAAAAGCAGGCAGGGAAAAATCCGTTTTGTTTTTAGATGAGTTTGATCAGATAGGAAAGGCAAGGGGAGAAGATGATAAGGATGTAGGCGAAATGAGAAGGTTGGTGAATACACTGATACAACTGATCGACTACTATCCTGAAAAATCATTGTTGATTTGCGCAACCAACCATCCCGAAATTATCGATATGGCCTTGATAAGGCGTTTCCAGTTACGTATAAATTTTGAAATGCCGGCACCGGAAGTTTTAGACGAATATTATAATAAGCTGTTGTCGGGGTTTCCGAAAGAGATGCAACAGGTAGAACGTAAATACGGAATTTCCTTTGCTGAAGCCAAAGATCATGCGCTTACCCTTGTAAAAGCGATATTGATCAGTGAACTGGAAGCAAAACAAAAAGGGGTGGAAATATCCTGAGAATAAGACTTAGAGTGCCGGATGTCTTATCGTATTGAACCGACAGTTCAATCTTCTCTATTTTTTTATTTCCAGGTGTTCGGGGTAATAACTATCATATCCCCTTACGGAATACCACAAGATGCGACTCAATATTCTACCTTCGTCCAGATCGTAATCTTCCAAAGGTATTTCCATCGATTTTTTTGCCCAGTAGCTCTGCTTGCCTGTTAAAGTTGAGATCTTGGGATTCATTTCATTCAGCGGAATATTATTGGGTTTGGCAGTATAAGGCGTGTAATCAGGTTTGGAAGTGAAACAATCGTACATAGGATTAGCCAACAGGTCAAATTGGGTCATTGGCGTAAGTCCAAAGATCAATTCAATTGTCCGTAAGATACTGTTCTGGTTATACATTGTGCTTACCACCGTATTCCGTTTTGTATATGGACTGATACATAAAGCAACAGTGCGCCTTCCATCCACATGGTCCAATCCATCCTGTGCATCATCTTCTATTACAAAAATGACTGTTTCCTTCCAAAATTTGCTTTTGCTAACAGCTTCCACAACGCGTCCCAAAGCCAGGTCATTGTCAGCCATCATCGCCCTTGGCGTAGGATAATCTTCATGAGTTCCCGCAGTATGATCGTTCGGCAGCAGCATCATCATGAAGTTAGGCATGCTGTCATTTTTTTCAAACTGCTTTAGCTCATTGATGAACACATCTGCTCGGTAAACATCCGGAACTGTTTCAGGAAAGCCGATAAAATCACGACATATATAAGGTTCTAGTGAAGCCATTTCTGTTATGGCCCTGATCTTTGCCATAGGCTTTCCATTAATGAAATTATTATAGTGGTCTGTCCATTTTAATTCTGCCGGTTCAATCTCCGCATCCACGAACTCGCCATAATCCCTGAACGTATATCCGCCATCCAGTACCTTATTCCAGATGAACCCGGAAGAGGCATAAGCCAACGGGTCTTCACCGGCACAACAGGGATAGCTTCTTACAAATCCACCATAGCTTTTTTCGATATAATCTGTTGCAATTCCTTCATTCGTCCACTGGTGGCCATCAGCACTGTTAACACCGTTGCAATAGGTATTGTCCAGCAGTACAAACTCATCGGCCAGGGCATGTGCATTAGGAGTTATATCTCTGCCGAATAAACATAAAGATGAATCACCGTTTCCCTGTTTAATATCTCCAAATATCTGGTCATAGGTCCTGTTTTCCCTTATGATGTAAAGCACATGTTTAAAAACGGAAGGCTCACCCAGGTTTGCCGGTATGGGTACTGGTTTTACCTTTTGTTTTTTGGTCAACATAAGCATTTCCAGTTGTTTGATCTGCATCGTACGCATGGCCTTGCTGTTGTATTCCTCAAGTTTTCTTTTATCCGGTACATCAATGAATGATATTGATCCCATGTGGTCATGGGAATTGAGCCCGTTTTTACCAGGTCTTTGATTTCTACCGCCAATGCCTTTAATATTGGCCACCACTATTTCTGTACCTGCTTTGTTGATCGTAATTGCGCCTGGGTACCAGCCGGCGGGGATAAAACCTGATAGTTGATTTTCCTTTACATTAAACACACCGATGGCATTATTGCCGCCATTGCAGATAAATAAAGTAGAATCTCCTGAAATGGCAATTGCATTAGGGCTGCTTCCCAATGGTAATGTTTCAAGAGGTTTGGCACTGATCAATTTAATGAACTGGTCAGAATCCGTATTGATAACAGAGATATTATCGCTGTTTGAATTGGCTACATAAAGCTTTTTCTTATCGTTGGAAAGCACCATGGAGCCGGGATGTAATCCAACAGGGATCTCTCCAATTGTTTTAAAACTGGCGAGGTCGATAACAGAAACAGTCCCGGATGATGCTACTCCATTAGCAGGGTTGATTACGATAGGGCTGCCTGATGAGCGAGCTGTTATGTCATTGGCCAATGGCTTACGGCCGCCGAAATTGGAAACATAGAGCTTATTATCTTTCTTAATAATTGTGTAAGGTGCAATACCGACAGGGATTTCTTTTTCAATCTTTTTAGAGCGGAGGTTTACTACACAAATAGAATTATTCCTGTTCAGCGTTACATAAGCATAACCGCTTTCTTCATCGATGCAGAATCCGCCGGGGTAGGGGCCTTCTTTATCTATGACGGTAAGACCTCCAGGATCAAGTCCTCCTTTATCTTCTATCAGCAATTCAGGCAGGTTGATCGTATCTGTCCACTCAAATTTTTTATTTGCCAGTTTTGGGGCTCCGAGTAAATACCCCCTCGTGTCAGTGACCCATAGTTTTTCATTATTGCCAGAGCCTGTCCAACCCAAACCTGTAAAAGAACCACCAGCATCGCCTGGCAATCGCAACGTTTGTAAGATCTGTTTCTTTTCTGCATCGAAGAAAACAACGGCATACATGTTTTTAACAGCAATGACGGACTCGTCTTTGTTATAGCAGATATCTACAGGCCGGCCGGGAAACCGGATCGTTATCCCTTCGGGATCTATCACCTGGGAGGTGGCTACAAAGTATGAACTGTCTGATTGGGGACCGACTGCACGGTTACCGTTCTCCGGCTGGCTATTTGTTTTTTTAGGATAAGAAATACCCGAACAACCGGCAATGGCAAATGCCATTATCACCATGAGGCTTGAAAAGCTAATTTTCATAAGTATCTGCAGCAATTTAATCGGTTGACTAAATAGATTTTATGAACTAAATGTAGACCGGCCTCAAAACCAGGATCTCTGTTTATTTATCTATTTCCTGTACTCTTTTAACAGTGGTATTCCAGGCCGAATTTTTGTACTGAAAAAATCTGAGTCTATTGTTACTGGATCATTAATTGTTTATTACCGTTTATTTATGCTGAGGTCGTAAATAGCCTTTAAAGTGTCGTATTCAGCCTCCGTCTATATTCAGCCTTCTTATCATCTTTGTTATATCGAAGATGACCAATAAACGATCTGTCAAAAGGTAAGTGGAGCAGCAACCACTTCAAAAAACGGGCGGGACCGAAAAGCCAGATGAGTAGGAGCAAAAATATATACTATGTCTAATAATGTTGTTTCACTGCACAGGGTGCTTAAAACGTCTCCTGAAAAAGTATACCGTGCTTTTACCGATGCCACTGCAATTGCATCATGGTTACCGCCATATGGATTTCTCTGCACTGTTCATGAAATGAAAGTAGAAGTAGGCGGTTCCCATAAGATGTCATTCCAGAATTTTTCAACAGGTAATGGCCATTCATTCGGCGGAAAATACCTGGAGCTCAAACCTAACGAGTTTTTGAAATACTCAGATAAATTTGATGACCCCAACCTGCCCGGAGAAATGACCACTTCTGTCTGGCTCCGGAAAACTATTGCCGGTACAGAAATAAAAATTACACAGGAAGGTATTCCTTCTGTTATACCAGTAGAAATGTGCTACCTGGGCTGGCAAGAGTCACTGGAAAAGCTGGCTAAGTTAGTAGAGCCTGAAATACCGGATGCATGATCCGGGAAATAAGAAATAAGCAAACTCTCATTTGCTTATTTCTTATTTAAGTTTTTAAAATAAGGATGCTGGCTGATAAAGATCATGCTGTTCTCCTGCTCAGCTGATTTTGATAGATATCCTGTGATCGAGGTTTTAAAAACTGCACCATCGCTGTAGGTTAAAAGCAATGTGAAATCTTTGATGGTATAAGTCCCATTGCCCTGGTCCCTGTAAGTAAGATGGCCATTTTCTTCTTTTGAGATATATAATCCGCCTTTGTTTTCAAAGCTGCCGTCTTTGTGAAAAACAATCATTCCCTCCTCAAAATTGGGGTTCTTGTACCAATAGGGACCTCCCCATGCACCGCCTGTGCTCCATTCACCTTCCAATTTTAGACCATCAACAGGTTTACATTTGTAATACCACATTGATTTCATGGAGGTGTTGGCGCTCATTACATCGGAGGATACTTTACCCACTTTTTCCACTGTTTTATAATAGTCATTGAGCAGTTGTATTTCCTTACCCATATCTTTTATATAGCCCCAGCTATGGGTTTCATTGCTGTTGGCCTTGGTGGTGCCCCACATACCCTGTGATGGCATATAGCCTATATAATCGCCATTGGAACAAATAACGATCCACTTGAACTTTGTTTTTACCACACCGGTAGGATCATTTACGTTCGGCATATTTATAGTCGCCCGCATCCAGACATTAAAGGATAGGCCTTTGGTTTTTACGGCCGGAGTTTTTTCTGTTTTAGTATTTCCTGCTTTTGTTTGTGTGGGCTCATCTATGCCCGTTGAGGCATTACCGGGAACATTTATTTCCCTGGTCACATCTATCGAAGCGATAAAACTTTCTATATCGGCTTTATATTTATCTGAATTGGCAAGTATACAGATACTTTGCATATTGCTTTCACCGCTAAAAGTGATGAGCATAGCCAGTGTGGCCACTCCATTATCAGCGTATTTTGTAGTACCCAATAAAAACTGCCATCCTTTTAAATTAGCTGCAGGTTGCATAGAGGCTGTACCGGTAACTTTGAAGGGTTTCTGCACCTGGTTGCTCCAGGCGAAATCGAAATCAGGCTGTACACCACCTTGCCCGGGGATCATTTTATAAATAAAAATATTGCAATAGGCGCCGGTGCTCTTGTCTTCCGAAAAATAAGTAAGCACATTGTCGTTCTTTACTAATTGGTAGCCTGCCGGAACGGTATAATTGACAATGCCGAAGTTATCTTTTTGTGCAGATGAGGCCATAGCTAAAAGCAATGAAAGAAAAGAAAGAAACTGTTTATTCATTGGTCACAGTTTTATTGGGTATTATAATACTGGCTTTTAATTTCCGGAATCAATGCAGATAGTTTTTTGATCCTTGTTTCATCCGAGGGGTGCGTGGACAGGAACTGAGGCACTTTGTTTTTGTTGGCAGCAGCCATACGTTGCCAGAAAGGAATTGCCTCATCAGGATCGTAACCCGCCATAGCGGCAAATATTAATCCCAGCTTATCTGCTTCACTTTCCTGCATGCGGCTGTTGGGCAAGGCCAGTGCAAGGTTGCTCCCGATCATGTACAAACCAAGAAACAGTGCCTGGGTTTCCGCCTTCTTTTCTTTTAAAGCTTCCTGCAGCACCATGCCGCCCAGGCTCACCAATAAGCCCTGGCTCATGCGTTCATTGCCATGCCGGGCAATGGCATGGGCAATCTCATGTCCCATTACCACAGCCAGCGCGTTCTCATTCTGTGTAAAAGGCAGAAGTCCGGTATAAACGACCACCTTGCCGCCAGGCATGCACCAGGCATTTACGGTAGCATCATCAATGGTATTATAATCCCACTTGAAATTTTTAAGGTCTTTACTCATGTTGTGCTGGTGCATATAGGTTTCAACAGCATGTTGGATTTTGGTACCGACCCTTGTTACCATTTGGGCCCGTTCATCATATTTGGTGAGGGTGGCACTGTACTTTACTACTGAATCGTATTCAGTCAGCGCCATGGCTGTTATCATTGCTTCAGGCACCAGGTTTATCTGCTTGCGACCGGTAACAGGGACCGTTTTACAACTGGCTATAGCAACCGCCAATAGTATGCAGGTAGAAATGGTTTGCTTTTGCATATTTCTTTTGGCCAATGGTTAAAATTTATGGGGTAAAAATAACCGGGCCGAAAAGCAGGAGCAATCCTTTAAAAGGGGGATTTTTTAGAAGAGCGGATGTCGGGGGGCTGGGGCTGTTTCATCTTGCAATGCCTTTATGACTTAAGGGGAGCGTTACGTAAATATACGTAGTTGTAATCAGCCATAATTCTGAAACAAATATATAGCCTTACCATTTCTAAGGGGTCATCTTCAAAATATGTAATGTTACTGTCAGGAGGATACGAAATATGAAAAATGCAAGCTACAGTTTGATCCAGTAGCGAAAATGTAACTACGGAAGGCAATGGGTGAAAATGTCCATCAAAATTGTGCGGTCTTTTGTTGAAAATAAGGATCACTTGTTGTTAACAATTTCTCATCAATAGCCTTCGAGCTTCATGCCTGAAAAATTTCCTGTTAAATGAGCCTGTCCATAATAAAAAGCGAGTGTAAAGAAAGGATGACGTACAGCGCCAAGAAGTGTAATGTCAAAACTGCCATCTGCATAGGTAAATGTCCCGCTTTCTATATGTTTTGTGTATATGCTTGTAAAATTGAATTTGATATAGCTGTCAGGGTAAGAATAGAAATTGATATTACTGCTTGCTTTAACCGTCTGCCATGCTGTTTTGTTCTTATAATCTTCTGATTGATAATACCCCACAGTACAAAATGTTATGGGAACGTTGCCTGCTGCAGTCTTATCTGTCGTGGAGAGCCAATTCATTTCTCCGGTTTTTAAGTTTCCTTTTTTGAATTTTGGGGTGCTCACTGCAACAGGATAAGTAAAATTCGCCTGCCCCTCAGGCAGCGGTGGGTTGGCCGGAACATAATAAGACCCATCAATACTAAAATAAGTCACAAGAATAGAGCTGTCACTGCCAGCATCCTTAACTATAAAACTCCCATAACCTAAGCACGAAGAGTCTGTTGTATTTGTACCAGGCATACCAGTAATCTCAGGATTGAAAACTAACTTCGCCTTTATATCATATATCGGCCGTGTATCAAATGTTTCTTTTTTACTGCAAGAAGCGATAAGACAAAAGCAAAAAAAGCTTGCTATAGAATAAGTAAGTAGCTTAGGCTTATTCATGTTTTAATTATTTATAAATGCCTACTCTGTCAAAATTCGGTTTTCGGCTTTCCCGGTTGCAGAAAACTATTCAGGGCAATCTTCAATGCAGTTACGGGTCTATTTGACCCATAATGCCTTATAAAACAATTTTCCTTTCTTGTTTGTCAGGTATTCTATCTTAAGATTAGGGGTGTCTTTATCTGCATCATATACCTCCAGCATTACTGTATTGCTACCTGAAAGAGTTGTTGCCTTCATTTTTGTGGATGCATTGCTTTGCTCACAGGGAATATTATTCCTATTATAATACCTATAAATTCCATTTGTCATTTTCTCCTGCTCTATGTTTGAAAGAATATTTCTAATGTCAGCTACGCTAATGATATATCCGCTGTATGTTCCAATAATGTTTAATTTTTTATCAAGCCAAGCCCAAAAAGGTGTTGCGCCATTATCGATGTCTGATAACTGATTATTTCGATCAAATAGCAGGATTGCATCTTCATCATAACCAGGTGAGTGAGAAGCTAATCCTACTTTTAGATCGGAAAAAGGAATATATAATTCAGGATATTTTAATCTAGCCTCTTCATCATCCCTGTTGATAAGGACGATATTATAACTCAATGCCGTTCCAATCGTTAAAAGAGAGTCGATTTTTTTAATGCAGGGAGAGCACCATTTGTAAGACCATGTTACAAGCAGGGTTGGTTTGTCCTTATTGTTTCTATGAGTCAACACATATTCCGGCAAACTAATCGTATTACTGTCTTTTGTAAGAACATCGTATTGCGGTATAGTTATGTAAGAATACATCTTTCCGTTATTGGCAATATTTAAGGTGTCTATGTCTTTTTTGCCTTTTGAATTATTCTTTTGAGCAAATAGTATCGAACTGCAAAGCAAGAAAACAGCTAAAAATATTATTTTCATAATAATAGTTGTGCCTATTCTGTTCAAATATGGTTTTCGGTTTTCCCGCTTGCAGGTAGTTGTATGCTGCGCATTATAAGAACCTCTTGCGGATGTTTTAAATCGCTATAAAAGTAGGGATACATCTTATGCAAGAAAATCACAGGTTTCTATGATTCTTAATGCCGGCTACCAGATTTATGGGATAGGACCTTCAGCGAAACCTCGCAGCAATCTCTGCCCGTGAGTGAATATTGAGCTTATTGTAGATATTCTTAGTGTGGGAAAACAGGGTCTGTATGCTGATAGAACATTCTTCCGCTATCTGCTTATATGATTTTCCTGAAATAAGATGATTAAGGATCTCCGTTTCACGCCGGGTAAGGTGAAACTGTTCCAACTCTTTATTCCGGCTGTTCTCAGCCCTGTTAAAATAATCAAGCATCTTCCTGGCTATCTTGCCATTCATAATGCTTTCGCCATTATACACAGCGGCAATAGCTTCGGTTATTTTTTCGGGAGCGTCTTTTTTCAGCAGATAACCGTCTGCACCGGCTTTTATTGAGCTGAATATTTTATCCTCGTCCTCAAAGACAGTGAGCATAAAAACGCCGGTTTGCGGCAGCTTTTCTTTGATCAGTTTCACGCCTTCAATACCGTTTATTCCGGGCAGATCAATATCCAGCATCACCACATCTGGCCTGGCATGGAACAGGGCGCTAAGTTCCAGCAGATTTTCTGAAGTATACACCAGCAGCATGTCCGGCCTGGTGCCAACCAATGCTTGCATGGCTTTCATGTATGAAAGATTGTCTTCTATTAGCGCCACCCTGATCATCCATGTAAAAATAACCGATATGCTGTTATAAAAAATACCAGTTTTCTGTCAGGTCAACGGAATACTGATAGTGATTTGCGTACCAGCGCCAGTACCTGTTTTTGTGGTAATTGTTCCTTTCATTGCCTGCATTCTCCGCGCAATGTTCTGAAGGCCATTTCGCTGGGTATTTACGGCTTCTTCGTCATAACCCTTTCCATCATCTTCTACCACTACCTCTAAACCAGTACTGGCTGATGAAAAGACAATACTTATCGTTTTGCAGCCGGAATGTTTCAGCGCGTTATTTACCAGTTCCTTCAATACCAGGAACAACTGGTGCTTGGTTTCGGCGTCTAATTTCTGCCGGCGCAATTCATCTCCTGCTTTCAGGCTGATGCTGATATTTTTTGCTAGGGCAAGAGGCTCTGCAAAAAACATGAGACGGTATATCGCACTGTCCAGTGTATCATATTTGGGGTTGATCTTCCATACAAGATCATCTAACTTATTCACCACATCATTTACATTGGCACTGATGGATTCGAGATAGGGTTCTTTATTGCTTTCTGTTTTGGCCAGGCTGCTGTAAATATTAATACTGCTGAGGGTAGCACCGATCTCATCATGCAGGTCGGAAGAAATGCGCTGCCGCTCATATTGCACAGCAAGCTCTTTTTCTAAAGCCAGCTTTTGCTTATGCAACTGGTATTTATATATAAACCTTCCGGTAAAAAATATAATGAGCAGGGCTGTAAGGGCTGCCAGTGTCCTGAACCACCAGGTTTGCCACCAGGAAGGGCGAATGGTAAAGTTATACATGTATTCTTTTCCCCAACCTGCATCATAGTTCATGGCTTTAACTATGAAAGTGTAGTGGCCTGGTTGCAGGTTGCTGTAAGATACTGTTGATTGATCGGTAGGGCCATTCATATTTTTATCAGCACCTGCCAACTGGTATTCGTATTTTACGGCATGTGGCTGATCCATAGTGCAGCCTGAAAAATCGAAACTGATATCGTTGTTATTGTATGCAAGGCTCAATCCCTTGGGTAAGTTGTACCACCGGCTTAATGAATCAAAATGGAAATTTCTGAACCAAACACCATTTTTCATCATGAAAGCGGTATCTGGTCTTTGCTGAAGTTCACGCCAGTTGATGTTCTGACCGGCTATTTTAACAACCGTAACCTGGGCATCAGGAGGAGTGGGGCAAGGATATTCTTTTGACGGATCAAAAAAGGTAGCACCGTTATTTGTTCCGATCCAGATACGATGACCGGCTGTTTCGAGTATGGCACCGAGGTTGCAGCCGATGCCAATAAAATTATCTGCATACCCATAATTTTTAAAATAGGCATCACTTTCATACACATTTCCGGACACTGTTCTCTCCTGGAATAATTTCAATTTTTCAGCAGATAATTTGCTTAGCCCGAAACGGGTTGTGATCCAGAGATTCCCTTTCTCATCTTCGAGCATGCTTACCGTTTCATTGTTTATCAGGCCTTCTTTCTGAGTAAACCTTATAATAGAAGCTCCATCGTAACGGAGAATACCTTTTGCTGTAGCAAACCAGGTATTGCCTGGCCTGTCAGTATAAATATAGTTGCAGGCCTCCCTGAATATTCCGTTTTCATCTCCAAAACGGGTAATGCTGTGGCCATCGTATTTGAAAATGCCCGTGGTTGCACCAAACCATATATTGCCCGCAGCATCCTGCATAATATGATTGATATGATTGGCGGAATCATTGTTTGCAAAAAAATTAGTGAACTGCTGCCCGTCAAATGCTGAAGCGCCGTTCTCTGTTCCAAACCAGAAATTTCCATTCCTGTCCTGCATTATCGTGTTGACATCATCATTAACCAACCCAACATCTTCGTTATAATATATGAATGAATTGCCATTGTACTTTGCTACACCTTTATAGGTAGCAAACCAGAGGTTTTCTTTATTGTCTCCATAAATACTTCTTACATCATTGAAGGGCAACCCTTGTTTGTCTGTAAGGGTTTTTAGTGTTTGTCCGTCAAACGCTGATACGCCTCCCCGCCATGAACCCAACCAGAGTTTTTTTGATTTATCCTCAAAAAAGCTGAAGATATAGTTCTTTGACAGGCCTTCACTTTCAGTGATGTGGGTAAATGAACCTGGGTTATATTTTGAGAGCCCACCGGAAGTTCCTATCCAGATATTGGCAGCATTATCCTGCAACAGGCTATAAATATTATCATTTACCAGCCCCTGCTGACCGGTAAAGCTGGTGAATGAATGACCATCAAATTTGGAGAGGCCATAATGAGTGCCTGCCCATATATTCCCATCCCTGTCCTGAAGCAGGCTAAAAACATCATTGTCGATCAAACCTTCTTTAGTTCCAAGACGCATGAATGAAGTGCCGTCAAAAACATACAGGCCATTGCCATATGTACCAAACCAGATCCTGCCTGATTTATCTTCTATCATACACAGTATATGGTTGGCATTTGTTCCTTCCATTGAAGTGTAGTTGGTAAAGGAATGACCATCGAATTTTGAAATTTCTTTGTTGGTGGCGATCCAGATGTGCTGATTTTTATCGATAAGAATACAATTCACCGTGTCATTCATCAGGCCCTGCTTCCGGGTAAAACTGGTAAATGTTTTGCCATCATATTTTGCAATGCCTTTAAGGGTCCCTAACCATATATTTCCAAGGTTGTCTTCTTTAATGCTGTATACAATATTGCCGGGTAATCCATCCTTTACGGTAAAATTGGTAAATGAGTATCCATCATATTTTGAAATACCTCCGCCCATTGTACCAAACCATATATTCCCATTTCTGTCCTGGCAAACGGCCCTTACATCATTGTAAGCAAGACCCTGATCAGTAGTAAAATTGGTGAAGCTATGCCCATCATACCTGCTGACGCCTGCTGCAGTGCATATCCATATATTACCTGTATGGTCCTGTAACAGGGCAGTTATGATACTATGTTTTAATCCCTGCAGTTTTCCAAAAGAAGCGATAGACAGGGGATTGGGTATTTTGTAAGTCATTTCCTTTATATCCGATCTTTCAGGCAGCGCTGCCTGAACTTTTTTCCCGGTAGCAGGAATGGTTTCAGGAAGGGTAAATGTATCTGTACCCGGAATGGTTATTTTCTGATTTATAATAAGGTTTTGCGGAGCGCCGGCAGGGAGCAGGTTATTTTTAAAGGGTGTGATAGAAGGCTTGCCAGCAATGACCCTTTTCAATTTTTTTTCATCAAGGCGAATAGAGTTTGGTTGGGAGGTGGAATTTTCCGGGAAAAATGAATAGAAGCTCGCTTTGGTGATTTTTGGCTTAAAAGCGTCAGCAATAAAACTTTTTTCGACCTTTTGCTTACAGGAGAAAATAGCCTGCAGTAAAAGGCATGCGATCAATAATCGCTTGAATCCCGGCAGCATTGCTTTGGTGGTTACATATTTTACCGGCATCTTGTAAGGCAGCTTAACAGGAAATGAATATAAGAACTAACCGGCTGAAAATCCTATATTTCTTTATAAGCTCTAGGCTTCAACATTGCCTGTTATAACTGCCCCGGCCCGTTTGTAGCTGGCTATAATAACTCCTTTTGATGTAATGAGGCTTTCTGTTAAGGTAAATGCTGCGGGGATCGCACCGTTATCGAACAGTTTTCTCCCTTCACCAAGAATCAACGGGTAAATCTTGATCCGGAGTTCGTCAACCAGGTCATGCTTAAGCAACAATTGAACAAGTTTGCTGCTACCCCAGACCTGGATATCCGCACCCTCCGAATTCTTAAGACTTTCAATATCAGCCAGATCTTTTAGGAAAACAGTATTTTCCCAATCCGATTTTTCCATGGTCTGCGACAGGACGTATTTGGTGCCATCATTGATACCTGGCCAAAAATCAGCATGTTGAGGCCAGTAAGAAGCGAAAATCTCAAAAGTTTTTCTGCCCAGCATATAATCGGCCTGTTTCAATTCTTCTTTTAAAACCTTTCCAAAAAGCTCATCACTATAAGGTGCAGTCCACCCGCCATATTTGAAGCCACCGGATGTATCTTCCTCGGGACCGCCGGGTGCCTGTATAACACCATCGAGTGTGATCATTGATAAAACAGTTATCTTTCTCATGGTTATTTTAATTATAGTTTAATTGAAATATGACTATATCTACTTCAAAAAGCCGTCCAAATAACCTGCGATCGTGTTTGTCTGCATCATCAGGCTGACATGTCCTTGGGAAGGAACAACGGCCAATTGCGATTTTGGCATTTGCCCTAAGTCTGCAGCCACACCACCACCCAGCAATTGATATGTTTTTATCAACTCAATTTTATCCATTCCGTCATTGTCGCCGGATATGATTAATACAGGCGCAGAAATTTTCGAAATATTGGAGTCGCCCAGGTCGTATGGTACTGCTGCAAAGGCGATCATCTGCTCTAAGAACTTTGTCCATTTTGTTTTGTCAGGAGCTACTGCATCGTATGCGGCTTTCATGGGAGAATTTGCGAAAAGATCAGGTTTCATGGTTTTAAATGCGCTGTTTATTTGGGGCAGCCAGCCATTACTTTTATAAGTGGCTGAGATGATCACTAATTTTCTCAACCGTTTAGGGCTTTGTATAGCGAATTGATAAGCTATAGCACCGCCAAAACTATATCCTACTACATCGGCACTGTCAATTTTCAGGTAATCCATTACTCCTTCCACATCACGTGCTAAAGTAGCATGCGACAATTTTCTATCTGAAAATTGAGTATGTCCATGTCCCTGTAATTCGATGGCAATTACTTTCCTGGTTTTTGACAGTTCAGGGATTAATTGTCCCCAGTTCAGATCAATTGTCATAAAAGCACCGTGTAGCAGAACTATAGGCCTGCCCTCGCCGTATACTTCATAATAGACTTTGATGCCATTGGCAGGTGCGTAACCGCTGTTGGAAGGTTTGATTTGTTGCCCGTTTGAAGGGAAGGAGGCAAACAGAATGATGGCAATTAGTATTGATTTAAGGGGATCGTGTGTTTTGAATAGATTCTTCATAATGCTGGTTGAATTTTTTGTTTGAGTTGATGATGTAAAGGTGGGGGACATTTGGAGATTTGGTATGGTGTAAAAGCGACATTTAAGGGGGTGATTGCCGCCAGAACATGTTTACCCGGAATAAAAGGGAAAATTTAGTAGGTTCTTCGGCCTAAATTTCAAAAGCCCATCACATTTGAATCCTTTAAGATTAATTTCCAGCCGGACAAATTGTTTCTAAATTTGCATTAGCAACTTTGCAAAATGGATAACGGCTTGAAATATAAACACATCAAACCCGACAAATCGCTTGCGGACTTTGTGGAGAGTTTTTGGCTTTTGCAAAATCATTTCGACAGCGACAAAGAAGTCATTGTTTTGCCAGACGGACGAATTGACTTGTTTTTCACGCAATCGGCAACACAACCTTTTCACATTATACTTTTAGGAATTGAAACCCAATATGGACAACCGACAATTACACCAAAGCGACACACGTTTGCTATAAGTTTCAAGCCACTTGCAATAGAATATCTTTTTCAAAAAAGCATCGCCAACCTGTTGGATAAAGCAGAAATTTTGCCAACTGACTTTTGGAACTTTAGTGCGGACGACTTAAACGACTTTGACTTGTTTTGCGAAAAGGCAACGCAAAAAATAAAATCACTTTTGCCGAAAGACATTGATGAACGAAAACGAAAACTGTTTGCACTTATTTATTCGTCAAACGGGGCATTGACAGTTCAAGAACTTTCAGAAAAAGTTTTTTGGAGTAGCCGGCAAATCAATCGATACTTTAACCAACAATTCGGACTTTCCTTAAAAGCATATTGTAATATACTTCGTTTCCGCGCTTCGTTTCAGCATATCAAAGAGGGCAAACTATTTCCACAAGAGAACTTTGCCGACCAATCACACTTTATCAAAGAAGTAAAAAAACTTTCGGGTGTTTCGCCGAAAGAATTGTCAAAAAACAAAAACGACCGATTTATACAATTTTCGCTCTTGCCCTCAAAGTAATTTTGTGCCGTAATTTTAAACACAAGTTTATATGGCACAAGTAACAGATAACAAAGACCAAATAATAATAGTTGGTGCAGGCATCGCAGGCTTGAGTTTGGCAGTTCAACTGACAGAGAAAAAAATACCCTGTACAGTACTTGAAGCAAGAGAAAGTTTTGGGGACGCTACCAGTGGTGTACGGATTTCGGCAAAAGGTGTGAGGGTGCTTGAAAAAATGGGCATTCTCAACATAGGCGAAAAAACAGAAAAACTAATAATGTACTTTGGTAAAAGTCGAATAAAATTTGAAGTGAAAAATGAAAAAGGTGCAAGCCCCGCAATTATCGTGACCCGATTGGCTGTTTTTAAGAAATTGCGTGAACGCATAAATGAGCTTGGAATAAATGTTATCTACAATTTTAGGTTGGACAATGTGATTGAAAACGCTGATAGTGTAGTCGCCGTTTCAAGGGATGGGCAAAATATCCAAGGTAAATATTTGGTAGGTGCAGACGGTGTAGGTTCTAAAGTAAGAACGTTGCTGAACCCGGGAAGCAATTCTGATAAGCGATATGCAGGTTATTTGGGGCTTGGTTTCATTTATCCAAGTGATGAGAAAGTAGAAATGTCTTTATTTAATAATCTTAATGGGAACATCGGACTTGGTTCTATCGGCAAAATAGAACCAAACGGTACCTATAAAAATAATTTTTTGTGGGCACATATCCACATGACCGAAGCGGAAGCAAAAGTTATAACCGACAAGGAAGTGTATGAACGAATGGCAGAAAGAGCAAAAAGTTGGACACCTTATTTGCAACAGGTTTTTCATGAAATTAAAACCAATCCAAAAGCAATATTATATCACCTACCTGTTTACAATGGTAATGTGCCGGACAAATGGTATAGCGACAAACTATTTTTGATAGGCGATGCCGCACACCCTTATGGCCCGGGTGGACAAGGTATCAGTTTGGCGATGTTGGACGCCGAAGCATTGTGCGATTTGTTTGTCAATGGTATAACAGAAGAAAAGAAAGCTAATTTTCAAAAAATAAGAGCTGGCATTGCAAAAGAGAAAGGCAAAAGTGCGGAAGAAAGAAACAAACCCGAAAATCAAATTTCGACTGAAAGTGGATTGGTGCTTAGAAGCATATTTATGAGAGCATTTCATTTGTTTAGTGGCGGTAAAATAGAATTGTAATGGAAACACTAAGCATAGAACAATGTATTCAATTACTTGAAATTCAGAAACAGAAATTAGACACAGTAGACAATCTTCATTTGCCGGAATTATTTTCTATTTAGCCAATCCAAATTTTTCATAAATACCCGAACCGGGATCGTTTGCATCCATCAGGTTTAAAATGCGGGCACCTTTTATGCAGGACCAGAAAGCATGATACAGTTTGGGCCCCTTTTCAATTTTTGAGCATTGCAGCTGCCAGCTGTTTGGAATACTGAATGTGCCGGTGGATTCCACCTGGGCAATTTTCATGTTGCCCACCATACCATTTACAGCGAGCAGTTTCCAGTAATAAGTGTAGTTGGCTTTAAAATCAAAAATAATAGAGCTTTGGTGCACATTCATGCCTGCATAGTTACCGGTATATACATGATACAGTTGCTGGATACCCGTAAAATCGCTTGTCCATTTTCCTTTAAAATCTGATGCAGCCACTGCAAACTTATTATATCCACTCATATTTACCAGTGGCTTCATCAGGTCGCTCTCCGTATCCCATTGTACGATGTCGGGGTCAAATTTGTATTGTTGGATAAAGGTTTTTTTGTCGGGTGTTATAAACTCGATCCACTCACCGCCCTGGCGAAACAGTAGAACAAAAACTTCCTTACCAGTGCTGTTTTCTGTAGCATAGCCCATGCCCAGGTAAGGCCTGTTATAAGTGGTGATGTATGCCGTGCGGTAGTTTTTAAGGTTGCTGTAACGTGGCGCCACCAGGATATTCCACGCTGCATTGATCAATGGCTCCGGATCGGCCGGAAAAACGGTTCCTTCTTTCGGATAATGCAACAGCACTTTTATATCCCCCTTTGTTACTTCCACCCAGTCGTCTTTCACTACACTGGTCCAACCATCATCAAAATTGGTGGTGACAAACTGAAAGCCATCCGGCTTAGCTGGGCTTGGTTTTGTTTCAGTAGTGGCTTGTTTATTGTTATAGTCCGGCGGGGTGTTGTATTGCTTTAAATGAACTGATCCAAAAAAATTTTGAGCAATGTTGAGATAGCCATTACTATTGGTAGTAACAACAATACTGGCACATCTTTCATAACCACTTGCAGTGGTAAGCATGACCATGGCATCCTGACCATTGAATGTAAATTTTGCAGTGCCTGCTTTTATTTTCCAGCCGTTTTCTTCTGCTGTTTCATTGAGTTGGGGCATGTCTGCCGGGTTGTAATTTTTTACTACAAGTTCCTGCCACTCACTTTCAAAATCTGCATTAAGGCTGCCTTTACCTGATGTGCTCTTGTAAATAATTAACTGGCACCAGTTTTTTCTTTTTTGATCAATGGAGCTGTATATCAAAACATTTTGTTTTACTTCTTTTTTCCAGCCTTTTGGTGGCGTAAAACTGATAACATCAAATACTTCTTTCTGGCCAAATGCGATAGATGCAAATAAGCTGAACGCACAGAGCGAAAATATTTTTTTCATTCGTATTAATTTAATCGTTTTTATTTCCCCAGCATGTTTTTCAGTTTTGAAAAATCAACAGCTTTTTTTATGTTGGCAATATTTTCTTCGAATACAGCATCGTCATGAGCGATTTTATAAACAACGGAAAAGAATTGAGGCGATGACTTTGCTGTTTTTGTATGGTAATAATTGAGATTAGGCTTTACGGCAATAAAAGAACCAGGACTGCCTTCGCTAACAAATTTTTCAAACCGCTGTTCTTCATTCCACATACAGATGGCCGGTTGCTTAAGTTGTTCGTCCGGTTTTTTTAAATATTCATCAATATTGCTAATGAATTTTTCTAGATATTTTTTTTCACCGGGACTGTCCTGTATATCTTTTTGCAATCTCTTTCTTTGTATCAGTAAATATTCTTTTTGACTGACGTAGTAGAAAGGCAGCGTATCGTTATACGTAATCAGCCAACGGTATTCTTTTATCTTGTCTGCACGGTCACCAATTATTTCTTCTCCCATAAAATAATAGCCATCTTTTAATACAGGTTTTTCTTTCAACTTTAAATAACCTCTGGAATCATCTGCAGGCAGATTTCCGGCATAAAGATTGTTCAAGGAAAAAATTTCATTGGCCGCTATAGTTACCGTTGTTGGTGTAGAAATATCTGTGTAAGATTTTGATTTGTCGCCACTGCTTTTATCGCAGAGATAGCGCAGGATGAACATTGCATAATGATAGGGGTCTGCCACCCAGTTAGCGGCAGCAGGCAAGTGCTTCCCATACACAGTGCTGTAAGAAATCTCGCAGCCCATAGGGCGATAGTTGGAAGAAATCATTTTATGCACTCCTGCTATCACAGATTTTTCTTTTGCTAAATCTGCCGCAGCTACATTTTGAATAGAGCCTTGCGCACCCGCCTTCCATGTGCCGGGTTTTTTCCGCAACAATTCGGGTGAGCAATCTTGTGCAAATGATTGTAACGAAAAAAATAGTAGGCCAATTAGTATTTTGTATTTCATGATACTGTTTTTTTATATTTTATAATCCGGTTATTTTAATTCCTTGCAACACACCTGTTCCTCCAACTCTGCCCTGTCCGCTGATAAGGCTGATACGGCCTTCCACGCCAGCCTCCACGGTAGTGGGAAATGCATCTTTCCCCGCTATACCAATTCCGGGTGAGCCCGTCTTTTCGTCCTCATCAAATATGCTTGTGCCTGCCCCAACCTTAGCCTCTCCAATGAGTGTCACATCTTCCAACCCTGTGCGGCCAAGCTCAAGTTCGACTCCTGCGCCAATTTTTGCTTCTACTTTTAAAGGGCCAGATTTCAGGTCTTTTCCTGCTTCGGCGCTTACTTTAATGGTGCTGCCGGTATAAGTGTCGCCTTCTGCCCGTTCAAAATCATCCTTTCTGACATAGTTTATAAACATAAAATCAAACTCACTGGTCATGCGGCTACAGTTGTTCTCAATTTTAATAATACTTAAATTCAGTTTACTTTTATACTGGCAGGCTATATCATCAAATTTTGACAGTTTAAAAGGTTTTTGTTCCGCAGTCGTTGTGTCCTGGCACCAGCCGCTTTTATCCTTAAATCCCGGATGCTGGCTTGTTATTAAACCAAGCCAGGAAATCTTAGCCTGCACTTTTGCGAGTTCAAAATTTTCCGGCCACATTGTGTATTGATAGTAATACACTTCATTGTTGATCTTTCGCCGCATAAAGGCAAGAAAATCATTTTGAGCATCCCGCAAGACTGAGTTATAGGCACTCAGAAAATTATTCTTTGCCTTTGTATCAGCGTCGCAGGCCTCTTCAAACGGGTTGCGTTTACCTTCCCCGAATTGATCTTCATATTTTTCTTTCACTGTTTTAAGCTGGTTTGAAAGTATGTTTTCAAACGTCTCCATTTCCTTGTTCGCATTGAGTACTGTCTCCATCTTTTTTTGGTATGAGAACGAGATATGCCCGTCCTTATCATCGATCAGGTAATTGAGCTTTATCATGGCTTTATAAGCAAGCGGTGGAAACGGATTTGCCATTATTCCTTTTTGCCCTGCCTGCAGTAATTCTTTTGTGCGAATAGCATTCGCTTGCTCTGCTATTTTCTCAAGCGTTTTCTGCTGCATTTCCAATTCTTCTTTGTCTTGCCAGCATTTTTGCTTAAAGTCATCCCATTGAGGTTCCAGTATTTCGCATTGTGCAAGGCTCATTGGATATTCAGGCCATTTAAATTTTTCCAATCCCAGTGGGTCTTGTGGCATGTTCCTGTTCCAGGCTATATCTTCCGATTTGAGTTTATAACCCAACTTGTTTAAGCGATTTTCTTTGTCCATGCTGTAGGCTTTTGCAATGCTACGTTTAGCAGCCTCAGTAGCTCCTTGTTTATTGCCCTTGCTTTCTTCTATGAGTGATTTGGTAAGATTAGCCTGCGGGTGATAAGCGTAAATACGGATAGCGCTGTCAAGGTATTTTTCAGCTTTACTTATTTCTCCAAGACCAAACCATGCCTGGCCGAGATTGTTGAGCAGTGTACTGTTTTTGGGAAATTTAGCATTGAGATTATTGAGAACAGGAATGGCCAGATGTTGTGCGCCCTGCATAGAAAGCATCGCCGAATAATTACTGAGGTTATCCGTATTGCCGGCATCTGCGACGCATAATTTCCCTAATACATATAAGGCAAGCTCGGGTTTTCCTGCCAGCCAAAGGCCCATTGCCATATTACCTGCTTCACCCGTTGTTTTACTGTTTGATTTTATGTAATCATACACTTTATTTCCCATGGAAATCACTTCAGGTTTTAAAGCTGAGGTCAGTTTATTTTGTATCGCAGCTATATAGGCTCCCATTTTTGCATCTGTTACAGCTTTGGGTATGGCGGCAATACGCGCAGCATCTTTCTGAGGTACTATCCTGCTCTCATCTTCCAACGCTTTTTTTATTTGAGCATCGTTCATTCCAGATATGGTTTTATTTATACTTTTCATATCAGGCATTTTAATGCCCATGCTGTCCATCATCTTTTTGTCTTCAGGACTCATATCATCCATTGCCTTTTGCATTTCCTTCATCATGTCGGCCATTTCTTTTTGAGTGGGTGGTTTATCTTTTTGCGGGACCTTTTTTCCCGGTTGTGAAAAGCTTAGCAGGCAGCTGAAAGAAAGTATAAGAATGAAATAATATTTTTTCATCTGTTTATTTTTTTATTCATGGCTGGTTTATTGTTTTGTGACGATCCATTTGCCTTGTCCTTTAGGCGGGTTTCCCCAGCCAAGCGTACAGGTTAGTTGCTTTGTAAATGGGTCGTAAGTTCCTTCAAAGGCTATTGTGTCGCCGGAGGGCATCTTGTATGAGCCTGTAATATGGTTATTGCTAAAAATGTAAACTCCCTTGTAGGCTACGAGGCCTGTTGAATGATCGACCCTTATAAACTCTCCATTGCTGGTGAGTTCAAAGTCTATCGGCCTTGGGTCCAAGCCGTCATCATTGACTCTTGTTCCGCTCCATTTGCCAATTATAGAAGAGGAGTTTAAAGCCTTGACAGACATTTGTTCAGGTGTTTGCCTTATCGTTTCTGCTTTGGGCCGGGTAATTCCTGTCTTGGATAACGTTGTAATTCCTGTAGGTGTTGTGACCACATCAGGCGTAAATTCTATTTTTAAAAGGAGTGAATAGGCGCCATTACTGGTTTGTATAGCGTAAGTGTTTTCAACGAATTTTATTTCAACAAGGTTGGAGATCTGATATGGCTTATCGTGGTAATTGCTTTCCCTTATCGATTTATTGTGATTATAAACAGCTATTAATACTCTTGTATCTAATATGAGCAGGGTTGGCGGGTAAATAACCATGCATTGGTTATTAAACGTTCCGCTTCTGAGGTCAACAGGTTTATTACCCTGGCCAACAAGGGGGCACATAAAGTCCTTAAAGATGTTATGATATTTTGTAGCCTGACCATAACTGTATTTATCAAAAATCTTTGTTACTCTGCTCCCATAGGGATTTTGAAGGTCAACGGCTGTATTTGCATAGGGGAATGGCTGATTAATAACCCAGTTAAGGTCATTTTCCAGTTGTGCATTAAAGCTGCTGAAAGTAGAGGTTCTCGGGCCGTCCCATTCCCATAAAGTGGGCGCAATAATAATGTACTCATCAGCATTAATGTGTTCGTTCATTATTTGCATACCAACAGGCACCACATCGCCCTCCCTGATGCCGCCCAGATCGGGTGTTTGTGTACCTGCCCTGGTCATCCCGTTTATATTGGACCCAAATATCGGGCTTGCATTCATTCCGCTTCTTGCTGAAGCAGGATTGGAAGGGCTGTAAATGCGGTAACTGTATGTAGCGGATGCTTCATTACCATGCCCGTCAAATTCCACTACTCCATCCCATGATTTGATAAGGCATTTAAATGACTCAATGGTGATTTTTAATTGACCGGCAGCGGGTGACTGGCTAAAGCAGTTTATGGAAAGAACAGCTAAACAAAAGATGAGCAGGATCTTTTTCATGATGAAGCATTTTAGTGATGTAAACGTAAATGTCATTCTAAAGAAAGGATCTCCCTGAAAAACAGGATATTTTAAGCAAATCTTGAAAATCATGGAAAAGCAGGATATTGGTCAAGCGAAGAAAATCACGGAAAAAGGGGAGGAACATCAGAAAGCAACGACCTTAATTTGTAATGTGACAATTAGATTTTATTTTAGTAGATGAAACGATTTTTCTTTATTGCTGTAATACAGGGTATTACTACTGCACTTTCTGCACAGGTGATGATGAATACAGATAGCTTGCTGCGCCTGTTGCCGTCGGTTAAAGAAGATACGGCCGCTGTTTTTCTTTATATCAATTTAGGTCAGCAATACGAATCTAACGAACCCGAAGTTGCGAAATCGTATTATCGTATGGCAGGTGAGCTGAGCAGAAAAATCGATTTCCCTCTTGGAGAAATAAAATTTATCGCCAATTATACTTATGTGCTGAATTTGCAGGGGCTTTACGACTCATCGCTTTATTACAACCTGAAATCGGTTGAGTTGTCAAAACAGATTAATGACAGCGCTTACATTGCCAAGACAACTTTTAATACCGGTACTTCTTACAGGGTATTGGGGCAGTATGAAAATGCTGTCCGGTATTACCTTGAGGGTCAAAAATTATTTAATAAAATCAATCAGCCCGATGGTGAAGCGCTGATGTTTGACCAGCTACAAATATTGTATTGCGATATGCACCAGTATAACAGAGCAGTAGATTTTGGAGAAAAAGCAGTAGCGCTTGTTAGAAAACAGATTAATAATGAAAGTTCACTGGCCGTGTATCTTTCTAACCTTGGTAATTCTTATGCGTATATCAATGAATATAAAAAAGCTTTGGACGTGTACCAGGAATCGTTGACACTCTCAAGAAAATCAAATAACCTATATGCAGAAGCTACACAGCTATTGAACATCGGCGATGTATATCTCCATTTGGGCGAATACAGTAAAATGAAACCTGTTTATGAAGAGTCTTTGGTTAAGAGCAGGCAGCTCGATTCCAAGGAAAATATTGTAATTGCCCTACGAGGGCTTTCCCTCTATTATCAGTATATAAAACAATTCCCTGCTGCAAAAAGATATGCAGATGAAGCATTAGCGACTACGCTGAAAGAGAATTTGGATAAAGAAAGAGTGCCATTGCTTGGCATTCTTGCGAATATTTCTTTTGCTACAAATGATGTAGAGGGAGGATATCAGTATTTACGCCAGAGAGATGCTCTGCAGGACACCTTGCTTAATAAATCAATACATGATAAAACAATAGAGTTGGAAAAGAAGTATGAAACAGAAAAGAAGGATAACCAGATTAAGCTGCAGAAAGCAGAGCT
Organism: Chitinophagaceae bacterium; assembly: GCA_051954695.1. Classification (GTDB taxonomy): domain Bacteria; phylum Bacteroidota; class Bacteroidia; order Chitinophagales; family Chitinophagaceae; genus Terrimonas_A. The sequence goes on from JBQCHL010000011.1 coordinate 174,165, forward strand.
CCAAAGAAAAAGTACATTTAATTATTTACTGATAGGCAGCGTTGCAACGATTCTTATTATTTCACTGCTCTCTTTCAGAAACTACAAACAAAAGCAAAAGCTGCAGCAACAACGCATTAACGAATTGGAAACAGAAAAACAATTATCAGCAACAGAGGCCGTATTAAAAGGGGAGGAGCAGGAGCGAACCCGCCTGGCAAAAGACCTGCATGATGGCTTGGGTGGCATGTTGTCAGGCATTAAATATTCATTAAATACTATGAAAGGGAATTTAATTATGACGCCTGATAATGCGCAGGCCTTTGAACGCAGCATGGACATGCTGGACAGTTCCATCAAGGAGATGCGTCGGGTGGCACACAACATGATGCCGGAGGCATTGGTAAAGTTCGGCCTTGATACAGCATTGAAGGATTTTTGTGACGATATCAACCGGTCCGGCGCATTGCAGGTAAATTACCAATCTATCCGGATGGAGGATTCGGTCTTGGAACAAACGAAAGCCATTACCATTTACAGGATAGTACAGGAGTTATTGAACAATGTGATCAAACATGCTGCTGCCAAAAGTGCTATCGTGCAGGTAAGTAAAACGAATGAGGAAATATCCATAACCGTCGAAGATAATGGAAAGGGATTTGATACTGCCGTTTTAAAAGACGCTAAAGGTATTGGATGGCATAATATTCAAAGCCGTGTTGAATTCCTCAAGGGGAAATTGGATGTGCGGTCAGCGCCTGGCAAAGGAACATCCGTAATGGTGGAAATAAATTTCAGCAATTCATAAATCTTCTTTGAACAAACTGAACATGGCGGCCAGCGTATTTATTGTCGATGACCATTACATGGTAATTGAAGGGATCCGGTCATTGCTTCAACATGAAAAAAATATTGAATGGGCGGGCCATGCATCCAATGCGGCCTCCTGCCTTGCCTTTCTGAAGCAACGGTTGCCCGATGTGATACTGATGGATATAAACCTTCCTGATAAGAGTGGCATTGACCTTTGCAAAGAAGTAAAAGAGCGGTATCCGTCTGTTTTTATTATTGGTCTCAGCACATTTAACCAGCAAAGTTTTGTTGGAAAGATGATGCATAACGGCGCTTCGGGTTATGTGCTAAAAAATGCAACACAAAAGGAATTAATGCAGGCCATACAAACAGTAATAAAAGGGAAAACCTATTTGAGCAATGAAGCATCAATTTCTTTACGAAAAAAGGAAGGGGAAGGGATACCGGTACTTACCACAAGAGAAAAGGAAGTGCTGGAGCTGATTGCAGAAGGCTTAACCAATAATGAAATAGCACAAAAGCTTTTTGTGAGTGTAACAACAGTAGATACACACCGTAAAAACCTGCTGGCAAAATTTGAGGCAAAGAATATTGCTTCTCTTATTAAAACGGCGATGCAAATGCAATTGATCGGGTAATCGCCTGCGTATGAAGAACTGTAAACATGAGCGACTTTATTTTGATGATATTAATGCAACCTTTACAATAGACTTCCAGCAACATCTTCTCATTGATTTGAAAAATCACGTGAACACGGCCAATGCCAATTTAAAAGTGATACGCCAACTAATCGCCGATGCAGTACCTGAAGGACTTATGCCGTTTGAAAAAAACCGTTTATAAAAATCAGGATACGTACACAACCTACATTGCTCAGTTAATTGCAAAACAAGATTTAGAGCTGACCTGGTTAACGAAAGTTGTAATAAGAAGTTCCAACAGTTTGTACTTTCAGAAAGTGTAGCAGAATTGTTTAGTCTTGTTTTAGAAGACACGAATACGGTAGTATGAAAGGTATCATTAAAAGGAGCGCTGAAGATATTGGCTAAAAATAGGGTTGAAGTAAATGAGGATGAAGCAGCTATTATACTTGATTTCCTTTACCACATTGCCAGGGCTATTGCAAGCACGATGCACATAAAAAGATAAGCAACCTTAAAGGGAAGTCTAACTTATTAAAAACGTAGACCAGTATTTACTTTTAGCTTATTTCCGGCCCTCATAAGAGGAAAGATGGAGTAGTTTATTGCAAATAATCGAACTATCAGCCAGAGCATTGTAACTCATTGGTTAGCATTTCCTATTGGCATAGAAAAACGAAACATCCTGATGTAGGATGTTTCGTTAAGTGATCCCGCTGGGATCGGATTATGTTTGGGCAGGCTGCGCTGGTGTTGAGTTTGAGGCAATCAGATCATCGGAGTAACTTGGTGGGTAACCGAATAAAATGGTTGATTTTGCAGGGATTTAAAGAGCTGGTTTTGGGGGCGAAGGTATGGAAAGAGGCCGATTTTTTGACACCCATAAGTGATGGGATAGGGCTAATTCGAAGAAGCACTTTTGACTATTTCCACTTACTTCAAAGGGTAGCCCTTAGACACATTTATCTCGTTTTCGGGCGTCCTCGTTTTTTCTTTGGAGGCCTTCCCCTTTTTTTAATTTCAGTCTTAATGTTTAGCTGTCCTGTACTTAATTCATTTAATTTTTTAATAATATCCTCATAGTAATTTCTATCTGTTCGTGGGTTGGGTTGTTTTACTTGTGCTGCTTCATGAGCCTCCTTAAATCTCTCACGTTTTCTATTAAGACTAGGATCCGCGACTAAAATAGCCAAGGCCTCAAATGAATTGATTGTTACGCCTTGTGTAATCTGCCTTTGCCCTGGATTTCTTGTGTTCTTAGTTGTTTTATTTACTGTCGAAACAGAAAAGAATGAAAACATGTCCCAACGACCGGCAAGTCTATCAGATAGGTGACTTCGCAGTCTAAATCCCAATGAAGTTTCTAAAGCTTTGCCAACATAGATACATTTAAACCTGTCGAAAAGAACGTAAACTCCTTTTGCATCCCAAAAATCAATTGGAATCGTTTTGCCGTCCTTAAATCTTACATCACCCAACAATTTTCCCTTGTTAGTTGGACCCTGTTTACCCCATTCAATTATATCAGGGTTCCAATATTGCCCATAAGCTCTAATTAGCATGTTTTCTATTATTAATTCAGCTTTGAAGAAATTGTTTTGCTTCGGAATAAAAGTCTATGGCTTTCATTGTAGGGAATATTTGGCTTTTACAGAACAGTGATCAACCTTTTTTATTTTTTAAAAAAGATTCTGGGTTCGGTATACTACGATATGCTTGGTAATATTTAGATGACTTCAACATATAGGCCCGCCCTTCAATTACAAAACCATCCAAACTGTGCTCAACGGTATAAGCCGAGAGTTCAGTTGTGCTGTTTATGAACCCTCTTCCTTTAAAGTTCAAGGAGGTATTACACAGTACTCCGTAACCTGTAAGTTTTTTAAATGAGACTAGCAGTTTATGCAAAGGCTCGTTAGTTATAGAAGATACCGTTTGAATACGCGCCGTTCCGTTGACATGCGTCACCGCAGCCAGCGAATCTGTAGATGCTAGCTGTGTATATAACATATACGGGCTTGAATGATTACAGCCAAACCATCTCTCAGCATCTTCTTCCAAACAAACAGGAGCAATCGGGCGAAACTGTTCTCGTTGTTTAATCTCGTTTAGCCGTATTCTCGTTTTTTCTTCGAATGGTGAAGCAAGAATCGAACGATTTCCCAATGCGCGTGGACCTATTTCGTATTTCCCGTTAACCCAGCCGATGACTAGGTCATTGGCAAGCATTTCGGCAATCATTGTATAATTTGGTTCGTATACGTCAAATATAGATGCATCGAATTTGCCATCGGTAACGAATTCAAGACCAGAGTAGACATCCCAATCTATCTTTGGGTTACCTGTAAAATGGAACTGAGCATCAATAGCAGTGCCGATTGCCGAACCTGAATCGTTGGCAACAGGTGGCACAAAGACCTCTGAAAAAAAAGTAGTCTCCCGCCATTTTGTGTTCCAATCACAATTTAGTCCGCACCCTCCTGAAATCAGTAAAGGCATGCCTCTTTTCATATTTGACTTCGCATACTGAAAGAAGCGATCGAATATTCTATCGCTAAAAATACCTGCGAGGTTTCGGAACTCTTGATCTTCAAGTCCTATGTTATAATGCCTACAATAGCTTAGAATTTCGCACTCTTTCGGCTTAAGGTGCAAGCAATCTTGCATTAGAAACGCGATTATTTCCTCTTCTTCATCTGAAGGCTTGCTCCGCGTAGAGTATGAAGCCAAAGCCATGAGCTTACCCGCGTCAGAGAATCTGGAGAATTCAGCAGTACTTTTATCAAAAGTCGGGTCTGCCAGGCCGTAAAGCAGGGCATATCGATGTCCGGGTTCAGGCATGACATCGGCAAGCTTAATCAGGTTCAAGGCAGCATCGATTTCATAAAATGATCCGATTACTCCTTCCCAAAGCAGTGCATAGCACGGGGTGCCTTTGGGTAGATTTGACATACCAAAAGCACACAGAAGATGAGAACGTTCGTGGGTAGAGGAGAAGTATTTAACCTTCTTTCCTAAAAGGCGCTGTTGCCCAATAATTTTGTCTGTGTTGCTTACGCCGTAATATCCGGCAATAAAATTCTGTTCCGATAGACGATTATCACCAGGCCACCACCCGCCTCTACATAGAACATCAGGAACTTCTTTGAGTTGGCCGAGAACATTGAAAACGTCTGGAATAGATACTGGCGAGTGACGATAACGAGACTGTTTCTCAGCCTCAACGGAGATAACTAGATGTCCATCTTCAAGATAAGCGAATGCGCCATCGTGACCCGGATTGAATGATAATATTTTCATTTTGCTATCTGACTTGAATTAAGATTTATCAATTCATGTTCTGACTGGTGTTGATCTCCAGATATAGTACCGGTAGTAACTGAATTTGCCTCCAGAGCGATTTTACCTACTAATGTGGTTGCTGGAAGGCGCGCATTATTGATTCGCCCAGCAAGTTGAGTAGATCGAGTTACCCAACTGTTAATATGAAACGTCATTGGAAGATCTGGAATTGGTGTTGGATTCCAGATTACGCGCCTATAGACTAGTTTATCATCAACTAGCCAGCGGATCTCACATGAATTCCATTCGATAGCAAAGCGATGGTATGCTTTAGATGCGTCGAACCCTAGTTCAATATAGGTTGGTGCACCTCTATAGCCATAATCGAAATTTGCCCCTTCACTGCCTGGGTTGTAGAAAACATTGATTAAAAGGCGGTCTGGCCTGTTACCTGCGATCTCAATGTCTATTTCCTGTCGCGGTGAATTACGGTGTAGGAATATGCCGGTAACCACACCAGGTACATTTGACGCTTGGATGGTTGCTTCGAATTTCCCAAATAAGTAATGATCAAGACTAGATAGCGACGCAGCGGAATATTCTCGAACTCCAAGAGCCTCTTTTCTAATTGAGAGTAGTGCTCCGATTCCAGGAAGAAATTCGACGTTTGAAGGACGAAACAGCGCTAAATTGTCTGTGAATGTATCACTCCTTAAAAGCCAGCGACGGCTATCAAGATGTTCTAAACGGTCGATGATCCTAACTAGCGTTCTACTTTCGCCCCTGCGATCTTTTGCAGGCCCGCAGTCAATGCCCTTCCACCAGCTACGGTGTTCTACCAGCCATGGGGAGTTATCCTGTCTGGATATTTTGCTTTTTAGAATCTTGCCCATGTCTGCAATTTTACCAAGAATTGGTCTTTGACCGAGATCCTTCAGCACTGGGAAGGAGCTTGCTGGCGGAGCACATCTGAGGTGCTGGCAAACGACTTGCCATTTATTTATTGCATCTAGGTGAAGCACCGCAATGTCGGCACCTTTTAGATCATCCTCAATGCCTGGGAAAGCGTAGTCTGAAGCACAACTACCATTAACTGCAGTAATGATAAATTTTGCCTTTGGATAGCGACTTCGGAGTTCTTTGATCTTCGTGTTTAAAGCCCCAATATTTACATATGCATTGAAAATCCGATCTTTTTTTCCCGCTAAAAGCCGCTCCATCTCAGGAGTCGGTAAATCCATGAAATCACTACAGCATCTGTATCCTAGCATGGATAAAGCCATTGCAAGCGATGACTGGCCAGAGCCTTCGGAGCCGAAAGCAAAGACAGGGTATTCAATTGGACGGATATTAAATAATGAAGCTCCTTCACTATTAATTGCGCCGATTTTAGTTAACGCAGGAAGTATTGAATATAAATTTGTAGATCTAATGTCCCGCCGTTGGCTAATAATAGAGCACTTATTTGCGCGTACATCCAACGCCTCAAAATGGTGATTTATCCAGAGGTCAATGGGGCCACGACAAGGAAGCAGGCGAAGGAGTTTTTCTGCTCCTTTGCGAGAAAGAACATATCCAGCCAAATGCCAAAGCCCGCGCACTGGTCGGAAGACATTTTTTGACAGAAAGATTTTGGGAGCACCGTGCTTCACTTCGAGATAAGACAAATAAAGAACGTCAAAACTGTCTTTCCCATCATTTTCTTCCATTATTTCTGTCCACGCCTGATCAAGGTATCTGGTAAATCTGGGACGAAACCATGTATCGTCTTCCAAGATAAGTACGTATTCATAATTACCCGCAGCAACCTTTTCCCAAACATTAATGTGTGACCGAGAGACTGCAATCTCTGCTCGGCTCATTCGAATCGGGGTATTTAACTCAAGCCGCGTTGGAAGAACTAAAGGCTGGGGTTCTACAAAAAGTTGATCTTCTAGCGTATAAAAAGGATCGATTTGTGCGTCTTTGCTCAGCTGCTGCGGGAATCGATTTGCATCGATCGCAGGATAGCGCTCCGTCAGTTTCAAGATTTCAACTCCAGATGAGTCCAAAATGTGTTTAAGCTCTTGCTGCATTTTGGACCAGCGTCCTGGTTCGCGATCGAGATTAATGACATAGATCATTTCAATAGTAGAGGCTTTGCGCCTTCCTGGAACAGCGAATGCTTTACATTTTTGCTTGGGCAGTAGCCTGCGAAGATTCAAGCAGAATCGAAAAATATAAGCAACAAGTGCTATTGATGGACGCGTTAAGTTCATTGTTCTTCCGCCCCCCGTGACGCTCGATAGAATTGTTGATTTGAAAGTCTCCAGTTTCTTTTATCATTCCGGTAACTTAGTGGCCATTTACTAGTGGATGTATTTTCCCAATCGTGAACGACCCGCAGTAGTTCCTCCGAGTAACCTCCCTCTGTGATCACCTCAAATATGGATCTGGTAAGGTTACCAGGTCCTGTAGTGGCCTGGACTTCAGGTAGCATTCCATTTGATTCTTGTTCAAGGGATGCAGTTGCGTTAAGCAATGCACGCTCTACAATCGGATGATTTGGGCCGGCAATCATAGGGGTGGTATTGAAGTAGAAAATCCAATTCAGATTGGTCTCTACCGAATCGATAAAAACCGAAGGTGAGACCATCTGATCCGTCGAGAAGTCGTAGCAAAACGGTTGAAGTTTTAACTTTCCATCAGTGAAGAGCTGATCGATCGGACCCCCATGATAGATGTCATCGGCGTCAATATAAAATCCACCTTTTACGAAGATATAGCTGTAACGAAAATAGTCCGACTTCATTGATGGATGATAGCACTTATCGAATGCCTTTTCATATCTTGGCCCTAAGTGGATTCGGATAAATTCTCTCGATGAATTCTCATCAAAAATCTGAAGTTGGAACCCTGACCGCAGGAGTATCTTCCATGATTCCATACACTCCCTAACATCTCGGGGCAGCTGGTCAAGATCATCCCAGAATTGCACAATTTGTTTTGGTGCCACGGATAATTGCACAATTGGTATTTGGACTGATCTATTACGGCGTTGTACCAATTGCCGGACGAAGTTGGATCGAAGACGCTCATTATTTTCTAGCGGATCTATCTCTTTATGGCCAGAGGCATTCATATGATTATTTTTTTTCTAAAAATGCATTCAAGCAACATATTGTCACTTACGGCGACTTGGTATAAGAAGGAATAAAACATTTTGATTGATGCCGCAGAAGGATGAGGCAAATCGAATATATCCCCATTGATAAGCATAACATTTATACTCCCATTGGCGAAAGTTCCCAATAGCCAATTCAAGAATTGTTGATGTTCGTCGGTGCGATCATACTCATGAAAAAGTTGACCTATGTACCAGTCGGCAGTGTGAAATACCCGCATGCAAGCAATTAAAATAGTTTAAATAGGTTTCTCAATAGCATTTGCCGAAGCAGCATACTATGGAGGCTGGCGAGCGCGTCATCCCTGACAGACATGAATGCCGGTGTGATAAAAACAATGCGGGTTTTGTGTTCTTAAATTGCGTATACGCGGATAATACTGCGGCTGCAGTAAGGTGGATTGAAGTTTCATTAGTATAAGGTTGTTAGGTGACTTGTCCTGCCAAAATAATATTATTTTCCAAAATTGCAAAAAGTTAAGGCGTTGCGGGGGAAGGAAAAATCCCCTTTTTTGAGGAAGAATGGGATACGATTCGAGCTGGTCTGGGTATACCGGAGACTTTAGTTACACCATGTCTTCGTGGTTTCAGGATTCTTTTTGGACCAAAACGTCTCAAATCGTCTCATTGTTTGCGGAAAGAAGATGAGTGATTAGATTGCGATGTAAGTAGTATTTTAGGATTTTATACGCGGTATCCGAGAATTAATTTGCTCCTTTCCGCATTCAAAATATTAGTAAACGTAAACCTAGCAGGACGTAGACAAAACAAGTAGTGCCACATACGGACCTGGATATAGAGAACTGATGTAAAAGGATTGATTGTTATTAATGCCAGAACGATAATCAATTGTCGCAAAACAAGCGACTAGCTTTTTTATTAGATTTGAAGTATTAAAAGGCACACTGAACTGTATTTAAATGGCTAAAAAAGCATCACATAATATATATAAATCAAAGCTAGGAATGCTTATCCAGGGAAATTCCATAGAATTACTTGAGAACGATAAAAAAAATTCAGCTCTAAAAGGAAAAGTTAATCTGATTGTAACCTCTCCACCATTTCCTCTGAATAACAAAAAACAGTACGGGAATGAAAAAGGTGAAGAATATAAGGAATGGTTTATTAAACTAGCGCCTATATTTTCTAAACTTTTAGCCGAGGATGGCTCACTTGTGATTGAGATAGGAAATGCATGGGAACCGGAAAGGCCTGTACAATCCCTACTACATTTGGAATGTCTTTTTGGTTTAGTAAAGCACCCAGACGCCAATTTGAGATTGATTCAGGAATTTATTTGCTATAATCCGTCTAAGCTTCCCTCTCCGGCTCAATGGGTAACCGTAAACAGGCTTAGGACTGTGGATAGCTACACCCATGTATGGTGGATTGCTAAGAGCGACTATCCTAAAGCCGATAATAGCAAGGTACTTCGTCCCTATAGTAAAAGCATGCGACAGCTCTTAAAACGGCAAACCTACAATGCGGGAAAAAGGCCATCAGAACACCAAATAAGTGAAGAAGGTTTTTTAAAAGATAATGGCGGAAGCATTGCCCATAATTTTTTTGAAATGGAGGCCTTGGACGAAAGACGTGATGTGCGTCTACCACATAGTGTATTGAGCTTTTCAAACACCAATTCTAATGACTATTTTTTAAAGGCCTGTAGGGAGAAGAAGATAATACCCCATCCTGCAAGGATGTCTGGTGGCTTAGTAAATTTCTTTATTCAATTTTTGACGAACGAAAAAGATTTGATACTCGATCCCTTCTCGGGGAGTAATACTACAGGGTTTTGTGCGGAAAAGTTAAATCGCAAATGGGTGTCATTTGAAATTAAAGAAGACTATATCGAACAAGCTCGAATTCGCTTTAGCGATCCCTTATTAAAATCGCCCCTAAAAAAATTAAAAGCATGAAAACCGTTGATAAAATAAAAGCGCTTATGTCTGTGGACCCTCTAAAACAGGGAAAACAAGAAGACCTTTTTGTCGGACACCCTTTCACGCTGGACTACAACAAAGCAAACGTCCTTGTTTGTGATGATGATAAAGAACGCGTAAAAGGAATAGCACAGGGAACGTTTTTGCTAGCCTTTTATGATAATGAAGAAACGGTTGAAGAAGCAATTTTATTAAGAGCACTTGCACCAGCCAAACTACCAACAGATAGTGCGGTAATTAGTTCCATGATTGAATATTATAAAGACAATCTACCCACTTCGGGAAAAAGCTCAAAACTTGACGATTTTACACGTTATGAATTCAGCTTCTCAGGATTAGAATGTCGGGTGCTGGGAACATTTTACAGAAATGACCAAAAGAAAGTTGAGTTTGGCGCAGACCTTGAAAACTTCTACTCTGCACATCATTACAGCGTTTATAAGGTTAATAAAGATGTATTGGGATTCATTGTAAATCAACGTGACTCTCCTGACATTATACCCGGCAACGATAATGAATTTTCAATAGGACACGTGCGTTATAGCTCAAGCCTTCGATTTCAGAGCAAAAATCCAGAAGACAAAGCAGAGGTTTTTATTCACCCCGCAGATCTATTGGGGAAAAGAACTGCCCTTTTTGGTATGACCAGAACGGGTAAGTCCAATACAGTTAAAAAGGTTATTGAAGCAACAGTTCAAGTTTCGTCTAAGGCTACGCAGGATTTAAAGAATTTAGATTCTGCAAAAACAGAAGAATATCTAAAAAGCTTCGATAATGGTGGCGCTCCTAAATTTCCTGTTGGACAAATAATTTTTGACATAAATGGAGAGTATGCAAATTCAAATCTACAAGATGGGAATGCTATTTCTGATAGGTATAAAGATGACGTAACCAAGTATAGCGTCTTAAAAAAAGAAGGATTTACTGTTATGAAAGTAAATTTCTATAAGCAGATACAATCGGGGTTTGAATTGGTAAAAAGTTTCCTTTATGATGAAAGTGGAGACTATGTAAAAAGCCTGCTTGCTATTGATTTGACGGAACCAGAGAAAACAGACATTAGCGCCTATACAAGATGGGAAAGAAAAATTGCAGCTTATTTATGTTGTTTACATGCCGCCAAGTTTCCGCTACCTGTTGACATGGGTACCATAATATTTTCAGGAAACGATGAATTGAATAAACTTGTCAAAAGCGATGGCAGTTTAAAACCTGATAATGGCATTTCATTTGATGACGCTGTAAATTGGTTTACTACCGTTTGGGATAATTACAATTCCCACAAGCATTTTACCGACTACAGAGCTAAAAAAGGGCGAGAATGGGCTGATGAAGATTTAAAAGCACTTCTTGTATTCTTAACAAGGAAACGCACCCCAGGCGGAGCCGTTAATGTAAGTGGCTATCAAAAGCTGCGGGGCATCGTAGAACAGCATACAAACACAGGAGTAAAACCGTTCGAAGAAGAAATTATTGAAAAACTACGAGAAGGAAAAATTATTATTATTGATCTATCACAAGGTAATCCCAAAATACAGGCATTATATTCAGAGATTTTATGTCAGAAAATCTTTAACCATTCCATGAATAGGTTTATCAGTAATCTTCCAAATAACTTTATACAATTTTACTTCGAAGAAGCCCATAATCTATTCCCTAAAAAAGACGACAAAGATTTAAGCCAGATATATAACAGGATTGCAAAAGAAGGTGCTAAGTTAAACCTGGGGATGATTTATGCTACTCAAGAAGTCAGTTCAATTAGCTCAAATATTTTGAAGAATACCCAGAATTGGTTTATTGCCCATTTAAATAATGAAGACGAGATCAAAGAACTGAGGAAGTATTATGATTTTGATGACTTTGCGGATGCCTTGATACGCTTTAGCGCGAAAAACGATAAGGGCTTTGTCAGGATGAAAACCTATTCCAATCCTTTCGTTGTACCTGTTCAAATAGATAAATTCTCGGTTGAAACATCTAAACAATCATAGCAGATGGCATATAGCAGCAGGACAGGAAAGCGACCCGATGAATTAGCGAGCAAGTCTTCGCATTCCCACATCATCAATGATGAAGAGGTAAAAGCTTTTTTGGAAGGTTGTGAGTATCCCAAGTCGGTAGGAGAAGTTGAACTGGATAAAGCGTTAGTGATAAAGGTTCAATATCCTGAAGAAAACCCCATTGAGCATATTATTGCTATGGATGGCAGTTACTCTACGATTCCGGTTAAAAGAACTTTTCCGTCTTCTCTGATCACCTTTTTCCAATTTGGGGAGATACTTATAAATACCGAAGATTTGAATAGCATCTCTGAAATGCCATTTATTTCGCGGGAATCAATGTCGAAACTAAAGGAGCTGGAAAGAAGCAAATTAGTGCTTCCTACAAAAAATGTCTCTTATAAGTCCAATGTGACTTTAACCCACTCCGTAAGAAGAGCTATCTATGAATTCTTTAAACACAAGGGTGATGATAGCAATCTGTTGGTCACGTTGCATTGGTTGATTTATCAACTTTACGATGCTCCAACTGAAACATACAATTTATCTCAATGTCCTTGTTGTGGAGAAAGAAATGTCGCATTAAACAGAAGTAATTTCAATAACGATTATATTTCATCATGCCAGTCTTGCAGCAAAGAGATTTACCTTACTGATGTCTTCAGGTTACACGAAGTAATAGATGACGAATTGGGTGCAGGCGGAATCCTGGGCTATCTCACTAACCTGATAGAACAGATGAATATTATTCATACGATCAAATTTATCAAAGAGAATAAGCCGGAACTATTACAAAAATTTCTTTTTATTAAAGATGGTCCTCTTGCATTCTTTGGCCAGACCGCCAATATGCACGACCCTGTAAGAAAACTATGTAATTATTTATTTAATAGATACAATCTTTTTTTGGCTGGACTTGAAAAGTCCGGAGCTTTCGTTGAACATGCTGACGAGATCAAAAACTTACTCAATCCCGGAGAAGCTTTATTACTGAATAACAAGCATATATACTCATATATTTTACCAGGCCCTTCAGATAATCCAGAGCCCTACGCCAGAACATCCTATTACAGTTCAAAAATCATATTCAAATCAAGAGATGAACGAATGCATGTAATAACGCTACCAGTAGAAAACGAGAATATTGTATTAAATCCTCAAAAATCAGATTTCAAAAATATTGATATTACCCTTTGGAATATTGAAAAATTGAGGTGCGATATGTATGATAACGCAATTGTTCCTGTAGCGTTGGCAAATAAGCTGATTTCACTTTCCAATCATCCAAGTTCAACCATTTTGGAAAAATTTGCCAAAACCCATACACGATGATTTTTGTAGATAGAAATACAATTTCTCGTCCTGAAGTATTTTACTCCAGAGAAATTGAGATTGCCCAAAAGCGCTTGGAAGAATTCTACGATCGATCAAAAGAAAGTCGTTCTCAGGAGAAGTATTCCATACCTTTTGAACCAGAACTTCGAGATAAATTTTTAAGAGCTTTACGAGAGGTATTCAACGGCAAATGTGCATACTGTGAATCCATAATTCCGCTGGAGGTAACTAAATCTGTATATGACCATTTTCGACCCAAAAGTGGAGCAAGAGGATTTGATAAAGAATTTTCTACGGATCACTATTGGTGGTTAACCTATGAATGGAATAACCTGTACTATTGTTGCCCCAATTGTAATCAATTTAAATCTACCTGGTTCCCTATTGAAGGAGAGCGCTCTCCAATTAACATGCCCTATAACGATATTATCTCTTTTGAAAAAGCACTTCTTGTAGACCCTTGTGTAGACCAGCCAGAAGAGCATCTGACATTTAATGAGCAGGGGGAAGTTGATTTTCTATCATCCAAAGGAAAGGCAACAATTGAAATCATAAAGTTAAATCGGTCGGAATTAGTCGAGGCAAGAAGGCGTACTATTCACGAGCTTAAAAATGAATGGGAAAGGTTTAATGCATTGTTCTCCAGCCCGGATGAAAATATGGTTGCTATTAATGAACTTGCAAAATCCTGGGGATATATTTTTAGCAATGAATCAACTAAACCATATTTAGCAATTCAAAGACAAATATTAACCAAGCTGTTTAAAGATGCGGGGATCGGCGATTATTTATCCAATAGGGAGTTTAAAATATTTCAAGAATCAGAAATCTTAAAAGGTGTTGCGTTAAAATTCTCACAAGAAGAAGCTGACAAATTCGCGAATAAAATTGAACTGAGTTTTAAAGACAAAGAGAAGATCAACCAAAGCCTTAATCTTGATAAAATCAAACATGTTTATGTTGAAAGCATTGAGATTGAAAATTTTAAATGTTTCTCTTATCTAAAGTTAGACTTTGAGAACAGAAATGATGTATCAGAAAACATTAGTGAGCTACGACTTAATGAGCCGTGGTTATTATTCCTTGGAGAAAACGGGGTAGGAAAAAGTTCCCTATTAAAAGCCTTTGTTATTGGGTTGACCGGCAAAGAGTATATAGATGATCTAGGAATTACCGGTAAAGACATTTTAAAACATGGGGCAAGGAAAGGGTTTATCAGAATAAAGCTAGTCGGAGCGGTCCAGCCTATTGAGGTATCTTTTAACAGAAGAGAAATTAAAACAACCTTATATCAGCCGATAGTCAATATTGTAGCTTATAATTCTATTCGTTTAAAACCCAAAGCAGGAAAAATAGAACCCGAGAAAGCCGTTTTCTATGGAGCTAAGGCCCGAAATTTATTTGATTATACATTCTCATTGATAGATGCTGATACCTGGTTGGTTAAATTACTTAAAAAAGATAAAACAGCTTTTGATCGTGTGGCAATAGCACTAAAGGATTTAATGTTATTGGATAATGAAGATACTATAAAAATTGAGAAGGGACTGCCAGTCGTGAAAAGAGGGAATGATCAATTCTTCATTGACGAATTAAGCGATGGGTATAAATCAGTATTTTATTTGGCAGTAGACATAATGGCAACTTTAGCTGGAGAGAATGTGACGTTTGACTTGGCTGAAGGAATGGTACTTATTGATGAAATTGGTACACATTTACATCCACGCTGGAGAATGGAAGTTGTTGGACGTTTGCGAAAAGCCTTCCCAAAAATTCGCTTTGTGGTAACTACCCATGAGCCGCTTTGTTTAAGAGGACTGTATGCTGGTGAAACTGTAGTCCTTACAAAAAATCAAGAAAGAGAAGTGATTGCTTTGACAGACTTGCCCGATCCAAGCGAATTAAGGGTAGATCAGATACTTACTTCTGATTTTTTCGGTCTGAAAAGTACTATCGATCTTGAAACGGAACGTCTCTTTGACGAATATTATATTATTCTCGCTTTAGAAGAACAAGACAGAAGTGAAGAACAAAAGGACCGTCTTCTGGAATTAAGCCAAATAATCCCAAGGATTAAGCACTTAGGGGATACAGAGCGTGAGGAACTTACTTATTATGTGATTGACGAACTGCTTGCCCGTAAAACCCGAGAAGATGGATTGAAAATAAAGGAAGAATTAAAAATGGAGGCGCTCAAAAGGGTTGCGAGTATATGGAAAACCCTAGATGTTAAAAACAACTCGCTATGATAAAGATCGACAGAGCTCGAGTACCCAAACCTTCTGTATTGGACAAAAAGAGTAAACAGGGGAAAACAGAAACCGAGAGAGCCATTGAGCATTATACATCTCCTGCTTTTGATGGCACGAACTTCAACTTTAGAGTATATTCTGATTCTGAAGTAAAAGAGTCTCTGATAAAATTGTTTAAAGGGAAGTGTGCTTACTGCGAAAGTACATTCTTACATGTTTATTCCGGCGATGTAGAACACTTTCGACCTAAAGGTGAAATAGAAGAAGCGACTCCTGACAATAAACCGGGTTATTATTGGCTTGCAGCAGATTGGGACAATTTACTTTTATCTTGCAGAAACTGTAACCAAAAACTTTCTCATTCTATTTACGGGATGGTTAATAAAAAAACAATGGGTAAAATGAACCAGTTCCCATTGTCAGATACCACTAAATATGTACGTAAGCATGATCATCCCAAAGGAATTGCAGATGAAGAGCCATATAGACTTCTGCTAAATCCATGTATTGATAATCCCGAGGAACACTTGGAATATGGAGAAGAGGGTGTTATTCGTCCAAAAAAAGATGCAGCAGGAAAACAAAGCATTATGGCAAAAACATCTATAGATGTCTATGTTTTGCAGAGAGTATACCTTGTTCAATCCAGGGAAAAAGTACTTATCGAGATTCAGGCGCAAATACAAAGGGTTAAAGAAGCAACTAAAAATTACAATGATATTATTGGAGACGCTGATACAACAAAGAAATTTTTATTCGAGCGAGTATTGAAAAGGGAACTTGAGCGTTTGAAAAAGTTTTTAAACCCAGAAGAGCAATATGTTGGAATGGCTAGGCAAGTAGTGGGGGAATTTTTGAAGATAAATTTTGGATTAACTATCTGATATGAATTGGGTAAAAGCAAATAGGGCGCAATTGGAGCAGTCAAATTATGTGTTAAAAGCCGATACCGGTTCGAATTATTGGTTTGGAATATCACAAACTAAGCTCAATGATTATAGAACCCTATTTGATTCAAACTTCAACGTTATCCTATTCGGTAGTGAAGAGAATGAAGGCGATTTTTATACCATACCATTTTTAGCAATACAGGATTTATTGAAAGAGCAGAATTTGTATTTTTTTGAGGAAAAAAGAAAAAGGTGGGTTGGAGATATCCGAAACCATATTTTAAGAATAAGAAATTCAAAAATTGAAAGGAATATTTCCGAGTTTTTTAGCATACCTCAGGTACATTTCAACATTCCTGTTTTACAACAAAACAATACTAACGATTATGCAATTGAAAATGCAAGAAGAGAAATAAAAGTAAGGGTCAAGCAATCTTTCTTCCGGAAAAAGGTGTTAGAGAACTTCAGCCATCAATGTTGCTTGACTGGTGCAAAGGAAAGTGAATTACTGATAGCAAGTCATATCATTCCTTGGTCGACCAAGATAGAGACGAGATTATCACCTCATAACGGCCTATGTCTTTCCGTTTTGTATGACAATCTATTTGATGAGGGTTACTTTACGTTTAATGAATCGAATGAGGTGATTATAACACAAAAAATAGACAGCCTAAGCCTACAAACACAACAATGGCTAGCTCAAATAGCTGGGAAGAAATTTGCCCCTCCAAATATATATGAAATAAGCAACGATGCCTTAGAGTATCACCGACAGAATATTTTTGACAAATTTTAAAATGAAAAGAGCAGATAATTCCAAAGCCCACGAAGTTGAACAAATTTTTATGTTTTTTCAAAATTCTGCTGCTTTTACGTGCAGAGCTAACTTCGAACTCAATACTACTCCGCAGTTTTTAGGGGAAGCTGGTACGCTTTGCGCTGTGTGATCGTTCAGCCGAAATGGCGCAAAACCTCCGGACGTACGTAATGCTTTGAGTTTAGTGGGTACTTCTTTTATTTACAGTACCTGAGAGGTAATGATCAGAGCGCATTTTCAGTCCCGGCCTTCTACTTGTTTCATCAGCGCTGCTCTGGTTTGTGCATTAGAAACTGTAAGCCAAGGTTTTCCAATATTGATAGGTTATACCGCCTGCTTTTTTCAAACTAGCCAATATGTTCTCTTTCACTTGCTCTTTATACCGCTGGTTTATCCTCTGCAATTAAATCGAGCGTTTCAATGGCATACAAAGGCACATTCACCATCCAACTCTCGGGCCGGTAATCAGAGAGCGATGTACGAACTGCGAGCGCAGGCTGAAACTTATCACAATACACCTTCAAACTTTTCGCATGGAGATTTTCAGCCGCCTTTACTTCTATTGGTATCACCTTCCCGCTGTGCTGTACTACGAAGTCCAGTTCCGCTTTTGCGTTTTCAGGCGACCAGTAATAAACAGGTAGGTCTGGCAAGGTCACGAGTTGCTGCAGTACATACTGTTCGGTCAGCGATCCTTTAAAAGTTTCGAAAATATCATTGTCTTCCAGTAAAGTTTTGACATCAAGGCTGGTCATTGCAGACAACAGACCCACGTCTCCTAAAAAGAGTTTAAAGGCATTGATTTCTTCATACGCTTTTAAGGGAATGCCAGGATGTGAAAGGTTATGTACTTTATGGATCAGCCCGCAGTCGATCAGCCAGGACATTGCCAGCTCGTACTCCTTTGCCCGGGCGCCGCTCCTGATTAATCCGTAGATGAACTTCTTGTTTTCCTTTGCCAATTGAGCGGGAATTGAGTTCCATAGCATACGGATCCGCGGAATGATTTCTGTGGGTGCATGTTTGGAAAAATCCTGTTCGTAGCCAGTCAGTATTTGTTGCTGGATCGTTCTGACCTGTTTGAAATCTCCGTTTGTGGCAAATGAACGGACCGCCTCCGGCATTCCACCAATAAAGTAATACTGCCTCAGGCGTTCTATGAATTTTACCTTAAAGGCAGTGATCAACGGCCAGTCTGGTGTTTTCAGTAAGTCTGCCAGTGGTTTTTCCTCTACCGCTTCCAGGAATTCAGAAAAACTCAACGGATGAAGGTCCATGAACTCCACCTTGCCGACGGGAAATGATTGGTTATTGTTTAACGCAACGCCGAGCAAAGATCCGGCAGAGAGAATATGATACTCTGGAGCATTTTCCTGAAAATACTTCAGCGAGTTAATGGCGCCTGGTGCTTCCTGGATTTCATCAAAGATCAACAGTGTCGTCTGGGGCATAATGGTGATTCCTGTCTCAATTTGGAGAGCAGTCAGGATACGCCGGATGTCAAAGTTATCGTTGAACAGGCTTTTGACGTTGGCACTGCTTTCGAAGTTGACATATGCCACCTGTTCGTACTGTTGCCGGCCAAATTCTTTCATTAGCCATGTTTTCCCAACCTGCCGGGCGCCACGAATGATCATCGGTTTTTTGGTTGCAGATGCTTTCCAGTCTTTCAGCAAATTCATTGCCTTCCTCTTCATATCACATTATTTGGTACGAATTTATGTAATAAATCACATTTTTAAGTGCCATATTGTGCCAGATGTTACATTAATAAGTACGAGTTTTTGTTTTAAAAATACAAATAATTGATAAACAGATATTTGTATAAAATTGATATTTACAGCTTTCTGGCTTGGTAACTGGGTATTTAAGAGATTAATCAAACCGAACTGAAGTTATCTTTGCGAACGTTATCATCTTTCGATAACGTTCGCAAAAAGATCCTCTTGAAAGCTTTTTAATATCCTTGCGAGCCCGACTGCATTGAAATAAGATTTTCCAGACGACGCAGGTTTCTTCTAACACAATAAGAGTTCCTATTTTTTAAATGTTGACCTGGTAGCTTATACTACCGCCTCCTGCTTTTCCAGAAAGTATGAAGGCCCCATCTCCAGCAATTGCTGCATATCCCTTGTGGCAGTCGCTTTGGAGGTCTTGGTAATCCCTATGTATTTCCGGGCATTCATGCCGCCTTTGAATCCTTTGACCCTTCTTCCAATATTCTCTTGACTACAATGAGTTGGCGGTCATTAAGATGATACTTGTAGCGGGCCAAAGAATCTTGTTGTCTTCAGGCTAAAATCAATCTGTGCTTCCGCTTCAATTTGTGCATCGAGAGTTGTCTTGACGAAATATTCTACCCTGGCGTTATTTCATTCGAGCGCTGCGCTTTTTCAAACGATTGCTCGACCAATCCTGCCGTTTCCGTCTTCTCCTTACTTTTTCGGAAAAAGTAAGCAACTCGCCCTCTACGCCTGTAAGGGAGAATTTGAAGTGAGGCCAATCCTTTTGCTGCCCGTTATAATTTGCCATGAGCGATTATTACCGTTAATCGGCTCATAAATACGGAAAATAATGAGCCGAATAGTGAATTTATTCGGCTCACATGAACATTATTAACCGAAATTACAGGATAGGCCGGAAAAGATGAGACTCGATGCTCAGCTGCCTGTTGCATTCAAAATCAAGCGCATCCTGCCAGGTGCTAAATAAGGATATTTAAAACTGGCAATAGCACTCGGTACCGTAATCAAAAGTCGATAAGAGCGTCAACGCCGCTGGTGGCACTGGCACCAGTCCGCATAATTACGGACGATTATAAAACCCTATTCTTGTCCACAACTGTATTAGCAGGCATATTTGTGGACGATGATAACTAACCTCTTAAGCATCTCATTAACATTATATTATCGCCGATATCCTGAATATGAAATGTCACAAATATTTGAAAATATGTGACATTTACTGGCCTAAATTATCTTGACTCGTCATACCTGTTAGGTTTCTCTGCAAATACCTAACGTTCGGATATATATTTTTCAATCTGTTCATTATTTTCCACTGTTCACTGCCCGTGAACACGGAAAAATAGTGAACATAATTGTAGCAGCCTGCCGCAACCTTGCTCAATGGCGGACTAGATTTTTGGACGCTGAAAAATTAACGCAGATATTCGGAAGCTTTTCCGAAGGATGATGGCTCAAATTAACGGCAAAAAAAGCTGAAAGTGCCGTTAATTGGGCGTTTTCAAAAATGTAGAAGATGCTTTATCCATACTTAGGATAAAGATCTGCTACCATTCACCCCACCAGGAACTCGCTCACACTCTCCTTCTTCAATCCCGTAAACTCACAAAACTCATCCACCGACACAAACTCTCCCTTCTTCTTCTTAAACTTTTTCTTGATCGCAGCCAGCAGCGCCCGGGCCGCTCTCTCTTTACGGCCGGTGATATTCATAATGTCTTTCGCATAAATGACTATGCGATTGGGGATCGTTTGCTGCATAATCCTGCACATTCGGAACGGCTGCTTTTTTGTTTTTAGAGTTCATTCTAAAATTGTGCTGTAGCTGCAAAAATAACGAATGTATCAGCTGTAAGCTGTACGGTGGGTTAGCAGAATTGTGAAAAGTAAAATGGGTTGTTATGGCACGGCAGAAAGGAATAGTGAAGCTGGACGGTACTATCGGTGATATTACCTTCTACAAATCGAAAGACGGGTATTTGGCAAGGGAAAAAGGCGGTGTGCCGGCGGCAAGGATCGCGAACGATCCGGCCTTTCAGCGCACACGTGAGAATGGTTCGGAGTTTGGCCGTGCCGGCAAAGCCGGCAAGCTCCTGCGGAATGCTATCCGCGGACTATTGCAGAACGCTTCAGATCCGCGGATGGTAAGCCGGCTGACGAAGGAAATGGTCCGTGTGCTCCAGGAAGACGCGGTAAATCCTCGCGGCCTTCGTAACGTGATCGACGGTGAGGCCGAACTACTGGCCGGTTTTGATTTCAACATCAACGGCAAACTCGGCACTACCATTTACGCGCCGTTCACGCCGGTGATCGACCGGGCAGCCGGTACGCTGTCGATCAACATCCCGGCCTTTGTACCGCTGAATATGATCGCGGCACCAGGTGGTACCACCCATTTCAAGATTGTTTCGGCAGGTGCAGAAATCGATTTTGAGAATGAGGTGTTCATCTCCGCCAATAGCGAGACTGCAGTACTGCCCTGGGATGCCAATCAGACGGCTGTGATCGACCTGGTGAATGCGGTTACGGCGAACAGTGCCCATCCTTTGTTTCTGACGTTGGGCATCGAGTTCTACCAACAGGTGAATGCGCAAATGTATCCGCTGAGAAACGGCTCATTCAATGCCCTTTCGCTTGTGGCTATTTCCGGTGTGTAATCTCTTTTTCATCATAAAAATCACGATCATGAAACAAGCAATCCAGAAACACATTGGAGTGCGTGCCGCTCCCATCAACCAGCGCTGCGTAAGCGTGCTGGATCCGAGTGTATTCCTCGAGCAGGATAACTGGCCGGTATTCGGCTTCAGTTAATGCCAGGTATTCCTTCGTGAAACTTCATTAACTGTGGTTCTCTTTGGTACAGGAATTATCATGGCAGATCCGCAGTGCTAACCTAAACCGGCAAAAAATGAAATCAAACACCAGGACATTTTCAACGCGCTTCCCTGACCAGTCACGCATATCCGACTGGCCGCCTGTGTCCACCATCTTGTGGGATGAACCCGAAGAACAGGCAACCGATCCCTGATAAGAGCCAAAGGAGCTATTCAATTTTTTGACCACTTAAAGCCTATTAACATGAACGAAATCATCAAACGGGCACAGGAGCCCACACCACGGTTTTTTAAATCGTTGCGGAATATTGGCCTTGTGCTGGCCACGATATCCACAGCGATCGCGGCCGCGCCGGTTGCTCTGCCTGCGGTGATCGTTAAGATAGCCGGTTACCTGGCTGTTGCAGGTGGAGTGGCAAGCGCCGTCAGCCAGACGGCCGTTGAAGGAGAGTGATCCGCTGATTAATATATCTCTGTTGTTGTGGTGGCATCAGAGTAAAACAGCCTTGAAATTTCAGGGCTGTTTTTTTTATGCCTTACAGTGGCGGCGCAATGGATGGTGTGATAGCCATAAACCGGCCAGACACATGCATAAACTTACCCGAAGGCAAAGCATAAAGACGGAACACAATAAAGCCAGCACGGAAAATGGAATACCGGCCAAGAAAGCGACAATGAGGACGACGAATAGACATAAGCAATGATTTAAGGTGAAAAGAATAAATAACCCGCCGCCGCCCAGCACCGGCACCACGCGAAGTAGTATAAATGATGGCCTTGTGCGTGGGTTTTGTGTTTATGCTGCGCAGCGTGTGTTTTGTGCCGGTGCTATCTTGCGGGATGGTTTATTCTTTTCACCGCGAATGTGGCGTTGGCATTCGTTCGGCCCATTGGAGGATTTCGGGACGGGTTCCGTTTTGTGCTGGCGATTGAGGTTGTCGCTTTGCCTTCGGGGTAATTGTATGGATGTCCTTCGGTTGGCGCTCCGGATTCTGGTGCCAGGTTGGGACCCGTCGGCAGCTTTTGCTGCAGGTTAAATGAAGAAGCATCGATCCCGGAAAGAGCACATTCGTCAATAAAGAATGAATTTCCCCATAGCAGGACTCCAATAAATTTTATCCAAAAGAGAAAAAGGGAAAAAAGAGAAAGCATTTTTCCAGCGCCGGCGCGTGGCTGGCAGTATAAATGATAGCCTTGTGCGCTGGCCTTGTGTTTATGCTGCGCAGCCAAGCTTACGCCGGCGCTAACTTGCTGTACTCTTTTTCGAAGTAACAGTGAGGCAAGGCAAATGCTTCTTGACACTATATCAAATGTCCATTTACTAAGAATGACGTTTGACACACTCCAGATATAACCTCGTCGATTTGGTCCAGCCGGTAAAAGCGCCTGCGGCAAAAAAGAAGTATAGCCGTGCCCGGCAAACCTGCCGGGCTGAAGCGTGGAAGGCGCGCTCGCCGCCGTAAGCCGCCGGAGAGAAACGCAGGCGGCTGCGAGCCCCCACCAGGGGCTGGCAGAGGTAGGCTGACGAAGGAGGCCGCTGCCAGCTCCATAGGAGGCCACCGGAGTAACTTAATCATAAATACGTAGGTGGCCGAACTATGCAAGCGCAGCGTAGGAGCCGTAAGCGAATCCTGGGTATCAGGTGAGCGCTACGGATCCACGCTGCGCGCAGCCGCAGTGGGGATGGCCGGCGAGCCCTACATGGGGCAGCGGGCAGGCTGCACTATTCTGCGTTCATAGCTATGGAATGAGTGCAATAAATTCAAGTGCAATGCACGATTGGAGGAGCTATGAACGCAGATTTTTGCAGGATGCAGGCAGCTGCCCGAACGGAGGCAGGCTGAGCTGCAAGCGCCATGACAGGCCTGCGAAGCAGCCTTTGGCGGTGCAGGTGCCCCGCTGCCATTTAGGTCTCATAAATTGAGACCAGCGGGGCTGCTGCACCGGGCTGGCGTGGGGCTTGCCGATGCCTGCCGCAGAGAGACCTTTTTACCGGCCTTTGGCGGCGGGGTGTAACTTGTCTATCTACGATCCACCCCGCCGCCAAAGCCATAAATGATCCGTGGCGCAGCCACACCGCTTTGAAAGCAGCGCGGGCTCGGCTGTGTATTGCGCGACGCTGCCGTTGGTGCTTTAGCACCGCGTCCGCGTAATAGACAGCCGGTTGTGCCAGGTCAGGAGTGAATAATCGAAGCCGCCAGATAGTTTTACGGATGGCGCATCGCGGCAGCCGGAATATTATCTGGCGGCACGCGGTCGCGGCCATCTGTGCGCAGGCAAAGCAGCGTGGGTCTGGGCTGTGTATTGCGCGACGCTGCCGTTGGTGCTTCAGCACCCGCGTCCGCGCAATAGACAGCCGGCTGTGCCAGGTCAGGAATGAATGTTCGAAGCCGCCAGATAGTCTTGCGGGTGCTGCATCGCAGCAGCCGGAATATTATCTGGCGGCGCGAGGTCGCGGCATTTATGTAAGACAAAGAACCGTGGACCGTACTTTTCTGCTGATCGTCGTGACAACGCAACGACAAATGCTTTCCATGGCAGACCAATAAAACATAAAACCTTGTTTGCTAGGCTAACTTATTCAATTAATTGAATACTTTTAGAGGGGGAGGGAAACCCGAGATGACAGCGTTTTTTGGCAAATTTTAAAGTTATTTCAACTTTTTCTGACTTAGAATTTCAAAAAAAAGTTTCCCCTAAAAACTCTAAAGAGTTTTTTATATATAGAGCCATATGACAACAATAGAAACCCTGCTAAAGAAGTATGGACCTCTGATGTCCGGCGAGCTTTCCGTGAAACTTGCAAAGACTGAAAAGATACCAGTGAATACGGCCAGCCAAAAAGTATCACGCACAAAAACGATTAAAAAGATTAAGGGCTTTTTCGTGAGTAATCAGTCGCTATGCTTTCTTCCTGAACAGTACAAGGACGAAGTGCTATACGAAGTATTTTCAAAAGCCTTATATGAACACGGTAGAAAATACTGGTACTGTATCAACGCTCTGAAAGTGCATGGAGGGATCATTAATCAAAAATTCCTAGAGTGCTATACCAACTATCCAATACTTGCATTAAAAAAACATCTACCGTTCAAAAAAGTGATGCAAAAGTTCGTTGCAGAGGGTGTGCTGGTGTTCAACGGGACAGATGAATATTATTTTGCACCCAAATTTTGCCCGGTTGAAAGCAGCGGCTTGGCACACCGCACAATGGAAACAATTAAAGAAGATATCTTATCACACTTTCATTCTCTGCTGCGAAATACAGGGTTGGTATCTTTTAACGCCGGCGAACTCTTTGGGGAGTTCGGGAAATTTCGCTGGGGCTTTAAAGGAGCCTCCTACGTCAGGGGAATCGTGAATAATAAACAACCAGGGTTCGTCCTTGCAGATATCCTCTTTGGCAGGCAAGTCTATAAAGACGATGTGCTATTCTTCATCGAAAAATTAAACCATATACAAAGTTTTACGAACAGTTCGAAAGTAATTCCTTTCTTGATCGTCGATAACGTTCATCCACTGGCCTTGACCGAGTTGAAAAAAAATGGTATCGCCATTGGTGTACTCAAGGAGTTATTTGGTGAAAAATATGCAGAAGCATTAAATGAGCTGGTCTCCATATTAAATAATGCCGGTGCAAGCTTAAAAGACCAACCGGAAAAGTACCTGGAACTCATTGGACAGCTTAGAACATTTAATGAAACGTTAGTATTTAACATCCGCGGCGCGTTATTTGAGTACTTCGTTGGACATATTCACACACGAGCCAGCCAGAGTATCGATATAGGCCGGGAGATTTTTGAAAATAATGGACGACATGAAATTGACGTATTTGCCATTTATGCCGATCGGGTTGTTTTTTGCGAATGCAAAGCGACCAATAGTAAAATTGACGAAGAAAAAATAGAGAAATGGATAAATATTAAAATTCCTGCCTTCAAAACCTGGTTGTTAAAACAGGAAACCTTGAAAAACCATTCGATCGAATTTGAATATTGGGCAACAGGAGGATTCACATCGAATGCAAAACAACGTCTGGACCAATATATTGCTGCTACAAAAAAATTTAGGGTCATTTACTATGAGCCAGACAAGATTAGAGAACGAGCCGTGCAAATGAAGAATAAAAAATTAAAGGAGGCTTTAGATACCTATTTCTTAAAAGCGAAACTGTAAAGCGCCAAATTCCCCACCCGCAATTATCGAAATTAAAAATGTCACGAAAAGCTGGAATAAAATGAAATTGAGATACCTACCATTCAGAAGATATGAAAGGAGTTAACGCGTTGTAACTCTATCTCACGATGTAAGCCAATGTTATAGCCCCTAACGCAAATCGAACCGAAAAGTTTGAGCTTCCCTGTTTTTTACCGGTCCCCGATGAAATCTTCCCATAAGACTGGATAAATACTGGAATTTGCCCAGGCTGGTTTCGAGTCCCAAAAAGATTAACCTCGCTGAATAATATGGGGTTCGTTTGAACGAAAAATAGTAATATTGAGGCTCAGATCGCGTCTGTATTCCAAATTTCAAATCGCTACTATCACCTAATGGCCCAAACTGATTTACTCAAAGATATCGCCAAGTATGGCTTGGAAAATGACCAGGAAAAGCTATACAAATCATTAATTGGGTTAATTGACTATTTTAAGAACCACAAAAAAGTTAATCTGGCTATCCAACTACAGTCAATCGTTAAAGAAGCGATCCATGTCCATGCCCGGAGTGGCATGACGAAAGTTGGGTCGCCTAAATATCTGCTGCGTGAAGAAGAAAAGGAATCTGGAGAATTCATTATTGACAAAGTTACGTCTGAATACAAGTTTGAAAATCTCGTATGTAAAGACGACGTAAAGTTTGACTTGGAGTTTTTCATCGAAGAACATCGCTCTGCGCAGTTATTACGCCGTTATGACTTACCAATTTCCAATAAAGCTATTTTCCATGGACCTTCTGGCTGCGGAAAAACGCTCGCGGCCTATGTACTCGCTGGAGAACTACAGAAGATGATGGTCGTAGTTAACTTGGGAGCCATTGTGTCTTCAAAGTTGGGTGAGACCAGTAAAAACCTCGCTACAATTTTTCGAAAAGCCGCGGCTGAAGAATGTATCATTTTTATAGATGAGTTTGACAGTCTTGGTAAAATCAGGGACTACAACCAAGATCACGGAGAAATGAAACGTGTTGTCAATACAATTTTACAACTCTTTGACTATCTCCCTCAAAATTCTATAGTAATCGCTGCTACGAATCACATTAACATGATTGACGATGCGCTTGTCAGACGCTTTGACTTAAAATTGCAGTTTGATCGTCCGGATGAGGCTCACGTCAAGGAAATCATCACCAAAACGTTGCAAAGTGACCAGTTCATTTTTGACGACCCTAAAAAGCTCCCCGCACTTATTCGGAAATGCTTAGGGCTTTCATATTACTCTATTCAACGAACACTTATTACCTCTATCAAAAAAGGGGTTATCGCAAAAAAAAGGAAGCTTGGCAAACCAGAGATCAGTACGAAGTTATGGTCAGAACTCATTGCAAAGGAGAAACAATCACTTGGTATTAAAGGTCGCTTAAACTAGAGTTCCAAATCTCCTCCGTCAATTTCAAGCTGAGCCGCCGGATGTAAATCCAATTCA
The DNA here is from genome assembly GCA_051954695.1 of Chitinophagaceae bacterium. Classification (GTDB taxonomy): domain Bacteria; phylum Bacteroidota; class Bacteroidia; order Chitinophagales; family Chitinophagaceae; genus Terrimonas_A. The sequence goes on from JBQCHL010000011.1 coordinate 201,504, forward strand.
TTTATAGCTATCAATTCGTTATATAAATCAAACCTGCTAAGTTCCTCACTTGACTTTTCCGAAAGCTCCACTACAATAGAGAAATCGTGCGATTTTCGCCTTAGGCTGGCCTCTACATAAGGCGGCAATTCTCTTTTGTGTGTACAACGAATGGCTATTGAAATTTCGTTGGATGATTTAGCAATTTCAGCCTTACTGATATTCATTGCAAACTGCTGTGTATTCGAAAATGGCTTACTCGAAGTAGGATAAAAATCTTCTGACCAAGGCTCTGCATTTGTTTTGATCGCCAACGCTCGATTTTTTGCCTCTGCACGTTTTTTGTCGTCGACAATACCCTGAACAAAAGTTGTATACCAAGGATCCTTCTTATCCGCAATTACTTTGGCGGTCTCTCCTGGGTTATTCTGCTTTATATCCCGAAAAATATTAAAACTTATATGCAATGGATTATACCCAAGTTGATTGTTATGTACCGGCGGAAAAGAATAGCATAAAGTCGATTTGATCGTCAGCAATTTTCCGTTCTTTTTATAATTCAGAAGATAATCAGGTATTTTTAGTTTCACCACTTTGTGAGAGTTTAATGTAATCGTATCCTGTATTACAATGTTCACCCGCTTTGTATCAGAGAAGAGTGCTTTATTCTCCACCGGCTGACCATACCCGACAATCCGATCATATAGTTTCTCACTGCTTAAGTATGGGGAAATAGTCAACAACTCTGCCCGAGTCAAACCGGAAAATGGTTTACCAAAAAAATCTGTTGCAATATCATTTTGAACTTTCATTACCAAGTCATTTAAAAAATCACTGCCTAGTAACTGTTCGGCTGAATTTATGATCAGTGACTTAACCGACTGCATCGAGAGGTCTGGGTATTGTCGAACAATCCTTGCCGCCAGATTGGCTGCAAGTGGAGCTGCTAGGCTAGTTCCAGCTTCTTTTAAATAAAAATCAGTTCCGTTATCTCCTAGCCCTACCACATGCATTCGCGCATTGTCACTCAGTAAATCACCTCCCGCCATAACTATATCTGGCTTGCGAATCCGAACATTGGTTTGTTTGCGGGCAATTATTCGGCCATTTATTTTTCGCGTATAGTCCAAATGCCATTTTCTGGTGTAGTATGCAGGTAGTTCTTTGAACGGGGTCAGGCCGCTAGCGGGGCTTTCTACCAGGTTATCAGCAATCGCTCCAACCGAAATATTATTCAAGCTTTCAGCGGGAATGCAAATATTAGTAGCCTCACAGGCATGGTCGGCTGAAAGTTCGTTAGGGTTATAGAAGTGGTTAGGATAAGTATGAAAATGTGTTTCAGCACTTGTTGAAGGCACTGTCTTTTGCATCGCTTCGACATCTCCCTCTGCCAAGTTCCCTGTGGCAATAAAGATAAGGATATCATTGTCATATGCCAATTTATCTAGTAAATAGGCATACTCGGATTGCATCTCATTGTAGGCCTTAGACGGGCCACAAACAGACAAGTTAAAAATTTTTACTCCTGCTTTGATAGCGCTTTCAATTGCTTCTTTGACTCCGTAAATATTCAGACTCCCTGTCGCAAAAGTTAGAATCTTGAGCGGCATGATCATAGCATCGGCGACAAAATCTTGTTGAGTCGTATCAAAAAAACGTTTGCCCAATGCGGCTAAGGTTGCTACCATCGTGCCGTGCGGGTGCTCAGCTAAAAGAGGATTTGGCCTTTGCTTGTTGGTGACATCAATTCTGCGATCCACAATAATATCCTGCAGCGGCGTTATCCGTCTGACACCATTGTCCAATATTCCAACTATCACATCCCGGTTTTCAGGGGGGCTGATGGTAAGATTCCAAGTCAGTTCCGGCTGATTGAAAGCATTACTCCGGATTACAGGCGATCTTAAACTTTGAACGGATTGAATGATGTCGTAATTGTCTAGGATTTCGGTTAACAACTCGCTGGAAATATCTTTGATTTCAATTGAGGATTGAAAATCTGTTGAGAACTGAATAGCCTGATCAGATCCGGCGCCAGAAGTCAGTCGCTCTAACAATAGAGTGAATATAGTAGAGTATCGATCCCCAATAGATTGGTCTGGGACTATAAGACCCAGTATTACATCACCTTTCTCATTTCTTCCCATTCGATTAATCAATTGAAGAAAGGAAAAACTTTCAATCAGCGTGACAATATTGTACCTTTTACCATCCGGCTGTTGACTATCATCACTTTCAATAAATTCCTTCAGTAAAGCTTTAAAACCTGAAAACTTACTTTCGTCCGAAATTGCTAAAAGCACGGATTGATTTAAATTAAAATAGGAAACAGCCGTAAGACCGAATTCTTTAAGGAAACGGTCTCGTGTCTTATATTTCTCCGTGTTGCTAAATACCGGAAAGAAATTTACCTGTATGTAGTCGATATGTGCAGGAATATCTAGTACTCTTCGCTCCTGGCGTAGCTGCCTGTCCCTATCAAATTGGTGAAGGTTAACTAGTAAGGCATTTTTCTGGGGCCTGTAGGCCTCAGGTGGTTTCTGTTGGTGATCATCCTTCTCTTGCTCCTCATCAATTTTACGGTTAACATTAAATTCTTTTCTCTCACCCCGGGGATTATTCAGAAATAAATGTGGTTTCATTAAGATGGTCTTTGCTTGCCGGTACATCCAGTTAATAAGAAACTACCGGCGTACTTACAACTGATATTTACTCGTCAGAGGAAATTAATAAGGTCTAACAACAATTAAACCTTCCGTCATTGGTCTAACTGATGTTTTCAATGTCGACTGTTATTGTAACCTGAATACTGTCAAAAAAAACGCGCCGCATTCTTTATAAGATTTTTTCGACTGCCAATTGGGAGGATCTGTGTGTAAGGAGTTTCTAATGGTCTGTTGTAAAACGTCAAGCAAGTTACTTGAATGGCTTTTGCCCTTGAATCTATTCATGGTGGATAAGTTTAATATAATCGAATTTAGGAATTTGGGCGATTGTAGTAAAATTAATATTGTAGTATATCTAATACAATATGATAGAATGGTATATGATGAAAATGTCGTTTAGCCCTCACTAGCAACCGACTGAGTAAGCTGTTTTTCCTTACTTCACTGTTTCTCTCCTGAAAGTTCAAACTGCTATTTTCAGGCCGAGAAAACTCTATAACAAACTTACACTGAGAAGTTTATGCTAATAAGAAAGTATTCCTGAATGGGTCATCTCCACAAATGGGTTAATGAGATTCTAACTTGCGCCCTATTTCAGGTTATGCGTATATCAGGTGGTGCTGTAGCCTTGGCCAGTCACACCTAAGATGTAGTTCTTACGTTTTAGGCCCGCTATAACATTAAGCTAGTAGTTTTTGGATTTTACAAACCTGTCCATAATTATAAGGCTTCTCAATTTGTAATGCGATCCTAAGCTGTCTTTTCTCGACAAGTTCGAAGCTCACCGTAAAGTCACACCTGATACTCTCAAAGTTGAGAAATACCTAACGATGGAAATTTGCTTAGCAAGCAGAATAAGATTAGGCTGATCATTTTGCAGTAATCTATGATTGCGATCTCCTTTTAAATATGCGTCCCACAATTCATTTAAAGAATGCCGATTTGTTCCGGCAACCTGGTTGATACGTTCCTTCCAAGCCTGTTGCATGATTTCCTCTGTAAGTTCCAACTTCAATTCATCAAAATGCTCCGCGGTGATATACTGCAAAACATTCTTACCCTCACAAAACCGATCGTACAAAAACTGTACACTGATCTCTTCTGTGGCCTCGGGAGGCGCAGCCGTTCCCTTGCTGTTCCATTTCGAAGTATTCACCATCCACTTTTCTGCCAACGCCTTCCAATCCTCGATAGGTATTTTACCCTGGATCTTCCAGCCAATTGCTTTATAGTGGTTGTAAAACTTCCTCGCTTCTGACACTGCATACTTTTTCTCTCTGAAGAATCTTTCGATTTCAGCAAATTTCGGCCGGCCGTTTAATTCGTTTGCCTGGCCGGCCTTCGGTTCCCGGAAGGGCGGCGTATTTATCGCTTCCTGTATTTTCCCGTTCCTTGCAAAAATCTGATGGGCGGGTGTGTTTCTCTCTTGTTTATTGTTTGTATGTTTTATAAGGTGTCCCGGATTTGGTATTGTTTCTGGCTCATTATTGAGACTTATACGGGTCATATTTGAGACAGGCTGCGTCCCAATTCCGGTATCGGTAGCTGTCTTCTTTTTGGGACTTATGTATGTTTCTGTGTTCTGCCCGGCGGCTGCGGCATTTCCTGCAAATAATTCCAGTTGTTCCGGGTTCTTTTGTGCAATCTTATCGAGCATCGTCATGGAGATTTTCACCGGTTGATATTTCGTCGCAGACGGATGATGGAATATGTACCGTGCCTGGTGCAGCTCCTTCATACACTTGTGGTAAGTGTTCTTGCTGCCGATCTTAGACAGGCGCATGATATCATTCCGGTAAACAGTAAACGGATTTTGAAAGCGATTGAAGTTCCAGTACTGAAACAGCGCCATGTACAGACTGATATGCGATGTCGTAAGCCGGTTATCATGCCGGACTACACCGAAGAAAGCATTCAAGTGCCGGATATAATTCATGCACGTCCTCCTTTCGCTTTCAGATGTTGCGACATTTTTACTAACGCCGCAGTTGTTGCTTTCCCATACCAGTAAAAGAAACGTTTCCACACCGGAAAGGTCCTTTCAACTTTCTTTTGCTGCTTTCGCTTTCTACGCTCGGCAGTTTTGATCTTAGGTTTCCGGTATTCACGCCTGTTTCCCGCGCCGGATCTGCCACGATAAAAACTATGCATGACGAAAGATTGTGGATGAAGAATGAGATAACCTGATTGGAAAGATGCTTTTTGATCATCGTCGTACCGGGTGCTGGACAGGACGCATGTTTTCTTGGAGAATTTTCTGGATATGATCTGCATCGTAGTAGATGATGCCGCCGATCTTGGAATACGCAAGCGTGCCATTAACCCGAAGCGTTTGCAAGGTGCCCGGGGAGACTTTCAGTAGCTTTCTCACTTCATCCGTTTTGAGCCATCGCTTCTGCTGACTCAGCGGATGATTGATGATCATTCTCATTTCCGCAAATAACTCTTCTTTGAACGCGGCCAGGTCTTCCCTGGTAAGTATGCTTACTGCCATGTCTATGAGTTTTGCAGCAAAGCACATCAAATTGGGTAGTCAAGACCAGTGTCAAAGGGGTGGTATCCCCCCTTTATCTACCAATTGCCTGGGAGACGGATTAGCTTCAGGTTGCTGCATAATATTTTTTATTACAGGCACTTGAATATGAAACAAAATCACAAAGCTTTTTAATTAGTCCTAAAGACTTATTTTAAATGCTTCTTAACTATCTGTGTAATCCGCAAATTGATTTTTTATAATAGATAAACCCTATCTTCATAATAGGTTAAAGAACGCTTGATCCTACTCTATGCGCTATTGCCTGCATCAATGTGAAGGAATTACTTAGCTGCTATCGCGACGATCGCCGGCATTGCAAACTGTACGTACCCACTTTATAAAGCGAGAGCCTGCCAGCTGAAGAGTTAATACAACAATACATAAGCTTTGACGATATGGTGCTTAAAAAAAGTGAAAGCATCTGTATTGGTTATACCTAAGATTTCAATCTTGACTCTCTGCATTCTTTCCATGGCATATCCTTTATAGGTGGACTGTTGCCTGAAAAGCAATGTATATGTATTAAACCCGACTATTGAAAATGGCTCTACAGTACGAATTGGAAGTGCTGGAAAACTTTGTTGCCAAAACCCTGCACCCCGCACGTTTGAAACAGACAGACTCAGTCGTCTCTCAAATTCCGCAATGGCGGGAGCTGATCGCATCCGAAACCGATAGAATAAGAAAGCAGTTCATTCATACGGTTTTTAACAGCAAAGAGCGTCAGCGCGAATTGTACATACAACACCACCAGGTACAACTGATCAGGATGGCTGATCAGATATTTCAATACTTATCAATCAAGAATCCGAAGAGTATCTATCAAACTTCAAAGGATGACATATTAACCGGATTTTACAAAGAGATTTTTCGTTGTACAGAAGATCTGCTCAACTACATCGAACAGTACTTCACTTCTTATTTTGATAAGGACGCAGATGTACTACGGGTATACTTGTTGCTTAATCAACGAGGCCTGCGGTCGTCTATCAAAGCGCTGCGTGTAAAACTTGCTGAGCTTAATGCAAACGCTGATTTGATTGATGTGTTGCTTACGCCAGTGTCTGCGTTTTGCGCGAAGAAACGAGCCAGCTATCGCGAGTTGATTTACATTAAAGATGTTCTGAGAACTTTGACTGCGTGCGAAGCTCTACCAGAAGTAAAAGACCTGCTCGTGTCAATGAATTTCAATTCATGTACATTGGTCAGTCAGTGGATTGGAGAAATGGTAAATGCGCTGAACAGTCTTCCGGAAACAAAAGATCGGACAGCACAATTGTCGAAGTGGCAAAAGGAACTCAATCAAAGACCTGTAAAGCCGAATATAGCCTTAAAGCCTAATTGTGTCAGTCTACGGGATCAATTGAGTCAATGGATAACTGAAGAGATTCAATACCTCGAGACCCGGCAACGGCTTTTATCTGTGGCTCCATCTTTCAAAGCAAGCAGCACTGTTAATGATGAGGAGAAGTTACAATTTTCCGTATCGGTGAATGTTCTGGCGATATTGATCCGCGCCGCTCACGAATCCAAGTTGATTCTTAACAAACATGGCACGACCGTATTTAACACGGTTTCCAAATTTAGCAGCACCCTGCAGACGAAAAATCCCGGCGCCAAAAGCATGGACAAGAAATCCCATGATCCGGAGCGAAGCCATAAGGCGAAAGCGATAAGCGCTCTGCAGGATATGATCAGGCTGATTCAGGATTATTAGTCTTCCTTTAAATATTCAATCAGACCGGCCTCTTGGAGATAGGAGACAATTTCATGCTGATGATGGAAGTTAAATCCTGGAAGATTTTTATGCCAGTTGTAAACTTCGATGGCGAGGACATCACCAAGTGCGGGAAGCTTGTTGACTTGAAGCAACTGCTTAAGTTCATCAGTAAAGGGAAGATCCTTTACCTGCTGGCGTAAAAGTTCCTGGTGAGTTTCATTCATACAAAAGAGTTGAGCCAAAATCGAAGTTGGCTTTTTTTCTCCGAGTTGATTTAGCTGTTCGATAATATAACCCAAGGGTAACAAATCCGGTTGTTACCCCTGGCATTATATTACTAACTAAATTTAAGCCAAACCCGGCCAAAATCGGCGCCGCATTATCCCGCAAAAGAATGCATCTTTCTGATCCTTTCGTCAAGATTGGAACGGACGTCTTTGATATCTTTCGCTACCCGTACGTCAGTTATCTTAGCGTAGATCTTGGTGGTGCGTTCGGATTCATGCCCGAGCATTTCACCGGTGGTGCTTAACGAGCAGCCACTTTCAATGAGAATGGTGGTGGCGAAAGTGTGCCGCGCGGTATGGGTAGTTAGCTCCTTATTGATCCCGCAGAGTGCAGCGACTTCTTTGATATAGGAATTGAATCGCTGGTTACTATTGACCGGTAAAAGTTTATTATAGGTCAGGCAATAGGGGTGATCCTTATATTTCTCAATGATTGATAGCGGTATCTCCATCAACGGCACGTTAGATTTAGTGTGATTGCCTTTGTTCCTGTCTTTAATCAGCCATTTCGTGCCGTCAATCCAGTGCATCACGTTTTCAGGCTCCAGCTTGTACAGGTCCATGTAAGCGTATCCCGTGAAGCAGCCAAATATGTAAACGTCTTTCACTTCCTCGAGCCGTTGAACCGGCATCGGCGTGCGATACATCTTCATTAATTCATGCAGCTCGAGCCGCGGTCTTTTGGGATCTTTATACGTGCATTTGAAATCTCCCAACGGATTGATCTTGGTATATCCCTGCTTCGTTGCCCACCGCAGCATTTGCTTGGTGTTCTTTATATGCTTCATGGCCGTGTTCTTCGATAACTGATCATGTGTTGTCAGGTAGTGGAGGAAATCATCACCAAAGCAATCTTGCAGGTCACGCACTGCCTTGTCTTTTGTATTATATTTGTTTTTGAGGAATGCCATCACTTTTCCTGCAGTAACAACAAACCGCTCCTGGGTATCCAGGTTCATGGTTGGTTCCTTCGCGTGTACCCGCTCAAGCAGGATGTTATTATATTCCTGCCAGGCGTCGGAAAGCATTTTATTTTCCGGACCGGTTCCCTGGTAAGAGTTTTTGAGGATCTCCGCCGTTACCCGTTGCTGTAGCGCTTCTAACCGGTCGTAGGTGCGTTGCAGATCAGCTACGATCTTATTCAGTTCTTTGTTGATACTGATCGCTTCTTCATTCCTTCCTTTAGCGATTCCAAGTCTAGTGTCCCATTGCTCAGGAGCAATTCTTTTTCCCGTGGAGAACTGCGCGCGTTTTCCTTCGATCGTGATCCGGCAGTAGATAGGTGATTTACCGTCCGCTGATGTTTTGGCTTTGAATAACCAAAATAAGATTGAAGTGTTTTGATTGACTTTCATCTTGTGGTGATTTTGGTAACCGAATTTTGTTTGCTGATACCCTGTTTTGAGGGTAGTTGCAGCTCCTGAAACCCTTGCCCAGCAAGCATTTTGTAAAAATTCGGTTACCTAAAAGTAAAAGAATCGCGAGGTAACCGAGCAGGTTACCGAATTGGTTGATTCCGATTGATGCGTTTTGATGAAAGATTTCCTGAAACCCGCGTAAATACTGGGTATATGCATAAAAAAAGCAGGCTTTGTAGCCTGCTCTGTGATCCCGCTGGGACTCGAACCCAGGGCCCCATCATTAAAAGTGATGTGCTCTACCAACTGAGCTACGAGATCAACCTGATGCCCAGATGCTTTATCTGAACGGGGTGCAAAAATACAGTTCCTGAAGTTTCGCACCAAAAAAAATACAAACAAATTATCGGATATTTTTTGATTGACCACACTCATCACTTACGCCCATAATTCCTTTAATGTGTTCTGTTTGCAAACAGCAAGCCATCCCCGCATTATTTCCCTTTTTCCCCAGTCCACCTCAACCAGATAATCGAACAAATTATCGCCACCAGCGAAGCTACCAGCACAGCTACTTTCGCTATGTCCTGTACAGCCGGCTGTGAAAAAGCCAGCATTGCAATAAAAATGGACATGGTAAAACCAATACCTGCCAGAAAGCCTGCCCCCGTAAGTTGCATCCAGGAAACCCCTTCCGGCAACTCTGCTTTTTTCTTTTGTACCAACAGGTAAGAAGCCAGGAAAATTCCAACAGGCTTGCCAAGCACCAATCCCAGGATAATGCCCCAGGACAAACTGCTGGTCAACGCAGCACCGGCATTTTCCGGAAAGATGATCGCTGTATTGGCAAGCGCGAAAATGGGAATGATAATAAAATTGACTGGATGGTGTAGTTGATGCCGGATATGTCCCAGCAAATGCCGCGGTATCAGCAATGCAAAGATGACACCGGCAACCGTGGCGTGGATACCTGAATTGAATATTGCATACCACAACAGCAATCCAAACAAAATATGCAGAATGCCGAATTTTACTTTTTGCCTGTTCAGCAAATACAGGATAAGAATTATGGCTACAGCTCCTAAAAGATAAAAGGCTTTTACAGGCTCGCCATAAAACAGGGCGATGATAATAATAGCACCAAGATCATCAATGATCGCCAGGGCTGTAAGGAATATCTTTAAGGTCACAGGCACCCGCTTGCCAAGCAGCGATGCCACGCCTAATGAAAAAGCAATGTCTGTTGAAGCGGGTATTGCCCAACCGCCTGAATACTGGGTGCCTTTATTGAAAAGTATATACAATATGGCCGGCACTATCATTCCGCCTACAGCGGCGGCCACAGGCAAAGCCGCTTTGTTCAGCGTAGATAATTCCCCCTCCTGCATTTCCTGTCTTATCTCCATTCCTGCCAGGAAAAAGAACAGTGCCATCAGTCCGTCATTCACTAAATGGAGCGGGCTATGCGGAAGATGGAGCGTATGAAGCCATTCAATCTCTATGTTCCAGAAATTGACATACCCGATGCCCTGCGGCAAGTTGGCTATCACCAGTGAGATCACTGTACAAGCCAGCAACAATATTCCTACCGAACGGCTGTCTTGTGTAAAAAGCTGGATTGGTTTTTTGAGTCTGCGAAGTGGCATGCTCAAAGATAAAACATAATCGAGTTGGTTGCAGCCACTAATCCAGATCAAAGACAATACAGCAGGAGGGGGACTATAGACTCCCGACTAAAGACTCACGACTCACTTCAACTCCCCCAGCCACTGCTGTGCAAACGCCCTTGCTGTTTCTGTTACTTCCTTTCCTGCACGGAACCCTTGTTTCCATTCTGTGTTCTTCCCTTCATATGCAGGATTCACAAATCTTTTCTTGTTGTATTTTTCTACCAGGGCTGCATTGTAATCGATCCCCTTGGTTGCGTCCAGCATCTTTTGCAGTTTGCCGGCAATGAACTGGTTGATGTTTTCCGGATAATTCTTTTTCCATAACTCCGTGTTTTCCTGGTAACGCCTTCGCTCATCTTCCTGTTGATATTTCTCACTTTGCTGAATGGATTCAAACATGGGGTTCTTTGGATTTTTATAATCTTTCAGGTTCTGCTTTTGCATTTCCAGTACCGGCTGCATGGATTTGGCAATGTCGGCAGACACTTCTTTCAGCGTCTTCTCCATATCCTTAATGCTTTTTTCCGTTTTAGCGACCTCTTCTTTTTGTATCTCTTCAATTGTACGCAGTTTTATGGCTGCCGGTTGTTGTGGTTGAGCGCTTTTACGCAGATCTTCATATTGTTTTTTGAAAACGGAACCGCTGATGTATTGCTTAGTGTATGCCAGCAGGTCCTGTGCAATGGCTTTACGGTCATTCAATGCAATATTCTTTGCATTGCGGGCACCATAATAATAAAGATAGCCGTTCAGAAAACTGGCTTTGATACCATCTGTTCCGGCTTGCTGGGAAATGCCCAATGCTTTCCAGATATCATCTGCTGCCTGGCGCGATCTGTAGGAAGAAAAAAGGAAACCGGCACTTAATAAAATTACCAGTGTCCATAATGGAAGGTATGTACGTGTTCGTTTCATAAAATAAAGTTTAAGGTCATGGTTTGATGGATGTAAAAGTAGATGCAGTGTTTCCCCTTAACAAGCAAGGAGTGGATGATATGAGTAAATACGGAGATGAACTGAATAAGGAAGATCCCTTTTGCCGAATAGCTAAATATCCCTTGAGTCGCTGAGTGTCAGTATCTTAACGTGCCTTTCCCTGTTTAACAATTCAAACACTATTTTCCCCAATTCATACCAGTAAACCCCCAATCAGTAGGCACCTGTTCATAATAAGCGTTAAAAGACGGTATTTTGTGTATATCACATGCTGAAGTTACCCCGATATAGCCGTAATGATCTGTTCATGCTCTTATGGGCCGTTCTGCCTCTATCCCTTATTATCAACTTTATCATTTTCGAGAATGCCTATTTTTCAGATCTGCTCATCACGGTTGCTGGCACGCTGATCACCTTTTCTATTATCGGCATCACTTTTCTTTTATACAGGGCTATCGGCAAAAGTTTCCGGCAGCGTTTTCCCCGCGATTCGGATTTCTTTAAACGCACCATGCTTCTGATCTTTTTCTTCCTGCTGATGTCAGCACTCGTCATCCTTGGCTTGTTCAGCATCTATGTTGGAACCGGTTTGCTGCAGGATAAGAATTATGAAAACAAATTCACCTGGGCTTACCTTGTAGTAGGTATCGTCAATATCTTTTTTGCCTTCCTCAACGAAGGCATTTTCAGTTTTGAAAGATGGAAGAATGAATTGAATGAGACCGAGAACCTGAAAATGGCATATAAGCAAAGCCAGTTGATGGGCTTGAAAAGCCAGGTTAACCCTCACTTCCTTTTCAATAGCCTTAATTCCCTTTCCGGGCTTATACAGGAAGATACAGCCAAGGCTGAAAAGTTCCTGGATGAGATGAGCCGTGTTTATCGTTATATGCTTCGCAATGAAGAAACACAGTTGGTACAGCTTGCTGTGGAATTGCAATTCATCCGGTCTTATTTTTCCCTGCTAAAAGCCCGTTACAATGAAGCCGTGGAACTGCAGGTGGATATAAATGAAGATGACAAGGAGAAACTGGTGCCACCGCTGAGCCTGCAAGTGATCATCGAGAACGCGCTTTTTCAGAACAAGACAGCAAAGGACAGTCCTTTAGTGGTCAGGCTTGCATCTGATGATGGTGAGGCGATCATTATCACGAATAACGTTCAGCGGAAAGTGATGACGGAAATCGTGGAATACGAAGCAGGATTGGATAACCTGGTTAAACGCTACCAACTGATGAATCAGCCCCCGGTAAAAATTGAAGAAGAAGCGACCGTGCGGCGTATCCGGCTGCCACTGATCCGGCAAACAGAGGAGGTAATAGTATGAGGTGGGTAAAGGCTACAAGAGTGCAATGGTATTCTTTCCTGGCGGCGATGCCCCTGATTGACCTTGGAATAAATCATATCCTTTATGGCGACAGGCTGTTTCATGACCCGCAAATATGGCTGATCTCTTTCCCGCTTATCTGGTTCATCGGATTGATAGGCTGGTATTTTCATGTGCTCAACGGTCAGTGGGCTGAACGAAAGTATCCGGAGATCAGTCAAAGTGCAGGACGCATTTTAATGAAATGCCTGGTGGTATTCCTGGTGATGACCCCCGCTGCCATATTGATTGTATTTATTTACGAAGTGTTCCATATTCTGGATTATAAGATAGGGAAGGGGGACCTGGAAAAAAGTGTGCTGGCAGGGTTTGCTGTCAACCTTATCTTTCTCACGCTGTGGGAGGCGATCTATATAATGGAGAAGAACAGGGAAAGCCTGGCAGAAAAGGAAATCCTTAAGCAGATGTCACTGCAACAGGAATTTGAAGTATTGAAAAGCCAGGTGAACCCGCATTTTCTTTTCAACTGCTTCAACACGCTTTCATCGCTGATCGCAGAAGATGCTGTGAAAGCCGAAGCCTTTCTCGATGAACTGAGCAAAGTGTACCGTTATTTATTGCGGAACAATGAAACGGGCTTATCTACTTTGCAGAATGAGCTTCGTTTTATCCGTTCCTATTTTGGTTTGCTGAAAACCCGGCATGGTGAAGCCGTGCAATTCCAGATTGAAACGGATAAACGGTATGATAACTATCTCGTTCCTTCACTAAGTCTTCAATTGCTGGTTGAAAATGCAGTTAAGCATAATGTGTTGTCAAAAAACATCCCGCTGACCATCGAGATCTTTACAACAGCAGGAAACCGGCTGGTGATCAATAATAACCTGCAACGCAGAACGGTGAAAGGGGTTTCCAACCGGATCGGATTGGAGAATATCAAGGCCAAATATGAACTTTTAAAGCAAAAGGGATTCGAGGTGATGGAAGACAGTAAGAACTTTACCGTGGTGCTGCCGCTTATCTGGAATAATGGTATGGACAATAAATGGATAAACCTGCAGACAAATAAAGATAAGATGGATTCAAATCCCCTAAATTAGCATCATATCATTCCGTATAAATAAAAAGTAACGAATGAAAGTTTTAATTGTAGAGGACGAAGAACTGGCTGTTAAAAAACTGGTCAAGACGCTGACGTCTGTTGATCCCGATGCAGAAGTGGTAGGCGTGGCAGACAGCATTATGGCCACAGTGAAATGGATCAATAGCAACCCGCTGCCAGACCTTATCCTGATGGACATTGAATTGTCTGACGGGCAAAGCTTCGAGATCTTCAACCGCGTGTCTATCAAATGCCCGGTGATCTTCACTACTTCTTATGACGAGTATGCGTTGAAAGCTTTTAAGGTGAACAGCGTAGACTACCTGTTAAAACCCATTCAAAAGGAAGACCTGGAATCCGCGCTTGAGAAAATGCACCAGTTAAAAAGCATGTACAAGCAATCAGGCCCCAAAGCTGATATGAATATTGAAAGCCTGGTAAAGGAATTGCAGGAAAAACTACAACTGAAAGAATACCGGAAACGCTTCCTGGTGCGGCATGCCCAAAAACTGGTATCGGTGGATACGGATGAGATCGCTTATTTTTTCAGCGATGGGCGCCTCAACTTCTTTAAAACACACGATAATAAAAAGTTTGTCGTGGATTATACCATGGATGAGCTGGAAGAAATGCTCGATCCCAGGAAATACTTCCGCATCAGCCGCTCCTTTTATATTTCTGTTGACAGTGTGGAGCAGATACATGATTATTTTGGCAACCGCCTTCTGCTTCATCTCCGCCCTGCAGTGGATAAGGAATCTATCGTGAGCAGGGAGAAGGTAACGGAGTTTAAGCGGTGGATGGGTAAGTAGAGGCGTGAGCCGGGAGGGTGTAGATGCTGAATATTATTTTTTAAGTTATTTAACCGGGATGAGTAAGATGATGGCGATACCGTTCTTGTCATATTGAATATCGGCTTCTGCTTGTATCATTTCCGAACGGGTATTGATCTCCTGGATACATCTTTCTATCTCGTCAATATGAGCATCCATGCGGGCAGTGGCATCCTGTAGTTTCAGTGAGAGTTTGTTCCTGAAAAGATCGATATTGATCAGTGTGTCCCTTCCTCCTCCATATTGCACGATCATACGGAGTCCTTCTTTAAAGATCAGGAAGAATTCATTCCGCACTTTCATGTCAAGCTTCAGCAGGCGTATCTTTTTATCTACCACCAGTTCGATAATTGCGTTATGCCGGTGTTTTAAAGCATCGGTGAATTCCATCATGCGCAACAGGGTTTTTTCCATGCTGTCGTTCTCCGGATCAATGCTCCATAGGATATCGTCCATTGCAATGATCATGTTATGGCTTTTGCTGCTGATCTGATCAATGTATTCTTTTGACCGGTTGATGTCCTTGTCTGCTTTTATCTTGGCCATTTCTCCCAGCAGGTTGATATGGCTGAGGGTTGTAGTCACATCCTTATGCAGGTTGTTGGCGATCTCGGTCCTTACTTTTTCCAGGTCTTTCAGCCGGGCCACCCTTTCCCTGTCTATCCAGTAAAGTACAACGATGGCCAGCAATACCAGCATGCTGTAAAACCACCAGGTTTTCCAGAAATGCGGATGCACCACAATTGATAAGCGGGTAATGTTTTTCCCGACATTTCCTTCTGCGTCTTCGCTTCTGACCAGGAACGTGTATTTGCCTGCCGGCAGGTAAGTGTAGATCGCCTGGTTGGTATTATCGGCCATTCTCCATTCCTTATCGATATCCTCTAGTTTATAACTGATAATATAGGTACTGTTATAACTCAATCCTGAAAATTCAATGGTCAAAGAATTTTCGTCTGCTTTTAGTTCAGCCGTGCCGGTTTTCAGTAAAGAATCTACCTGCATGGGTTTGTTCATCACCTTGATGCCGGTGATGGCAATATCAGGGGAAGGGTTATTGATCTTTACTTCTTCGGGATTGAAAATAACGATCTGGTTGTCTGCTCCAAAAATGATCCTTCCATCAGGGAGTACATAAGAAGAGGCATCTATAAATTTGTCGTTGGCAATACCGTCGATGCGATCGAAATGGATGAAGATACCATTACGTGGATTGACCCTGAAAATGCCGCTGGAGGAAGATACCCATACATAACCCTGGCGGTCTTTTTCAATTGCAGTGATATAACCGGGAGCGGACTGTGGTAGGGGAATGGTACGTGTGAGTTTCTGCTGCCGGGTATTATAGAACAACAAACCACCAGAGCCTATCACAACAGTGCTGTCGTCATATTGTGTAATGCCGGATGCTGAAAGAGCGAGCAGCTTTCTTTCTGCAGGTTCCTCCGTTCCAAGGTGGGCGATCACTTTGTTTGTAGCAGGGTCGATCGCATACACACCATAACCATTCGTGCCAACCCAGATGGTACCTTGCTTATCAATGAATATCTTCAGTACTTGTGCAACGGGGAAGTCAGGGAAATAGCTGATGCCATCATCAAATTTCTTTTTCCCATTGGCTGCTGTCCATTTGAACAGCCCGAGGCTTTGTGTACCGATCCAGAGATTGCCAAACCGGTCTTCTGCAATCTGGCGAAGTGTCCTGTTTTTTAATGCAGGAGGGTTGTAATATTTGTAAGAACGGTCAGCCAGGTTAACATGATAGATCCCCGGTTGTGATCCCATCCACACAAAATTGCTGTCGCGGGACGGGTACATGCTCCACATCCAGGGAGATTTTTTTTCACTAAGACCTTTTATGTTCAGGGGAATGGGATTGAGATCTTTATCATAATGATAAAGGCCATCACTCCAGGCCCCGGCCATCAGTGTTCCCTTGTGTGTGCGAAAGAAAGAAAGGATCGAACCTTTGCCTGGTGTATTGTTTTCCCGGTTAATGTGGGGAATATTGGTAAAGAACTGGGCAGCAGGCGTGAACCTGTATAAACCATTATTGCTGGTAGCGATCCAGATATTGTCTTCCCTGTCCTCAAAAAAATCAAAAATGATCTCGAAGGTTATGCTTTGCTCATTGTGGTAAGTATTTTCAACACGCTGAAACTTTTTTTCTTTTTCCAGGTACCTGGCAAATACGCCAAGACCACATATCCAGATAGTGCCATCTTTTTGTTGAAGATACCCGCGGGTTTCATGATAGTCTTCAATATTCAGGTCGTAAGCATCCAGTAAAAGTTCTTTGCGGGCCAGATCATACAGGAATATCAACGGCTTCCCATCGATCCAGCTATCAAACCACAGGCGGCCCTGCTTATCAAAAAAAAGATTACGGGGGAATTCAATTTTCCCGAACCGTTCTATCAAGGGGTTGCCGGGGTTATGTTCAGCGGGGCGGCTGAACTGCCGGGTCTGCGTATTATAAACGACGAATCCGTCCTTTCTGCCGATCCAGTAATTGGATGTGCCGGGCTGCTGCTCAATGCTGACTGTTTTAGTGTCTTCAGGTATGGGAATAAAATTGTACTCCCGGGAAAATTGTGTTCTTTCTTTATTTAGCGTTACAAAATCCTGGTGGATATAAACGATGAACAGGTTGCCTTCTTCATCTTCGATCAGGCACCTTTCACCGATGCGGATAACTTCCGGCCGGAGCTTTACCGGTACTTCGCGGTACTTGAATGTCTTTGTATCAAAAATGCCAATTTTCCCATCGCCTGTCAGCAGCCACATTTTTTTCTGTTTATCAAATAATATCTGCTGTATGTAGTTGTGCGGAATGGAAGTGGTGTCATTTTTCGAGCGGCGGAAAGTGATATAACGGGAGCCATCGAACCGTTGAAGGCCATTATTAGTCCCGATCCAGATATACCCGGTCTCATCCTGCTGGGCGGAAGTGGTTTCGTTGGAAGCCAGTCCTCCTGAAGTGCTGTAATGGGTGAAGGAATACTGCTTGGTGTCCTGGCCATAGAATTGCCGGGATAAAAACAGGAAAAGAAAAAGGATATAAAGGCGGTGGGACAAAGTGTGTGTTTAAAGCGTCCAAATATAATTAATCGCCTTGCAAAATGGGAGTTCCGGCAGTTGAATTGTGCCAGGCAGGGATGAATTGATCAAACCGGCGGATGATCTGTAGGCATTTCTTCCTTCCTGTCTGCAATTCGTTAATGGATTATGGCATTTCATCCCGCACTTATTTGCTGTTCGCCCATTCCTGGTTCATTTTTGCCCGGACAAATCATTACCATTAAACCTTTTTTTATGCAACGTTACAACATGTTCAATCAGATACATAAAGGACTAAGAGTTCTTTTGTACGACACAGCCACCATGGTGCAGCACACCGATTTCTGGAATGTGGAAGAAGCTGCGGAAACGATCAGCCGGATCCGTGATGTGATCTCCTTTTTTGAAGAGCATGCACATAGTGAAGACAATTTTGTTTTTCCCGCCATTAAAACCTACGAGCCTTCTGTTGCCGATACTTTCGAACAGGAGCATGTAAAAGATCATGAACTGGGCGAAGCGCTTGCCACTGCATTGGCCGCCTATGAAACTGCGCCTGTCATTACCGAAAAAGCTGCGCTGGCATCACAGATCAGCCGGTCGTTCACCCGCTTCATGGTATTCAACCTGGAACACATGGCGCTGGAAGAAGAAGTGCTGAACCCTATACTCTGGCGTTATTATTCAGATGATGAACTGGGAGGCATTACCGGGCAGATCGTAGCGCAGATACCGCCGCCCACTATAGCCCAATCAAATAAATGGATGCTGCGCGGCCTCAACGTGCCCGAGATCACCGGATGGTTAAAACAGGTGGAGGCTGCAACGCCGGAGTTCATTTATCTGTCATTACTGGACTGTGCCAAAGAAGAACTGACTGAGCAGCGTTTCCGCCAGGTAATGAAAGGACTCGGTAAAGCTGCTGCCATTTTTAACTAACCCATAGGGGTTCATGGCAAATAGATTGTAGTATAAATTAAAACGATAAGCAATGAGGAATATACTGACATTATTGGAAGTAGCGGTGATCGCCGCCACTCTTCTGGTAAAAAGGAACCCCCGGGAGCAAATGTATACAAGCATCGGTTCGCTGCTGTAAGGTTTGATCGGGACCTATCAACAATAAATTAGCCCGGCTGTTGAGGCCGGGCTTTTTGTATCATTTATGTGAGAGGCGGGTAGCGGCTATACATTTATCACACCCATCATGTTTTTCACCTGCACGTATCGCCATTGCGATCACCAGGCAGCACAAAACCAGGAACCCTGCGATCTCGATCTTTCTTTTCATGTTGTCCTGTTTTATAACTCACTCATTGGTTTGGGAGCAGGCACCACGTTTTCTACAGGCTTTGTAGTTTTCAGGTAAGCGAAAATGGCTTTCAGGTCCGTATCGCTCATTTTTCCAAAATTCTGCCAGGGCATTGGAGGAAGAAGAGGTCTTGCTTCATCCAAACCTTTCACTTTGCCTTCACGCAAACATTTAATGAACTGCTCTTCTGACCAGTTGCCGATACCACTTGCATCGCTGGAGATATTGGCTGCATAGGAAATACCCCAGGGTCCCATCATAGCAGTAAGGTCCTGGCTAAACAGCAACCAGCCATTCTTCATAACAGAAGGATCGGCTTTGCCGAGAGGACTATTCGCGATATGGCCACCAAAACGGTGTTCCAGGTCAAGTTCAGGACCTTTGGGGCCCATTTTCTTTGGAGAATGGCAGTCGTCACAACCAATGGTGGCTACCAGGTATTCACCTCTTTTAATGAGGCTGTCTTTACTGATGATGGTTGCAACGGCATCGCCGGCTTTAGGCTCATCATTGCAGGCTACCAGGGCGATCATAACAGCAGATGAAATGGCTGTTATGGCCAGTAGTTTTTTCTTCATGATTTACGTGTTTTAAGTGTTAAGGTTTATGATCAGGTTCAGAGTTTATATACCAATAAGGCCTGGCCTCCAATGGCTAATAATTCAGCACAAAGTAGAACAACCTGTAAAGAAGGTCAAGAGAAAGGGGAGTGGGTTGAAGGAAATGCAGGATGAACTGAAATGCTATTCTTCCACATAATGCTCCCCGAGAAATGCTTCTTCCAGAGCGCTCACGAAGGCCTGCACCTGCTGCCGGAAAAATGCCTGCCGTGACGCTGATGCATAATCAAAGGATCTTTTGGCCCCAGGCACTTCAATCGTAATTACACGCATGGCATTCCTGCAGCGGCTGCTGTCTTTTTCATCCCTGATCGCTGTAGTGCCCCAGGTGCCCATGGAAATGCCGCTGCCACGATGGGCTTTCAGCGCAGAACCCGTGGTATTCCTTTTTTGGAGAAAGCCTTTTGCTGCCGGCACCGGGTCTTTGTAATAAAGGGCAGTGGGCCGTTTATCCAGGCAATTGCCTGCTACATTTCCCTGTTGCTGCTGCACCAGTGAAGCCATATCAACTGCCAGGCTGCTGTCAGTTTCATAACCAAGTGCAATGCTGTTCTCATCTGTACGCGGATCAGCATAAATACCTCCATAATTGGTATTGCGGATGGCATGTACATTGGCGATCCGCTCAGGCTTATAAAGCCGGATCAGTTGCAACAGCAATTGGTTTTCGGTTTCAATGGGCCGGTGCAGATGATCAGTAAAAGATCCTTCATCATAATCTTTGCCGGGCGAAGGCATCTGGCGGTTGGGATCCACTGCATTTTCATGAGTATACCTGCCAATGTTCATTACACTGCCAGCCTGTTCAGGTACTCTCATAGCTGTGGCTGCATTATCAGGGAAAAGTGAAGGAATGATGATAACGGAGTAATAAGTTTTTTCTTCCCTTATAGAAAGCTTTTCTATCAATGCCTGCGCTACTTCAATGGAAGATAATTCCGAGCCATGCATGCCGCCGATCACCAAAGCTTTCTTATCGCTTGTACCAGGAAAAAACCAGGCATTCACCGGTCTGCCTTCTCGGGTAATGCCTAGCTGTATACCTGCCGGCTGTTTTGATTGCAATAGCAGGTTAAGGCCTTGCAGGGAATAAAATCTTTCTACAGATGAGGCAAAGGAGGCCTGGATCGCAGGCCTGCCTTTGCCGGTGGTATCTGTTGTTGGGACATCGTGGCTTATACTGTCTTTCGAAGAAAGTGACAGGCATAGTAGGCCGCCTGCCAGTGACAGCAAGTGTAATTGAATTCGCATCAGGTTAAGGTTAAGGTAGAAGGGGCGGACAGTTCGGTTTAGAGCTTGATAAACTCAACGCGTCGATTGGCCGTTTTACCTTCTTTGGTTTTATTATCAGCAATAGGTTGTGTTTCACCCTTGCCTTCTGTTTCAAGTCTTGTTTCTTCAACGCCAAACTCTTTTACGAGCAGGTCTTTTACTGCAGCAGCTCTTCTCTGTGATAATTCCATATTGGCTTTATCATCACCATCACTGCTGGTATGGCCTATCACTTTCACTTTAATAGAACCATTTTCTTTTAATACACCGGCGATTTCCTTGATCACTCCATAAGATTCCGGTTTGATGACGGCGCTTTGGAAATCGAAGAGAATGCCTGTGGTAGAGAATTTGCCTTCTTCCACCAGTTTATGACGGGTATCGGGCTTGCCTGTAGCTACTTTCAGGTTGGAGATATAGAACCCGAGTTCTTCATCTTTATAGCTTGAAGTAGTAAGATGGAAGAATACCTGATTAAAAATATGTTCATTGCCCAACGCTTTAGGCAGATCATATTTCTTTTCTCCATTAACCCAAATACGGAGACGCTGTTCCTGCACCTGCACTGCAACATGTGAGGTCTTGTTATAGAATTTCTCAATATTGGACAGTTCCTGGTTCTCAGACCTGAAAAGGGTTTTCTTATTCAGGTTCGTGTTCAGGTAAGTATAGCTTGTGTTGCCTTCTCCAAGACGGAAATGGATTTGGGCAGACTGGTGCTCTGATTGATAACTCAGGAATTTATTATCTGTGGTAGAATCTTCATTGCTGGCAAAAAAGCCAAAGGAGAGGATCGGGTAAGTGTAACCAGTGCTTTTTAATTGCAGGATAAGATCAAACTCCAGTGTAAAGTTTTTGCTGAACGCTTTTTTGTTTGATGTGAGATAAAGAGAGTTCTCATAAAGGCGCAACCATTTTCCCGGAAAAGAATTCAGGGTCACTACATCACCTTTACCTGCAGTGTTCCAGTTAAGAGGGAATTCACCTATTTCATCCTGCTGGAAATCTTCAGTATAGATCAGTGAGTCGCCAGGAATGAAATCAAACCGGGAATAACTTTTTACAAGATTTTCATCCTGCTTACCTTCTTCCTGGCTACCGTTATTATTATTATTGGAGGCAGTTGAATTATTGCCTTTGGTATTTTTGCCCTCTGCTTTATCGAGGCCTTTTTCCATAGCATCATCCACTTTCTTATCAGCTCTTTGCTGGATCTTGTTTTTAGCCTTGTTCAATAATCCGCCCAATTGTGCTTTTGAGGTGAAGGATAAGGCAAGAAATGAAGTGGTAATAAGGATTATTCGTCTCATACATTTATGAATTTGGGGCAAGATAAACGTGGATTTTTGACGGAATTTCCAGAGACGAATGAAGTGAAAGATTGATCGCATGAACTGTCCGATATGCTAACTGAGTTTTTAATGGGATAATAAAAGCGACATGGATACAGAAGTAAAAAAAGGTATATGTTTGCGAACCATACAATACCATAATTAATATATGTCAAAGCCTTCTCTGAACAAGAGCAGGGTCTTATTCAGGGCCGCCACCGCTTTCATTGCTCTTTTGTTTTTATTAGCTTGTCTTGCTCCTTATATTAATGCCGGCGATTTTTGGTTTATCGCTGTGTTGGGTTTGATATTCCCTTTTCTATTCCTGTTGCTGATATTATTCATGATCATATACCTGGTCCGGCGCTCCAGGTGGTTCTGGGCGATGCTGGTAATATTAATAATAGGTATTCCTCAGATCAGGTTGGCTATCGGGTTCCATTTTTTCAAAGCTGATTTTAACAGGATAAAGGAAGATGGAAGCCTAAGGGTTATGTCATGGAATGTTTTCCGGTGGGACGAACAGAATAAGAAAGCGAAGGGGGGGCGCAGTTCCAGGGACCTGATGATGGACGCAGTGGAAGAGCAGTACGCGGATGTATTGTGTTTCCAGGAATTTTTCCAGCCGTATTCGCCGGTCTTTGCGGATAATCTGCAAACGTTGAGAGATATGGGGTATCCATACAGTTATTTTTTTCCCAGCTCCAGCGTGGTGAACGGGCAGTTTAAATTTGGAATGGCCATTGTGTCAAGATATCCGATTATCGATTCAGCTAAATTCAGTTTTGGCTATACTCCGCATTCCGAAGGCCTGATGTATGCAGATATAAAGGCAGGGGAAAGGGTTTTCCGGGTCTTTTCAGTCCACATGGAGTCGTTCAGAATGGGGAAAAGGACTTATTTTAATGAAGGGCCGAATGCAGGAGCGAGGAATATGCTCTCGAAAATCAAAGCAGCTTATACTTACCGGAGCAGCCAGGCATTGAAGGTCCACGAGATCATCAAACAGAGTCCGCATCCCGTTATACTTTGTGGAAATCTCGGCGATGTCCCTAATTCTTATGCTTACCGTACGGTGAAAAAAGGACTGCAGGATGCTTTTGTAAAAAAGGGTGCAGGCTTTGGGTCTACCTTCCGTTATGTTTCCCCAACGTTAAGATTAGACTATGTACTGACTGATCCATCTTTGGAGATCGAGCAGTTCGACTCACCGCAATTACCATATTCCGACCATTATCCCCTGATAGTAGATATACGATAAGGCTGGTTGCTCAGTAAAGGCAGCCATTTATACCCGGAATGTAGTATTTTATAAAAAAAGATGGAGAAATGTATTGCATTTACGAGAAAATGTCTACTTTAGAGCCGTCAATTGCAGAAAACAACATCTCCCCCGGGAAATTACTTATCCCGGTACCTCTGATAAACCGTTTTTTTACTACGATTATTGCCTCCACCATCCTTGATCAAAATCAGAGAGTACTTGAGGGCTTTTACCCACATTTAGTGCTTGTTCCAATTCCGTGATTACGCGTCGGCGTCTGAATTTTTAGCAAAACAACTGGAACCCCCAGCAACATTGTAATTATGCGTAGGAACATTTTAAGTATTAATGGCAACAAGCCCATGAATTTTCTCTTGCAGACTGTATTGTCACCACGGTACAATTTCACTGCAGTATCTGATGCTTATCAGGGAATGAATGAGCTGAAGAAGAAAGACGAAGTGGAAGCAGTTATTGTGGACCTTGATTTCCACACGCAGGAGAATCTGGATTTTATCCAGCACATTAAAACGAGTGGCCTTTACCAGGACACAGCAGTTATTGTTTTAACAAGCAATGACAATGACCAAAAAGACAAAATCGACTCGGCACTGGTTGCGGACATGTTCTACAAACCTTTCAGCCCCCTCGATATGTTAAGAAGTATTGATGATTTGCTTTACGAGAAGTCTTCAAAGCTATTTTAACGTTAAACCTTAAACCTTTTACATGAATTCTGCTACTTACCCTATTAGTGTTGAAGCCGGAGCTCCGTGGCAAACTTTTACAAAATTTACTGTCATTGAGCCCACGGTTGAAGGAAGAATGCTTTCGTTTCTCTATATCGGAAGCAAAAATGAAAACAGGAATTTCAATCGTTATTTCCAATCGGGCCAAACGGTAAGCTCGATTTTAAGAGCACAATCTGCCCTGGATGGATTGCGCCGCAGCGCAGTACCCGATGTTATTTTCATTGATCTTGCTCTTAACAAGGCCGAATTGATCCGTTTCAACAAATTTCTGCGTGAAAGAGGATTGGACAACCGCGTTATTTTATTTTATGCCAGCCAACAACTCGACGCTGAAAAGATAAAATACCTTAAAAAGAATGAGCTGATTGACGATGTAGTGGATGTAAATGGGATGGAAATTAATTACGGCTCAAAGGTTCTGTTCCTGAAAAGGTTGAAAAGCCGGATGTCAGGATTGAGCGTAAGGCGTGAGCAACCTTTGCAGCAGAAAACTTCTAAGGCACCCAAGCTTTATTTTATTAAAAGGCTGATCGATATACTGCTTGCATCAGCAGCTATCATAGTTCTTCTTCCTGTTTTCCTGATCATTGCGCTGGCCATCAAACTTGAATCGAGAGGATCTATTATGTATATCTCTCCCAGGGCTGGTAAAGGCTTCCGGGTGTTCAAGTTCTATAAGTTCCGCACAATGGAAGTAGGAGCAGATAAAAAAATACAACAACTGGCCCATCTTAATCAATACCAGGATGGTAACGGAGGAGCAAAATTCGTGAAGATCAATAATGATCCACGTGTAACCCGCCTTGGTAAGATTCTGCGTAAAACCAGCCTCGACGAAATACCTCAACTCTTTAATGTAGTAAAAGGTGACATGTCGCTGGTTGGGAACAGGCCCCTTCCTTTATATGAAGCCACTACGTTGACTACAAATGACTGCGTTGAACGTTTCATGGCCGATGCTGGCATCACAGGCTTATGGCAGATCAAAAAACGCGGAAAAGAAGACATGTCTGTGGAAGAAAGGATCAACCTTGATATCTCTTATGCCCGCAAAGCCAATGTGGCTTATGATCTCTGGATAATGGCTAAAACACCAACCATTCTTTTCCAGAAGAGCAACGCCTGATCGGGTTTCCCAAAAAAGATAGAGACCATTTGAAAAGCCGGGGAACCCGTCTACAAGCCGGGTTCCCCTTTATTATGTCCTGTAAAATGCAGGATCAGGCTAATTTTAGTAAAACTACGATAGGACTTCCCGGCATTATTATTAATTTTGCCGGCCGTATCTCATAAAAAGACCTAACAGATGTCAACAGGGAATTCTGTTCCAATGGTGTCAATTATAACCCTGAATTGGAACGCAACTGAAGTGACTTGCGAGTTTTTGGAATCCAGCCGGAATCTTACATATGAGAACTACGAGATCCTGGTTTGTGATATGAATTCGGATATAGACCCCACAGACCGGATCGAAAGTCTGAAAGTACCTTTTACACGCGTTCTTCGCTCTGATAAAAACAGGGGATTTTCCGGCGGCAATAACTGGGGGATCCGGCAGGCTAAAGGTGATTTCATTTTTATTGTTAATAATGATACGGAACTTACTCCTGATATCCTCCAGCAGCTTTTAGCACCTTTTCAAACAGACCCGGTAATCGGTGTTACCTGTCCTAAAATCCGCTTCTATTATAACCGTTCTATTATCCAGTATGCCGGATTTAACCCTATCAACGTATACACAGGACGTACCACGGCTATTGGCAATAAAGAAGAAGACAAGGGACAGCATGACACGCCGGGATATACAGCAGGTGCTCACGGATGTGCGATGATGGTAAAAAAAGAAGTGATTGAAAAAACAGGCGCTTTTCCGGAAGTATTCTTTTTATACTATGAGGAATGGGACTGGAGTGCAAGAATACTGAAAGAAGGATACAAGATATATTATCAGCCTAAAGCGCTTATTTATCATAAAGAGTCGATTTCGGTAGGAAAATCAAGCCCGATGAAAGTATACTACCAAACCAGGAACAGGATACTTTATATGCGGCGCAACTCGGGGAAAAAGGAATTACTGGTTTTTCTTGCATTCTATTCCCTGTTTGCTTTTCCGAAGTCCATTCTGAAATTTTCGTTGAAGGGCCAGTTCGCTTATTTGAAATCTGTAGTGAAAGGTACCTGGTGGAATCTCACAGCGTCCACCTATTCGAAAGTAAACTGAGCTGTTAAAAAACGACAATGTTGAAATGAAAAAAAAGATTTTACAGTGTATCCGGCAGGGCAAAATAGGAGGGGGCGAATCCCATCTTCTTAACCTGGTTGAAAGTCTCGACAGATCGAAATTTGATCCGGTCGTTCTTTCTTTCACTGATGGCCCGATGATAAAGACACTGGAAGATATGGATGTACGCACCCATATCATTCATACAGAAAAGCCATTTGATTTCACCAAATGGAAAATGGTTAAATCCCTGCTCATTGAAGAAAAAATTGAATTGGTGCATGCACATGGCACCAGGGCAAACTCCAATGTGATCTGGGCTGCCCGCTCACTTGGTATCCCTGTTGTTTATACTATTCATGGATGGTCTTTCCACCAGGACCAGGGGCCATTGCTGAAACGCATGCGCATACTGGGTGAAAAATATCTTACCAGCAAAACGGATGTCAATATCTCTGTTTCGGTTTCCAATCAACGGGCCGGTCAGCAACTGATCAAAGGGTTTCAGTCGAGGATCATTAACTATGGCATTGACCAGAAAAAATTTGACCCCCGGAAAACCTATCCTGATGTAAGGCAGCAACTGGGTATACCTGCTGGTAAAACATTGGTGCTTTTCATTGCGCGGTTTACTTCACACAAACAGCCATTGGCACTTATCCGTGCTTTTGCCAAAGCGCTTCCTCTAAACCCCGATCTTCACTTGCTGATGGTAGGGGATGGAGATCAGAAAGCAGAAGGCATAAAGCTGATCAATGAGTTTGGAATAAAAGACCATGTTACCATGGAATCATTCCGCCAGGATGTGCCGGCCGTACTGGCTGCAGCCGATATATTCGTATTGCCTTCCCTCTGGGAAGGCCTGCCAATAGGCTTGCTGGAAGCATTGACAATGGGTAAGGCCATTATTGCTTCCAATGTTGATGGCACCTGCGACGTGATCGAACATGGACAGAACGGATTGCTGGTGGAAACGGACCAGCTGGTCGAAAACCTGGTGGAGCCGCTTGTTACCTTAAGCAAAGATCCAGCGCTTCAGGAAAAATTAAGCAAGAATGCTCTGGCCACGGTACATGAAAAATTCACCGTTCGCCTGATGATGGACAAAATTGAAAATCTCTATAACGAGTTACTTAATAAACAATCGCTAAACTGATCCAAGGATGGAGTACCAAAAAATTACAGATATAAAGAGGTTGAAGTTTATCATCAGTGCCTTGCAGGAGAAATTACCTTCAGGTGCTGAAATACTCGATGTGGGTTGTGGAAATGGTATTATTTCCCGTAGTCTTGGAAAAGAAGGCTTCAATGTAAAAGGTGTGGATGTAAGTGAAAAAGCTATTGAAAAAGCTAAAGCACTTAATACTTATTCAAATGTCCGGTTTGAAGTAATGAGTGCTGAACAATTGATAGCTGACGGACAGCGCTATCATGCAGTGATCTGCAGTGAAGTGCTTGAGCACCTGAATGAACCCGGTAAACTGCTTACTTCTTTGCAGCAGTTATTACATGATGATGGTATTCTTATCGTAACTGTTCCCAATGGTAAAGGCCCGAGGGAAACATTTGTGACCCGCCCCATGATCGCCTTGCAGCGCAAAAAGAACTGGATGTGGAAAGCGATCCTCAAAGTGAAAGGCTGGCTGGGCTACAAAGGCACAACCATACAATCGGATGCCGATGACCTGACCCATATCCAATTCTTTACCAGGAAATCGCTGAGCAAGCTGGCAGGTGAGAACAAATTTGCGATACAACGTTTCGGGAAAACGAATTTTGTAGAAGATGTATTTCCCTTTTCCCTGCTGACCAAGCGGATCAAATTCCTCCAAAAATTTGATTGTGCATTTGCTGAAATACTGCCGTATAGTTTTACAGGCGGCTTCCTGACAGTGTGGACTAAAACAACTGATTCAAAAAAATAACAGTATGCTGGGAGTTTTGGTGAACAAATTTCGTGGACTGGCAACGCGTCAAATGACTATTACCTACAAGCCCGGTAGTTATGTAAGGGAATTTGAAGGGTGGAGAGGTATTGGTATAGTGTTCGTGATGCTGGCACATTATTTTCCCAGTTTGTTCATAGGCTCCTGGATATTCATGGAGATGTTTTTTGTAATGAGCGGCTTCCTGATCACAGGCATCCTGATGGATGCCAAAAACAAGCCTCATTATTACACCAAATTCATGGGGCGAAGGATCGTAAGGGTGTTCCCCATATACTATTTTTTCCTGGCCATCATGTTTTTTGTTATTCCGGCTTCCTGGCTCGATATGAGTTATTACCGCGATCATCAATCATGGTTCTGGTTGTATGGACAGAACTGGTTGTATGCGATCGAAGGCTGGCCGGCAGTAAAAGGTATGCACCATCTCTGGTCGCTGGCAATTGAAGAACAGTTTTATATTGTGTGGCCGCTGGTAGTACTTGTATTTTCTTCGAAAGGGCTTATCCGTTTCTGTATTTTCCTTTTCTTTTTCAGCCTGGTATTCCGCAACACAGGGATGAATATGGGCTTTGTGATGCCATTCCCCTATGTGGCTACACTCGGCAGGATGGAAGGATTGGTGTTGGGAGCCATTATTGCCGTTCTGATAAGAACAGACAAATCCATTTTGGAGAGGTTTGCTTTCCCTGTTACGATCATCTCCGGGGCCCTGGCAGTGCTGATGGCCCTTGTTGCCGGGACAATGATGTTCCAGCACCCGGTCCATTACATGGTCAATTATACGCTCGTTGATATTTTCTTTGCGGGTATGATCACTATGACCCTGTGTGACAACCAGTTGAAATATTTCAAGAAACTGCTCAACCATCCTGTATTCGTTTGGTTGGGGGTGCTATCGTACAGCCTCTATATATTCCACTATCCGATCCAGAACATTGTAGAATATAATTTCCAGGAAAGCCTGCAGGTGGCTACGGGAAGTGTTATTGCTGCAAAACTTTTATCGGTGGGTATTGCGGTTGTGATTACGTTTGTGGTAACATATATCGTTCATAAACTGATCGAACTTCCATTCTGGAAGCTTCGCAAGTATATCTGAGATTTCCACAGCGTGTGGCAAAAAAACGTAGGAATACGTTTGGTTTTGGAATAAAAAGAGTGTAGCTTTGGTTCCTGACTTCTAGGTAATATCTCCATTCCTATCAGATTCCACCAGTATTTCTATTATTATCCACTCAGTTCCGTTGAATTCCGTTTCCAATTTCCAGGCTCCTAGACAGTAGATAATTGTAAGTATATTCTACAGGCAAATTGTGCCTGTATTGTATCGTATATAAACAGCTGCCATACATTAACTACAACCTTTATTATGAGACGGATTGTTACCCTTATCGGCATTCTTTGCCTCCTTTTAGCTGGTTATCCCGCGACTGTTCAGGCTCAAGCAGGGATCCTGAACCCCGCAGACCCTATCGTTACTTATGACCCTGCAAATCCGCCGGCTACTCCTGCCAATGGAGTAATGGCGAAATGGGTGAGAACGAAACGCGTCGGTTTCAATACCGATTCGTATAAAGCCTATTTTTATAAAAACCTGGCTTTCCGTCTCAAATTCCCCAAGTCATATCAGCATGGTGTGGCAGACGGCAAAACCTATCCTGTTTTTATCTTCTTCCACGGGATTGGTGAAAGAGGAACCATTTATGATAACGACTACCAGTTGTACCATGGCGGTGAATTGTTCAGGAACGCTGTAGACAACGGCCAGTTTGATGGATTCCTTTTATATGCCCAATCATCCAGCACCAGTGGCGAATGGAGCCCCTGGCAATTTGATGTGATCAAAGAGATCGTTGAAAATTACCTGGTTCCCCAGGTAAAAGCTGATATCAACCGTATCATTGTTGATGGTCTGTCTGGCGGAGGTTCTGCTACCTGGCAAATGACAAGGACCTATCCTAATTTTATTGCAGCTTCACTTCCTATCAGTGCCCCTGTAAACGTTCCTACTACCAATGCATCTATCCCTACTTTAAAATATACACCTATATGGACATTCCAGGGTGGTCTCGATGATGGCCCTACGCCATTTACAACAGAGAGCGTGGTGAATGCATATAAGAGCGCAGGTGCCAACATGACCTACACGTTATTCCCTAACGGAGGTCACGGTATCTGGTACGATGCCTGGAACCAGGCGAATTTCATGCCTTATATAAGTAAGGCCCATAAAGCAAATCCCTGGCCTTTGAATGGCAGGTATGAATATTGTCCTGGTGAAACGATCAACCAGGTTATTGGTGTTACACCCGGCTTTACCAGTTATGAGTGGAGAAAAGATGGTGTGCTGATCCCCGGAGCCAACAGTAATGAGATCACCGCTACAGCCTTGGGTGTTTATTCCTGCCGTATCCTTCGCGGCTCCACCTGGTCTGAATGGTCGCCAATACCAGTAGAGATCAAACTAAAAGCACCTACAGTTCCTCCCGCAATTACCATCACTGGCATGAAGAGCCTTGCTATTCCTTCCCTTGATGGCAGCACCAGCGTGCCGTTGGAAGTGCCGGATGGTTATGCAACCTATCAATGGCAGCGTGTAGGTAATGCTACCGTGCTTGGTACAAACCGCAACTTTGAAGCAACTTCTGCAGGCGACTACACCGTGAAAGTGATGGAACAATTCGGTTGTTCCAGTGATTTCTCAACGCCTGTTACTGTAATAGATGCGAATGGCCCTAACAAACCTGACCTTGCTACTTCATTTGCAGCGACGACCATGTCCAAAACTTCAATCCGCCTGGATTGGGTGGATAATCCTGCTCCTGCTTACAATGAAACAGGCTATGAGATCTTCCAGGCCAAAAATGCAGGTGGCCCTTACAAAATGATTGCCCTGACCGCTGCAAATGCTACTAACTATACAGACAATGGCCTGGATGCAAATACCACTTACTATTATAAGATAAGAGCGGTAAATGGCACGGCTGCTTCTGCGGCTACAGGTCCTGTAAACGCATTGACGCAAAAAGATGAGCAGGCTCCAAGCGTTCCAGGTAACCTTCGTGTAACCGGAACTACCAAAACTTCTGTTGGCCTGGCATGGGATGCTTCCACAGACGATGTTGGTGTAGCCCGCTATGAGATATATGTAGATGGTAAGATGTCATATACCACTACACAAACTACTTTCACTGTATATAACCTGATTTATAATCAGACATACAATTTTGTTGTAAAAGCAAAAGACCAGACCGGCAATACATCCGGCGCAAGTAACCAGGCAACCGGTCAGCCGGTTATGAATGGTTTGAACTATAAATATTATACGTTCACCGGCACATGGAACAGTCTGCCTGATTTCAATACACTCGAGCCGGTTGCTACAGGCAATATGCCAAATGTGGCGATCACACCGAGAACACAAAATGACAACTTCGCTTTCTTGTGGGAAGGTTATATCACCATACCTGTGAACGGAGTGTATACATTCCGCACCAACTCAGATGATGGAAGCAGGCTGTGGCTCGGACCACGCAATGGCAGCTCTACTCCGTACAGCTTCGCCGGCACTCCAACGGTGAACAATGATGGCTTGCATGGTGGACAGGATAGAAACTCAGCAGATCTTACTCTGACTGCCGGTGTATATCCGATTGCCATGGCATTTTATGAGCAGGGTGGTGGTGAGCAAATGATCGTGTCATGGAAAACACCTCAAACAGGTGGTAGCTTTGTGACCATCCCCAACAGTGCATTTACAGATATACCTGTAGTAAATGGTCTGCCTCCGGCCAAACCGACCAACCTGGTACTTACAGCACTGTCTCACAAACAGATCGGTCTGACATGGACAGACAACAGTAATAATGAAACCGGATTTGAGATCTGGCGCTCGCAGAATGCAATCAGCGGGTTCGTAATGGTAGGTCGTGCAGCAGCTAATGCAACTTCTTATACTGATACAGCTTTGACTGCAAGCACTACTTATTATTATAAGATCAAGGCGATAGGAAACTTTGGTGAATCGGCATTCAATGTATCAGGTAATGGTGTGGACTATGCTTATTATGAAATGAGCGTAAACAGTCTGCCTGATTTCACTTCACTTGTTCCGGTAAAAACCGGCCGTGTACCGAATTTCGTACTGGGTCAGCAAAACAGGAATGACCAGTTTGTCTTTAAGTTCAGCGGAAAGATCTATCTGCCTACAGCCGGTACATATACCTTCTATACAACTTCTGATGACGGTTCCAATCTTTATATAGATGGTTTCGATGCAGCACATAAAGTGGTTGCTAACGATTATCTGCAAGGACCGACTGAAAGAAGTGGTAATGTTACATTGACCGCAGGTTTCCATGATATTTATGTTACTTTCTTTGAGCAAGGCGGTGGAGAATTCCTGGAAGCTCGTTACCAGGGACCTGCAGGAAGCGGTATTGCTAAACAGATCATTCCTACCAATGTTTTAGGTGATCCTGTTCCAAGCGCAACAACACTGCCATTACCTCCTGGTCCGCCGGCTCCGTCTCTGCTGACAGCTACCGGCTCCAGCTCTTCTTCCATTGATCTTACATGGCAGGATAATTCTGCTAATGAGATTGGATTTGAAGTGTTCAGATCAATCAATAATAACACGAACTATATTTTATATAAAACACTGGCAGCAAATACAACCAGCCTTACAGATTCACTGCTGGGAGCTAATAGTGTCTATTACTATAAAGTACGTGCAATAAATGATGGTGGCTTCTCTGCTTATAGCAATGAAGACAGCGCTATCACTGTGAACCGTGCTCCTGTGCTGGCTGCTATCAGCAATCAGTCAATGCGCTACGGCACACAACTGAACGTGAATGTATCTTCTTCTGATCCTGATGGTGGTAACCTGACTATATCTGTGTCTGGTCTGCCTGGTACATTCGGATCCTTTGTTCAAACTCCCGGAGAGAACAATGGTGTGATCAGCTTCAACAACCCGGCTATCGGAGAGCAGGGAACATACCCGATCACTGTAACAGCGGAAGACGAATTCGGTGGCAGCACTTCAGTGAATTTCAATCTGCTGGTAAGTGATAATTACAGCCCGGTAGTAGGTGCTATAAGCAATGTGACACTGGATGAAAAACAAACTACTACGGTGAACCTGTCAGCTACAGATCAGAATGCGACAGATGTGCTCACCTGGTCATTCACCGGTCTGCCTGCATTTGCTACTATAGTTACAGGTACCGGTACCTCTGCACAGCTCTCACTGGCTCCAGGCTATGCAGACAACGGTGTGTACAATGTAATAGCCAAAGTGGATGATGGAAGAGGTGCTTTCGATACCAAATCATTCACTATTACTGTAAATGATGTTAATCCTAACTATAAAGTTTATGTAAACTTTACTTCAAGTACTTATCAGGCCCCTGCTCCATGGAACAATACCAATAAAACTCCGGCTGCAGGCGACATCTTTGCCAATCTGAAGAATGATGCGGGTGTTACCACAGGTATCAGCCTGCAATTGATGAACACATGGCAGGGACTTAACACCAATGGTGCCAACACAGGTAATAACTCCGGTGTTTATCCTGATAATGTATTGAGGACTTCTTACTATACCAATACAGTTGTTCAGAACGTGAAAGTATCTGGATTGAATCCAACAGGTCAGTACTCCTTTACATTCCTGGGCAGCAGGTACAATCCTTCTGGAAGTGTAATGACTGTTTATTCAATAGGCGCACAAAGCGTTAACCTGGATGCAGCAAACAACTACCTGAATACGGCAAGTATCAATAACGTTACTCCGGCAGGCGATGGCACCATCACTTTCACAGTTGCCAAAGCTGCAGGTGCGACTTACGGATATATCAACTCTGTAGTAATTGAATCAGTGTATGATGATGGTTCGGCTCCCGCCAAACCTCGTAACCTGGCTGGTTCATTTGTTGATGGTAAAGCTCACCTCACATGGACAGATGCTGCCTTCAACGAAACAGCCTATGAGGTTTACAGGTCTACTGCCCTGAACGGTACGTATACCCTGCTGAACCCAGGGGGCAACAATGCCAACCTGACCCAGTATGATGATGCTACAGTAACTGGTGATAAGACCTTCTATTATACAGTTCGTGCGATCAACAGCCATGGCAACTCGCCTTACAGCGACACAGTGGCGGTGACCACACCTAACACCAGCCCGATCATTGCTGCTATCAGCAATGTGAATATGAACACCGGCGAAACAGTGAATGTGAATGTTACATCCACAGATGATCCGGGTGATGTGATCACACTAAGCCTGTCTGGCGCTCCTTCATTTGCTACACTGGCAGATCATGGTGATGGTACAGGTACGATCACTATCCAACCAGGTGCAACAGCCGGCACGTTCGATAATGTTACTGTTACTGCTACTGACGGTGGTGGAGCAAGCAGCAGCAAGACCTTTACTATTAAGGTTACCGATGCAAGTCTTACTTACACTTATGTGAACTTTAACCAGACTTATCCTGTAACAGGATGGAACAACTTCAATAGTGCTCCTGGCGCTGGCGTAGGTATCACTAATCTGAAGGATAAGAATAACAACTCCACCAACATGAACATCACTCTGACCGACGCATGGGCTGGTAGTTCAACTGGTGGTACACTGACCGGCAATAACAGTGGAGTTTATCCTGATGATGTATTGCGTACTACTTATTATGACGCAACAGCAGGAGGAAGAAGGATATTGCTGAGTGGCCTGTCAAGCAACAAGAAATACAACCTGGTATTCTCTGCAAGCCGCGCAAGCACCGGTTCATTGATCACACGCTATGCAGCAGGTGGTAAATCCGGTGACCTGAACGTGGATAATAATACCACAGGTTTTGTGAAACTGAGCGATCTGTCGCCTGATGGCAGCGGACAAATAGAGATCACTGTAAGTAAGGTAGGAGCTTCAGCCAACTTCTATATTGGTGCACTTGAAATCCAGTCTTATCCATTCCTTGCCGTAGCACTTCCTCCAACGAATGTGACTGCAACAGGCGTGTCTGTAGACAAGATCAGGATCAACTGGACCAATGCAGGAAGCGCAGGAACCGGTTATGAATTATGGAGAAGCACTTCTTCCAATGGTACATACACTAAGATTGCTGACATGGCATTAACTGATGTGTCTTATACCAACACAGGTTTGGCAAGCGGAACTGCTTACTACTATAAGATCCGTACAGCGAAAGGCGGTGGTGAATTCACAGATTTCAGCAATATCGCCAGCGCATCAACAGTATCTTATATTGTAAATGTGAACCTGAATGATGCCGCAGCCAATGCACAGTCAGGCGGATGGAACAATACCAATACACTTCTGTACACCGGATTTGTATTGCCTAACCTGATCAATTCACAAAATCAAAACACTGGCATTGACTTCAACATTGTTGAGAACTTCAGTGGATTCAATAACGCATTGGGACTTTCAACTGGTGATAATTCCGGTGCTGTGCCTGATAAAGTGATGAGCAATTTCTTCTTCCTTGACTTTGCTGACACTGCACGCTTTAAATTCAGCGGATTGAACCACGCAAGTGCATACAATGTGATCTTCTATGCAGGTTCATCTTATACTCCGACAAACAATACCGTGTATAAGATCGGCAACCAGACAGTATCTCTGAGCTCAACCAATAACTATAATAATACAGTTAAGATCAACAATGTTGCTCCGGATGAGAATGGTGAAATACTGGTAACGGTTTATTCAAGTGTGGGATATGGCTTCCTGAACAGTGTATCACTGGAAGCAGTGCCTGATGTAACACCTGAAGAAGATCCAATGGTCAACGGCCGCTCAGGCACAGGAGCACAAACAGGCACAGTTGCAGCCACAACAGAAGCCGCCAGGACCTCGGCACAAACAATTGAGGTAGAGGATGCTACGCTGATCAAAGCTTTCCCCAATCCGTTTGTGAATGATCTGACGCTTCAATTGTCTCTGAAAGAGGATGTTGCGAAATTTACCGTAGTTTTGTACGATTTCAGTGGAAAAACCGTTTATCGTAGGGAATTCAATAACGCAGCAAAAGGTGTTTGGAGACAACAGTTGGATCTTGGAGGTAGAGTTGCATCGAGAGGTACTTATATTTTACAAGTAATAGGCGTGGATCAGAAACCACGTGCTACCAAGGTTGTAAAATATTGATTTAAACTTTGTTAGAATACCAAACTTTCTGAACTAATATTGAATGGGACCGGCGATGCCAGTCCCATTCTTTTCTAAAAAACAACAGGAAAACAAATGGAATTTGCGTATTTGTTCAGGGCGCTTTTACGCGGCAAATGGATTATCGCCGCATCCGTACTTATAGCCCTGGTTGTTGCCTTTATTTTGACTATCGGATTCAAACTAAAATTTAAGTCCACCGCCCAATTATCTACCGGCTTTACACAGGCCGAGCAGATCAAACTGGAAGAAGATGGACGGTTTAATCCACAGCAGATTGATGTAAAGTTCAACAACGCTATCGAAAACATCACCTCACCAAGGGTTAGAAGCCTGGTGTCTTACAATCTGATGCTGCATGACCTGCAATCAGATGAGCCTTTTACCAAACTGGATAAAAAGCAAAAGGAGTCGAATGAATTCAAGCAGGTAAACCAGGCCCTTGCTGCCCGGATACTACGGAATAAGATAGATTCAGTTGAAATACTCAGTCCTCAGAATCCGGAAGAAAAAAAGATACTGAAGTTCATACAACTGTATCAATATGATATTTCAGATATTGCCGCAGGCCTGCAGGTAGCCCGCTATCAGCGTACAGACTACATCAATATCGTTTATACTTCCGAGAACCAGTTCATGTCTGCCTTTGTCGTTAATAAGCTATGCGATGAATTTAAACGTTTTTATGGTCTCGACAGAAAGGAGAGGACCGGTGGGTCAATTGCTTCACTCGATTCGTTGGTAAAGCAGAAAAAAGCAATACTGGATGAGAAAGTAGAAGCAAAGAACAGGTTCATGTCAGAGAAAGGCGTGGTTGATCTCAACCAGGAGCAATCAACCAACCTGTCACAGATCGGGGCATTTGAAAGCGAACTGGTGAATGAAAGAGGACAGCAACAAAACTATGCATATCGTGTGCAGCAGTTTGAAGAACTGATAAAGACAGAACGCAATAAAACCGGTTCAACTTCCGGCAATAACAGCAGCACGATAGTAAACAACAATGAATATGTAAGGCTGCGCCAGCAATACAATGACCTTTATGCGGAATACCTTCGCAAAGGCGGTAAAGATCCTGAAATGCGTAACCGCTTGAATGTTCTTTTAAAGGATATGTCGAACCTGGAGCTTTCAGGCAACAATGGCCAAACCAACACCCTTGATCCCTCACGTATCTCAGTGGATGAACTGGTGCAGCGTAAGATAGACGCGGAAGCATTGCTGAGAGCTTCAACCAAGAAAATCGCAAGTCTCGAAAACCAGATAGCTTTATTGAAAGGGGGCTTGTCCGGTAAAGCAGCTATCGGGGCAAATCTTGGTCAGCTCGAAAAAGAGATAGAAATTGCTTCAAAGGAATATACAGATGCCAGCAACCGTCTTAACCTGGCCTACAATCTTAATGAAAGTTCCCAAACAGGTTTTAAACAAACATTGATAGGAGAGCCTGCACTGGCCCCTGAATCATCGAAAAGAATGGTGGTGATGATGCTTTCCGCTATTTCTGCCTTCTTTATATCCAGCCTGGTGATCCTTGTAATAGCATTCTTCGACAAATCCATCCGTACGCCTTCCAACTTTCACCGACAGGTGGATATGCCACTGCTTGGCGTTGTAAACCATGTGAAATTCGGAGATGCAAATATCCTGAAGCGGATTACTGATTTCAGTGGAGAAGATAAAGAGCGTGACAATACCTTCAGGGAGCTATTACGTAAGCTTCGCTATGAAATTGAAGCAAGCAAGAAAAAAGTATTTCTTTTCACCAGTACCGAACCGCAACAGGGAAAAACATCCCTGATACAGGCTCTGGCTTACAGCCTCAGCCTTGGAAAAAAGAAAGTATTGATCCTTGATACCAATTTCTGTAATAATGACCTTACTGTTGCCATCCAGGCTGATCCGGTGCTGGAACAATTCCAGGCTACAGAAGAAGGTGTTTTTAACAGGGAGAAAGCTCATCTGCTGATGTCAAAGACTCCGATAAGCGGTGTCGACATTATTGGTTGTAAAGGTGGTGACTATACGCCTACGGAAATATTACCCAAGAATCACTTGCTGAATTACCTCGATTACCTGAAAGAGGATTACGATTTCATTTTTATGGAAGGCGCTCCGCTTAATGGTTTTACTGATACAAAAGAATTGATGGAATACGCTGAAAAAGTAATTATTATTTTCTCAGCAGAAACTGTTGTTACCGAAGCCGACCAGGACTCCATGCATTTCCTAAAAGAAAGCGATAAATTCTTTGGAGCTATCTTAAATAAGGTACGTGACCCTAATCTTACAAACTAATTCGTCAACTGCCCAGCCAGGGGCACACCCTATCATGCAAGGCAAAGCACATAAGGATAGACTTTTATGGGTAGACTATGCTAGAGGGATGGCTATTCTCCTGGTTGTATACCGCCATGCAGTGGTTGGATTAACAA
Source organism: Chitinophagaceae bacterium (assembly GCA_051954695.1). Lineage (GTDB taxonomy): Bacteria > Bacteroidota > Bacteroidia > Chitinophagales > Chitinophagaceae > Terrimonas_A. Next base: position 240,334 of record JBQCHL010000011.1, read on the forward strand.
GGTCAGGTCTTGAAGTATCATCTCTTATGTACAATCTGCAGGAAGTTGTGTTTAACTTCCGCATGCCGGTCTTTTTTGTATTGTCAGGTATTTTCCTGGCATCATCACTCCGGAAACATAAAGTGATGACCGTCGTAAAAGATAAAGCGTCTACCTTACTTTATCCTTATTTCTTGTGGGCAATCATTACGGTACTTCTGCAGATCTTCTTTACTGATTACTCCAATTCCACCCGCCATGGTATCGGGGATATCGCCCTGGTGGTGACGCAGCCCAGGGCTGTAGCGCACCTTTGGTACCTGCTTGCGCTTTTCAATACAAGCATGTTGTTCCTTCTGCTGCGCAGCCGCCTGAAGAACGACTGGATACACCTGGCTTTGGCACTGGGGCTTCATTATCTTTCTACACTGGAGGTTTTGAAACCATATAGCATTATCACGGACCTGTTCTATTTCTACCCTTTCCTGTTTATTGGCACCCGTGTATCAAAATATCTCCTGAGCAGCGAATTGAATCATAAGTATCTTAATCCGAAACACCTGGTGTGGTTGCTCCCGGTTTTCCTGGTAGGGCAGTACTTCTGGTTTACTCATAAAGAAATGGAAACGACCTACCTGTTCCTGTTTTTTCTGATCATTATAGTAGGATGCTATTTCTTTTATATCATCTCCGGTATTATCGCCAAATTTCCATCCATGGGTTGGCTGGCCTACCTGGGAAAGAACTCCCTGTACATTTATATACTGCATATTTATATCGTCTCATTTTCCAGAAGCCTCTTGATGCGTTCGGGAATTGAACTGAATGTGTGGATCATCTTACTGGTATCCTGGGCTTGCGGGGTGATTGTTCCGGTTTTCCTTTACAATCTTTTCAAACAGATTGGGTTCAGGAAATTATTCACGCTTAAACAACAGGCCGGTACATGAGCCCGTTCAAAAGATATGGACACCTTATCCAGTCAGGGATCTATACGGCTATTCAGAAAGTCGCTACCCTCCTGATCGGGATACTTTCGTTCATGCTGCTGGCGCGTATGCTAGGCCCCGCTGGATATGGTGTTTGGGGGCTCTTTATGGTGATCTCATCTATTGCTGAAACATCACGTACGGCGATTACCCGCAACGCCTTTATCAGGTTCATGCACCAATCAACACCCGAGCAGCAACCCAGCATACAGGGAGCTGCGCTGGCACTGAGCTTTTTTATCAGCGCTGCACTGGGTTTATTGTTCTTTGTAGCTTCTTATATGTTGTCGTACTGGAATGTTACACCTGAGCTTTCCGAGCTGCTTCGCTGGTATTCACTGATCATTCTTGTAAGCTCATTCTTCTCGAGCATGGAAATGCTGCTGAATGCCAAACTTGACTTTAAGGCCATTTGCTGGATGTATTGTGTGAGACAGGGATTGTTTATGTTGATGGTGTCGGTTTGCTATATAGGCAACTTTCATATTGAGCTATGGATGCTTTCCGTGATGTACCTGGTTTCCTTTATGACTGGAACGCTGACAGGGTTTCTTTTTGCAAGAAAATATATATCCTGGAATTTTAGTCACCTGGGTAGCTGGTTTCCCAGGCTGCTTCATTTTGGAAAGTATGTGTTTGGTACGAATATCAGTTCCCTGCTTTTCCGCAGCACCGACAACTTTATGACCTTTACATATTTTGGTGCGGCTGCTTCCGGGTTTTATAATGCCTGCTTACGGATCAGCAACCTGATTGATCTGCCTTCGCAGGTAATTGCAGATATCCTTTTTCCACGGGCAGCAAAGTATAATGTAGCAGATAAGGAAGCAGTAAAAAGCATGTATGAAAAAAGTGTAGGAGCCATCCTGGTGTTCTCCTTACCGGCTTTGCTGGTTGTTCTTTTATTCCCTGCCTTTATTCTGCAGGTGCTGGCAGGCCCTCAGTTTATCGTGGCTGTGCCCATCCTGCGCATTACAGCATTTTTTGGGTTCACATTGCCTTTCCTGAAACAATTTGGTACAATCATGGACGCAACAGGACATCCACAGATCAATTTCAGGGTGATGCTTTTTTCTTTCCTGGTCAACATTGTGAACAATGCATTGGGAATTTACTTTTTTGGCCTGATCGGTGCGGCTATCGGAACAGCTACCACCTATTTCATGGCTTTTGTATTCAGCCAGTACCTGCTGAATAAGAAATTCGGTATAAATGTTTCAAATGTATTTGTGAATACTTTTCAGTTGTATAAGGAACTGTTTACAATAACACGTTTATATACTAAAAGGAAACAGGCATGAGGTATAAGCCACGCAAAGAGGAAGAAAAGGAGAGAGAGTATGACTATATGCTTGAAGTGCTGGTCACCGGGTTTATTGCCTGTGTGATCCTGTTTATTTTTGTAAAAATTGTATTTCTTTAATGCAGACATGAGCTTCTTAAAGGCAATCATATATGACGATGCGAACAGGAAAAAACTCCTGACGATACTGCTTCCCCTGTTGTCGGTAATTGTAGCCTATTTTGTTGCGGCCAGCAACGGAAAAATGGGGTACCTGTTTATCGTCGGTGGGATAGGTATGATCTGTACGGTGCTTGCATTCAGCTATCCTGCTTTCGGATTATATCTTACTATTGTTGTTGCTTTTTTCTTTGCCGACATCAAGCGGTTTTTGCGGCATGATCTGCCAATGGGAGTATACATTGACGTACTATGTGTGCTCACTTTTGTGGGAGTGATCATTCAAAAAAGACAGAAGCGCGAGAATTTCTTTGCCAACTATAATCATCCCATTTGTATAGTTTTCCTGGTGATGATAGTGTATTCGATGATCCAGATATTCAATCCTAATGGAGGTCCTTTAGGGTCGAGCCTGATCATCTTAAGAAGGTTCATTGCGTTGCAATTGATGTTCTTTGCTGCTATAGAAATCTTAAACACCAAAGAAAAAATGCTTTACTTCCTGAAGTTCTGGCTCTTTTTTGCAGCAATTGCTGCACTGTATGCCTGCTACCAGGAATGGTTCGGTTACCCTGCCTACGAGATGGCCTATATTTACTCAGACCCGCTTATTGAAGGATTGCTTTCACTGGATAATGGCAATTACCGGAAATTCTCTTTCCTTGCCGATCCGACTTCTTTTGGGATCATGATGTCTGGTTCAGCCCTTCTATGCCTGACATTGATATTAAATTGGAAGGGGCTGGGAGCTAAGAAATACTGGCTGAGCCTGGGCGTTCTGATCATGGTGCTTGCCATGAGCTATTCCGGAACACGGACGGCGTATTTTGCTTTTCTTACCGGTGTGGCATTGTATATTATGATGACACTGTCTAACCGGAAAACCCTGGCTTTTGCAGTGATCGCCATGGTTTCTTTTTTGTTCCTGCTTTTTGCACCGATCTATAACAACGCAACGCTTAACAGGGTGCGGTCAACTTTTGAATTTTCGGGTGATGCTTCTTTTAATGTCCGTGATATCAACCGGCACCGTATTCAGCCTTATATGCATTCCCACCCGATCGGTGGGGGATTGGGTACAACAGGCGGAGCCCCGGGAGAACTTGAGTTGGGAAATTCCTTTTCTCATCCGCTGAAGGGATTCCAAACAGACAGCGGCTTCCTGCGAATGGCGCTGGAATATGGCTGGATAGGGCTTATCCTGCAATGCACCACTTTTTTCCTGGTTTTGCAGCAAGGTATCCGGGCTTATTACCGCAGTAAAGACCCTTTGGCGAGGCACTTGCTTTTGGCAGCCGTTATTTGTATTTTTAGCTATGTAATAGCGCACTATGCTCAGGGTGCTATCGGCACATTGCCCGGAGCATTCTTGTTTTATTCACTCATTGCCATGATTATTAGGCTTAAACCCTCTCAACCTATACAAAATTCCTTAACCCCCTGATTTATGAACAGACTACTGCTTTCCTTATTCTCTTTAATAATTTATTTACAGGCCAGTTCCCAGACTGACACCAGCGATCTGCACTCCGATCGGAAGCCTGTGGCTTATGACACCATCATTGAAAAGCTTGTAAAGCTTGCAATGGTGAACCCAAAGATCAAAAGTGTGGAAGACCAGGCCCTTCAGCAAGGTTATGAATACAGTCGCAGCAAAACTGCCTGGCTGAATAATATTACCCTGGCCGGTAACCTGAATGAGATTTCCCTTAAACGCACACTTAACACGGACCCTATTTTGCGGCAAAGCACGCAATACCCCCGCTATAACGTAGGGATATTTTTACCGGTAGGGATCTTTGTCAATAACAAAAAACAAACACAGGCACTGTATCACAGTTATCAGGCCTCCGTTGAGCAGGTGAATATCCAGAAAAGTGCTGTACGGCAACAGGTAATAAGCGGCTACGAAGACTATCTGCTTTATCAAAACCTGATCACTCTTCAGAATGAATCTGTGCAGGATGCCAGGATACTATATAACAAGGCCGTGGAAAAATTTGAAAAAGGCGAACTATCGCTGGAAGAGTTTTCCAAAGTGAGCAAAGGTTATAATGCAGAAAAAGTAAGGGAGGTGGAACTTCAGCATCAAATGAACCTTACCCTGATCAATATGGAGAGCCTGATCGGTATGAAACTTACCGATGCATTGGAACAGATCAATGTTCAGTCCCGTTAGTTCAGCCACGTTTGTAAAATCGCTTAGTGTGATGCACGGAAAAGATATTGTTGTTGTTGGTCTTCAGCCATGGGATATAGGGATCGGCAGCAATTGCAAGAATATTGCTATTGAATTTGCATTGAACAACCGGGTATTGTATGTTAATCCCCCGCTAGACAGGCTAACAAATATCCGGGACAGGAAAACGGCAAAAGTCCAGAAGAGACGCAGGATCCGTGCTGGTAAAGAACCTGCACTTGTTGCTGTAAAAGAGAACCTGTGGACTTACTATCCCCGCAAGCTGGTGGAATCAGTGAATGGCCTTCCTGACGGTAAGCTCTTTGATCATTTTAACCGTATCAACAGTAAGCGATTCGTAAAAGAGATCATGGCTATTACGGATCAGCTCGGATTCAGGGATGTGGTATTATTCAATGATAATTCCATTTACCTGGGTTATTACCTGAAAGAATTGCTGAAACCGTCTTTCAGTATTTATTATATCCGGGATTTTCTTATCAAGAACCCTTACTGGAAAAAGCATGCTGTTCGCCTGGAGCCGGAGCTTATTCTCTCGGCCGACCTGGTAGTTACCAATTCGGAGCTGTATGCTTCCTATGCGGCAGGCTTTAACAGGCATGCTTATATGGTGGGGCAAGGGTGTGATATTTCCGCATTCAGCGATCCGGGAATAACACCGGCAAAAGAGCTGGAAAATATTCCCGGCCCGATCATCGGTTACACAGGTTATTTATCCAGCAGGAGATTGGATATTGAATTATTGCTTTACCTGTCGGAAGCAAAACCTTCGATGAGTTTTGTATTGGTAGGGCCTGAAGACGAAACGTTCAAAAGATCGGCTTTGCATGGCAAGCCCAATGTATTCTTCCTGGGGCATAAGGATGCTGATCAAATGCCTTCCTTTATCAAAGGCTTTGATGTTGCGATCAATCCCCAATCCGTAAATGAAGCTACTGACGGCAACTATCCGAGAAAAGTGGATGAATACCTGGCCATGGGAAAAGCGGTGGTGGCAAGAGCTACCAATGCGATGAATTATTTCCGGGATGTAACTTATCTCGCAGATAGTTTTGAAGCTTATGCTGAAATGATTGAAAAAGCATTGAAAGATAATTCCACAGAGCTGATCAGGAAGAGAGAGGAAGTGGCTCAAAGCCATAGCTGGACGAACAATGTTGATAATATTTATCATTGTATAAACCGGGTGATGGAAGATGCCCGTGTAGCAAATAAACATGAGCATAGTAGATAAGATCAAATCCAATCCCAGGTTGAAAAAGCTCGTACACTGGAGTATCACACCGGCAAGAAATCCAAGGCCGCGCTTATGGATACGCTGGTTTGTGAATCCTTTTTTTCATAAAAAGGGGAAAGGCTCTGTGATACGCTGGCGCTCGAGGGTGGATGTATTTCCCTGGAACCGTTTTGAGATTGGCGAGCTTACAACCATCGAAGATTTTGTGACGATCAATAACGGTTCAGGCCATGTATTGTTTGGAGACAGGGTGAGGATTGGTATCGGTTCTGTGGTGTTAGGCCCTGTAACAATGGGACATGGCTCCGGTCTTGGTCAAAACGTTTTTATAGCAGGCTTCAGTCATGGTTATGAAGATGGTGAAAAAAACTCTTCTGTGCAGCCACTGGTGATAAAGGAAACCGTGATCGAAGATGAAGCGCATGTGGGAGCCAACTGTGTGGTATTGCCTGGTGTGCGCATTGGTAAAAGAAGCCAGGTAGGAGCGGGCAGTGTAGTAACCCGCGATATTCCTCCATTCTCTATTGCAGTAGGCAATCCGGCCCGTGTGATAAAAAAATACGATCCGGAAAAAAAGGAATGGATAAAGGTCTGAACAGGCGAATAGCAAACGATGCAATAAACTTTATTTTGTCACTTTTTTGAATAACTCCTGAGAATGTCAGCTTCCTCTACCCCACAAAAAATCTATTTCTATAATCTTACCGGTTTGCGGGCAATTGGGGCTATCAGGGTTTTGATAGGCCATATAGAATTCCTGAAAGTGTTTTGGGGAGTACCTGCATTGCACTGGTTTCCGGTGGGTGGCAAAATAGGGGTAACTTTCTTTTTTGCATTGAGCGGATTCCTGATCACTTCACTTTTATTACAGGAAAGGGAAACAACCCATACGGTTAAACTGAAAAAGTTTTACCTGCGCAGGATCCTGCGTATCCTGCCGTTGTATTATGTTGTCATATTACTGAGCATCTTTGTTTTTAGCCGCATCGGATTTCTGAATGTTCCGGGATACACAGATAAAATGCTTCATGAGCTCTCCTGGTCCAATCTCCTGATCGTGCTGCTATTGCTGCCCAACGTCAATAATTTCAGCATACCTTATGCAGATCAGCGCTGGAGTATTGTAGTGGAAGAGCAGTTTTATTTTTTCCAGCCCCTGCTGATCAAATTCCTGAAGAAAAGGTATTTATTGCTGATCAGCTTTATTATAATCGGGTTGTCGCCAGAGCTGGTACGGTTTTTTATAAAAATATTCCACCTGGAAGGATCCATATCGCCGGGGCTTGTCAATTCCATTACAGCCCAGTTGAAGTATCTCGCGTGTATCGCTATGGGCTGTGTGTTCAGCGTGCTTTATTTTAAAAGGGAATCAGTTTCAAAGCGCTTTTTCTTTACCAAAACATTCCAGTGGCTCCTGCTTATTGGCGTGCTTGGCAGCATTGCTGTAGGGCATTATGTGTTTGAAACGGCAGAGCTGTTTGATTACCGTATATATGCATTACTGTTTGGGATGATCGTTTTTAATGCCACGCTTAATCCTAAAACCATTTTCAAGCTGGAAATACCTATACTGAACTTTCTTGGAAAAATATCTTATGGTGTGTATATGTTCCACCCGGTCTGTATCGGGTCGGCAATTGTTTTTGCCAAATATTGTTCAGACAACCTGGTGGTGCAAAATATCCTGATCTACCTGCTATCCATCTGCATCACGGTAGGCATTGCCTGGCTTTCTTTCAGGTATTTTGAGTCATACTTCCTGAAGCTGAAAGGTAATTTCTCCATCCTAAAATGGAAAAGTAAAAAAGCCAGGGCTATTGAAGAGCCGCAACAAAATTAGAAGCGGATCATTTTTTCATTTCCGGTAATATATCCTCGATATAAAGGAGCCTGGTATGCGGCGTTTTCAGGAATGATTTCGAAGCTTTCTTCAGTTTCATTACAGACAATACCTGGCGGAACGCGAATGCCGGTAATGCAAAAAGTGTTCTAAGGAATTTGGGATCCTTTCCTTTCATCAGCACGATGATCACAAAAGAAAGAATGAATGAAAAGAATACACCTGCCCAGGCAAATGAAAGCCAGGGCCAGATAAAGTAATCAACCACCATGCAGGCAAAGGATGCGAAGAATACCATGAATAAGGGCGGCCGCAGCAGCACGAATCCAAAATAGATAAGGTTAAAGTTCATCCGTTTCACACCTTCCATAAATATCTTACTGCTTTCGCGGAAATAGTTGAAATAAGAATGGATCCATCTTGCCCGCTGGTTTTCGAGGGTTTTGCCTGAGCTGATCTTTTCATCGTAAAGAATAGCATCAGGGGCAAATGCAATTCTTTTGGTATTTAATACAAGAGTGGCCTGCAGTTTTTTGTCAAAGCCACCAACAAGTGTTTTGTAAGAGATACTGTCATACAAACCAGATTCGAATGAAATGCCTGATCCCCAGATGGCAGAAGATAATCCCATCCTCATTCTTGCTTCGCGGTCGATAAAGAAGTTGAACATATCGCCGATGGCATCCATTCTTGCGTATAGCGTATCGGTATTTTTGGGTTTAAAATCTGCTTGCACTGCCCTGTATCCTTTTTGAAAATGTTTGTTTACTGTATCAAGGAATTGAGGATGTATCAGGTTGTCCGAATCAAGGATCATGGTTATATCATGTGCGGCAATGAACTGGCGCCGTGCAAAATCAATTGATTTTACTTTGGCATGAAGAGCAGGAGATGGCTTCAAAATATGCACACGCGGGTCTGTAAATTGCAATCCTTCCGTATTGCAATCGTCGGCCACCACGTACACATGGAATTTTCCATAGGTCTGCTTGAGGATCGAATCAACAAGGGGATGTATGAATTCTGTTTCCTGGTGCGCAGTAATGATGATACCGAACTCATAATCCTTGTTATTGACGATTGCTTTCCTGTCGAAAGGACGTTTAATCCCCAACAGCCGGACGATGCCATAACCAAGCAGTGAAAGAAACGGGGTAATCATGTATATCGCTAACACGGCCTGGATGATCAAAAAGATAACGGCCAGTATATCTAAAAGCAGTTCCATAAAAAACTTTGCAAAGAATAATATTAAGTGGCTGAACTATAATCTTCCCGTTTTGCCTTTTCCCATAAAACGGATTGATTCCCTTTTAAGAACCGGAAAAAGCCAATATAAAGGGATATGTTGATAAACAGAAAATAATAAGGTACATAAAAGAAGCTGATCCGTATTTTTTTCTTGTACAGCAACCAGCCGGCGAATGCCATCAGGTAAAAAAGGAGCTGGGCGGCAAGGATCAGTTTATAGCCAATCCAGTTGCTTTGATAGACCAGTATAATATTCAATATCAAAACAAGAGGGAGAAATAGAGGGCAAAGCGTCCACCGGAGCACCCGGTGAGAAATATACTGGAATGAGAGCAGGGGGAACTTAAAGATGTTGAGCAGCGAACGCAACAGCACCATCGACTGGAAAGCGCCTGCGCTGATCCTTGCTTTTCTTTTCTGTTCTTCTTTAATGGAAGAGGAGGGAGCTTCCAGTGCAAAAGCATCAGGCTCATACACAAGGCGGTAGCCTTTTTCGCAGATCCGTAATGAGATCACAAAATCGTCAAGCAGGATATTATCTCCGGGATGTTCATACAGGTCCTTTCTTACAGAGAATAATTCACCCGCAGCGCCTACAACGGAATAGAAATCGGAATCGAGCTTTTTTAACCAGGACTCATATTTCCAGTAAAGGCCTTCGCCGGTGGAAGTCAGCACATCCACGGATGTGGACAATATCTTTTTTTCGCCGGCAACGCCTCCCACTTCAGGTGAGCGGTAATGACGCACAATATTTTTGATACTTTCCTTATTAAGCAGGGTATTGGCATCAGAGAAAACGATATAGGGCGTATTGGCGAAACCAACGACGGCTCTGTGCATTGCGGCAACCTTCCCTTTTCTTTCGGCAGAGTGCAATAAAGTTATTTCCGGAAAACGGGCCACCAGTGCCGGGGTCTCATCGCTGGAACCGTCGGTAACAAAAATGAGTTTCAGCTTTCCTGCAGGATAATCCAGCTCCAGGCTGTTGTTGATTTTCTTTACAATAAAATCCTGCTCGTTATAAGCAGCAACTATCAGGGTTACCTCTGGGAGTTCTTCCTGGGTATCAATAGCTTTTGGGGAGAAGATTTTTTTAATAGAAACCAATAGCTGTAGGAGCAGACCATATCCTAAATAGCTATAAAAGAGAATAAAAAGACCGATAAAGAATAAGATTTCAAGCCAGATCATGAACAAATAGAAAACAAGATAATCATAATTGGGGCGCTAGGAAGAATTATGCAGCGAATTCTCAGGATTAAATCGGGGCAATTTTTCCACATAATTGTGAATAAAAACCCTTGGTATGTTTATTGTGAAAATTCCAAACAGAATTATCTTCATATTATAAATTTTAAAATATTACTTATGAGAAATAATAGTACTTTCTACTCTTAATTCCCTCCAAATAATACCTTAGTATTTTTCCATACCACATACGGAAATTACTGTGTACTTAAACGGGCATTAATGCCATTTGGGCAAATCTCTTTTTATAATACTTTTATTTTCTGTGTGATCCAATTCAATCCAATATCAAAAGTGACAAAAAACCTATGAAACCGTATTGTGCTTTTTACAAAAATGGCAAGGTGTGGTGTTTGCTGATAGCACTAACTTTCTTTCAACAGTCTTTCTCCCAATCTATTACATATGATACAACTTTCGTAGGTTGGAATGTGCGCGTTACCTACAATCCTACTGCCGACTCAACTGAAGGTATTGTGTTTATGCCTGGCGTAGGCGAAGTGGGCACTAATGCGAGCCTGTTGCAGCTCTATGGACCCCATTACTGGCTCAAGCATGGCTGGGATGGCTCAGTCGTTCTTGGCAATGGAGTGCATTACCCGATCCTGATCTCGATTCAGCAGCCGGTGGAGAATTCCCGGCCCTGGGCATTGAAACCAGTGATCGATGCTATTCTCAAACGATATAAGATCAAACGGAACGCACTTCATTTTACCGCCATCAGCCAGGGCTGTTGGGTGCTGAATGAATTTATCACCTATATGCCTGCTGCCAATGATTATTCCTACATGAAACTGGTCAGAAGCATGGTGAATGTGCAGGGGATGAACCCCGCAGATACTTATGGAGCTTCTTTGCCTTTTGCCCAGAAAATGGGCCATTGGGCTGCAAGATTCAAAGGCAGCGAACTGGGATTTGAACAGGTAAATGATACAAGGAATATTAACCGGATCGTTTCCAACATGAATGATAGCCTTGCAGAATCCGGCAATCTCATCTGGACTGATTTCGGTAGTGGTGGACACAGCAACTTCAACGATTTTTATAATCCTGCGCAAAAAAACTGGACCCTCTCCAATCCTAATGTTCGTGCATCAAAAAATTCAGTAGCCACTATTCCTATCGAAGGTGGGCAGAATATATGGCAATGGATGCTCAGGCAGGGTGATACCACACTGTCTACCGATGCTGAAAATCCTCCTCCTAATAAGGCTCCTGTTGCAAATGCCGGCGCTGATCAGGCTATAACACTTCCTGTATCGAGCATCAGGCTTGATGCATCTGGTTCAACTGATCCTGATGGCAGCATTGCATCGTATACATGGACCAAGATCAGCGGACCTTCTTCCTTCTCAATCCTGAACCCTTCGCAATCGGCTACTCTTGTAGAATCATTATTGCAGGGTGTATACAAGTTTGAATTAAAAGTTGTGGACAACGGCGGCCTGTCCGATCTCGATACCGTCACCATTACTGTAAATGCTGCGCCAAATGCACCGCCTGTAGCCAATGCAGGAGCAGACCAGGAGATCACGCTTCCTGTGAACCAGGTCACCCTGAATGGCAGTGGCACCGATCCCGATGATGCTGTGCTGACCTATCAGTGGACAAAGATCAGCGGCCCAACCCAGTTTAACATTCTTACACCCGCCCAGGCTGTAACGGCAGTGGAGAATCTTGTTGCCGGAAAATATGAGTTTGAATTGGCTGTTACCGACAGCAAAAATATTACGACCAAAGATACTGTGACCGTTACAGTGATAGGGTCTGAGCCGGAAAATGCGCCGCCAGTAGCGAATGCAGGAGCAGACCAGGAGATCACGCTTCCTGTGAACCAGGTCACCCTGAATGGCAGTGGCACCGATCCTGACGATACTGTGCTGACCTATCAGTGGACAAAGATCAGCGGCCCAACCCAGTTTAATATTCTTACACCAGCTCAGGCTGTAACGGCAGTGGAAAATCTTGTTGCCGGAAAATATGAGTTTGAATTGGCTGTTACCGACAGTAAAAACATTACTACTAAAGATACCGTAACCGTTACAGTAATAGAAGCTGCGCCAGCCAATGAGCCCCCTGTAGCTGATGCGGGAGCAGATCAGCAGATCACACTTCCTGTGAACCAGGTTACACTCGCCGGCAGCGGCACTGATCGTGATGATGCTGTGCTGACCTATCAGTGGACAAAGATCAGCGGCCCAACCCAGTTTAATATTCTTACACCAGCCCAGGCTGTAACAGTAGTAGAGAATCTTGTTGCAGGAACATACGAATTTGAACTGGCTGTTACGGACGGCAAAAATGTTACGGCTAAGGATACGGTGACCGTTACAGTGATAGAAGCTGCACCGGAAAATGTCCCCCCAGTGGCCAATGCAGGAGCAGACCAGGAGATCACTCTTCCTGTGAATCTCGTTACGCTGACCGGCAATGGTACAGATCCTGATGATGCAGAACTGACTTATAAATGGACAAAGATCAGCGGCCCTGCGCAATACAATATTCTTACTCCTACATTGGCTGCAACCGACGTGGAAGATCTTGTTGCAGGCGTATATGAATTTGAGCTGGCAGTTACCGACAGCAAAAACGTTACAACCAGGGATACGGTGACCGTTACAGTACTCGAAGCCCAAACTGTAAATGAACCGCCTGTGGCTGATGCCGGAGCAGATCAGCAGATCACCCTTCCGGTAGATTCTGTTACCCTGGCAGGTGGCGGTACTGACCCCGATGATGCTGTGCTCACGTATCAATGGACGAAGATCAGTGGTCCTACCCAATACAATATTCTTACTCCTACGCTTGATGTAACCGTAGTTAATAATCTTGTTGAAGGGGTATATAAGTTTGAACTGGCAGTTACCGACAGTAAAAACGTTACAACCAGGGATACGGTGACTATTACAGTAACAGTGTCCGGACCTGCGAATGAGCCACCTGTAGCCAACGCAGGGGCAGATCAGCAGATCCACCTTCCTGTAAATGTTATTACACTGACAGGCAGCGGCACAGATCCTGATGATGCAGTGCTGACCTATCAGTGGACGAAGATCAGCGGTCCTGAACAGTATAATATTCTTACTCCCACGCTTGATGTAACCGTAGTGGATAATCTAGTTGCCGGAGTATATGAGTTTGAACTGGCAGTTACTGACGGCAAAAACGTTACTACTAAAGATACTGTGACCATTACAGTGATGGAAGCAGCGAACATACCTCCGTCTGCCAACGCCGGAACGGATCAGCAGATCACTCTGCCGAATAATTTTGTTACCCTTACAGGTAGCGGCACAGATCCGGATGATCTGTCACTTACTTACCAGTGGACGAAGATCAGCGGCCCCGCGCAATACAATATTGTATCTCCTGCATTGCCGGTAACTGTGATAAATAACCTGGCGCAGGGAACTTATGAATTTGAATTACTGGTAACAGATAGTAAGAACGGAACGGGCAGGGATACCGTGCGTATAACGGTCAATCCTGCACCTGCAAATGGTTGTATTGCAAAAGCCGGAGCAGATCAGATCATTCCGCGCGGACAATCATTCGCAGTGCTTGATGGCTCTGCATCCGTTGGATCTACCTATAAATGGAGACGCATTACGCCGGTAGACTTCAGTTTTAAAGCTAATGTAAAACGAAGCGACAGTCCCAAGGCTGATGTACTGATCCTGCCTTATGCGAATGGCGGATATGATTTTGAACTGTTAGTGACAGGCCCTGGTTGTATAAGTAAGGACACAGTGAATGTCAGGGTTGATTATGGAGAAGCTCCTCCGCAATCCACAGATGGACCTGCAGGCTGGCACTATGCTACCGCTGCAGATGTGAGCTCTATTCCCACAGCTCGTATCGGTGATGTGATCATCAATGGTGCCCGTTCCAACGCTATTGAAAGTGGTAAGTTCTCCAGTATCTATATTTATCCTACCAGCTCTTTTAAACTCGGACCTGGAAGGAAAATACTTATCAAAGCGGGCAAGTATGCAAGCATAAACCTGAATTTTGGAGAAGGTGAAGTAGTTGGTTCCGGGTCAAACCCGATCATTATCACCAATTATGGAGGACAGGTTGAAGCCCAGAACCTTACTGTTACTAATGCTGTGAATGCAAAGATCACCGGTAAATATGTGCCTGGTGTATCGGGTGATGTTAATTATAAAGGTCATGCTGAAGGTGATTATGCTTTCAGTCGCGGCACCTATGGCATTTACTGTAATAATAACTGGAGTTCATTGGCCTCTGTTGGTCTTAAGATCAATGGACAAAGCACAGACAGCCTGGAAGTGGAATACCTGGAGATCGGCAATGGTAATTTTGCCGGGGTTCAGATCAAACAGGATGAAGGCACCAACGATTATGACGGGTTCTATATTCATGATCTTTATATCCATGATATCCATGGTGAAGGCATGTACCTGGGAAGCACCAGTTCAGGACAACGGCATAAATTGAATGGCTGGCTGATTCAGAATGTCCGCATCGTTAATGCAGGTAATGAGATATTCCAGATGGGTAATATCGGTGCCAATACCCGCATCAGGAATAATGTCTTCATCAATTCTGCTACCAACTGGAAGAGCCCTTTCAATCTTTACCAGGATAATGGTATCCAACTCTCTTTCAATAATGGTAATTGTGAATTCCGGAATAATATCCTGCTTGGCGGGGGTACGCAAACATTCAATGCTTATTCAGGACTTCGCCCCGACCTGCCATACAATGGAGATAGCCTTTATATCAATAATAACCTGATCAAGTATGCACGTGGATTCATCGGTGGTTATTGGGGTAGCGGCACTACGCCGATCAATGGTCTTGTGGTTAAACTCGACAGCAACTATTTCGGCGGTTTCCAGTTTGCAGGTAATGAAGTATATAATAATACATATGCAGTTAATACAGGCGTATTATTGAGAACTGTTACCAACGGAACACGCTATTATCTCCGCAATACAGTTTCTGATGGTTCCAAACCGCTGACCATAACCGGTGGAAATATCGATTCGTCGAAAACTGTTATCCGCAATATCAATAATCCCCAGTTTGTTAATAGCGGCTGGCCGGCTGATTTCAACTGGAATAAATTATACGAATGGTCTGATTTCATTTTTGCTACCTGGGGAGATGAAAATGTGTCCACTACCAATAATGTGAAGTGGAAAACACCGGTGTATTTCAACCAGGGCGACTATGTATTATTCCTGAGTAAAGTGTATAAAAGCAAAATTGGCAGCAATCACGGGCATATGCCTCATGGAGTGACTGATGAGTACTGGGAATTGCAAACATGGAGTGATAAAGGAGTTATCCGACCTTATCCGCCGGATGATTACCGCCTCATAGATGGCGATGAATACAAGAAAAGAGATATCGGTTTAACAAATTCAACCGCTGCTTTACCTAACCAACCACCCGCAGTGAGCGCTGGTCAGGATATCACGATCACCCTGCCGGTATCTTCTGCTACACTGGTAGGCAACGCTTCCGATCCAGATGGCACGATTATCAGCTATGCATGGAAAAAGATCACCGGACCTACGGCCTTTACGATCCAGGCTCCGGCCCAGGCTCAAACCGGTATCAGCAATCTTGTAGAAGGCGCTTACACATTTGAACTCACCGTTACTGATAACAAAGGAGCTATAGCCAGGGATACAGTGAAAGTAACTGTAAGGCCTGCTGTAACATCCAACCAGCCACCGATCGCTGTGGCCGGTCCAAACAAAGTGATCACATTGCCTGTGAATACGGTCACTTTAAATGGCAGCGGTACAGATGCGGAAAACTCAACTCTTAGTTTTCAGTGGTCATTCTTATCCGGCCCCGCACAATACAATATCGTTAGCCCTGCCCAGAATGAAACTGTTGTAAATAACCTTGTGGAAGGCTCATATAGATTTGTATTGCAGGTAAAAGATGCACAGGGCTTGTCAGGAAAGGATACAGTGACTGTAACTGTAAATGCCGCTTCAGCTGGTAATCAGCCGCCGGTGGCTTATACAGGAGCCAATAGAAGCATTACACTTCCTGTAAACAACGTGACTGTAAATGGGAGCGGAAGTTATGATGCTGATGGCAGCATAGCAACTTATCAATGGATAAAGATCGAAGGCCCTGCGCAATACACGATCGTATCGGCTGGTCAGATGGAAACAGCCATTAATAATCTCGTTCAGGGAATCTACAGGTTTGAACTTACTGTAACTGATAATAATGGTGCAACCGGTAAGGATACGATGACGATAACAGTAAATGCGGCGCCTCCGCCCAACGAATACCCGGTTGCCATTGCAGGCACTGACAGAACGGTCACTTTGCCGGTTAATACCGTAACAATAAATGGGAGTGGAAGCTTTGATCCTGATGGCACAGTTATAGCTTATCAATGGACAAAGATCAGCGGCCCTGCGTCTTTTGTAATTGCTTCCTCTAGTCAGGCACAAACATCGGTGAATGGCCTGGTCCAGGGTGTGTATCAATTTGAACTTCTGGTAACGGATAACCAGGGAGCCAAATCGAAGGACACGGTTTCCATTACAGTTTTAGCGCCCAATAAGCCACCTGTAGCCAATGCCGGTAATAATGTAACTATCACACTGCCTACGTCCTCTCTTACGATCAATGGCAGTAGCAGTTATGACCCTGATGGCACTATTGTGGCTTACCGGTGGACCAAGATCGCTGGCCCGGCACAATATTCAATCAGCACTCCGGCACAAAAGCAAACCCAGGTTGGCAATCTTGTGCAGGGAGTGTATAAGTTTGAATTAATAGTAACGGACAACCAGGGAGCTCTTGGAAAAGATACTGTGACTGTAACAGTTAATCCAGGCGTGAATCAGTTACCAGTGGCCAATGCCGGAAGCAATGTGGTGATCACTTTACCGGTCAACAGTGTTATAGCAAACGGCAGTGGTAGTTATGACCCTGATGGATCTATAAGCACGTATGTGTGGACCAAGGTGTCAGGTCCTTCACAGTTTACCATTGCAGCGCCAACGCAGAAGCAAACAGGGATAAATAACCTGGTTGCAGGTATATATAAATTTGAGTTGAAAGTGACTGATAATCGGGGAGGGATCGGTAAGGATACACTGACTGTGACCGTAAAATCTGCTGCTACAGGAGAACCTAACCAACTTCCTTTCGCAGATGCAGGTAGTTCACAAACGATAACTTATCCTGTTGATAAAGTGGTGTTGGATGGTAGTGCGAGCTATGATCCTGATGGCACTATTGCTACCTATAACTGGTCGATGGTATCCGGTCCTGCTCAGGCTGTTTTACTGGCTTCTAATACCAAGAAAACAGAAGCAACGCAACTCGTTCCCGGGGAATACAAATTCAAACTGACAATAACGGACAATCGTGGAGGTAAAAGCGA
This sequence comes from Chitinophagaceae bacterium, assembly GCA_051954695.1. Lineage (GTDB taxonomy): Bacteria > Bacteroidota > Bacteroidia > Chitinophagales > Chitinophagaceae > Terrimonas_A. The sequence continues at coordinate 257,936 of JBQCHL010000011.1, forward strand.
GGCTACTGTTATTATAATAGTGTTGCCGGAAGAATCCGTTGCCAAATTGTATCCCAATCCTGCAAGCAATGTTGTGAATGTTGTGATCGAGTCAAATACCCAGCACAACAATACAACTCTCAGGATATTCGACTCCTTTGGGAAACTGGTTTACCAGGAACAGTTTGTAAGGGATGTTCAGAAAATGGTGCATCCGATCGATATCAGTAAGCTCGCCAATGGAGCATACTTCATCAATATCGCAGTTGATATCAATCATACAAAGACCCTGCAGTTCATTAAACAATAAAACATATTGACGAACTAAATAAATAAAGCCATTTGCTGCTAAGCAAATGGCTTTATTTATTAGTTTATTTTTAGAGAACGCTTATCTCATTTTCACGATCTTCTGTGAGAATGTGCTTTCTCCGTCTGTGAACAGTAAATAATAAGTTCCTGTAGGAAGATCATTTACATCCAGGTATTGAGCACCCTGGGCGATCTGCAACGTTTTCAATGTTCTGCCGCTCAGATCGGTCAGGTTCATTTTATAATTAGGCTTGGTAGCAAAGATCTGGAGGCTGTTACGTACCGGGTTGGGAGTAGCAGTGACAACAGGCCGTCCGCTATTTTTCAGCTTAACATAAATGGCAGGCGAATAAGAGAACTTGCCATTCAGATCATACTGCTTGATACGATAAATATTGGTAGCAGTAAGGCTTGGGCTGGTATGAATGAAGCTGTAACGTTTTTCTGTATTGGAAGCACCTGCTGCTGCTACAGTGCCAATAACTGTAAAGCTCCTTCCGTCTGTAGAATGTTCTATCTCAAAATGAGAAGACTCGATCTCCTGTATGGTTGACCATGCCAGCCTTACGCGGTCCACTTCATCAAAGCCGGTAAAATCACCCCAGGTTACGGGAAGGAGAGAGGTCCTGGTAACAACGATATCACTGGCATTTACTGTATAAGCAAAACCAGGAGGAACATTCACGGTAGGCGCAGCACCAGTGAAAGGCGTTGCTGAGGTTAAGACAGTGTAACTGGTAAGAGGTACACCAGGGCCACTGGTAACATTGAGAACTGTTCCTGAGAGATTTGGTGCTACTGCACCTGTGATCTGAAGTTGATCATGCCCGGTGCCTGCACCACTTCCACTTACAATTTCAAGATTGATAGTAGGTGTTCTGCTGGTAATAAAATTACCAGGAACAGCTAGAATGCCTGGAGAATTACCGGGCTCAATAGTGCCGTTATTACCGGTAACTGTAGGCAAAAGAAGATTACCGATTCCCTTAACAAGGCCATGATTAATAAAACGGCCGATAGAAAAATCTCCAGTGTTGGGCTTGCTGATAGTGCCGCCCACTGCATTGGTAAGTATGCCGACAGGTGTTGTTCCTGCAGATTGAATATAGCTGTCAGGGGATGTTGAAAGGATTACAAGAGAACCGTTATTGAGAAGTTCTCCATTACTAATGGTCAGTCTTCCTGAAGAGATAGTGAAAGTACCATTGTTGGTAAAGGTTGAATTTTCAATAGCGGTACTGGTTGCAGCAGGGTTGGATACTACTGCCTGACCATTGTTGACTGTTGGTGTTCTTACCTTTGCTCCACTCAGCAGGAGTGAAAAAGTACCTGTTGAGTTGATTTGCAGGGAGCCTGTTCCATCCAGGATACCACTCAGGCCCAGGTGCAATTTTCCATTCACCTGCATATCTGTTCCGGCACCGTCTGCTAAAGTTTGGGTGGAACTGAAAATAGCCAGTATTCCATCAACTGTAACTTGATCAATAGTGATGGCAGTGGATAAAGTAATACTATCTCCAGCAGTGATCGTGATAGCACCGTCTGTGCTGACAGGATAGGTAGTAGCTGGCAACCAGCTTACCCCATCAAAATACTCCCAGTTGGCAACGGTTGTCCATGCATAGTTAGCGCCGGTCTGTTTGCTCCGGTAAGCATTTTGGGCAAAACTCACCTGGGACAGTAAGAGTATACCCATAAGAAATGGTAGTGTAGATTTATAGTTCATATAGTTCCGATTTAGTAATAGAATTACCGGAGGGATTGGATCTTAAAAGGCTGACTTGGAAAATCTTAGGAAGGATTAGAAGGTCTACGCAAGAGGATATAGGAGGAAGAGAATGTGAAAATACATAAAAGAAAGTTGTCAACAATCATTTCAGTCAATTTATTGTCCACAAGTATAACCGATTGATTTTCTTGGTAAAGGGTTGGCTTAATACCACACATAGGTATTTTTTTTCTCATGAAACCAGTTTATCTTGTACTTTATTTGGTGATTGAATGGAAAGAAAAAAATTTATCAGGCGTTTCCTCGCTTTAGGAGGAGGAGCAATAGCTGTTGTTTCAGGAGTAAAAGTTTACCAGGTTTTTAAATCCCCAGACCTTTCTTTTCTGAAAAATGCCCAGTCTCTGATTGATGAACTGGCTGAAATGATCATTCCTTCCACAGATACTCCCGGTGCAAAAGAAGCAGGCGCAGGTGAATTTGTCAGCTTTATGGTCAGAGAATCCTGTAGCCAGGCCACGCAGAACAGGTTTATCGATGGCCTTCGCGACCTGGCCGCTTATTCAATCCTTGAATATAAAAAGCCCTATCAGGAGTGTTCACTCGCCGAGAAAAGGGCTATCCTATCTCATTTTGAAAAAAAGAGTTTCTTTTACAAAGGGATTGCTGCCAAAGTAGAACACAAGTTATTAGGAGATCCTTTTTTTGTTACACTTAAAAAATATACTGTTCTCGGATATTGCAGTTCTGAATTGGGCGCTACCCGTGCATTCAATTATGATCCGGTGCCTCATGAATATATGAACACATCACTTGAGCCTGGTCAAAAAGCCTGGGCTACCCAATAAACTTTCATAATATGGGAGATCCCCAACAAAATATAAATGGCAAAGCCATTAAACAACACACTTACGAAGCCATTGTTATCGGCTCCGGGATAAGTGGTGGATGGGCTGCTAAAGAGCTCTGTGAAAAAGGACTGAAGACCTTATTGCTCGAGCGTGGTAGAAATGTGGAGCATGTAAGAGATTATACTACGGCCATGTTGCCTCCCTGGAAGTTTGCCCATCACCTGGAAAACTCCAATAAAGACAGGCAGGAAAATCCTATTCAGAGCTTTGCTTACAACGAAGGCAATAAGCATTTTTTTGTCAGCGATAAAGAACATCCGTATGTGCAGGAATCTCCTTTTCACTGGATCCGCGGATACCAGGTGGGAGGCAGATCACTTACCTGGGGGCGGCAATGTTATCGACTTAGTGATCTCGACTTTGAAGCCAATGCGAAAGATGGCTTTGGAATTGACTGGCCTATCCGTTACAATGATATTGCTCCCTGGTATGAATATGTAGAAAAGTTTGTAGGCATCAGCGGTAAAGCAGAGGGGCTTCCTCATTTACCTGATGGTTTCTTTCTGCCTCCAATGGAAATGAATTGTGTAGAAGAACATTTTAAGGCGAAAGTGGAACAGGCTATTCCGGGCCGTCGCATCATTATGGGCAGAACGGCCAATCTTACCCGCGGATGGGAGAACAGGGGGCCTTGTCAGTACCGGAATCTTTGCAACCGCGGTTGTCCTTTTGGCGGTTACTTCAGCAGCAATTCCGCTACTATTCCTGTAGCTGCTGCCACCGGCAATCTTACGCTCCGGCCGTTTTCCATTGTACTCGAAATACTTTATGATGCGGATAAGAAAAAGGCAAAAGGTGTAAAGATCATCGATGCTGAAACACATCAGACCTACGAGTACTACGCTGATATTATTTTCCTGAATGCATCCACGATCGGTTCAGCGCAGATATTATTGAATTCCGTTTCAACTGCCTTTCCTCAGGGCTTGGGCAATTCAAGCGGACAGGTTGGGCATAACCTGATGGACCATCATTTCAGGGTTGGTGCCAAAGGTGTGTATGATGGATTTAAGGATAAATATTACAAAGGCCGGCGCCCCAATGGAGTCTATATACCCCGCTTCCGCAACCTGGATGAAGCTACCCGGCGCACGGATTATGTTCGCGGGTTTGGTTACCAGGCCGATGGTGAACGCGAAACATGGCCTGATACATCCAAACGCCTGCCTGGCTTTGGCGAAGAATTCAAAAAACAATTGACCACTCCAGGCAATTGGACCATGTGGATGGGGGCATGGGGGGAAACACTGCCTTATTATGAAAACAAAGTGACCTTACACCCCACAAAAAAAGATAAATGGGGAATACCACTTGCTTCCATCCATTTCAGGTTTGGTGATAACGAAAAAGCCATGCGCAAAGACATGAAGAGCTCTGCTATGGAAATGCTGGATGTTGCCGGCTTCAAAAAAGTAGAAGGGTTCGATTATGATTCAGTAGGAGGGGACTGTGTGCATGAAATGGGAACTGCGCGGATGGGACATGATCCTAAAACATCTGTGCTGAACAAATGGAACCAGATGCATGAAGTAAAGAATGTGTTTATAACTGACGGAAGCTGTATGACATCCTCTGCCTGCCAGAACCCATCACTTACTTATATGGCATTAACGGCCCGGGCCTGTGACTACGCAGTGAGCGAATTAAAAAAAGGAAATCTTACCTGATTTACCGGAAAGGTTTGTAGTGAGGATATTTTGCCAGCGAAAGCATTGGCTTATCTCCTGATGAATCGCCATAAGCATAGATGTTTTCATACTCACTTAAGGGATAGATTTCCCTGATCCGTCTTACTTTCTCTTCACCATGACAGTTCTTATCGAGAATGTTGCCGGTAAGCTGGCCATTCTTCAATTCCAGGCGGGTAGCTATCAACGATGCATTAATGGAAGAAGCCCATTGCCTGATCCAGTTTTCGGGTGATGCAGATACGATCACCACATCGATCCCTTTTTGTTGCAATTCCCTGATCTCTCCCAGGGCACCCTGCCGGAGAAGACCCGGTATTATCTCATTGGCGAATCTGTCACATTTCAGTTGAAATTCATCCACTGCCATGCCTCTGAAAAAATAAGCCAGCACTTTTTCCTTGGCAGTTTGATTGGAAATCAGTTTTAGCTTGTAGGCTATCAAATAAGGGCTCTTCAATAGAAAGCCCGCATAAAAAGGGAGGGCCCCCCCGCTGTATTTGATGAACTCGAGCAAAGTATCTTTGGTGGTGATGGTGCCATCAAAATCGAAGAAGGCTATTCCTTTTTTCACAATTTCTTCTTTTTAAAAATGAATTCAGGTATGCTGGTAATGATGAACATGATCCAGCGCCAGAACCATTTTACATAAATAACATTCTTTTGCTTTTTTATACCGTTATAAATGGCTTTGGCCACTTCGTCAGGCTGGGCAGTAAGAAGCTTGGGTAGTTCAAGATCGGCCGTCATTCGTGTGTTCACAAACCCCGGCAACACAGTAAGCACATGCACTTTATGGGGAAACATCTTATTGCGCAGGCCAGACAGGTAAGCGGTAAAGCCGGCTTTTGCACTTCCATAAATATAATTGCTTTGCCGCCCGCGGAGCCCTGCTACCGAGCTGATGCCTGCAATGGCGCCGGAGCCGCGTTTTGCAAAATCGGCTGCAATGATATTCAGCACGGATACCGGTCCTGTATAGTTGGCATTAATTGTCCGTACAGTTTCATTGAGATCGGCTATTACGATATCATTATCATTCATATAACCTACAGCGCAAACACAGATGTCGGGCTTCGGCGATAGCTGATCATAAAAAGAGGCATGCGACAGCAGATCATCTGCATCAAAGCGGTGAATGCTGCAATCAATATCATAACGGATCTTCAGGTCCGACTGTAATGGTTTCAGGGCGTCAGGGTTGCGGCCTGCCAATTGAACAGCATATTTTTCCGATGCATATTTTTTGGCTACTGCATATCCTATATCTGAAGTGGCACCAAGTATTAAAACAGTCGGCATTATGTTTATTTAAATCGTCCCGGGAATGAAATGAACCTGGCATTTTCAGCAGGGATCACTGGAAAATGGTTACATTCTTTAGATAAATGATCGCAAAGAAACTGATGATCCAAAGCAACAGGGTGATCTGGATAAACCTGTCTCTGTAGAGGATCTTGGTAGGCGAGCCTGCGTCTGAAAAAACAAAGATGATCTGCAGGTAGCGCATAAGGCCGGCAATTACAAAAAGACAGGTATAATAAAGCCGGTAAGTTCCCAGCCGCGCAATCGTCCGTTCAGACATGGTGTACATAAAATAAGCAACAATGATCACCGCACAGATCAGCGCCAGCATTGTGTTCAGGAAGTCGAGGTTATATCCTTTAACTGATTTTCGCATGTCGACGCCTGACTGCAATTTCAGCAGCACATCATCCCTTCGTTTTCCAATGGCCATAAATAAGGCCAGCAGGAAGACCATGATAACGATCCATTCGGAAAGGGCAATATTGGAAATGACAGAGCCGGCTTTCAATCGTAACACAAAACCGGCAGCAAGGAGAATGATATCCAGGATGGAGATATTCTTCAACCCAAACGAATATCCCAGGTTGATCAGGAAATAGATACCGAGAACAAACATGTATTTGTCGCGGATCAGCCAGGCAATGGTAAAGCCCGCAATAATAAGCAATGCTGCAATCACCAGGGCCGTTCCTTTGGACACGGCACCGCTTGCCAACGGCCGTTTACATTTTTCAGGGTGCTTTTTGTCGTCTTCAATATCCTTATAGTCATTCAGGATATAAATGCTGCTGGCGATAGCAGAAAACGAGATCAGCCCCCATATCAGCGGGATTATCTTATGAATATCCTCAATTTCACCTGCGAAGAAAAGGGGAATAAAAAGGAAAAGGTTTTTTGCCCAGTCTTTGGGCCTAAGTAATTTGATATAAGCCACAATACGTTGAATTACGCGACAAAATACAAACTAAAACGCAAACTTTATAGGGCTTCCAGTATTATGCTTTTTGTTTTATGTTTACAGAAATTAACTGATTCTATGAATTTTAAGACCTATGAGCGGAGGAATTATTTATCAATTGCCGAAATAGCCGTTATTGTGGCACTGGCGCTGGTTCCGCTTTTTGTTTCTTTCCCTTACCGGGTGAACATTTTTCTTTCCTGGGAAGGCGCTTACCGGATGAGCCAGGGGGAACTGCCTTTCCGTGATTTTGGTACGCCGCTGGGCGGGATGTACTGGGTGATCCCGGCTATCTTTTTCAAACTGTTTGGGGTGAAAATGATCACCCTGGTAAAAGCACAGGTCTTTATCAATATCATTTCAGGGCTTGCTTTCCGGTCCATTCTCAAAAGCATGGAAGTGCAGCCTGGTACACGTTTTCTTTCTGTATTGCTCTACTGCTTATCATTTTCCTTCTTTAATTTCTGGCCTTGGTACAATCATACGGTCATAGTGTATGAATTTATAGCCCTGGCTTTCCTGCTGAAAGCGATCACCAGGGAGAAATCCAAGTGGACGATTGCATGGTTGGTGCTGGCAGCATTTTTTACCTGCTGTTCATTCTTTACCAAACAGGATGCTGGCGCAATGGCCATCCTGCTGAGTTTTGCCCTGCTGGTCTATATCGCCTGGCAGGAGCGCCGCTGGAAGCCTCTGCTGATTTATGCTGCCTCGCTCGCTGTAATATTCATGTTGTTTATTGTTCCTTTCCTGAAATATGGATTCGGGTACTGGTTCAATCATGGCCAGGCGCCGCATTCGGCCCGTATCTCCATGTTTGAGATCGTGGATGAATTCTTCTCAGGATCGCAGTGGATCAAGTTCTATCTTTTCCTGATGCTGGTATTGCTGGTTATCCGCTTTGCAGGGTGGAAAGAATTATGGCAGAAAAAGAAGGAGATGCTTTTCCTGCTGCTTACAGTGGGAATACTGGGCGAAGCTGCGGTTTTCCAGGTTACAAGTTATATTCCCCCGGACAACAATATCTTCTTCCACAGTTTTGCGATTGCCTTTATTCTTAGTCAACTGGCACTTTTACTTCCTGTAAACCTGAATAAGCTGCAGGTAGTGGGTGCATTCTCTTTAGGTATTATTGTATGGTGGAGCAGTGTGTACTGGAAATATATCCAGCGGATAGCTGAGCGGGCATTGCCTTCCAGCCATGCCACTGTATCGCCTACAGGAGAGAATATTGTAAATAAGAAAACTTATACCATTGCTTTGAAGGACACAACCGATATTCCCATGTCTGAATGGAAGTTTTCAGGGCTGAAAACATTTGATAAGATCTATATGCCGGCGCCCACAGTGGATGGCATTAAACGGCTGATGGCGATGGATGTGGTAAAACAAAAGAAGCCTTTGAAAGTGCTTAATATGAGCGAACTGACCCCGCTGGCTGCAGAAATACCTTTCAGACTGGAAAGGGGCAGTGAATATCCTTTATGGTATCACCTGGGAGTCGGTATGTTCAATAAGCAGGCTGAGATGTTTGAGCAAAAAATTGCGAACCATGAGTATGACCTGGTGATCTTTGAATACATCCCTTCACTGAATAATTTTTATCCTTTCAGGGTGAGGGACAGCCTGATGCAGCATTATAATAAAGTGGATTCTTTTATGGCGCCGCGCAGGGGAGACACAAAGGGAACGATCGAAATCTATACGCCACAATAACTTGTTTGTTCAGAGCAGGATGGGAAGGTTTATTGCAATTCCTCTTTCATCCTGTTCAGGACATCCTTTTCAATCATTTGCTGTGCTACGCGGATCATATTCTTGAATGCTTTTGCTTTGGAGATGCCATGACCGATGATAACGGGTTTACTTATACCCAAAACCGGCGTGCCGCCATAATTCTCAAAATTGAAACGGTCGAAATAGGGATGTTCGATCTTCTGACGATGTGTGATCTCGTATAATGATTCTGCCAGCTTGAGGATGATATTGCCGGTGAATCCTTCACATACCATTACATCAGCTTTATCCACCAGCACATCGCGGCCTTCGATATTGCCGACAAAATTGATATGCTTGTTTTCTTTCAGCAGGGGATAAGTGGCTTGTGCCAGCAGGTTGCCTTTGCCTTCTTCTTCACCCACGTTCATAAGGCCTACACGAGGGTTCCCGATACCGAGCATCAACTGGGCATACACGGAGCCCATGATGGCAAACTGGTTCAATTGCTCGGGTTTGCAATCTGCATTCAGCCCCACATCGAGCAGCAGCCCGGTGCTACCATTTTCTTTGGGAATAATGGTGGAAATGGTCGGCCTTAATACGCCTTCCAGCGGTTTGATGCTGAATAATGCGCCTACCAGCATTGCGCCGGTATTGCCTGCGCTGATGAATGAATCCGTTTTGCCGGTAGCCAAAAGATGAAAGCCGATAGCAATAGAAGAACGTTGCTTTTCTTTCATTGCTTTGGTGGGATGCTCATGCATATCGATCACCTGCTCTGCATGCACCAGGTGAATGCGTTCACGGGGGACTTTGTGTTCATCCAGCAATTTTTCTATCTGTGGCTGATCGCCAATAAGGAACAGGTTGGCGGCAGTTTTTTCTTCGCTGAGGTATTGCAACACGCCTTTTACCGCTTCAAGCGGGGCAAGGTCGCCGCCCATCATGTCTAGTCCGATGTTCATTGGAAGCGTAAAATACAAATTCTAAAAATAGAAATTCCAAATTCCATCAGGTTATCACCCAATAGATTTTGGAATTAAGAAGTTTAAGGCAGGGGGTAAGGCTTTACCGCCCGCTTCTTACTTTACGGGAGACTTTTCAGCCACTACTTTACCTTTATAGTAAAGCTTGCCTTCACTCACGTGTGCACGGTGACGAACATGAATTTCGTTCGTGGTGCTGTCGGTAGATAACGTCTGTGCAGTAGCTTTATAGTGTGTTCTGCGTTTTGCGCTTCTTTGCTGACTGTGTCTGCGTTTCGGATTTGGCATAACTCAACAATTATAATCTTTAAAAAAATCGGCCGGCTTACGGCCCTCCATTTAATTATCCAGGTCTTTAAATTTCTCCAATCCTTTCCAGATCGGGTTCTCTTTTTTTTCAGTGTCTTTGATCTCCAGCTTTTTCAAGAGGTCCAGTGCTTTGGGGTTGCAATAAGGGCCATCGGCCTTATCATACCCGCAGGTTTTTTGCATCGGAATGGTCAGGTTAATGAATTCGTAGATCCAGTTGGCTACATCAATATGGCTTTCGCCACGGCTGATATAGTACACATCCGGGTCATCTTCCTGGTCATTCATCAGTTCGGGTTCTTCCACCATCTTTACAGTGATGTTGAACTCGTCCCAAAGCTCCAGGGGAAGATCATTGTTGCAACGGTCACAGGTCACTTCCAGTGAACCACCGATTTCAAACTTCAATAACATGAAGCCATTCTTTTTATCGAGCAACAACTTTACATTCGCCCTGCAGTTCCGGAAATCCTGCTGCTGGAATGCCTCAAAGAACTTATCCGTGATCTCGTAGTTGTATTCATGTACACCGGGTTTTAATCCCACAAAAGCTATCTCAAATTCCCGCCGGTAGGCCATGATCAACTTTTTAAAGAGTTGGCAAAGGTAAGGGATTTCCCCGAAAAATTACGGATAATAAACGGGTTTGTTTTTGGATTATTTTTGCCCCGTCATTTTGATTTAACACGCTGATCCAGAATATGTTTAAAATAAGACTTTGTGCAGAAATTAGTTTCCCGGCTGTTTAAGCGCCTGATGAAGAGCTGGAGCTGGGTATTACTGGTCCTGCTTTGTATCCTGATCAAATGGGTGTCATTGTATCCCGCCTGGGTGGAAAAATATTACACCTATGGGTTTTACCCTGTTATAGGGGGTATTCAGCGCTTCCTGCTGGGCTGGGTGCCCTTCAGCATCGGTGACCTGTTTTATGCCTTCCTGGTACTGGTACTCATTTACCGGGTTTTCCTTTTTGGAAGGCTGGCTTTCCGCAAACAACTGAACCGGCGATATTTTATTAAAGCCCTGCAACAGGGGATATTCTTTTTTCTTTTTATATATGTCTCTTTCAACCTGCTTTGGGGGCTTAATTATAACCGCCAGGGTATTTCAGTACAATTGGGCGTTAAAGTGCAGAAATACAGCCTTGCCGATCTGGACACGCTGACAGGAGTATTGCAACAGCGGCTGAATACCTATGCCATGCAGGCCAGTCCTGCCCGGCGGGATTCTGTAAGAAAGAAAAAAGACCTTTTCCGCGAGAGTTCCATCCTTTATAATGAAGCGGCTTTGCGGTATCCTTTCCTGGCTTATCAGCCAAGGTCAGTAAAGCCTTCCATTTTCAGTTACCTGGGAAATTATCTCGGGTTTCAGGGGTATTATAATCCCTTTTCCGGTGAAGCGCAGGTGAACACAACGATCCCCCGTTTCCTGGAGCCATTCGTAACGCTTCACGAGATAGCGCACCAGCTTGGCTATGGCAAAGAGAACGAAGCCAACTTCGTCGCATTCCTTGCCGGGAAGGAGAGCAGGTTACCTGTGTTCAGGTACTCGATGTATTTTGACATGTACAATTATGCCATCAATGAAGTAGTGCGGCGTGATACAGCCCTGGCCAGGCAATACCAGCGACAACTGGATTCAACCGTGATCAAAGACATACTGGAATACCGGGAATTTTACCGGAAGCACAGGAACCCTGTTGAGAACTTTATTTCCTGGGGATATGGCAACTTCCTTAAAGCTAACAATCAACCGGGTGGGCGGGAAACATACAATGAAGTGGTGGCCTGGCTGATCGCCTACTATAAGAGATTCGGGATAGAAGCACTGTAGCAGACTACACAAATTATATTATGATACTGTACTAAACGCCCCTTCCCGTCCTTCCCGCCTTACCGGTAAAACAAACAGGGAGTAATATTTTTTACCGGTAAGAAATATGAAAAACAATAAGTAAATCTTACCGGTAAGGCGGGAAGGACGGGAAGGGGGTGTTCAGGCTAGAATTTGTTCTTCCACATCATGCTCTCCACCGGTCTGTCCGGTTGCCCGCTATATTTTGCATTCTTCTTCTGGTTGTATTTAACTTCTATCTCACCTTCCACGGGGAAATAGATCAATTGCCCCACAGGCATACCCTTGTAAACCTTTACCGGTTGCTTCACGGAAATTTCGAGTGTCCAGTGTCCGCAAAAGCCGACATCGCCTTTGCCGGCAGTGGCATGGATGTCGATGCCAAGGCGGCCGGTGGATGATTTACCTTCCAGGAAGGGAACGTGGGCATGTGTTTCAGTATACTCCAGCGTTACACCCAGGTAAAATATATGGGGATAAAGCACAAAGCCTTCCTCGGGTATTTCGAAATACTCGATCTCATTATGTTTTTTTGAATCCAGGATATGCTCCTTGTAAGTGGCCAGCCATTTGCCCAGATGCACGTCGTATGAATTACTTCCCAGGCATTCGCGGTCATAAGGTGATAACAGGATCGTTCCTTTTTCTATTTCTTCCAGTATGCGTTTGTCAGATAAGATCATTGTCTCGTGTTTTATAACTCGGCCGGTATGTAAAACCAGTGATTTTATGTACCGGCGCAAAACTATTTAAGTTTTTGCCTTTTTACTTTTTAATTTTGAGCTGGTGGATAAGGATTGATACTCCCAAAATAAAGACGAAACAGCCACTAATGCCGATTTTTTTTCAACATCCCATTAATGAAACTACCCGGTTGGGGATCTGGAAGATTGAAGAGACCGAGGAATTCTTCAAAGGAAATGTACCACAGCACAGGGATGTGACCCACCCGCATAAGCGGTTGCAACACCTGGCAGGGCGGTTCCTGCTGCAATTCTTATTCCCTGATTTTCCTTATGAACTGGTGCAGATAGCTGATACGCGCAAACCTTTTTTGCCGGATGACCAGTACCATTTCTCTATCTCCCATTGTGGCGATTATGCTGCTGCTATTGTAAGCAAAGACAGAAGGGTAGGGATCGATATCGAAATACCTGTGGAAAAAATTGAGAAGATCAGGGATAAGTTCATGTCAGGCCCAGAGCAGTTAAGGCTTCATTTGAACGGAGAATTGAGCCAGCTTACTGCATTCTGGAGCGCAAAAGAAGCCGTGTTTAAATGGTATGGCGAAGGGAAAGTTGATTTTAAAGAGCATATCCGGTTGCAGCAGCAGGATCCGGCTAAAGAAATCATTGACTGTTTTTTTGCACCTAAGCAGAAACAGCTGGAGATCCACTACAGGATGCTGGAGCATCTGGTACTGGCGTGGGTGATCGGCTGATCTGTTTTATTTACCTGCAAATCAAGACCAACAGGGATTGGCGAATATTCACAAATCCCGGGCCTGTTGCGTTTCGTGGTAATAATATATAACTTACGCCGTTATTATTACCAACCAAACCACCAAACGGATCTGTCCGCTAATACCGGCAGCAGCCAATCCGGCAACCCACTATGAAGAAAATCTTATCAGTCGCGGCCCTGATCCTGTTTACTTTCCTCGCAAAAAGCCAGTCAGACGAAGACAACGGCAATGTAATAATCACCAACGCCACCCGCGAATTCCGTTTTGAGAAAGGAGATGGCGCACATCCTGTTGTGATCAAAGAAAAAAGCTCGCGAACTTATTTATGCAATAGCTACAACACCTATCATAATGTCGTTGAATTTTACAATGACATGGAAAAGATAAATGATGTGTCTATCCTTGTAGATAATTCAAAAAAACATGGTATCACCCCAAAATATCAATACTATAGTGTAAACGATATTTTTTATTCTGATGCAAGAGTTTGTTTTTTCAAACTGCCATTATCAAAAAAAGGATCAACATCAAAAGTGACATTCGAGAAAACCATTCTCGATCCGCATTATTTCACCAGTATCTATCTCGCTGAAAGCGAAGCGATCGCTGAAATGGAGATCAGGATCGTTGTGCCTTCATGGATGAACCTGGAATTGAAAGACTTCAATTTTGGTAAATATGATATCAGGAAGACTATTGTAAATAATAGCAACGATATTGTGTATACATACACCGTAAAGAATATGCCTGGCATTGTAAGAGAATCTTCTTCTCCCGGCATTACGCACTATGCACCGCATATTTTGGTGATGAATAAATATGCAGAGCCCTCCGGTAGCAGGTATGTTTATTTCAATACACTAAAAGATCAGTATAACTGGTATCATAAACTTGTGCTGGAAGTGGGAAATGAACAAGCCGATGTGAAAGCGAAAACGGATGAGATCGTGAAAGGACTGACAACGGATGATGCAAAAGTAAAAGCCGTTTATCAGTGGGTGCAGGATAATATCCGCTATATCGCATTTGAAGATGGCATTGCGGGTTTTAAACCTGATAAGGCACAGAATGTATTGCAGAAAAAATATGGCGATTGTAAAGGCATGGCGAATCTTGTTACAGAAATGCTTCGATCTGTAAATATTGATGCCAGAAGGTGCTGGATCGGTACACGCCACCTGGTATATGATTATTCCACACCATCCCTGGCTGTAGATAATCACATGATCAGTGTGTGGATGAATAAAGGAACACCGGTTTATCTTGATGCAACTGAGAAATATATCGGCATGGGAGAAGTGGCTGAAAGGATACAGGGTCGCCAGACATTGATCGAGGATGGCGCTAATTTTATCCTGGGGAAAGTTCCTGTTGCAAACTATCAGCAAAATACCTCTGTAGAGAAAAGAAAACTTAGTCTTGATGGCGCTGTACTGACAGGACACATCTCACAGGTATGGAAAGGTGAGAATAAGGAAATGCTTTTATCAGGGCTTAACAGTATCAGGCAGGATAAACAGGAAACTGCGCTTACGAATTATCTATCCCGTGGAAAGAATGACTTTGCGATCAGCGCGCTGAAAGTGGCTAATCTTTCTGATTATAATAAGGATATCAATATTGAATATGATATTACCTGGAAAAATGCGGTAACAGATTTTAACCAGGAAACTTATATCGGGATCGATAACCGCCGCAGTTTTGAAGGCCTCAGGATCGATACAGCAAAGCGTAAACTGCCATACTGGTTTTTCTTCAAGAATCATCTTGTATTTGAGACAGAACTCACGTTACCTGCAGATAAAAAAGTGGAAACATTACCTGCAAACCTGACTATTCAGCAGCCGGGCTATACTTTTTCCGGCAGCTATAAAGTCAATGGCACTGATCTAAGCTACCGTTGTGAGATTATCCTGAAAGAATCACAACTGAAACCAGAGCAATTTGATCAATGGAATAAAGATATTGATCAACTCAAAAACTTTTATAACCAACAAGTCGTTTTAACCAAACTAAAATAAGCTACCATCAATGAAAGTTTTTTTTATCCGGATCGCTATTTACGCGGGCTGTTTGCTGCACGTAGTTAATTCTGCACACGCGCAAACAAAAGCTGATGAAGAATACCGGAAGCAATCAGAAGAGATCCGTAAAAAGGTTTGGTCATGGGATAAACCTGAATTTAAAAACCGGGAGATCCCATCTCGATACGCTAATGCCTCTACGATTGTTATCGCACGCCATACAGAACTGACGGCAGATAGTAAATCCAGACTTGGTTATGACGGTTTCCTTGGTCTTTCTTCCAATAAGATCATGTCTGTGTCGGAGATCGCGAGAGAAATGATAAAAGTGAATGATAAGTCTGGTGTGGAGGATTATTCTGAGCTGAGCTTTACCCGTTTTGAATCAAAGAGTGGTTTTTATAGAAAAGATAACTCCACCACTTTTGTAGGTGTTCGTATCATTAAGCCAGACGGAAAGATCCGCGAGATCAATGCGGACGATATCGTATTGACCAAGGACAGTAAATCGCAGAAGCAGGCAAAAGTAGCGATCCCGGACCTGCAGGCAGGCGATATTGTGGATTATTTCATTGCTACCAATCTTCGTCTTACGAACGATTTCAATGATAAATCATATCTCGTAGCGTTGTTTGATGATGCGCCGGTAATGCATCATTCTTTCCACGGGCAACTTGGAAAGAAGTTTGCGATCGATTACCGGAGTTATAATGGTGCACCGGACCTGAATGTTACAAAGAATAGTGATGACGACATTATCATTGATGTGGTGAAGAAAGATATTCCTGCATTTGAAACCACCTTATGGATATCACCCGCATTGCAGTTGCCGTTTGTTAGAATGTATATTTCACTGGGCAATCGTGCTGCTGGCCGTAAGTTCACCGGTTACAGCAAGCCAGGTGAAGTAAATAAGAACAAGGAATCTGATGAAGTGGTCGATCTGAAAGCGAATGGTATGGCAATGGAGTTTTTTAACGCTTATAATAATGCTCCCAACCGTGCTTTCTTTACG
Organism: Chitinophagaceae bacterium; assembly: GCA_051954695.1. Classification (GTDB taxonomy): domain Bacteria; phylum Bacteroidota; class Bacteroidia; order Chitinophagales; family Chitinophagaceae; genus Terrimonas_A. The sequence continues at coordinate 274,190 of JBQCHL010000011.1, forward strand.
GATATTGTAAAAAGAGCAAAAGAGTATGCGAAAAATATAGGGATATCATTCAAAGATCTTAGTGACGATGAGAAGGCTGCTTTCCTTTACTACTCTGCACGTTTTTATAAGCTGCTTTCTTTTGATGTTAATGACATGCAGAAATATATCAACATCGGGGATTATTCCTATAGAGGGCTTTCGCTGTTCCTTTACTGCATTCTGCATGAAGCGGATGTTGATGCATTGGTATTACTGAGCAATCAGCGTACTGGCTACCGTATGAACGAAGTAATGGATACGGATGATCTGGAGATGAGTACATTCCTGAAAGGGTCTAACAAATTCATGTCGATCTTCTCTATTTATGATGTTCCATTCGTTGTGCCTGAATCGATCGAAGGCCTTTTCAATACAAAAACGGTCAGTTTGCGCACAAAAGGGATGTTGCTGACGCAGGGCGCTATTTCCAAACTGGCTTCAGTGCTGCCGGGAATAAAGGTGCCTGTATCAGAATCGGAAAGGAACGCACATATCGAGCAACTCGTTATCGCAGTAAAACCAGGTGAAACAACACTTGGTGTAAAGCGCAGAAGCATTATCAAGGGGCATTATAAATCTCCCCTTCAGCGCAAGCTGATCCTGTATGAAGATCTTTATGAAGCAGAACGTAAAGCACTGGGCCAGGAAAAATCCTTGATCGAAATACTGGAAGACAATAAGCGCTTGAGGAAGATGGTGGAAGATGTGAAGAATGCATTTGCAGAAGCAAGAAAGAATCAGGAGACCTCATTTAATGATGATATCAAAGATTGGTATGAGCAGGATATAGTAAATCTGAAAGATTGGAAGATCGATAATATGGGTATCCGCCATACTGCGCCTGATTTTATCTATTCTTCTTCGTTTGACATGGATGGTTTGGTCAAGAAAGCTGGCAATAATATCATTCTTGAGATCGGGAAAGTCCAGGGCACGCCGATGGTCATCAAACCTGAACAGCGCAAAAGGGATATGGATGTATACATGCCTTTCCCACGAAGTATCGAGTATCATCTGAAAGTAGAGGTTCCGGAAGGTTACACCGTTGAAGGAGTGGAAGGATTGAATAAGAGTGTGAAAAACGAGACCGGCCACTTCACAGCAGAAGCGCATTTAGTTGGTCAAACAATAGAGATCAAAGTGAGTAAACATTATTATCATGGCTTTGAGCCAACTGCCAACTGGAACAAACTCGTGGAGTTTATCGATGCCTCCAATGATTGGACGAATGCGAAGTTGTTGTTTAAGAAAAATTAATACTCCTGTATAAAATAATAAAGGGTCGAAGCATGTCTTCGACCCTTTATTATTTTAATGCGCCATGTCATCCTCATTTTCGTCACTGTCTTCGAGCAAGTGCAGGTCTACTGCCGATTCCATTCCTGCTATCCCTTCAATGGATCCCCGGATATGTGTGGCATTCAACAATACCTTTTCCAGTTGTTTCTCCCTGGTCTTCCATAATTTTTCCATAGCATCCCGTTCTTTTTGAATAGATATTTTCATGCCCAGGAAACCTTCCCGGATGGCTTTCCATTGTTCGGCAAATTCATTGCTGGTGAGATAATCATAGAGCATGTGCATTTTATCGCCCTTGTTCTCATTATTCCTTACGGCATTGGATACACGCATAATGGTGTCACGCAATACAACTGCCAGTGCTTTCACCTCAGAGTAAGAGCAGATCCAGACACCATCCTTTAAACCAAAGCCGTCCATATCACGGGGCATGGTGCGGGTAACGATCACGGCCATATCCGCACCAAGGCTGCGCATATCGGCTTTGAGCTTTTCGATCCAATCAGCAACGAAACTGTTGGTGCGTTTGCTTTCATAAATGATCTTTCCGCACTCCTGCCCCAGGTTGTTGCGGACAGTTTGCACGCAATCCGCGCCACGGACACCTTTACCTACTTCGGCAACGAGGTCGAATGGGAAAGCAGTGCGCAGCATTTCTTCCAGTGCCAGTTCCTGGATCTCTCCCTGCAATTGGGTAGAGCCCTGTTCTGCTTTGCGGCGCATTTCATCAGCCAGTTTCTTCTGGTCTTCCAGTTGTTTTTCCAGTTCTTTCAACCGCAACTGGAATTCACTTTCCCGGGCAGCTACTTTTTGTTCTTCTATTTTACGGAGGTCTTCAGAAAGTTTTTCCCGTTCCTGCTGCAATTTTTTCTGTACAGTGATCTCCAGTTCATCTTCCTTATTTTTCAGTTCCTGTTCCTTCTTTAAATATTCCAGTTCTTTTTGGCGGGCCAACTTCAGTTTTTCTTCGTTGTCTTTATTATTTTGTTCAAGCAGGCGGAGTTTGTTTTCAAAATCACTTGTGAGATTTTTGCGGATGTTCTCTTCCATGCTTTGCTGCATACGCTTTCTTTCCTCTTCCAGTTTGAGCTGGAATTCTTCATTCTTTTTCTTCTGCCAGTCTGCTGCTTTGGAGCGTAATTCTTTTTCCACTTCTTCCCTTATTGCGTCATTCGGTTCAAACTGGTGACCGCAATTCGGACATTTTATATCGGTAGCCATCAGGTAATTATTTAAAGATCAAAAATACTAAAGAGAAAGCATGAATTGGCAGGGAACTTGACCGATACATTTTGTCATAGCCAAGGCAATATTCAGGTATTATGTTAATCCTTACCTTTCCTGAAATTTTTGTATGGAAAGGGATTTTCGCCTTTTATTGATGTTGCTTGTTTTGTTTGGCGGTCAATCTGCATTGGCTCAGGATACCAGGCGAAACAGTTTAGACGGGATAAAACAAGTGGTTAAAGGAGCAGTGCTGAACAAGATCTCCAGCCAATTCAGTTTCACTGAAGGGCCTGCTGTAAATAAAAAAGGTGATATTTATTTCACTGATCAGCCCAACGATAAAATATGGAAGTATGATGTGAGAGGAAATTTGTCTCTTTTTATGGACAGCGCCGGCCGCTCCAACGGATTGTATTTCGACCGGCAGGGTAATCTTCTTGCCTGTGCGGATGAAAAAGGTGAATTGTGGTCCATTTCACCGGCAGGAGAAAAAAAAGTGTTGCTGGATAATTACGGAGATAAGCAGCTTAATGGTCCTAATGATCTTTGGGTAGACCCCAAGGGAGGTATTTATTTCACAGACCCTTATTACCAGCGGGATTACTGGAAGCGGAAGCAACCTGCCCAGGATGGGATGAAAGTATATTATTTGCCCAGGGGTGCAAAGCAGGCAAGGGTAGTGGAAGATGAATTGGTAAGACCTAATGGCATTGTTGGCACGCCGGATGGAAGAACATTGTATGTTGCCGATATACAGGCAGATAAAACCTACAGGTATAGGATCGGGGAGGATGGCAAGCTGAGTGGGAAAGAATTATTTGTGCCGCAGGGCTCAGACGGCATTACACTGGATGATCAGGGCAATCTTTATTTGACCGGCTCCGGTGTTACCATTTATAATAATGAAGGAGTGAAGATTGGTCATATTCCTGTACCCTCCAAGTGGGTCGGCAATATTTGTTTTGGAGGGAAGAAAAGGAATATGCTGTTCATTACTGCTTCTGAGTCTGTATATACTTTGAAGATGAGGGTTAGGGGAGTGGAGTAGCTACCGGTCTGGTTCTTTAATTCCGATCAGGAAATATAAAAGAACAGCCAGCGATATTATTGCGGTTGCTGTAAATGCAGGGACAGCCCCGAACCGGAACCACAACCAGCCTGTAATAAAACTTGCCAGCATGGTACAAATGCTTTGAAATCCGGTGTAGGTACCTATAGCGGTGGCTGTATCTGCTTTATTGGTGATATTGCTGATCCAGGCTTTGGAGATACCTTCGGTTGCTGCAGCATATAATCCATATAGCAGGAAAAGGAAACCATAAAAATATATACTGCCATTAAAACTCATCCCGGCATATACCAATGCAAAGAGGAGCAGCCCTGTAATAAATACTTTTTTCAATCCTATCTTATCGGCAAGTATCCCTAATGGGAATGCTGCGAGGGCAAATACCAGGTTATAAAAGATATAGACGCCGATGGTGGCGGAATCGTCAAGCCCGGCTTGCTTTACTTTAAGTAGAAGAAAAACATCTGAACTGTTGCATAAAGTGAAGATCAGTAATCCGGCTACCAGTTTCCGGTAAGCGGCAGGACTGTGCTTCCAGTAATGCAGGAATGAGAAAAAAGAGACAGGCGCCTTATTTTCTTTTGGCTTCCGGTTTTTGTCTTTAAGATAAAAGGACAGGCAGATGGCCAGCAGGCCGGGAATAAAAGCGATAAGGAACAGTGCCTGGTATTGTCCCGGATAAAAATACAGATAGATCAATGCGAATAGAGGGCCCAGCACTGCCCCAACAGTATCCATCGAACGGTGAAAACCAAAGACACGGCCTTTGGTGCCGGTAGTTGCTTCATCAGAAAGCAGTGCATCCCTGGCCCCGGTGCGGATGCCTTTACCTAACCGGTCAATCGTCCGGGCAAGGAATATCCAGAGCGGATATACAAAAGCAGCCATCATAGGTTTGGATAAAGCACTTAAAGTATAACCTAACTGTACAAAAGGTGCCCGCCTGCCTGTATGGTCAGACAGCTTGCCAAAATATCCTTTGCTTAGTCCTGCTGTAGCTTCAGCAATTCCTTCCAGTATGCCGATCAGCAATACAGAAAACCCGATACTCTTTAAATAAATAGGCATAATTGGATATAGCATTTCACTGGCCGTGTCCGTAAACAGGCTGATGAATGATAGTATCCATATTGTGCGCGTCAGGTAATTCATGCATGATAAAGTTAGTAGTTGTTGTGGCAGTTAAGTAAAATCTGTTTTGGTTTTTTCACAAGAAATGATGGGAAAAATATCCAAACGTTTAGTTGAAAAAACGTTGGGTTGAACAATCACGCATTCTACTTTTACTCCTCTTTTATTAACTAACTCAATAAACCGAACTATATGAGAATTCTAAATTCCCTAACCCTCTGTATGTATCCTTGCTCTTTGTTAATTATGATGGCCCTTTCAAACTGTAAAAAAGAAGATCAGCAGTTTGAGACCAGATCTGAACAACCAGTTATAGATATTGGATTAAGCCGCTTCTTTACAGATCACCTTCCTGTAGAACCATTGGCCCGAACTATCCGGGAATTTGTTATCAGAGAAGACCAGCGGTATCATTTTGCAGAAGAATACTCCAGGAAGATCGGTATCCCCAGATGGGATAAGGTAATTAGTGTTTATGACAGGAAGAAAGCTGGTATAAGCTATGGAAATGGTTCTTATGATTCGACTATTTCGTATATCCCTTTTGTAAAGGATTCGCAATCTCAGGTTAATGCCTGTTTGATCATTAAGACCATGAATAATGATACGAGCTTTAGAGTACTGTATCAAAATGAATATGATGATTTTGGTTTGGATAAAGCAAGAAATATCTTTCATCTATTTGCTTTAATGGAGAACCGTGTATCCGGGACGGAAAAGTTCTCCATTACAGATGAGCGATTGCTTACTGATGCTGAAAGGGCAGAAATAATTAATGCTGGCCTGAGTGAGGATGATATCACCGTAACATATACACTAAAAAGAAATGCCGGTACTCAAAATACCAGCAAAGCCTTCGCAATAGAGCAATGCTATCTTATCACTTATTGTATACAATACGGACTAAAGCCTTTCAAAGCAGGACTGTTGAATCAACATCTCTCCGTTAATAATACAGATGAGCCATGTATTTCATGGGGCTCATACACAGAGTGCTGGACTGAATGGATTGATATTCCCGACGGCTGGGGCTATGTTCCTGGTAGTGATATAGAACCGGACAATGGAGGAGATGGAAGTGGCGGCACCGGTTCAAACTGGCCTTCACCGGTTGACCCTACCCCCTGCAAATCAGGAAGGCCTGCCAGTTCTTGCGAATGGAGTGGATGGGAACCTTTGACACCAGACCAGGTATTGGCTTTTGAAGATATGCTGGCTCCGGATGATAGCTTTGAATATAATGTACTTATCAACCCTTCCTTTCAAACCTTTAATTCACTGTATGAATTCCAGGTATATAAAGATGCTATCGGCAACCTGAACAATACTCATTATGATCTTTCCATACCAACAATAATTCTCAATCAACAGGAAAAGATCAAAAGAGGAAGATATAACCTGAATTTCGTTGGAGGCGTTGATGTAGACGTTACATTGGAAAAAATTGATGGGTTTTGGAAGATAAAGGAAGTAGAATCTGATACCTGGGGTTTTACTCCCATGACATCCTGGCATCAGACTGCAACCAGGAAAAGCCTTACCGGAAATGAAATAACCCTGGATGTTTTTGGTAAACTACATTACAATGTTATCATTGATGGTATAGGGACTATCTATAAACAGGATTTTAAATTCAGGCTGAAATTCAATAATGCTACCGGTGAACTTATCTCTATAAGCAGATTTTAAACCTTTATATATGGAACTATATACAATTGATTTGAAAGTAGTACTCTGGACAGTATTATGGCTTGCGGTAATAATATTTGCAGGAATACGGATTTATAGGATTTTCAGGAAATAAGGAAGAAGTAGTTACAAAGCTCTGTTGAACCCGATCCAACAAAACGATAAGTACAAGACGGTAAGGATATCCGCCTTGTACTTTTTAAGTGTTGATTTAAGTACTGGTCTCAGTAATGCTTTAATAAAAGAATTGCTCTGACACGATCAGGCCATTTCTCACTTCATACAGCATGATCTGGTTAACTTGTATCCTTCCAATTTCCCGTATCGTCATATCCTTTTTCCTTGTTACGGCAAAATGACTGCTGCTAACGATCGGTTCAGATGTCTGGGCGCTGTGAAGTGCTTCTACCTTTTTTACCCAGTTCTCTCCTTTTTCACGAACAGCGCTTTTCCCTTCAGCATTTGGCAGGTATTTTGAATTTGGCGGTTCTATGCTTTTTACATTATCTGCAAAAAGCTCGTCCTGGATCTCAAACCACTTTTCCTGTTGGGCAAGTTCATTGAACCGGTCAGCTACTTGCTGCGTCGTCAATACCAATGTATTTGTCGCCATAATAGTTTTTTTATTGATGTTTACTTATTTCCTCATTGAGGATATTGGGTCGCCCTTTGCCTGTATTGATCAGGCTTAACAAGCTGTGTTCCACAAACTGGGCCCATCCATCGGAGCAATCGCGGAAACATTCAATTTTGGGATGTAAACCCAGATGGGTGAAAACTACCTGTGTCTTATTATCCTGCCTGGATATTTCAAAGCTGATCCTGGTACCGGTCCATTCCTCTTTGTCTTTAAGAAAATTCAGGCGGCTTTCTGTAACAAGCCAAACCACTTTTTTCCCGGGGATCACTTCTACCAGTTTTTGTTTGGAATAGTGAACGTCTTCGAAGAAGTATACTTCAAATTCGTCACCCGGTTTTTGAGAATTGCCTTTAAGGTCTTCACACCACCATCCGCGGACATTATTGATGGCATTGAATACTTCTTCGGGAGATTTGCTTGTTTGTAAACTAATAGTGAAATATTGATTTTCCATAACTCTTTTTTTATTGATGAATGTATTTCCACCACAAATTTATTGTCAGAATATATCCGGAAAGGGGTGTTAAATAGACTTTGTAGTGGGTTGATTTGGACATGCTATCTATTTATCTTTGCAAAAAGAATCCGATGAAACATCTTACTATAATAGTCCCGGAAGGTCAAAATAACCTGAGCAGTATAGTAGGGGCTTATAAAATATTTACCAGGGCCAATGAGTACTGGGTGAAAACCGGCCGCAAGGAATTGTTTAAGATCCAACTTGCGGGGATTTCCAAAAAAGTGGATTTCTATGATGGCCTGTTTTCCGTAAAGCCACATATTAATATCTCTGCTATTACCAAAACCCATCTCATCATTATTCCATCATTAAATCATAATTATAATAAAGCGCTGAAAGGAAACGGGTTGATCGTTGACTGGATTGAAAAGCAATATAAGAACGGTGCTGAAGTAGCGAGTATCTGCACCGGAGCTTTTTTGTTGGCATCATCAGGATTACTGAATGGTAAAACCTGTTCTACACATTGGGCGGCTGCGGATAATTTCAGAAATATGTTTCCGCAAGTTGATTTGCAAACCGATAAGCTGATCACTGATGAAAGCGGAATTTATACCAATGGTGGTGCTTATTCCTTCCTGAACCTGATCATTTATCTTATCGAAAAATATTACGATAGACAAACAGCTATTTTCTGTTCCAAAGTATTCCAGATTGAGATAGACAGGCAAAGCCAATCATCCTTTACTATTTTCACCGGTCAGAAATTACATAGTGATGAAATGATTAAGAGCGCCCAGGCTTTTATTGAAAAGAACCTGCATGAAAAAATATCCGTTGAACAGTTATCGTCCAGGTTTGCCATTGGCAGGCGAAACTTCGACAGGAGATTTATCAAAGCGACCGGGAACACCCCAGTTGAATATTTACAAAGGGCAAAAATTGAATCGGCCAAAAAGGCCTTTGAAACCACTCGCAAAACAGTAAATGAAATTATGTACGAGGTCGGCTATGCGGACGTGAAAGCTTTCCGGGAGGTGTTCAGGAAGATCACGGGAATGTCGCCATTGGAGTATAGAAGCAAATACAATAAGGAAGCAGTGGTTTAGGGGCGCCCAAACGCCAACGCTATGTAATAAAGCTCTCGCATATGCTACCGCTTTTGTAACTTGAGACTGATTGAACATTATTTTAGAATGACTGCACCTCAAAGCACCATATTGCGCAAAAAAGAAATAGCCGGCAGGTATTTCAGTTTGCTCGATGACCACCTTGCTGATCTTATCAGTGGCAAAGCAACTGAAATGCTGGAATTAAAGGATATTGCTCAGAAACTGTTTGTATCCCACAAATACCTTATCGAGATCATCAAAGAAGATTATGGTCATCACCCCTGCCATTTTTATATACAAAAGATACTGGATCAGGCTAATGCTTTGCTTGCCGGGACCGATCTTGCCGTAAGCGAAATCGCTCTTAAACTGACTTATGATCCTTCCAATTTCGGCAAGTTTTATAAGAAATATATGGGAATAACTCCGGGCCAGTACAGGGAAAAGTATTCATCCCGGTAAAAAACCGAAAAGTTCACCATGATATCCCGCCATAAGCGGCTCAACTTTACTTCATCATTGAACATTAAAAAAGATCTTATGTCAAGAAATGATTTAAAGGGTAAAGTGGTTCTTATTGCCGGAGGAGCTAAAAACCTGGGCGGATTGATAAGCCGTAATCTGGCAGCGAAAGGCGCAAAACTGGCTATTCATTACAACAGTGATAAAACAAAAGCAGAAGCTGAAAAAACACTTGCTGATATAAAAGCCGGCGGAGGCGAAGCAATATTGTTGCAGGGCGACCTTACCAAAGTAGACAATGTGCAGAAACTCTTTGCAGATGCAAAGGCTAAATTGGGAGGTATCGATATTGCCATCAACACAGTGGGTATGGTGCTTAAAAAACCTTTTGTAGATACAACAGAGGCGGAATATGATACTATGATGGCGATAAATGCCAAGCAGGCTTATTTCTTTATACAGGAGGCAGGCAGGCGGTTAAACGATAATGGGAAGATATGCACGATCGTGACTTCACTCCTGGCCGCTTTTACCGGATATTATTCCACTTATGCGGGAGCCAAAGCCCCGGTTGAACATTTTACAAGGGCTGCATCGAAAGAATTTGGCGAAAGAGGAATATCTGTCACTGCTGTGGCTCCCGGCCCTATGGATACTCCGTTCTTTTATCCTGCAGAAACCAATGATTCCGTGGCTTATCACAAATCGGCTTCTGCGCTCGGCGGGCTTACAAGAATCGAAGACATTGCACCACTTGTAGAATTCCTGGTTACAGATGGATGGTGGATTACCGGTCAAACCATTTTTGCAAACGGTGGGTATACCACCCGATAAGCCTTATCCTTAGAAAAGAATTCCAATGCTCTGTTCAGAGCATTGGAATTCTTATTATGAAACCTGGCTTTTATCAGAATGTACCATTCCGAAAATCTGGTTATATTTAGTTAAGCAAAACAAACCTGATGCTGATCAAAATATTAAGCGGAGCACTTATGCTCGTGGCTGTCTTAATGGGCCTGAAGCAGGGATATGCCATGGTTGCAGCCAAACCGGAAATGGTGACCATGTTTGACAAATGGCATTTCAATAAAACAGGTTTGCTGATCCTTGGTCTTATCACCATGCTTAGTGCCTTACTGATCCTGCATCCTAAAACATTTCTCTCGGGCAACTTCCTGATGGCTGCCAGCATCCTGCTGATCATCTGTTTCCATCTGCAGGATAAAGATCTGAAGGGCGTACTGATTGAAATACCCTTTTTACTGATCAACCTCGTGCTTCTTTACCTGCATCATCCCTTAAAAAGCTAAAGCAGGGAATGAGTACATTTTTTATGCAACGAGGTTCGCCTCTGCTCCGAATGCATGATCTATCAGCACTTTCCAGGTACCGTCTGGCTGACGCTTCAGCAATTCAATGCCTTTGGCGCTTACTTTAGTTTCGCCATTGTCTTTAATGCTCCATTCAGATCTGCCGACCGCTACATCATCGCTTTGCAGGCAATAAACAGTCTTTATTTCCATTGTTCCTTTGATGGCAAGAATGGCTTTTACAGCAGCTTCAAATTTTTCCCTGCCTGAAACAGGATTGTGGGGCTCAGCTACAATAACCCCATTCACATCATACATTTTTAATACTGTATTTAAGTCGCCGGTATTATAAGCGGCTGCCAGTGCAGTATGTGCATCCTGGGCTTTTGTTGGAAGGTTCATAAGTGTTGTTTTATAAATTGATTAAAGAATAGAGGAAAAGTTTTTTTGTGCAAGAACTTTTTCAGAAAGCTCTCCGGCTGTTTTATATGCTTTGTTGAACAGGAAAGGTCCCATGCTCACTCTTTTTACACCAAGTTCCTGCAAGGTGTTAAAGTCAGGGAGATCAGGTACGCACATAACATTCACTGGAAGGCTTGTATTGGACACTGCATGTGCAATATCTTTTTCCTCACGGATAAAAGGAAGAAAGATTCCGTCTGCGCCGGCAGCTTCATATGCCTGTAGCCTTTGTGTTGTTTCTTTTGCCTTATCTGGAACGTTCAGGATATAGGTATCGCAACGGAGATTGATGAAAAGGGAACGGTTGGTTGAGATCAATTTGTTCTTTAGGTATTCAATAACCGCCGCAAAATCTTTGGTATCTTGAAGAGTTCGCTTCGAGTCATGAATAATTGAATCCTCGATATTGATACCCACTACACCGAGATCGGTGAGGCGAACGATGTTTTCAAGGATCTGCTCTTTGGTTTTTCCATAACCCATTTCGATATCAATGGTTACCGGGATTTCTACAGAGGCAAGAATTCTTTGTATTACAAAGAGGTATTCGCTGAACGGCATATTCTCGCCATCCTGGTAACCCAGGCTTGCAGCTACAGCAGCACTGGATGTGCCTACTGCCTGAAAATGGTTTTCCTGAAAAATAGTTGCACTTTTAGCGTCCCATGCGTTTGGTAAAACAAGCAACTCTTTAGCCTGATGCAAGGCTTTGAACTTTTCAAAATTGACTAACATGATTTTCTGTTTTATTGACCCAAAGGTATTTCAACAGAAAGCTGGTAAATTGTATAAAACGGAACAGTCTATTTATTGGGAGAGGCAAGAATGGCGGAAGTATTATCCGCATCAAAGCCAGAAGGGGGCGTGCCGGTGAAGGATCTGAATTCCCGTATAAAATGCGACTGATCGAAATAGCCGCATTCATAAGCAATAGCAGTGAGCGACAGATTATTTTTCGCAATCAGCAACAGGCTGTTCTGGAACCGGTTGATCTTGCAATAGAGCTTTGGGGTAAGGCCAGTATGCTGCAGGAAAATTTTTTGAAGATAGCGGGAACTGATACCATACCGGGAGGCAACATTCTCAATATTATCAAAAAAGCCTTCCTGTTTCAATTCCTGCATTACACTCCCGATCAGGTCTGTTTTCTTCAATTTCTTTTCACTGGAAGCGAGGCGTTGCAATAAATATTCTTCGGTAAAGCCGATCAGTTCCTCAGGGGAACTTGCTTCCTGTAATTTTCCATGAAGCGTTTTTGCTTCCATTCCTGCAATATCAGCAAAGTTGGATACACGGTCGCTGAATAAGCTTACTTCATCATCGAGGAATACGGATGCCGTGTGCGGATAGAACCTTATGCCGAACATGCGGTTGCTGCCCAACGAACGGAATGCCAATGGCTTAATGATCTGCCCCCATAGCTCAATGGATGGTGTGGTGATAAAATCCCCGTCAACTGATGTTTGCCATTTGCCGTTGCCAAGGTTGAACATGATTTCAATACAGCCGGTGGCAAACGCTTTATCTTCAATCGGGATACCATTGTCCGATTCAGAAAGATAATAGCACTTTACGTATTGCTGTAAGGCTTTGCCTGGTATGTATTCTTTATAGAGCATGGGACCGACTTGCTGTAAAAGTAGTTATTCCCGCAAATGTGAATTGTATAAATCGGAACTAATGGAGTATGCCACTATCCGGGTATAATTATTTTAATATGAACATTACAGGAAGGCAATTAAAATGCTTAATTTTCATATAAACACACCTTATGCCTATACCATCCAAACTCCGCCAACTGGCCCGGCAGGGTCATGGCTTCGCTGTTTTTCCTGAAGTAAGAATATATGATAGACCCGGAGGCAAATCAATTCAGCATTTGCTTTTCGGCGATTATATCACACCTCCCAAAAATAAAGCGCGGACAGCCTATCTTAAATGGAATGAAAGCTCGTTGCAGGAACATGAGAGGGAAACCTGGCTGCATGTACGAAGCCGGCAGGATGAGGGTTGGATACGGTTGGATGAAATTCAGATCGACCGGCTACTGGAAGTGAATTTTGTAGATATCGGCCAGGGAGACGGCTGTCATTTGGTGACACCGGCTGACGAACATTTTGTAATTGATGCGGGAGAAAGTGATAATATGTACCGCTTTCTGCGCTGGCGGTTCAACCTGGCCAAACCCGGCGGCCGGTTGCCAAAGTTCCATGCAGTGATCAGTCACCCGGATGAAGATCATTATAAAGGATTTACTCCTTTGCTTTCTTCTCCTCCTGCCGGGCAGTCGCGACAGATACATTTTGAGAAGATATATCATAATGGTATTATCCAGCGCCCAGGCAGCACTCTGGGTGTAAGCACTTCAGTAAACGGGCAAAAATACCTGACTGATTTTATTGATACGCACAAAAAACTGACAAAGATCCTTGATGCAGAGGAGAAGAAGAGCAATTACGAAAAAATGTTAGCCGGAGCTATCGCCACCTTCCCGGATATTTCGATCGAGGCCGTATCGAAGGATATGGCAAAAGAGAACCTGTTGTACAAAGACAAATCATTAAAGTTGGAAGTGCTTGCTCCTGTTCCGGAACTGGTAGCAGGGAAAAAAGCACTGCGATGGTTTAGCGATGATGTAGGAAAAACCAAGAATGGGCACTCTGTAGTGTTGATGGCGAGGATAGGGAAGCTAAAGGTTTTGCTGGGCGGCGATCTGAATTCAAAATCGGCCGATTACCTGATGAGCCAGTATAGTGGTAAGGATATTGAAAAGGTGAAAAAAAGAATAGCAGAAGCAACGGGAAATAATAGCGCTGCCCAGGCTGAGCTCCGGCAGATCATTGATGATTGCAGGCCATTCTTTCAGTCGGAGGTTGCCAAATCCTGCCACCACGGAAGTCATGATATTACCAATGAGTTTCTACAGGCGATCAATCCTATTGCTACTGTTATTTCCAGTGGTGATGAGGAATCTTTTTGTCACCCGAGACCGGAAACGCTTGGAGCTATTGGCAAATATGGGCGTGGCGACCGTCCGCTTATTTATAGCACAGAGCTTTCAAGATCTTCTTCTGAATATATTGTGATCGAAGCCAAGAAGTTGAAAAGTGATAAGGTGAAACAAAGGGTGGTGTCTACTTATGGAATGATCACGCTCAGGACGGATGGGGAGAAACTGATCCTTGCGCAGAAGCTGGAGAAGCAACGTTCTTCTTTTGGCCAGATAACAAAATGGCAGATCGATAAGCTGATCTGGAATGATGAGAGGGGAGAGTTTATTTCAAAGAAATAGGGGTTTTCAAGGAATGCTTTGAATCAAATTGGGTGAACCTTGCGGTAAGTGGGGTTGCCAGGTCAGATTTTATTTGCAATCCCGCTTACTTCCTTAAGATCTTCTCCATTGTCTTGCCCTTTGCCAGTTCATCAATCATTTTATCCAAATAACGGATTTGTTGCATTAGTTTCTCTTCGATCTCTTCTACGCGGTAGCCGCAAATTACTCCTGTAATTTTTGAAGCGTTTGGATTGATTTTGGCTTTGCCGAAAAAATCTTCAAAATTGGTTTTATTGTCGATATGCTCTTGTAACGTTTTTGCATTATATCCTGTGAGCCAAAATATGATTTCGTCTACTTCTGCTTTGGTGCGTCCTTTTTTTTCTGCTTTTTGGATATAATGGGGGTAAACGCTTGCAAAGGACATTTTGTAAACCCTGGCATTGTTCTTACTATTCATAGTAGTTGGTTTTAGCAGTGAATCAAGGGTTAAATTACAAAATATCAACAGACTTCTGTTATTTCCGATCAAACCAGGCTGTAATTGATTTTATTTAGTAGAATTTCGGATTCATTAACAAGATAATTTATATTTTAGGTAAGCGAATGCGAATAATTTGATTCAAAACTTCGGTAGTGAAAAGAAAAGTAGCAAATCTGTTGTATTTTTTTTCCCCGTGTGTTCTATGTATTATATTTTGCTTCCTTGGTTTTATTATTAATGCCTGTACATTTTCCGGAGGCACTCAGGCATGGTCTTATTTCGCTGCCAGTTTATTTCTCCCTTGTTTTTTTGTCCTTACTCCGATAGTTTTAGCTGTAAGATTTATTTCAGGAGATCGGGTCAAGAGAATATGGATCATTGAAATAGCCGTTCTTGTATTGCTGTATTTGGTATTTTATTTTTGGGTCAACTAAAGTTGTTTATTCAGGGGAACTGCTGATTCCTGACTTGGTAAACTGTCTCCCCCGTTTATTCTGTAAGAAGAATGGCTATCTCCTTTATTAGTTTCAAAAATGTTATACTCAGGTAAAGCTGGTTTGTCCGGTTCTGGCAGCAATAAGATGAAAGCAATAATTGCTGCGGTGCAAATCAGGATGATTTTGTACAATTTTGGAAATTTCTTTTTTAAGTTGGCATGACAATGATGGGTTATTTAGAGCCTAATGTAAAAATTATTTTTCTAACCTGTAGCCGGATAACCGTGCTTAAAAAAGAATTTTTCAGATTATGAATAATCTTTCAAACATGAAATAAGAGTATAAATTAGTGTCGGTTGTAGTCTAACAGGTATATTGTTACTTACATCAGGTCTTAGCTTTTAATAATACAAAAAAAATGCGTAGTGCCTCATTGAAAATAGGCAACTACGCATTTTCTCCTTAATCGGCAGCTATTTTTGTTCAGTCAGTTTTTGAAGTTTGAGAAACTCATCAACAAGGGAATTTACAAAACTTGTGTCGTAGTGTTCTAACCTTTTTATCTCAAAAGTATAAGAACGCCTGCTTTTATAAAATGGATCTGTGGCGTTTGGATTAGGGTTGTAAATCATCTCTATGTAACAGAGTTTTATTTTCTTCAGGCTATCCAGGTGATGAGAAAACGAAAAATCAAGATTATCAAGGTTACGGGCGTACCGCAAAATAGTCGTATCGCTATAGGTAAAATCTGGCTTATACTTTGGCAAATAGATTTCGGCCAAAGCTCTACCATTTAAAGTAGATACCGAACTTATCAGTGAATCATTCTGCATTTTGTTTGCAAGAAATTTATCAACAGAAAAGAGAGTAGCGGTTGCAAGAAATGAGTCAACGGATACCATGGTCCACTTTTCATTAAAAGTTGAATCAAACTTTAAACCGATTTTATCGCCAGGCTTGAAAATTACAAAATAATACGCCGTATCCACCTTGATCAACTCATCACTCACCATGTCATGATTCTCGTCCAAAGTCAATTTTGAGTAAGGTCGCTTTTTAGATAGCTTGCAAACAACAAGATTATCAACTTCAAACAACGCTATTTCGCCCCTGAAATTTATTGTAACAGTAGGGTCGTTGGGATGATGAATTGGTATCATAGTAACCAAACTTATTGCATTTGAAGGTTTAATAGTTCTCTTTCCTTGACTGCAACAAATTAGGCTTACTGACAACGACAATAGAATCAATATCCGAATCATAGTTATTTTATTCATTTACGCCCCAACTCTGTAATGGACTTGCCGCATCGCTGAATACAACGGGGAGACCATCGCAGACCGCTGACACGCTGATATCGAATGTTAAGTGCATTTGGGCTCTGTCATTGTATGTAACCGAGCCCGATTTTATCAAAGAGGGGACTGCACTAACATTATTCACTGAGGAACTATATAGTATTTCAGTCCCCATTTTACCAGCACTCTGGTGAGTAAATCCATCAAATTGCCAGGTACTCCCTGAAATCAGACTTTGAATACCCTGCTCGTTGCTAACCCAGTAAGAAGGAATCGCTCCTCCACTTACTGTGTAAATTTTCCAAACATAACATTTAGTTCTTGTATTAGAACCACTACCACACGTTGTCACGCTAATCTTTGAAGAAGCAGGAGTCATTGTAAGTTGGGGGCATTCTTCAGCCTCACCGGTATTAGTGCCTCCACCACCTCCTTCACAGGACTCTATACAGGTTGTGTAAAGATACTCTTCATCTATCACTTGCCCTGTTTCAGCATTATAAGTAATCCAGTAGAGGTAGAAAGCGGAAAAAAACAGTAAAAAGAATCTTTGTTAATTCTTTGATCGGAGATAAAGGTTACTGCCAAAAAATCCTGTTTTAGAGGTGCCTGTTTAGACAGATGTTCTGCCATTGTGTAGCAGCTAAGAACTGGCACAGGCAATGAAATTTCGTGTGTCAATTTTGTATCAGAAATAGTGGTAGAAAGCGGAGAAAAGTGAGAAGAATTGACACACACAAAATAAAAAAGCCCTGTAAGTCAACAACTTGCAGGGCTATAACGTGCCCAAGACTGGATTCGAACCAGCACGCCGTTTCCAGCGCTACCACCTCAAGGTAGTGCGTCTACCAATTTCGCCACCTGGGCCTTTGCGGGGATGCAAATATAGGAAAGAGAATGTGAATTATAAGATGCTTTGCGCATTAATTATGCAGTAAAATGTCCAAAAAGATCCAGCATTTCTCAGGCCTTTTTCAAAATGATCCGGAAGGTCGTTCCCTTACCCGGCTCCGATTGCTTCACAAAGATTTCGCCTTTATGATACTGCGAAATAATTCGCTTGGATAGACTTAACCCAAGGCCCCAACCTCTTTTTTTAGTAGTAAAGCCAGGCTTGAATACGTTATTGATATGCTGGCTGGCAATGCCTTTACCGGTATCAGTAACATCAATAATAATATCCTGTTTTTCTTCCTGGATGCTCACCTGAATAGAACCTTTCCCTTCCATAGCGTCGAGGGCATTTTTCAAAAGGTTTTCTATTACCCAGTCGAATAGGGGAGCGGAGACTAAGGCGGGAATTTGCTCATGGCCATGTGTATTTACCAAAAAAACGACTTTGCCAGGGGCCCGTTTTCGGATATATTCTACCATATTATTTACCTGGGTCACAAGGTCTACCTTCTCCAGTTGAGGCGTGCTGCCGATCTTGCCGAAGCGGTCGGAGACCAGTC
This sequence comes from Chitinophagaceae bacterium, assembly GCA_051954695.1. Lineage (GTDB taxonomy): Bacteria > Bacteroidota > Bacteroidia > Chitinophagales > Chitinophagaceae > Terrimonas_A. The sequence goes on from JBQCHL010000011.1 coordinate 292,019, forward strand.
GCAGGCGGTTCACGTCCTTGGCCAGTTCAGCCACGATGGCCTCATTGCCAGGCTGCTCCCGCATCACTTCCACCCATCCTTCCAGGGAGGAGACAGGGGTGCCCAACTGGTGGGCTGTTTCCTTGGCCATGCCGGCCCAGACCTGGTTTTGTACCGACTGGTAGCTGCTGCGCAGGGCCAGCACCGTTACTATAATAAATAACCCGACAATCAGCAATTGCACCAGCGGATAATAACGCACTTCATTCAGCAGGCTGGTATGGCCGAAATAGTAGCGGTTTACCCGTGTAGAGTCTAACGGATCGGTATAGAGTATGGGCTGGTTGAGATTTTTTAACGATGATAGCTTTTTTGCCAGGTAAGATGGTTCTGCAAGTACTTTCGCAGAGTCCAGGTTCACATAGGCAATTATGCTATCATGTTCGTCTGTTTCGATGATAGGAATATCATGATTATCGGAAATGATCTTGAAAGGCAGCCGGGTGTCGGAAATATTCGGGTTGAGCAATGATTTGCCGGCTTCCACCCATTGCTCTACTTTTACACGTTCCTCCCCCGCAATTTTGCGGGCCAGGTATTGCGAATAGAATATAGTCCCGGTAACAATACAAATGGCGATGGCCGCGAGGCCGGTCCGCCAGTTCAAAAGTTGCTGAAGCATGTTCGAATTTAGCTCCTTATCCTATTTTTGATAAATTTTATTGCCGATTAATGAATGCTCCCCATGTTGCCATCGTCATCCTCAACTGGAATGGCCGCCGTTTCCTGGAACAATTCCTCCCTTCTGTGTTGCAGACAACTTATGCAAAATACGAAGTGATCGTGGCAGATAATTCTTCTACTGATAACTCGCTGCCATTCCTGGAGAAAGAATATCCTTCTGTCCGCATTATCCGGCTGAAACAGAATTATGGCTTTGCAAAGGGATATAATGAAGCGTTGAAGCAGGTACAGGCAGATTATTATATGCTGCTTAATTCTGATGTGGAGGTAGTCGCTGATTGGTTGCAGCCGATGGTCGCGTTGCTGGAGGCTAATCCACAAGTCGCAGCCTGCCAGCCAAAACTGCTTTCCTTTCAACATAAGAATTTATTCGAATATGCAGGTGCTGCAGGGGGCTGGGTCGATCATTATGGGTATCCTTTCTCTAAAGGGCGGGTATTTGATACCTGTGAAGAAGACAAGGGCCAGTACAACCAGCAGGAACCGGTATTCTGGGCTTCAGGGGCTGCTTTATTCATCCGCCCCGCTGTTTTTCACGCCATGAAAGGGTTTGACGAATATTTCTTTGCCCATATGGAGGAGATCGATCTTTGCTGGCGGATCCAGTTGGCTGGCCACGAAGTGTACAGCTGCCCTGCTTCCGTTGTGTATCATGTTGGCGGCGGCACTTTGCCACAGGGAAACCCGCGGAAAACATTTTTGAATTTCCGCAATAACCATATCATGCTGTATAAAAATCTCGACTGGTGGGCGAGGGTCCGCGTGATCCCTTATCGTTTTTGTTTAGACCTGGTGAGTGGGACCAAGGGATTATTGGGTGGGAACGGCCGTTACCTGCTGGCTATTCTCCGTGCACATATCGCATTCCTGGGCTGGTTATTTTTTCATCAGCGAAAGAGCGTTTTTCCCGCCTCCAGGAAGGGTCATATTCATGGAATGTTGAATGGCAATGTGGTATGGCAGTATTTTATAAAAAAGAAAACACGTTTTTCTGAAATTGTTAATCAATCTTTATAGTTTTTTATAACGAAACCTTATTTTTGCGTCACAATTTTTGCTATGACTTCTATCAATCAGGACTATCAGGAAGAACTGAAAAAAGTACAGGACAAAGACTTTACACATAACTGGGTATCTTCTTCCGGCTTTCTTTTTTACCTGCAGATCGCCTGCTTTATTGCTCTCGTTTTAGGAGGCTGTTATAAATTGTATACTAAGCGTTTTGAAAAACCTGAAGTAACTGTTCAGGAGAGCACACTCTACACGCCGAAGTACAAATAATTTTTGATAAAAATTTTTTTGCAATAGGTGTAATGCCTATTTTTGCACCCCCTTAGTTCTTTGACCCGGGACGATCACCGGGACACAATAAGCGGAAGTAGCTCATTTGGTAGAGCACGACCTTGCCAAGGTCGGGGTGGCCGGTTCGAGCCCGGTCTTCCGCTCCATCCTCCTGCAAAACAGGAGGATTTTTTTTACCTTCATCCCACGCCCTGGTGGTGAAATTGGTAGACACGCAGGACTTAAAATCCTGTGGCCAGCAATGGCCGTATCGGTTCAACTCCGATCCGGGGCACTTTCCGCAGAATAGTGCAAAAAGAAAAAGGGTTGTTCATACTTGAACAACCCTTTTTCTTTTTGCACTATAAAATATTACAGCGCCAGCGTATGACTTTTGAAAGCGATGTTATCACAATCCAGTATCACTTGTCTACGCCAAGATATTTTTTTTCAACTGCATCAGCCCGGTTAGCCACTTCGTGCACCACATTAAGAAAAGCTTCTTTGTTTTGTAATGCCAGCTCCACAGGAAAAATACTTTGTACATAGATCCCTTCCACTTTTGTACCATCCGAACGAGTATAAGATTTCAAACATATAGAACTCAGGCTGCACAATTCTGCTTCGCGCAGTAATTGCATTGCGTTGAGCTTGTCGCTGAAATCAGCCATGTGACTGCGGATATAGAGGTATTCTTTTCCCCGTTCAGTGATCTCATCGAGATATACAAATTGCATCCTTTTAGTTCCATCGTTATACACCAGGGGATAATCCCAGCAATAGGTGTCAGCGTTTAAGGGTTTAATATTGTAGCCTTTGGCGAAATCATCTGCCAGTAATGTTGGAATATATTTCATGTATGCTGTTTTTATGAATTAATTTGTTCTTAGCCTGATGATCATCTTTGTTATTGTTTCAGAATTGTGGCACTCTTCTGCCCTCTGCCTTCATTCCAGGTTATAAACAAATGATATGTACCGGCAGGTAAACCCTGCATATCCACGGAAAACTGGTTATTACCACGCACCAGTCCTTTCTGCCATTGGCGCACCATTGCTCCTTTGTTGTCGAACAGCCGGACGGATGCTTTATATGTGCCATCCAGTTTCAGGCTTATATACGCCAGTTGATGCACAGGGTTAGGCCACACCTGCCATAAGATCCCACTGCCGCAGGTAGAGAGCCTCACAGGAGTATAGCTTTTGCTGCCGTCAATGTCGACAGACTGGATCCGATAGAATATTCTGTCAGAAGATGCAGGTACAGGATCGGTATAGCTGTAATTCAGCAATGAACTGCTTTGTCCTGCCGCATTTAGAGTGGCAATCGTCATCCAGTCGGTGCCATTCAGGCTACGCTGTACATTAAAATGATCCGTATTGATCTCTGTGGCTGTCTGCCAGTTTATAACGGCTGCATTGTTTTCACAACTGACATTGAAGCGGCTAAATTCTAAAGGCAGTACGCCTGATGACTCAGCAAGTGTCCAGGTGGAGAGACTGCCTATGCCGGTGAGCTGCACCCAATTTTCGTCTGCATTTCTTGTAATATTTGCCAGCGGTCCCTGCTGCAACCAGGTGCTGGACGCATCGTCGTATTTCCAATGTACCAATTTCGTTTCATCAGTGCCGTTCCGTTCAGCATCAAAATAATGAAGCCGCAGCGTGGCGTTGAGGTTGGCATCGTTTACTGGATCAGTGAAGTTGATACTGTAATAACGTTGTATGGAATTGGATGGCAGAGGAGACGTATAAACATATCCCCGGTTAATGGCTACCTCACCTAAGTTTTGGGTGGAAGTGATGGCAGCGCCGATATTACCGGGATTGATACCTGCTGGCTGATCCAGTTGTAACCTGGCCTGCACTGCTCCGCCTGCAGGACCGATTATACGGCTGTTTTCATTTTCATTGATAAGTATGCCGGTGTTGCCAAGCAACAGCATATTATTATTCAGGTTAAAAAAACCTGAGGTGAATATCATCTGTCCGCGCACTGCATCATTATAGCCCTGAAGGCTTACCTGGTGATTGCCTGCTTTAGCGATCTCAAGATTCAGGAAATCAATATACCCGCTTATTATATTGTCGGCATTACCGGTAAACAGGACCTTGCTTCCGGGTTCAAATGCAATAGCAGATCCGGATGGTGATGAGCGGATAAAATCCTGGTTCTGTAAAGTAACGACACCACCGACGTGTAGCGTAGCGCCACTTTGTACATACAGTTGTGCTTTAATGCCTGCGTATGAACAAAGGAAAAGGATGATGAACAAGTATTTTTTCATACCGCACTTTTTAGATGAAAAGGTGTGCATTATTTCATTTTTTCTTTTAACCGCTCAATCTCTTTTGCAAGTGTCTCAATTTGCTGCTGCTGTTTTTGTATCATCTGTTGTTGCTCCTGTACAGCTTTTACCAGTGGTACCACGAATTGAGAATATGATAGACCATATGCTTCTTTATTGTTTTTTGGAGCAATCACACCATCAAATTCATATCCTGTTTCCTGTGCTGTTTTTTCTACTTCCTGTGCAATGAAACCATTGTGGCGTATTTTCTCTGCTTCTGAATAATCAGTGTAAGAGGCAAAGCTTGTATTATTATATTGCCCGGTCTTTAAGAACTCATTGTATTTCGTTGCCTCGAAATTGTACACAACGGGGCGCAACTTCATTATAAAAGCCAGCCCTTTTACATTTTCAGTGATATTCGTTTTGAACCTGCCGTCTGAAGGAGAAGTGAAAGGTACCTGGCCTTCAATAACTGTAACAGAAGTATTGCCTAATCTTACTTTATTGCTGGCATTAACGATCGTTCCCTGGCCAATTGCAACAGTATTATACAGGTCAGAAGCGCCTGCTCTTGCACCCGCACCTAAATAGGTATTATTCCAACCATTGTTATAGCTGCCGCCTGCGCCACTTCCTACTGCTACATTGTTGTTGGAAGAGGTGGTGAAATTTAAGCTGTTGGCACCAATGGCTGTATTATTCAGGCCGCTGGTATTGCGTACCAGCGAAGCATATCCAAATGCATCATTGTAGTTCCCGGTAGTGTTTGATTCGAGGGCAGCATTTCCGGTTGCAGTGTTGCTTCCACCTGTAGAATTGCTTACAAGGGACCTGGCCCCGGTTGCCGTATTGGCAGCACCTGTGCTGTTGGTTGTGAGGGCATTCATACCAATGGCGGTATTTTCATAACCCTGGGTATTACTGCGAAGCGAATAGTATCCGTTTGCCGTGTTGGAATATCCTGTGCTGTTGGAATAAAGTGCATTGCCACCAGTTGCTGTATTGTTACTGCCTGTTCCATTATTCACGAGAGAATAATGCCCGTAGGCGGTGTTATTGCTACCCGTTGTATTATAATTAAGGGCGTTGGAGCCTGTGGCGGTATTATTATTACCGGTCGTATTGTAATTAAGTGCATTATAGCCGTTGGCTGTGTTGCTGTTGCCACTCGTATTGGAGTAAAGAGTTTTATATCCGATGGCTGTATTATAAGAACCATAGACATTGGAATAAAGAGCGGCATTGCCATTCGCTGTGTTGAATGCTCCATCTACATTGGTAAAAAGAGCTTTGTATCCATTTGCAGTATTCCCTGTGCTCAAATTGGAATAGAGTGCCTGGTATCCGGTTGCGGTGTTTTCTGAACCAGAGAAATTAGAGTAGAGCGCCTGGTATCCATTGGCAGTGTTATTACTACCGGTAGCATTGGCCTGGCCTGCAAAGCTCCCAAAGAATGCATTAAACGAACCTGTGCTGTTTTGCTTGCCGGCATTATCTCCCACAAAAGTGTTTATGCCTGTGGTATTCTGGTTGCCTGCTGATGAACCAATAAAGACATTACCGGAGGCCTGGTTGTTTTGTCCTGCATCAACGCCGATAATGGTAGTCCAGTCTCCCGTATTATTATTCCCTGCCGCTGATCCTACAACTGTATTGAAATTTCCGTTGCTTGAATAAGCTGCATTAGCGCCTATTGCAATGTTGGATTGACCGGTTGTATTGGAGTAAAGGGCATTATATCCTGAAGCAGTATTGTTTAACCCGGTTGTGTTGGAATAAAGCGAGGCATAACCATTTCCTGTATTCAATTCCCCGGTGGTATTAAACTGAAGCGAATAGACCCCATAGGCTGAATTACCGCTTCCTGTTGTGCTTGCATTAAGGGAATACACCCCGTAGGCAACGTTGTGGTTCCCTGAAGTATTTGAATAAAAACTTCTGTATCCGGTTGCCGTGTTATTATAGCCGGTTGTATTGCTGAATAAGGCTTCGCTTCCCAATGCAGTATTATTACTGCCTACAGTATTTGAAAAAGATGATAACCCGCCTATGGAAGTATTACGAAAGCCAGTGGTATTGCTAAACAAGGCTTTTGAACCGATGGCCGTATTTGCTGTGGCATGCTCTGGCTGGGATGTTCCCAGGCCATTATTATATAGTGCAGAATCGCCGACAGCTACAAGAAAATCCCTGTCTGCATTGTAAAATAAAGCCCGCGATCCCACTGCAACGTTCGCTGAGCCGGTCTTCAGGCTAAATAAAACAGATTCTCCAACACCTGTATTTTCATTACCGGTAGTAAGTTGTGGCATAGCAGTGCTTCCGAAAGCTTCATTGCTTGATCCCGTAGTATTTCGCTGTAAAGCGCTATTACCTACAGCTATATTAAATTGTCCCGTAGTATTATTCAGGAGAGCCCATTGACCAATAGCCGTATTATATTCGCCGGTCGAATTCAATTGCAATGCCTGCATTCCAACTGCCGTATTATAGTTGCCCTTGTTAAAACGTAATGCATTAGACCCGACTGCTGTATTCTGAACGCCGGTCATATTTCCAACTAATGATTTGTAACCTATAGCTGTATTATAATTGCCGGTAGTAATGGAGTCAAAAGTTCTGAATCCAAAACCGGTATTATAAGTGCCGGTATCAAGATAGCCTGCCTTGATATTGTTTATTTTGAATTGCAAAGGAGTAAGATCGGTAGTGCCAATAAAATGTGTGACCGGGTTAGTGCCACTATTGCCATTCAGCAACCAGCCCATTGCTCCTGCATTGCCTGGGCCAAATGTGCCGTCGCCCCGCAATACATCCATGGACAGGCCGGTAAATTTCAAACTGTATGTCACGCCGTTTTTATCGTGACGCAGGAGGCCGCTGTCAATACCGTTTGCTAATGTATCTACCCGAAGACCACCGGCAATATGGAGTTTGTTCTGGGGTGTGGTGGTGCCAATGCCCACATTCTGTGCCGTGCTGCATAGTGCGGCCACAGAGGCGATGAATAAGAGTATAGCTTGTTTCATTGCTTATGATGTTTTGTAAACCTGATGATGATGTGATCAATACCAGATAATGATTCTTCCGCTGCCGCCGCTGGCGCCTACATTCGACATGCCTCCACCACCGCCACCGCCGCCAGGGATCCTTCCTGCAGATGGGTCAGATTGTAAGCCTTCCATATTGCCCTGACTGTTGATATTCGCAAAACCACCATGCCCTCCGGTATTGACAGTATTGGCGCCATCACCCCCTTTTCCTCCACGCAATGTTTGAAGAAAAACACCGGTTGATTTCTGCACATAACTTATATTATTCTGATATCCTGCTTCGCCGTTAGCGCCGATGGTATTTTGGCCGCCATAATAATTTCCTCCGGCAGGCGTTTGAAAGAGAACATGAAAGGTTGCATCGGTAGCAGCTCCATCTCCTCCGTATGCACTTGTTTGGACCCCGGAAACATTTACAGTAGTAGTTCCACCAGATTGCCCATCAGTAGTTCCCGAACCCCGGTTACCTCCTAATCCCACAGTGTATGCTATAGAGGTACCTGCTGTAACAGAGAACTGTGACCTGGCGTATCCACCGCCGCCGCCACCTCCATAAGCAGATCCACCACCACCACCGCCCCAGACTTCTATTAATAGTTGGGTTACTCCTTCGGGAACATTCCATGAACCACTTCCATTAGCAAAGCAGACAAAATTTTTATACTGGTCACTTCCAGGCGATTGAAAACTTCCCCATTGTGTAGTGCCTGCGCTATTGGTCATTAATACCTGTCCCGGCTGTCCGGTTGTGCCGTTTATTTTTATGTTACCGTTAATATTGGTGTTGCCGTTTACATCCAGCTTTTCCTTTGGATCGGTAGTGCCGATGCCAACATTCTGTGCCAGGCTGCAAAGAGTAGCACTCATTGCAATGAATAAGAGCGTAGCTTGTTTCATGGTGTTTGTTTGCTAAAAGTGACCAAATAGGTTATTTGCAGAATACTGCACTATAATGCCTTAATAAGCAGTTTTGATGGTAGCGTTTGTAGCTTTTGGACAGGGAACATCCCAGCAGTCTGTGGTTTTGGTACCCCTGTCATCTATTGTTCCTACGCATTTAAAGCATTTTACTATTTTGGCTGCGTAGTCTACAGTTTTGGTAACGCTGCTTGCCGGAATTTTAGTTCCCTTGTTATCAATGGCGTAATAGTCGGTTGCCTGTTTGTTTTTATAGGAGATATACAGATCATATTTTCCCGGCTCTGAATGAACCTTGACATCTCCATTGTTAATATTCGTACGTGTTTTTGGCCCGCTCAGGTTGTGCCAGGCAGTATCGCCATTACCCTGGGGTATTTCTTTGGTCCTTTTTACCTGGGCATCGGCGATCGCAAAAAGGAATAAAACTGATGATAGTAGTAAGATCTTTTTCATATGAACTGTTTTAAAATTGAATAATATGGACTATTTACATTCATACTGGTATTGATAGGTCTGGTTATTACCTGCATATGATGATGTCATGGAAGTGATTTTTCCATCACGGTCAAATTCGTAACTGTAGTTGGTTATTTCTGTTACAGGTATTGGCGTGCCGGTTATATTTTCCTGGTAGGTGCTTGTATATTTTTTAAGCAGGTTTTTTGAACGGAAAATTTCCACGCCACTCATCAATCTGTCCCAATCAAGTATATCGCCTTGTTGATAAGGTTTGTCAAGGTAATACTCATACACAAGTGCTTGCGTGGAATTATCGCTGTTGTTAATGGATATACTTTGCAAATTGCCATTGCTCCACTGATAGGTACGGACAGAAGTGAAACCACCGTTTTTTGTCAGGGTTTCCTTGGTGACCTGGGTGCCGGTATATTGAAAAACCCTTTCGGCCCAGTTGGTACCTGCTGTGTTGTATTCCGTTCTTGAATGACTTACCTGCCCATTGCTATTAATAGTATAGGTTGTTTTATTATAGTAAGAGCCACTTACATATAAGGAGGTAACGGTATTTCCGCTGTAAGTAAAATTGATTGTGGACGTCCCATCCATTGCAGTCGAAACTAATTTTCCTTCAGCATTGTATGTGAAGACATAATCTTCCCCGGTGGATGATGTCATACTGATGATCCGGCATTCCGGCTTGTTCTCTTTATCTTTTTTACATCCAACAGTGACCAGGAAAAGCGCTGCGATAAGTGCAATAAGTGTTTTCATATAAGTATGTTTATGGGTTAATTCGGGTTACTGCTGGCGGAACTTTACTTCCCTGGCCATGCATGGTTGTATCAATCTGAATATGGAATCCCTCCTTTCGGGATTGTCTTTATAACTCTCATCCATATTCTTTTCAAAGATCATTTTGGCGCTCACGATCTTTTTCAATTCGGTATCGTTGCTGCTTTGTGCCGCAGATATGGATTGGTCTATCAGCGAGCAATAAGCGTCTGCGGCATCTTTTGCATTTGCATATGCGAGAGGCAGCACTGCATCCAGGTCTGTAGTAGCTGTGGCGGCTACAACCTTATCATTTCTTCCTTCTGAGGCGCCTTCACAAGCTTCTACTGCTTTGAAAATGGCGCGCATCATGGCCGTATCCTCCTTGTATTTCGTTTCCATTGCATTTTCAAAGTCGCTTCTTGCCTGGCGGGCTTTTTGCTGGGCTTCGCCTTCGGCTGCTTTTGTTACATCGGCATTAAGCGAGCACCATTTGGCTGCAATTGTTTCTGCTGTTTCTTTTTTAGCACCGCAGCCCATCAGTATGATTACTGCAACTGCTAATAGTGTTATGTATTGACAGTATTTGTTCATGTTGCTGATATTTTATTAAGATGATTTAATTGCTTTGTATTGCTGCTACCAGTTTGTCGATATTCATCACGCCGTAGTTGAAAGTGTGCGTGGAATCATCCGACATGGTGATCAACACTTTTTTTGAGAGAAAGCTTTTCTGGGCGGTTATTTCCCGGATTCCGGATTTTTCAAATACGAGTAACCCTTTCCTGTTATATAAAGACAGGGAGAAAGAATCTTCATTATGTTGTGGTAAAAATAGCAGCCGCTGATTGGTAACTGTAAGTTTGCCTGCTATTGATTTGCCGTTAGGCGGTATATAATAAATGCTCCAGGTGTCAATGGTTGCTTCGGCTGGTTGTAATTCAATTTTCATGTTCCATTTTTTAAGGGTGTTGTTTACAATGATATTGGTGGTTGCAGGTAGGTTGTTCACGACAATGAAGCTATACTGCTACCGGAGGCAAGACAAGTTGCATTGAGAGAATGGCGGCTTTGTTTTCAGGAGCGGCGGCATGCCGCTGTAATTAATTTTTGCCCTGTATTGTGCAAACGGTATGAGAGAGCCGATTAAAGGGGCTTTTTCCGGAACCACCGGTATATGCCGGTTTCCTGTGCCGGATGGGTCGGAATATTTTCATTACTAATATTAACTTTACCAGAAGTAACTGGTAGGGAGGGATAACTGCTAAACAGCCTTAATTCGATCTTAGGGGTATGACACAGCTTTTTTTGACAGGAACCAGACGCTGCTTTCGTATGAATGCCGGTATATTGCCGCGCATCAAAAAGGTGTTTCTGCTGCATTTCCTTTTTTGGGCACAGATCGCAATAGGCCAGCAAAAACCCTTGTTTTTTGAGAACTATTCTTCGGAGCAGGGATTATCCCAAAACAGTTGTTATGCCATAGCCCAGGATGCCAATGGTTTTATGTGGTTTGCAACACAGGATGGGTTGAACCGATATGATGGGAGGGAATTTAAAGTATACCTGCGGCAAAACGGAATAGGGAAGAAGCTACCTTCCAATCATATAACAACTCTTTTCTTTGATGATCAGGAAAAACAACTTTGGATAGGTAGTGCTCTCGGAAGCTGCATCTACTCGATGGCAGGAGATTCTTTGCAGCGGGTTTCTGAATTATTCCCATTTGCTGCCATGCTCGATACCTTGCCAATAAAGGAGGTCATCTCCTTTAAAGAAAAGGAGTATTGGATCATTACCTTCAACAACGGGCTTCTTTATCTTGATCTGCAACTGAATGCCCTTACACCTTATTTTGATGACAAAGACAACAAAGCCAATGTGACCGGGATTATTATGCACCGGGACAAATTAGTGGTGTCAACATTGTATAGCCTGTATACACTGAAGCCGGAAGGCAAAGCATACCGGCCCATGCCATTGTATGAGAAAACATCGTTTCCACAAATAAACCAGCTTTTTTCTTTTGAGAATACATTGTGGATCGGTACTCTTTCTGATGGCTGTTATTATGTTTCTCATCCAATAGAAGACCCTGCCAATATTCATGTATTGAAAACAGTGCCTGGAGGTGTTAATGCCTTTGCATCGGATAGCAGCAATAGTATTTGGATAGGCTCCAGGGGCAGCGGCATTTATCGCTATAATATTCAAACCGGGGCAATGCAGGCCGCAGTAAGAAAGCCTTATGATCTCCATAGCCCGGCTACCAATTTTGTTGTGACGGCTTATAAGGACAGGCAGGGAATTGTTTGGTTTGGGTTAAGCGGAGGTATCGCTAAATATGATCCGCTGTTACATCAGTTCGGTCATATCAGTGAAATGGGACCTTTGCAGAATGCCTTGCCGGAGAAAGTGATCTATAAGCTATATAAGTCCAGGGATGGGAAAATTTATATTGGTACCCAAAGCCACGGCATTGTGGAATGGAATAAAGCAACCGGAGAAGTGGTCAAGTTCCCTGAATCCGCCAGGTTGCAGGGTGTCAACAATATTGTTTACGATATAACTGAAAATAATGATGGCCATATCTGGGCAGCTACTGTATCAGGATTGATGGAGCTTAACCCGGCAGCAAAAAAGATAAGTTATTATCGCGATCCCTCATTTTTGGCTTTAAACAGGACCATCGCCTTGCTAAAGCTAAAAAAAGCCGACAGCTTGCTTGTAGCCTCAGAAAACGGCTTGTTGTTCTTTTCACCGGGGAGCAGGAAATGGGCGCCTTTCCCGGAAAGTCTGCAACCCGGCATTTACAAAGGTGCTTCATACGTGTACACGGCCAGATATATGTACGAAGACGAGAATAATGCGGTTTGGATATGTACCGAAGGCTCCGGTTTGCTGAAGTATGATTATTTGAAAAAGACATTGACAATTGTAAAACCTGTAAACGACATTTCCCTGTTCGTACGGCACATGCTAAAGGATGGCAACCTGATGTGGCTGGCTACAGATAACGGATTGGTCGTGTATGATTATTTACAGAACAGGGTAATTCAGCATCTGACACCGGGAGGAGGAAGCATTTCAAGGGTTTGTTATGCCACACTCAAAGATAATGACGGGCATTTTTGGGTGAGTACCAATTTTGGTTTATATAAAATAAGTCCCGGCTACGCTATTCTTCAACATTACAGCACTTCTAACGGTCTTACTTTCCTGGAATACAATACAGCTTGTGCACTTAAAGAGCCGGATGGTACTCTTTATTTTGGTGGCATGGGAGGGATCACTTTTTTTCAACCATCTTTACTCAGGCAAAATATTTTCAGTCCGCTTCCTATTATCACCAATGTTGAAGTCAACGATTCTCCCTGGCCGGTTTTTAATGATAAGCCCGCGAAACTCCAGCTCAGGTACAACGAGAATTTCCTTTCTATCCGGTTTGCCGTCACCAATTTTTCCAGCGAAAAAAATAATCAGTTCAGCTACCGGCTTAAGGGGTTGAATGACCGTTGGAGCGATTTCTCGGTAAATAGCTCAGCCAACTTTACGAGTTTACCACCCGGTGATTATATTTTCGAACTGATGGCTGCTAACAGCGATGGGCTAAGGAGTAAAGGGATCGCTACACTGGCTGTCACCATTCAGCCGCCCTGGTGGCAAACCTGGTGGTTCCGGACACTGGCGATATTATTGCTGGCCGGTTTGATCACCTATTTCGTAAGAAGAAGGATACTGTCCATAAAAAAGGAAGCTACTTTAAAGCAAAAGATCGCAGAGGCGGAAATGATGGCTATGCGGGCGCAGATGAACCCTCATTTTGTATTTAACAGCCTTAATAGTATCAGGGAAATGATCCTGAGTAATGAAAATAAAGAAGCTTCTCATTTCCTGGGAAAATTTGCAAGGCTTATACGGATCACACTCGATCAATCAGGAAAAACATTTGTTTCCCTGCGTCAAACAATTGATCATCTCACACGCTATATCGAAATTGAGCAGATACGCAATGAAGCGTTTACCTGCCGTATACTGGCTGACGACGATCTCGATCAGGATGAGGTGATACTTCCTTCCATGTTGATACAGCCTTTTGTAGAAAATGCATTATGGCATGGCACTTCTGCAAGCAGAAAGAATATTAATATCAACATTGATTTTAAAAAACATGGAGACAGGCTTCTTTGTATCGTAGAGGATGATGGTATCGGTATCCGCCAATCGCTGAAGAACAAAATTAACGGCAGCAGAACGCATCATTCAGTAGGTCTTGAAAATGTTACAAACCGCATCAGGCTGCTTAACGAAAAATATAAACTGAAAAGCAGCATTTCTATCAATGATAAAGAGGATCTTGACAATTATAAAGGTACCGGCACCGTTGTACAATTGTTCTTACTACTTCAAATAAATGAATAATGAACCAGATTACTGCTATTCTTGTGGATGATGAACCAAGGGGACTTTCTTCTTTGCAAAAACTATTGCAGCTCAATTGTCCTGAGGTGAGTATCATTGCTTGTTGCCAAAGCAGTGATGATGCAAAGGAAAAGATCGAGCGCCTGGCTCCTCAGTTGGTTTTCCTGGATATAGCCATGCCTGAAAAGAACGGATTTGATCTGCTCAGAAGTATCAGTAATGTATCCTTCGAAGTCATTTTTGTTACTGCTCACAATAACTATATGATGCAGGCCTTCCGGTTCAGCGCTTTAGATTATCTTTTAAAACCAGTGGAAGATGAATTGCTGGTTGAAGCAGTGCAAAGGGCTATCAAAAGAATAGCAGAAAAGGGAGAAGAAATGCGGTTCAGTACCTTGCTGCATAATCTTGCCCAATATGGGTCAGGAAAAAAAATGAAACTATGCATACCCTCGCTCCGTGGGGTCAAAGTGATCGAGATACCCGATATCATTTATTGTGAAGCTAACAGCAACTATACGAATTTCCACCTTACAAATGGTAGTAATATCTGTTCCAGCAAACCCATTTTCGAATATGAAACATTATTGGAAGATTGCAATTTTGTTCGTGTACACAAGTCTTTCCTGGTGAACCTTGAGCATATAAAAGAATACATAAAGGGCGAAGGCGGCAGTATTATCATGACGAATAACCATGATGTGGAAGTGTCCCGCAGGAAGAAAGATATCTTCATAAAGAAAATGCGGGAATATTATAAATACTGAGCACTCACCAATTGGTCATGTAAGCGAGCGTTTAATTTATTTTGCTCATTAAGAAATCTCCACCCTGGCTCCGCTTGTTATCTTTATCATAAACGGATAGTGTCCCCTTTATTTGTCCATTTTCCGGGACACCCTGGAATACATAAGCGATATCACCGACATATTTTTTTAAATGAAACTCTCCACTGGGGCAGAAGAAATATTCTCCGGCTGTTTCCTTTCCTGTTATTGGGGGATTTGCAATTTCACAAACGACTTCGTTGTTTTTAACCGTCCGTATTTTAATCTCCGTATCATACTGCTTGTCATTATAAGTGTATTGTAGTTTCCAGGTGCCGGTTACTGCCTGGGTCTGTTGGGCCGTTAATGGGGCAGGTTTGACGCACTGAGCGGATAAGTATATGCAAAAGTTGCAAAGCAGGCTTGCGAGGAATATCTTTTTCATAACGAATTTGGTTTAACCAAAATTAAAAATAATATATGGCAATAAAAGATTATCCGAATATGGCGAGAGTGAATGTTAGGTTAAAATCATAAACCCGGCAATGATAATAAGGGGACATTGGAATTATAAGCCAGTTTCTTGGAAATGCTTTTATGGAATAACGAGGAGAAGAACCCATGTTTCTTTGGAAAAACAATGATCAGTGATGCCTGATGTTCTCCGGCAAATGAAAGGATATCATTCACAGTATCCTCCCCATGGAGATAATGAAAGGAGGGATGATATTTTTCCAGGTCCTGGTGCAGTTTGGTTATGGATTTCTCTGTTTCGGTAGAATATCCTTCCTCCGATTCAGGCAATACATTCACTATATGCAGCTCGGAAGAGAATGCATCGAGGATCTCATACAAAGTACCGGATGGAATATCACCAAGCTCTTTAAGGTCTGTGCAAAGTACAATGCTTTTTATGCCTTTCCCGATCACTGTTTCATTGGGAACGATCAATGCCGGAAACTCAACTGATTTCAATACTGATCCCGTAATGCTGCCCATCAATAATTTTTCAACGCCTGACTTGCCTGATACGCCCATTACGACCAGGCTGATCTTTTCTTTTTCACAAAGCTGGTTGATCATGTCCGGCAGAAAGGAAGTGTCTTGTGCCAGCATGTCTACTTTCACTTCGTGCCCCACAAGGGATTTCAGCCGGTCCTGCATCAAGCCCAGCGCTTCCATACTATCAAGATAAAGACGCTGTGTATTGATCGGGGTTGCGGGCAAATCAGCTCCACCCACCACAATAGTCTGATAAGCATGATATAGAATAATACGTTTGACCTGCAATGTGCCAGCCAGTTCGGCCGCATACTCTGCGGCGCGGAATGCTGCTTCAGAAAAATCGGTTAAGATTAATATGGATCTCATCGGAATAGGTATTGCTCAGGAACCTTACTGCTAATTTCCTGCCGGACTCTTCCCTGCGGATCCATGGCCTTGTTTCAGAAGCCAGTAGATACCTTTTACATTTGCTTTCCATTTAGGTAAAAGATAGATCAGGACAATTTCTTCCAATAGGTCGAGCGCAGTGAATGCGACAGCCAGGTAGAACAACAAACGGATAGGTTCCGGCAAAAAGAAGGCGAGGATCAGAAAAGAGCCCTGAAGAATAGCAGCGATCTTGGCGAGTATGGTATGAAAACTGGTGGTTTTCCCATAACGGTTGAGGGCAGCAATGGTTTCTACAAGGAAAAGAATAAAAAGGAATATCAGCCAGCCAAGCTCGGGGTAAATAAAGTCCGGTTTGAATGCAAATAATCCAACAATGCCTGCAATAACAGTAAGATCATCGCCTAATGAATCCAGTTTTGCCCCCATAGCGCTTACTACTTTGTAACGTCTTGCAAGAATTCCATCAACAGCATCTGTAAGAAAACTAAAGACAAGAAGCCATTTGAACAGGAAAATCTGATCATATAGAATAAGGAATAAGAGGAGAGGGGCGGCAATCAACCGGTAGAGTGTGATAGTATTGATAATATAATAACTGGTTTTGTGCATAGCCTTACCTTGATTGGGATGATGTGCAATAGGAGCAATGTTACCTTAACGATCCATCAAAACGGGTAAATCATGTGGCATGCTTATAACTCGAATAGTACCACTAATTCCCTGCCAATCTGCCGGGCCTGATAAATGCATTACCTGTTTAACTTTCTTTTTACTGCTTTCTCAATTTCCACTACTACAAATACTATCGATGATACAGCACCAGTGATCAGAAGTTCAACAATTGAGAGAGGTTGAGTATGAAAAAACTTGTTCAAAGCTGGCATATAAATAACTGCGAACTGCAGCAGCACAGTGAATAATACTGCCATCAACAGGGATTTATTGCTCATGATGCCTATTTTGAACAATGATCTTGTTTCACTCCTGATAGCCATCACATGCCAGAGCTGACTAAAGCAAAGTACTGTGAAAACAATGGTTTGCCAATGTGCATCGGTATACCTGATAGCAAATGCCTGTGTAGCGATATTCAGTAACCCAATAAAAATGCCAACCCATAATATATGTATGGCAAGCCCCTGAGCGAAAATGCTTTCACCGGGTTTGCGCGGAGGGCGTTGCATAATGTTCTTCTCTGCACTTTCGGCTGCCAATGCCAGTGCTGGCAATCCATCAGTCACAAGATTGATCCATAGAATATGAATAGGTAACAGTGGTATCGGCAAACCAAATAAAGGAGCAAGAAAGATGATCCATATTTCTGCAGCATTCCCGGTAAGTATATACTTGATGAATTTCCGGATATTGTCGTAAACCCGGCGGCCAGACTGTACTGCCTTAACGATAGTGGCAAAATTATCATCAAGCAGGATCATTTGTGAAGCTTCTTTGGCCACGTCTGTTCCGGTAATGCCCATTGCCACGCCAATATTGGCTTTCTTTAATGAAGGGGCATCATTTACTCCATCGCCAGTCATGGCTACAAACTCGTGCTTTTCCTGCAAGGCTTCCAGTATTTTCAGTTTTTGTTCAGGTGATACCCGTGCATACACTCTTATCTTTTCTACATCATTTAGTTTTTTATATTGAGTTTCCTGAAGTTGCTTTCCGGTCACTGCTTCCTGGTTAGCGTCATCAATAATGCCCATCTGCTTTGCTATGGAAGTGGCCGTTAAAGGATGATCGCCTGTGATCATCACCGGAATAATGCCTGCAGCTTTGCAATCGGCTATTGCTTTTTGTGCTTCATCTCTTGGGGGATCTATCAATCCTACCAGCCCTATAAAGTGCATATCCTTTTCTATGGAGCCGGCTGTTATTTCCGCGGGTAGCTCATCGATCTCCTTTCCGGCAAAAGCAATAACCCGCATGCCCTCCTTCGCCATTTTTTCTTCCTGGCTTTTAATTTCCTTTTTCAGGCTGGCATGCTTATTTATTTCGCCGATGGTTTCTGCTGCGCCTTTTGTGATCACCCATAGTTTTCCATCTCTTTGATGAATGGTAGTCATTGCTTTCCGTTCTGCATCGAAAGGAATTTCTTTTACCTGTTTGTAATTATCCTGTTCTTTGGCATATTCCACCATAGCTATTTCTGTGGGATCGCCGGAGAGCTTTCCATTCTTTTCCTTTACATCATGGTTCAGGCTCATGGCCTGTAATAGTTCTTCCTTCATGGCTTCATCTTTTACCCATATATCCTGGACGATCATCTGGTTCTTTGTCAATGTTCCTGTTTTATCCGTACAGATATATGTAACCGAACCAAGTGTTTCCACTGCATATAATTTCCTGATCAGCACCTGTTGTTTCAATAAGCGTTTTGCCCCCAATGTAAGGGAGATGGTCACAACAGCCGGTAATGCTTCGGGTATGGCAGCTACTGCCAGTGATATAGAAGTGAGTAACATCCGCGTCACTTCCTCACCGCGGAGATAACCAATAAAGAATAGAACGATGCAGAGTGCAATAATGACCACGGTCAGTTTTTTGCTGAAATGAGATAATCTTTTTTGCAGGGGTGTAATACTCTGTGCTTTGTCGAGCATAGCAGCAATATTGCCAAGCTCGGTCTTCATGCCGGTGGCCACTATCAATCCCTTACCGCTGCCACTGCTGATCTGTGTGCCTTTGAAAACCATGTTGAGCATGTCGCCCGGTTGCAGGTCTTTTTCTTTCAACGGTCCGGTCTTTTTGTCAACAGGATTTGACTCGCCGGTAAGGCTTGCTTCGTTGACCTTAAGGGATTCAACTTCGAGCAAGCGGATATCTGCGGGCACGATATCACCTGCTTCCATCAATATGATATCACCCGGAACGATGTCTGTGGATGGTATCTCGGTGGTCTTACCGTTTCTAATGATGCGTGAATTGGGTACGGCTGTTTTTTGCAGGGCTTCTATCGCTTTTTCTGCACGATACTCCTGGATAAAACCGATCACTGCATTCAATATGGTGATAATGATGATAACGATGGTGTCTGCCGGTTCTCCGATAAAGAAAGATATCACAGCCGCTATAATTAATACCAGGATCATCACATCAAAGAACTGGCGGAAGAAGATCAGTAACGGGCTGATCTTCTTTTTACTCTTGAGTTCATTTTTCCCATGCTCCGCCAGTTTCTGTTGCACAGCCTGATCATCCAGGCCATCAGAACTGCTATTCATTTGTTGCAATGCTTCTTCTCCGGAAATAGAGTACCAGTTCATGATCATCCCCATTTTTATTCATCTGCGGCTTTATTACTTTTTGAATAAAGATCTGAGTTTGGTTTTTGCCCTTTCAAGTATTTTTTTTCTTGAGGGTGCCAGGTTTTTGCCAGCCCTGTTGATATAAAAATTCAACATCGACATAGCGGATTGCAATGGCGTTCCTTTTCTTCTTTTGCTTCTTTCCGCTGACCGTTTTAATGACCTTGCTACGTCTTCAGGATTGCGTGATTTGAACAGGTGTTCTTTCAGGTCAAGGGCATTGCTTGTTGCGTTTACCCGGCCAGACCATTTTTGTTTCTTTCGTGGGGTTTTCTTTTTCCTGGTAGTTTCCATAAAAAGGGGTTTTGCTTATTTAAGTAAGCATAAAATCAGGCCAATTATGAAAGTCAGGGCTGGTCCGGGTCTTGATACCAACCTGTAGCCATTCAAGAAAAGCAGGGGTCAACAACTGCTCCAATTTCCGCATAATCAGTGAAATGCACTACTTTAGCCTACACATGCATCTATTTAGGAAGATGGTAACATCTTTGCCTTTAAATTGCATGAAATTGGACTGATGATTGATGTAAAAAGGAAATTCATCGCATCAGTGAAATGGACGGACATTCAACGCTCAATTAATTTATTTTTTATGAAACCGGTTATTCTGTTTGCCCTGCTGGTAACAGCGGCTTCGGTCAATGCGCAATCCCTCAAGGAAACTTTGTACAGCGGAAAACTAAAATCCGATACAGGTACAGTAGTCCGGAAAGGAGAGGACCTTTCTACCAAAATAGACACCAGCACCCGGAAAAAACCGGCACCTGTAGAAATGGAAAAACCCAAAGTGGTTACAGCCAGTCTTGATGCTGCAGGTAATATTGTTACTACCGTTCAGTCAGAAGCTGCACCTCCGGTCGTTCTCGATTCAACCGGTACTCCGGTTGCGGCAGCACCTAAGGATAATAACAAATCCTGGAAAGATTTTATGGATGAGTTTACTACCACTCTGAGAACAGAAGTGATGACTTCCAAAAAGATCAAGGACGGGACTTATTCTGTATTGATCGAATATGAGATCGGCACAGATGGGCAGGTAAGTGTTAATAATATCAATTGTTCACCTGAAAATTCTTTTCTCGCCGATCAGGTAAAAGAACGGCTTACACTGACTGCGCCAAGACTGACTCCTTTGCTGGGTACCAATGGTAAACCCCGCAAAGCGATCAAGAAGCAGACAATCACTTTGTCAAAATGATATAATGACGTAATCTTATTTAATAAAGCCTCTTTATAGAGGCTTTATGCAGTTATAGGGGTATTGAATCCTCCCACAAAGACACAAAGAGCACAAAGGATATTTTTTCTTTGTGCTCTTTGTGTCTTTGTGGGGCAAACTTCTAGTACTCTATTTTGAATTCCATCTTCGTTGCATCATCAAAAAAACCTGATCGCAGATAGCAACCGCCATGAGCGGTTTTTTATTTCCCATTCTTTTTCTTTGCTGCTTTCAGTGCATTTCTAGCAATCTGCCATTTCACTATTTTTCTGATCAATTGGTGAGGCATAGGCTGATCAAGTGGGAATTGTATGGAACCTTTTCCTGTTTTATAGGGAGCAAGGTCTTTGCTGAATGTTTCATCATTGGTGGGAGCAGGGTAAAATCCGATATGGTTTTTAAAGGCAGCAAAATATACAAGGTTGCCATTCAGCATAAAAGTGGGCATATCGTATTTGATGGTCTCTTCAGCAGCAGGCGCGGTTTCTTTTACAATAGTGCGTACCTCTTCCAGGATGATTTGAACATGCTTCGGAAAACGAGAGATGTATTCATCGATGCTCGCAGGCTTGGATGTTTTCATGATCTTATTTTTCTGCTATTCCAAATTTAACCAAAGCGAGATATATGGCAAGGCCTTATCTTTAATAAACCATAAAACAAGAACGGATGCTTCTGAAAATAAAACCTGTTGCCCGGATAGCTTTCTTTGCATTACTGCTTTTATTGTCATTTAGTTATGCTAGCCAGGCCCAATCCAAAACAAGGAAGACCGTCTTTATTATTGCAGATGGTATTCCTGCTGATGTGATTGAAAAACTTGATCCGCCACAGCTCCGTGCAATTGCGGCCGAAGGTGGTTATACAAGGGCATATGTAGGAGGGAAAAAAGGAACTTATTCCCAAACACCAACGATCTCTGCTGTAGGTTATAACAGTGTGCTTACCGGTACCTGGGTCAATAAGCATAATGTATGGGACAATGATATTGCAGCGCCCAACTATTCTTACTATACGATCTTCCGTTATTTAAAAGAGCAATACCCGGCTAAAAAGACCGCCATTTTCTCCACCTGGCTTGATAACCGTACTAAATTGGTAGGAGATAAACTGGCAGCTACAGGCAATATCCCGGTAGATTATCATTTTGATGGAATGGAACTGGATACTGTCAATTATCCGCATGATAAGCAGGGAGAATATCTTGACAAAATTGATGAGGCCGTAGCTCAACGCGCAGCGGAATATATCAAATCGGATGCTCCTGATCTTTCCTGGGTTTACCTGGAACACACGGATGACCTGGGACATGCTTTTGGCGACAGCCCGCAATTTTATGAATCCGTTAAAGTGGCCGACAAGCGGATCGGTTATATCCGTGAAGCTATCCGGCAAAGACAACAGCAGCATAATGAAGAGTGGCTGTTGGTGGTTACTACTGATCATGGAAGGGATGCCAAAACAGGGAAGGGGCATGGTGGTCAGTCGGACCGTGAAAGGGATAGCTGGATCTTTACCAACTATAAACCGTTGAATGCAGCATTCAAAGCACCGCAGGCTTCTGTGGTGGATATTATGCCGAGCATTGCACGTTTTATGGATATTACCCTTCCTGTTGAGAATGCCCGTGAAGTGGATGGCATACCATTTATAGGTGAATTGTCTTTTATTGATCCTGTATTTACTACCGGGCTTTCGTCATTAAAAATAGACTGGAAGCCCATCGCCACAAATGAGAAGCTGAAAGTATGGATCAGTTGGTCGAATGCTTTTAAGAATGGCGGTAAGGATGAGTATCTGCTACTGCAGGAAGTTCCTGTAAATGCCGGACAGTTAAATATAAAAGTGAATGCCCCGCTCAGTGCCTCCGGTCCATTTTATAAAGTTGTACTGGAAGGAAAGTATAACAGGGCCAATAGCTGGTATGTTCCTGAGAAATAATTAAGAATAAAAGAAAGCGGCTGCAATATTGCAGCCGCTTTCTTTTATCACATGCTGAACCCGAGTTTGATCTTATACCTGAACCTTCCACCAAATTCCTGTTCCAGTTTTAACACCTCCATGGTCTTTTTACTGATCCAGAATGTTTCTGTATTATTCCGGCCGGCATGGGTGAGCAGCCAGCATTCTATTTCCTGGTTATCATAACCTGTCAATGTTGCACTTCCGGAAACTGTATAAGCCTGGAGTGCCGGTGCGGAGAATCCGGGATCATAAAAATTCACAAGAAATGTTCTTCCTGATTTATAAGGAAGGACAGGGAAAACTTCGAGGTCCAAATGCCAGTTCAGCACATATTCATTCAGGGCCTTTTGAAACCCGTCGTAAGCCTGTTTTTTAACGCGGGCGGTGTCTGCGCTGGTCAGTAGCGTGTCATTTATATATCCTTCCTTCGTAAGGAAATTGAAAGTTGAATTGGGTCTTCCGATCCATTCGCTTTTCTGATAGAGTGGTGCAAATGTTTTTTCATCGCAAACAGAATACACTTTATGTACGATCTTTGTGTTGTCTTCCCATTCCTGTGTTACGGAGATCGCTTTCCGGCCCTGGTAATCCAGATGATCGATGGTGCGGCTCCATAGCTGGTAATTGCTCCGGCTGCTGTCTTTTCCCAGTTTGAAATAAACAAGGTACCGGTGGGTGCCGCTCTTCAGCACTTTGAGGTTGATCATGTCGGGACTGATCTTTACAGTATCCTGCTGTGCAGCGGCCTGGAAGGAAGCAAGGCAAATGGTTGCGCCTGCGAGTAGTGAGCAAACTTTCATATAAGCTGTTTGTAAAGGGGTGACGTTAATTTTGGTAAAATAGAACCTTTTGACAGGAGTTTGGAAAGGAACATGCCGAAGTATAAGAAAAGCGGGATAAACTGTGTGAAATAACCCGCGTATTACATTTGTTTCTCCGGTAACCTGATAATAAACGAAGCTCCTTCCCCGGGTTTGCTCTCCGCCCGGATCGTTCCGTTATGCTTATCTACGATCTTTTTACAAATGGATAATCCAATGCCGGAACCTTCAAAATCGTGATAACTATGCAGGCGCTTGAACACACGAAAAATATCAGCTTCAAACTGTTGTTCAAAGCCGATGCCCTTGTCTGCGACGATTATTTCATACAATGCTTGTTCCGGAACTGTACCGGTTATCTTTCGGGAAGATATCTTTACTTCTGCTGTTGCATTCGTTTTCCGGAACTTTAAGGCATTGCTGATAAGATTATAAAATAATTGCCTTACCATACTCGGGATAGCATAAATGGCAGGCAGGTTATCGCAGGTAATGACTGCGTTGCTTTTTTCAATTTTGATCTCCAGTTCTACCAGCGCTTCTTTTACCATCAGGTTCAGGTCTACCATTTTGAAATCGGATGAGTTGGCGGAATGTCTTGAAAAGCTGAGCAGATCATTGATCAGCGATTGCATCCGCTGCGAAGAGCTGATGATCTTCTTAAAGTATTTTTCCGTTTCTTCATCTTGCTTTTGGATCGTCAGTATCTTATCGCTGAACACCTGTATCTTCCTCAAAGGTTCCTGTAGGTCGTGCGAAGCCACATAGGCAAACTGGTCCAGTTCTTCATTGATCTCTTTTAGCTGCAGGTTGTTCTCTACCAGCTGGGCATTCAGCATTCTTACTTTTTCTTCAGATGCTTTTCTTTCCTCGATTTCTTTTTGAAGGGAGTGATTGGCTGCAAGCAACTTTTGTTCATGGAGCAGCAACTGGTAATTTTTCCTGTACAGTTCTACGAACACACCTACTTTAACCCGGAGAAGATCAGGGTTGATCGGTTTGTAAATATAGTCCACGCCACCTGACCGGTATCCTTTAAAGATAATTTCTTCATCATAGTCATGCGCTGTGATGAAGATGATGGGTATCTCTTTTAGTTTCTCCCGCTCATAAATGATAGCGGCGGTTTCAAATCCATTGAGGTCGGGCATCTGCACATCCATCAGGATCAGGGAAAAATCGTGTTGCTGCAAGAGTATCTTTAGGGCAGCACGTCCTGAGTTTGCTTTAACGATGGTATAGTTATCTCTTTCCAGGATGGCTTCAATGGAAAAGAGATTGTCTTCCCGGTCGTCAACCACAAGAATTTTGATGTCAGACTTAGGCGGTTGCTTGGAATTGGGCTTCATCTGCTACTTATTATTTATAGAGCCAAATACGCATCAGCGACAGCAACTGATCTATCTTCACTGGCTTGGTAATATAATCAGAAGCTCCTGCTTCAATACATTTTTCCCTGTCGCCTTTCATTGCTTTGGCTGTAACGGCAATGATAGGCAGACTGGTGTTTTTATGTTCACGTCTTATTTTTTGCGTTGTTTCATAGCCGTCCATTTCCGGCATCATGATATCCATCAGCACAATATCGATATTATTATCCTCTTCCAGTATGCGCATGGCTTCCTGTCCGCTTTCTGCTGTGATGGTATGGATATTATACCTTTCAAAGGCTGTGGTAAGGGCAAACAGATTGCGCACATCATCATCAACCACCAGTACCTTTTTGTTGGAAAGCACATCGTTCTTGGACCGGAGATTTTCGATCAACCTTTGATTTTCCGGTAATAACGTTTTATGATCGATGTGCAACAACATCACCACTTCGTCGAGCAGAAGATCGAGGGAGTTGACATCCTTCAAAAGGATGCGGTTGGAATATTGCTTCAGTTGCGTTCTCTCTTTGGAAGAAAAATCACGGGCTGAATAAACCAGTACTGGTTGCATTTTCCTGTGACTGGCTATTTTCGTGATCAGCTCCATGCCGCCAATATCCGGCAACATATAATCAACAATGACCCCATCATAAACTGTTTCCCTGATCTTTTCCAAAGCTGTTGTGCCTGAACCGGCAATATCAATATTGATATGGCCATTATTGTTCATTATTTTAGCTATCCTTGATGAATCCAGTTCATTGTCTTCCACAATCAGCAGTTTTTTCTGTTCCAACCGGCTGTATGTTTCAATATCTGCAAACAATGTGTCAAGTGCTTCGGCTTTTAATGGTTTCAGGTAAAAACTCCTGGCACCCCTGTGCATGGCCAGCAAGCGGTTCTCTTCTCCTGAGATCAGGTGTATGGGTATATGACGAAGGGTGATATCGTTTTTGAAAAGGTCCAGTATCCTCCAGCCGCTGGCATCAGGAAGTTTTACATCCAGGGTAACGGCAATAGGATTGTATTTGTTTACCAGGTCAAATACGTGCCCGAAACCTGTAGCGATCACTACTTTCAAATTCATTTCATGTGCTTTCTCGATCATGATCTTACCAAACCGGGGATCATCTTCAATCACCAGCACTACTTTATCTCCTGTAACAATATTATTGCGGTCGTCACCGGTTTCATTAATGATCTCGTTCATTGCATCAAGATCTTTTGTTTCATTCATCTTGATAGTGGGCACTGATTGCAATGAATCTGATACGATGATGCCGTCTGCCAGTTTGTATTCGCTTATCTGAAGACTGCTTTGCTTTTCCCGCTTCACAAGTGCAGGGTTATAATCGATGGGCAGGAATAGTGTGAATGTACTGCCCTGGCCTGCTTCACTGCTCAGTTCAATAGAACCGCCCAGCAAGTCGGCGAGGCCGCGGCTGATTGATAATCCAAGGCCGGTACCTCCATACTTGCGGCTGGTGGAACCCTCTGCCTGCTGGAACGCCTCGAAAATAATATTCTGCTTGTCTTTGCTGATACCGATACCTGTGTCCTGTATCTCAAAGGCCACTACTTGTTTAGCATTGTCAAGGCTGGGGTTGCTTTGCCTCCAGTTGCGGTCGGCTTCAAATATCCTGAAACGCACTTCTCCCTTTTCGGTGAACTTGAAGGCGTTTGATAGAAGGTTCTTAAGGATCTGGTTAAGCCTTTGTACATCCGTTTCAAGGCTGACCGGCAGTTTATCATCCAGTTCAATTCGGAAGCGGAGGTTCCTGTTTTCAGAAATGTGCTTGAATGTTGTTTCCACAAAGCTGGTAATATCCCGGAAAGGAAGATGAGTGAAATCTGTAGAAATATAACCAGATTCGATCTTGGAGAGGTCCAGGATATCATTGATCAGTTGGATAAGGTCATCTCCGCAGCTATGAATGGTTTTTGCATAACCCACCTGTTTTTCCGAGAGATTGCCTTCGTGATTTTCGTATAGTTGTTGCGCAAGGATCAACAGTGAGTTCAATGGTGTCCGCAACTCATGCGACATATTAGCCAGGAACTCGGATTTATATTTGGATGTAAGCTGTAATTGTTCTGCTTTTTCTTCCAGCGACAGTCTTGCTTCTTCCACTTCCTTGTTCTTTGCTTCCACTTCTTCTTTTTGTTTTGCAAGAAGATGCGCTTTATCCTGCAGCTCTTCATTTGTTCTCCTCAATTCTTCCGCCAGGGATTGGGACTGTTCCAGCAGGCTTTCGGTACGGGTATTGGCCTCAATAGTATTCAGCACGATACCGATACTTTCTGTCAACTGGCTTAAGAAGTCAAGGTGTGTTTCGCTGAATGTGTCAAAAGAAGCAAGTTCGATCACTGCCTTGATCTCTTTTTCAAATAGTACCGGCAGCACGATCAGGTTAGCAGGGGAGGCTTTCCCCAATCCTGAGCCGATCTTGTTAGTATAGTTTTTGGGGATATTGGTTATAAGAATACGTTCTTTTTCGAGAGCGCATTGTCCTACCAAACCTTCTCCAAGGGCAAATTCCCTTGAAGCATTCACTTCTTCCCCGAAAGCATAAGCTGCAAATAATTTCAGGCTATGATGTTTTGAGCCTTCATGTTGTTGTAAAATATAGAACATGCCTTTCTGTGCATTCACCACCTGTGCCAGTTCTGAAAGGATACGGCGTGTTACTGTGTTCAGATCTTTTTGTCCCTGCAGCATCTGGGTAAGCTTAGCCAGGTTCGATTTCAACCAGTCCTGCTCCTGGTTACGGAGAGTAGTTTGTTTCAGGTTGGCGATCATCTGGTTGATCGTATCTTTCAATTCTTCCACTTCACCTTTTGCCTGCACCAGGATCATCTGCGTAAGGTCGCCTTTGGTTACGGCAGAAGCAACTTCAGAAATAGCACGTACCTGCGTGGTCAGGTTTTCCGCCAGCTGGTTCACGTTTTCTGTCAGGTTTTTCCAGATACCGGACGCACCTGGCACATTGGCCTGGCCTCCCAATCTTCCTTCCACACCTACTTCACGCGCCACTGTTGTTACCTGGTCGGCAAACACTGCCAGCGTATCGATCATTTCATTGATGGTATCTATCAGTTGTGCCACTTCACCACGTGATACAATGGAGAGTTTTTGTTTAAGGTTACCTGTTGCCACGGCTGTTACCACTTTGGCGATACCACGCACCTGGTTGGTAAGGTTGGTAGCCATCATATTTACAGAGTCAGTAAGATCTTTCCAGGTACCCGCCACGCCCTGCACTTCTGCCTGCCCTCCCAATTTGCCATCTGTACCTACTTCACGTGCCACGCGCGTTACTTCGTATGCAAAGGAGTTGAGCTGGTCCACCATGGTGTTGATCGTGTTCTTCAGATCAAAGATTTCACCTTTCACATCGATCGTTACTTTCTTGGTAAGGTCACCTGATGCTACCGCCTTGGTTACTTCCGCGATATTGCGTACCTGGTCGGTAAGGTTACCCGTCATCTGGTTCACAGAATCTGTCAGATCTTTCCAGGTACCTGCTACACCGGGTACAAATGCCTGCCCACCGAGTTTACCATCAGTACCTACCTCACGTGCCACACGGGTTACTTCCGAAGCGAAAGCACGGAGCTGGTCCACCATTGTGTTGAGGGTTTCTTTGAGCTGAAGGATCTCACCGCGCACATCCACCGTGATCTTGCGCGACATATCACCATTAGCTACTGCAATCGCCACTTCAGCAATGTTGCGCACCTGATTGGTAAGGTTGGAAGCCATTTGATTTACGGAATCTGTCAGATCTTTCCATGTACCACCCACACCTGGCACATGCGCCTGCCCGCCGAGCTTTCCTTCAGTACCTACCTCACGTGCCACACGGGTTACTTCCGAAGCGAAAGCACGGAGCTGTTCCACCATTGTGTTAATGGTATTCTTCAATTCAAGGATCTCACCTTTTACATCCACTTCAATTTTACGGGAAAGGTCGCCGTTCGCTACTGCAGTGGTCACTTCCGCAATATTGCGCACCTGTGAAGTAAGGTTGGATGCCATTTTATTTACAGAGTCGGTAAGATCTTTCCAAAGTCCTTCTACACCCGGCACATCAGCCTGACCACCAAGTTGGCCTTCAGAGCCTACTTCACGCGCTACGCGGAATACTTCGGAGCCGAATGAATTCAACTGGTCCACCATGGTGTTGATGGTATTCTTCAATTCAAGGATCTCGCCTTTTACATCCACGGTGATCTTTCGGGACAGATCACCTTTTGCCACAGCAGTTGTTACTTCTGCAATATTGCGCACCTGTGCGGTAAGATTGGATGCCATCAGGTTCACTGATTCTGTCAGGTCTTTCCAGGTGCCGCCAACATCCTGTACTTTGGCTTGCCCACCAAGTTTACCTTCAGTACCCACTTCCAGTGCCACCCGTGTCACTTCTGATGCAAAGGAGTTAAGTTGGTCCACCATGGTATTGATAGTGTCTTTCAACTCAAGGATCTCTCCTTTTACATCCACAGTGATCTTTCTTGACAGGTCACCTTTTGCCACAGCAGTTGTTACTTCTGCGATATTGCGCACTTGTGCAGTAAGATTAGAGCCCATCTGGTTCACCGAATCAGTCAGGTCTTTCCATACACCCCCA
>JBQCHL010000012.1:0-45814 GCA_051954695.1 Chitinophagaceae bacterium
AAAAAAGCCACCAATAACACGTATAAAGCCAAACTGGAAACAAACGGGCTCTGCATGAACTATACCCTCCGGCTGGTAGAAGGGAATATTGACACATCGCTGGTAGACGCAAGCTGGACAGACGAAATAAAAGGCAAAACATTTAATAATGTTTTTGGCCTTGCCAACCCCTGCGATTTTCCTACCACGATCAATGAAGGAGATGAGTTCTATTTCACTATCGATACAGCAAAACCGAAAGACTGTGCTGTTTGCATGGCCTACTATCCTACGCCGGCACACAAACTTTCAATAAAAGTGGTGCCTGAATAATGCATCCGCTGCTCCGTATACAGGACCTCTCCATTGATTTTATCTCATCCGCAGGGAATACGCGTGCTTTAAAAAGCATTTCATTTACTGTTCAAAAAGGAGAGATCGTAGCATTGGTAGGTGAATCAGGATCTGGAAAGTCGGTCACATCACTGGCCGTGCTCCAACTCCTGCCTTCGCCACCTGCTGTATATGCAGGCGGCAGCATCCTCTTCAGCGAAGATGGAGCTGAACCGGTAAATATGCTGAAAGCCGGTCGCCAGGCCCTGCAGGATATCCGCGGCAATAAGATCGCCATGATATTCCAGGAGCCCATGACCTCTTTAAACCCGGTGATCACCTGTGGTGAGCAGATCATGGAAGCGATCCTTTCGCATAAAAAAATATCTTCTGCTCAAGCCAGGCAACAGGCATTGGGATGGATGGAGAAAGTAAAACTGCCTGATCCTGTTGCATTGTTCAAACGATATCCCCATCAATTAAGCGGCGGGCAAAAACAACGCGTAATGATCGCAATGGCCATGTGCTGCGAACCATCATTGCTGATCTGTGATGAACCTACCACAGCGCTTGACGTAACAGTGCAAAAAACAATCCTGCAGCTTATCAAAGAGCTGCAGCAGCAGTCGGGCATGGGTGTTATTTTCATCACCCATGATCTCGGTGTGGTAGCCGAGATCGCCGATCGCACACTGGTAATGTACAAAGGAGAGATCGTGGAAGAGAATCCCGTCCGCCAGCTCTTTACTCATCCGCAGCATGCTTACACAAAAGGGCTTCTCGCCTGCCGTCCTGTTCTCCATCGTAAAGGAGAAAGATTGCCGGTTGTAAGCGATTTCCTCCACAAGCAGGAAAATATCTCCGTTCCTGTTGCGGAAGAAAATACAAGTATTTCCCAACCGCCAAAACAGGAAGTATTGCTGCGTGCAGATCACCTCTCCGTATGGTTTCCTTCTGAAAAAACTTTTTTGGGTAAAACGATCCGCTTCACCAAAGCAGTGAATGATGTAAGCTTTGATGTGTATAAAGGAGAAACTCTGGGCCTGGTTGGAGAAAGTGGTTGTGGTAAAACCACGCTTGGCAGAACACTGCTCCGGCTTATTGCACCTACTTCCGGCTCTATCTATTATGAAGGAAAAGATTTTACATCGATCAGCAAGCAGGATATGCGTTCCCTTCGTAAAGATTTGCAGATCGTGTTCCAGGATCCATATTCTTCTTTGAACCCGCGCCTCACTATTGGTTCAGCTATTGCAGAACCATTGAAAGTGCATCGCTTACTTGCATCTGAAAAAAGCCGGCGGGAACGGGTAACCGAATTGCTCGAAAAAGTAGGGCTGCAGCCGGAACATTTCAACCGCTACCCGCATGAGTTCTCCGGCGGACAAAGACAAAGGATCGTCATCGCAAGAGCGCTGGCGCTTAATCCTTCTTTTATTGTTTGTGATGAATCCGTTTCTGCGCTGGATGTAAGCGTGCAGGCACAGGTACTTAATCTGCTAAATGACCTTAAAAAAGAATTCGGGTTTACCGTGGTCTTTATCTCACATGATCTTTCAGTGGTGCGGTATATCAGCGACCGGATCATGGTCATGAACAAAGGACAGATTGAAGAGACCGGTGATGCAGAGGAAATATATAATCGGCCAAAATCATCCTATACGCAAAGATTGATCGCTGCGATCCCCCGCGGATTCTGAGCATCTCTAATTATCCGCTTCATCAGCACTTATCGAAATTTCATCATAGTCCATTGCTCCGCTTCTGTCATAAAATTCCCGAGCACTTTTCCTTTTTGAATACAACATCCGTTTCAACTCCTTTTGCAACTGAGGAAGCAAAGGTTCATCTTCCTTGATACGGACATTAGAGAAACGGGTAAAATCATAATTGCTTCGATAAGCATCTCCTTCTTCGTCAGCAGAGGAATCAGCCGTATCATCATCTTTCCATTCAAACTTTGTTGAATCCAGCGGTACAAGACCGGCAGCAGCCAGTTTCCAACCCGCATCATCCTTACGGCTTTTATATTTGAAGAAGTATACCCATCCTTCGCGGCCCTTCACTTCAGCTTTCAGCTTATCAACGAACAGCAAGGAGTCTGGTTTGCCATACCTGCTTTCCATCAGCAGTTTACTATGCGCCAGCAACAATTGCCGGTTGGCTTTTGCAGGAAACGCTGAAAGCTTATCCATATCCGACAGATCTTCATACAACTCATAGCGGTATTCATCCAGGCCGGAAAAATAATTCAACATTGTGTCGGGATAAGGTTTGCCCGCTCGTATCAGAGATATAAGAGTAGAGTACTTCAACCGCTTATCAGAGGAAGCCAGCATCTGGTTGAGCAGTGCAGGCACCTGCGGATCATTCCAGTAAGGGATCAGCAGCGTAGCATACAATTCCAGGTTATCGTTCCCTCCATCTTCCTCTGTTTCGTCCTGGTAAGATATATAGCTCTGCGTTTTCCCTTTCTTTTCCTGCTCTGCTTTATAGATCGCTTTTTGTTTTTCAGCGATCACCTGTCTTTTTAATTCCTGTTTTGCTTCCAGCAAGAATTTGGAGAAATAGATCTTATATTCATCCGGTTTTATCAGACCACTATCCACCATCTGCCCCAACAGGGTCATTACCGGGTATTTATAATCGTCCAGGTTGATCAGCGGCAGGATGTCGGGCATGATCGTGCGTGTCAGTTTAAGGGAATCGTCTAACCCATTCAATATACTATTCCCTCCCGAACGGTCATCATACGTATATATCAGCGTTTTCCAATTGCGTGCATTAACATTAAGAACCGGAGGTTCTGCCATGATAATATCTCGGAGTGTTTTATATGCATAAGATGTTTTTTGTTTGATGAGAGTACCCAGCACGGCATATTGCAACTCAAGGGTATCTCCTGCTGCCTGGTAAAGCTCTTTCAGGTAATTGGTAGCATTATAGGCAGGAATACTGCTCATTTTCCGGATCAGTGTTTTCTTTGTATCCAGGTAATTCTTTTCTGCCCATCCCGTAGAAGCAATTGCTTTTTTGAGTTCCGGGATATCCGTTGAGTCAAACCTAATAACATACAATCCTTTCACTGCCCGCTTATGAATGAGGCTATCGCTGCTCATGAAATCTTCAAAGAAGAGTTTTGTTTTCCTGGCAAACATATCATTGCCGCGTAAAGTATCAGCAGGATTAAAGCTGTCGAAAAAGGATCTTACAAACACACTTGGAGCGCTTAGTGTATCGCCCTCTGTTATCAAAGAAAAACCAATCCCATCTTTATAAAAGACCTTGCTCCACAGTGTGCGGCTGCTGCCGGTATCTGTTACAACCGTTTCCCAAACCCTCATCTTATTGGGGAGTTCCGTTTTCGATTTTTTCAGAACGATCCAGGACGTATCACCAAAAATGGAAGTGGAGCTTTCCTTATCCAGTATAGTACTGTCTTCCAGGTAAGCATAGCGTGGCGACTTGAAGAAGTTGACAAAGATCCTTTCACCGGTTGTATCATTCCGGATCACCTTGCTGCGAAACATTCCGGCTTCCATATCATTGCTATCATCTTCATCATCATCCTGGTAAAGATTACCACGTGGTATATCCAGTTTTTCCTTTTCCGATACAGGAAATACTGGTGTGTTCACGGTATAATAAAGCGCCGTATCTGTTTTGAGTGTAGGTGAAGGATACACAAGGGATCTTACAGAAAAAGAATTCAGGAAATTTTTCATCGCCGGCATTTCCTGTTTGCCATGTGCCACAACTGTATAATAATGCGGTCCCTGGATAATAAACCTCACCAGGTAAACACCTCCGTTCTTGTCTTTATAGCGGCAATCCAGTGCAGGATAACCATTTGCTGTTATGTGCCGGCGGCTGATCGCTTTATCAATAAATTCAGAAGCAGCAAAGCTTTCATCCATCAATCCCAGGTCAAATGTATCTTCTTCTACAAAATGATAATTGTGGACGTCTGTACGGATCACCCTGTATTGTGTATGCGTGTTCTTGTCCTCTGCATCATATATCCAGCTCCCGTCATTACCTACATAAGGCTCATGTGGCATATCAATGGAAAAACCGCCATAGGGTGGTGAATATTTTTTCCAGTTGGCCGCCATTGTCTCCGGCAGGGTTTTATATTCTTTCAACTGAATGCTGGAAAAGAACCGTTGCGCTTCTTCTCCCTGGCTTACATATTCACCAGTACCACTCATTTTAAAAATGACCACTTCAAATGGAGTAGTGAAAATATTATAGCGCTGTATATCCCCACGGCGGGTTTTATTCACTAAGTCAATGCCCTGGTAACCGTTCCGGACAATGGGTGTTTTACGGATGATCTTGCCTGGTATATTTTCATACAGCAGACTGTCGACTATTTTTTTAACCCGGTCCGTACTATGTCCCCACATCCAGGCATTGGTCATAATACGGGTTACCATATAATAACTGCCATTGGCCATATCTGCATACTGGCGTTGGTCCATGGAAGCATCATCACCAAATTTGTAAAATTTACCGGGTATGTCCACTTTAAAGAAACCATCATCTGCCTGTTGCGGATGGAATACAACCGGCACGCGCAATTTTTCCACCTGGTTTTTATGCTGACTGTCCCTGGCTCCCATTTTTACAGGCCGCAGACGATAACCCTGCCGGCGGAGTATCTCTATCACACCCCTGTTGCCAGGAAGATGGGCCGCTCCTACTCCAACAAATAATGACTGACCCGAACGTAAAATAGAATCAATGGAACCGGCCTGTATCTCATTGCGGCGGTAGAGAAATTTTTCATCAAAAGCACTTGAAAAACTATTGTACTTATTGATGGAATCAAGCCAGTCAAGGTTGCCGCTGCGATAAGCTTCCTGCAGTTTATTGGAAGAGTATCCTTCTTCCTGGTCATAACTTCGTTCTTTTTTATTCTTATCCTTTGCCGCATCCTTATAAGCTTCTGCCATCAGTTTCATGCTTTCACCGTATTGCTCCACACCCGCCACTTTTTTGCCCCATTTCTTTCCGCACTGGTAGATATACATGTCGAGATAAGTATCTTCTTCAAAATCGCTGGAAGCATTTCCATAACTGCGGTAAAGCAGGTTGTTGATGGTGGAGGGATTGCTGTAAAGGGCCCTTTCTATTTTCTTGTCATACTTATAAAAACGAAGCGTGTTGACGCGCAGGTAATCATTCGGGGTTTCTGTTCCGGTATAATTCATGGCATAGTCCCCGTACTCATTATTTCCCAGGTCATACTTGCTCATATCTTCCTGCCATGATTCAGGATTGGTTTCAAGCGCCACCACGTCTGCATTACGGATACCGATATAAAACGAATCAGCCAGGTGAAAAGCCAGTTTGCTGCTCACATGCATGGTACCAAAGAGGTATGAAGGTTTTTTCATGCCTTTACCACTGATCTCCCAAAGAAGGCTGGGATAATTTTTGTTCTTTGTTTTGGGCTGGGCATGCAGAAGGAATGGCATTAACAACAGGAACAGGATCAGGGGTCTTTTCATAATAAGGGAACTAGTTTAGGTGGTCCGCCATCGAACATCCGGTTGAATTTACTATTTTATTGAAAACGGCTGGCGTTAAAATCTGTTTTATCTATAACAGTGATTTTATATTTATATTGTTTAATTGACTGATATTCAACACATTTTCTGTTTTAAAAAAATCCAGGCAACAAATGACTGTAATTGCACGTTTATATGTAATTTTGCCCCCCTTAAAGCTGGCGCATGACCAGACCCGGTGCCGTAAGACCGGGGATTGGTGGTCCCTCCTCAGGTACTCTGTTACCGGTTTGAGTCATGAGATCTCAGTTTGTCATTCAGGGAGTTGTTTCCTACCATCCGGTAAGAAATCATGAAGGACAAGAATATTTAAAGAAAAAGACTCAAATCATAATATGAAGCTTTCCCAATTCCGTTTCGACCTCCCTTTAAACCTTATCGCACAAAATCCTGCCAAAAAACGTGAAGATGCCCGTATGATGGTCATTCACCGTCACACCGGCCAGATCGAGAACAAGCACTTCCGCGATATCCAGGATTATTTTGATGATAAAGATGTTTTTGTAGTAAACAACACCAAGGTTTTTCCTGCCCGCATGTATGGCCGCAAGGAAAAAACAGGCGCCAAGATCGAAGTGTTCCTGCTTCGCGAACTGAACAAGCCAAACCGCCTTTGGGATGTGATCGTGGACCCTGCCCGTAAGATCCGCGTAGGAAATAAATTGTATTTCGGCGACCAGGAAGACCTGGTAGCAGAAGTGATCGACAATACTACCAGCCGTGGCCGTACCATCCGTTTCTTATGGGAAGGCAGTGAAGAAGGATTCCGTGAGCAACTGGAAAAACTGGGCGAGACCCCTCTTCCAAAATATATCAAACGCAAACCCGACGAAGAAGATAAAGAGCGTTATCAAACCGTGTATGCAAAGCATGAAGGTGCAGTAGCTGCTCCTACAGCAGGGCTGCATTTCAGCCGCGAGCTGATCAAGCGTCTTGAGATCAAGGGTATCCGTTTCGCAGAAGTGACCCTGCATACAGGCCTGGGAACATTCCGCCCTATTGAAGTGGAAGATCTCAGCAAGCATAAAATGGATGCAGAATATTATCACATCGATGAAACAGCCTGCAAGATCGTGAACCGCGCCAAAGAATACGGACACCGTATCTGCTCAATCGGCACCACAACCATGCGGGCGCTGGAATCTTCTTTCACCGCGCAAAAATTACTGAAGCCATCGGAAGGTTGGACCAATATGTTCATCCATCCTCCTTATGATTTCAATATTGCCGATTCGCTGGTGACCAATTTCCATTTACCTAAAACAAGTCTGTTGATCATGACCTGCGCCTTTGCGGGTTATGAGCTGACAATGGAAGCTTATAAGAAAGCGATAAAAGATAAATACAGGTTCTTCAGCTATGGAGACGCCCTGATAGTGATCTAAATCAAGAAATCAAATCTATTTGCTTAAAAGCCGCGCTATTCCAGGCGCGGCTTTTTGTTGTCCCGGCGGGTTGGTATTCCCGCTAATGAGATTGGGTTTCCCACCAAGACGACGAAGACCACAAAGAAATATTTTAACCACGTTCCTAAATCCATAAAGCCCTTAACACAAGGAAAGTGACCAGGCAATATTTCTTTGTGGTCTTCGTCGTCTTGGTGGGAAATCAATCAAACTGTGGGCAATACTTACCCCAATTACGCTAAATCCCTACCTTTATACGGTTTAATCGAGGTTTTAGCGCTACTTCTACGTTTTGCTCCCGGCAAGCATTTCCCTGAAAACCTTACCTTTGCGCAGTTTTAAAACCTATAACAATTTCTTAATATGGCAGATATTTTCGAGCGTTTACTGAAGAATTACGGGCCGATCGGCCAGCACCGTGAAAGGGCGCATGGATACTTTGCATTCCCAAAACTTGAAGGAGAGATCGACAGCCGTATGAAGTTTCGAGGGAAGGAAATGATCGTATGGAGTTTGAACAATTACCTCGGCCTCGCCAACCATCCCGAAGTGAGAAAAGCAGATGCAGATGCTGCTCGGGAGTTTGGACTCGCACTGCCTATGGGTGCCCGCATGATGAGTGGCAACAGTAATTATCATGAACAACTTGAAGCCGAACTTGCGGCTTTTGAAGGAAAAGAAGATGCCATCCTTCTGAATTATGGCTACCAGGGTATGGTGAGCCTGATAGATCTTTTATGCAGCCGTCACGACATCATTATTTATGATGCCGAAAGCCATGCCTGCATCATCGACGGCTTGCGCCTTCACCCCGGCCACCGTTATGTTTTCAAGCATAACGATATAGAAGATTTTGAAAAACAATTGCAACGTGGGACAGCGCTGATAGAAAAGCAACAAACAGGTGGTATCCTCGTGATCACTGAAGGTGTGTTCGGCATGGCCGGCGATCAGGGTAAACTGAAAGAAATTATTGCATTAAAACAAAAATATGAGTTCCGCCTGCTGGTAGATGATGCACACGGATTTGGCACATTAGGCAAAACCGGTGCAGGCGCAGGTGAAGAACAGGGCGTACAGGATGATATCGATCTTTACTTTTCTACTTTTGCAAAATCAATGGCGTCAATAGGCGCCTTTATTGCCGGCGATCGTAAGATCATTGATTATGTTCGCTATAATATCCGCAGCCAGATCTTTGCTAAAAGCCTGCCTATGCCACTCGTGATCGGCAACCTGAAAAGACTGGAACTGCTGCGCACCCAACCACAATTAAAAGACAAGCTTTGGGAAAATGCGCTCAAACTCCAAAAAGGACTTACAGAAAGAGGTTTTGATATTGGTAAAACAGATTCCGTTGTCACACCCGTGTATATGAAAGGTGGTGTGGAAGAAGCTACTGCAATGGTAATGGACATCCGCGAGAACTATCATATCTTCTGTTCTATCGTAGTATACCCCGTTATTCCGAAAGGACATATCATTTATCGCCTCATCCCTACTGCTTCGCATACAGATGAAGATATACGCGCTACACTTGAAGCTTTCTCTGCTACCAAGAAGAAACTGGACGCAGGTGAATACAAAGTAGCAGATATTCCCGATATGGCGGAAGTGACCGGGAAGAGGTTTGACTACCTGACGCAAAGACCAAAAAATAAATAAACCACTTATATCAAACCCTGCCGCAAGCAGGGTTTGTTTTTTTCCTAAGGTGAAAGAATTTTAGATGGCCTTATTGTTGCAGCTATCAGGAAAAGCGCTTCGCAATGCTTAAGCATCCTGATCTCTTTTATCTTGAAGATCTGCAGGAACTGTTTACAGATGTACAGCTTCAACGTGTATTTCCGGATCAGAAAATATTTGCTGATTGCACACCCCGCTACCCAGTAGCAGAGATATTGGAACAGTACCGCGCTTATAAACAGGCAGGTGATGGCAATCTCGAACAGTTTGTGCTCGATCATTTTTATCTGCCGAAACCGATACCCCAACCTAAGCAGCCCTGGCATTTCCCTATCGATGAGCACATCAATCATCTCTGGGAATTGCTCACCCGTGAACCACATGAAAATGGAGGCACGCTTATTCCTTTGCCTAAACCTTCCATTGTGCCGGGAGGAAGGTTCCGTGAAATATTTTACTGGGATACTTATTTTACTATGCTTGGATTGCAAACGGCAGGCTTGACCGGTAAAGTGGAAAACATGATCGACAATTTCGCTTTTCTTATAGACACATTCGGTCTTATTCCCAATGGCAACCGTACTTATTTCCTGACTAGATCACAGCCGCCTTTCTTTTCATTCATGATCAAACTGCTGCAGGAAGAAAAAGGAGATTCCGTGTTGATACAATACCTGCCGCAACTCACCAGTGAATATAATTTCTGGATGCATGGTGCTCATCTGCTCCAGCCTGGAGAACCTGCCAGCGAACACACCGTAAGACTTTCCAATGGCGG
This sequence comes from Chitinophagaceae bacterium, assembly GCA_051954695.1. GTDB lineage: Bacteria > Bacteroidota > Bacteroidia > Chitinophagales > Chitinophagaceae > Terrimonas_A. Next base: position 9,759 of record JBQCHL010000012.1, read on the forward strand.
AATACTGAACCGTTATTGGGATGAAATGAATACACCGAGACCGGAAGGTTATGCTGCTGATCTTAAAACCCATGCCCTGGCACTGGCAGATCCTTCAGAGCATTACAGGCATATCAGGGGAGCCTGCGAATCGGGCTGGGACTTTTCCAGCAGATGGTTAAAGGATGAAAAGAAGATCACAACCATTCACACCTGCGAACTGATACCGGTTGATCTCAATTGCCTTTTATGGCATCTCGAAAAAACTTTGGCAGAAGCCTATACCGCAGATGGAAAACCGCAAACAGCAAAAGAGTATGAAGAAAAAGCATTGCGCAGGCAGGCAAGTATAGAAGCAGTATGCTGGAATCCTAAAGAACAGGTGTATACCGATTACAATTTTATGGCGCAAATTCCATCATCTGCAGTCACTATGGCGATGGCTTATCCCCTTTTTTGCGGCATGGCACCAGCCAACCAGGCCGAGTTGGTTCTTGACAGAATGGAGAAAGATTTTTTACATGCAGGAGGCTTGCTTACTACCTTAATTGAATCGGGTCAGCAATGGGATGCACCAAACGGATGGGCTCCTTTACAATGGATCGGTTATAAAGCTGCGGTGAACTATAACAGACCTGAATTGGCTAAACGTATTGCGCATAACTGGACGGAGAATGTAGAGAATGTATTCAAACGCACCGGAAGGCTTATGGAGAAATATAACGTGATCAATACTTCTTTGGAAGCAGGTGGTGGAGAATATAAAAACCAGGATGGATTTGGCTGGACAAATGGTGTTTATGCTAAACTGAGAAAGCTGCTGGGTGAGCCTGTTAGTTGATTTACCGGGAACGTTCCCGTCTTAACAAAGCAGATAAGATTTTAGTAAAAATACGGTAACGCACCTCAAAAAAAAGACCTCCCGAAGTAAATCCGGGAGGGCCCTAATCAAAAACCATTAACCATTAAACCTTATCCTATGAAAATTCATGAGCAATATCGCTAATAATAAATTAACACAAAAACTTTTTGGCTATTTTTTTTGCCGATTATGTGTCAATTCTACCTTTTATTGATTCATCTCAATGTCGAAACGTTGAACTTTGACCGGATATTAACTTTTTAGCCAATGCAAACGATTGCGCGGGTTTGTCCAAATATTGTCATAGAACTTGCTTGCTTTCTCCGGTTACTGCAACATTTTAGTTAATTCAACATTTTATTACTGATTTTTGTAAATAGAAATATGAAAAAAACAGTTGTAGCCATCACCGGTGCCAGCGGCTCTATTTATGCCCGGCAATTACTTCAGAAGCTTGCTGCCATTCCTGAACAGTGTGCAGACCTTGCAGTGATCATGACAGAAAATGCTAAACAGGTTTGGGAAACAGAACTGGGTGATACCTCTTATCAGCAGCTCCCTGCTAAATTTTACAGCATTAAGGATTTCACTGCTCCTTTTGCATCAGGCTCAGGCAAATATGAAAATATGATCATCATTCCCTGTTCAATGGGCTTGTTAGGAAGAATTGCCAGCGGCATTTCCAATGATCTTATCACGAGGGCTGCAGATGTGATATTAAAAGAAAGAAGAAAGTTGATATGTGTAGTGCGTGATACACCCTATAATCTTATCCATATCCGGAATATGGAAACAGTTACACTTGCCGGTGGTATTATCTGCCCTGCCACTCCTTCTTTTTACAGCAAACCACAAACACTGGAAGAAGTAGCTGCTACAGTGGTTGACCGGGCGCTTGATCTTGCCGGATTTGATATCCGTACTTATCGCTGGGGTAGTAAAGAGGATTGATCATTTACGGTTCTTCTCCTTATCTATTACGTCTACTAAACCCTGCTGCGGTTTATCCAGTGTAAGTTCCCAGAACATGATCCCATTCAATCCTTTCCTGGTCGCATAAGCTGTTTTTAATTGAATGGATACCGGATCATCGAAGGTGGCAAATTCTTTTCTCTGCACATTGTAAGCATACGAAGCTTTAGCAACACTGTCGTAGTATAATTGATAGCCATTGGCACTGTTAAGCTGCTGGCTGAATTGCCTGTAGGGCACAAAGCTTTTGAATTTTCCCTGTTGATATAATCCATTGTTCACATTCTCTACGTTTTCCCAGGTACGCGCATAAAATGCTGCACCGATCACGATCTTATTAAGCGGCACACCAATACTATCCAGGTATTGAATGGCATGGTCGGCAGAAGTTGATTGCTTGGATGTGGAATATAATGGTGTATGATGGCCTGTAACAGTAGAGAAACCGCTGACGAGATCATAGCTCATCAGGTTGATACGATCAACCAGTGGGCTCAGCCTTTTCCAGTCAACTGAATTTAATAAAAAAGGCTCCGTTCCTCCTGCTGCAAAACTGATCTCCTGTTTGTCGCCTAATGTATCACGCAATGTTTTCACTAAAGCAGTAAAATTATCCTTATCAGCAGCACTGTAGGCATGTCCCGGATAACCGGGAATGGTTGGATATTCCCAATCCAGGTCAATACCATCCGTGCTAAAATAACTGTCCAGCTCTTTCACAGATGAAGCAAATGCCTTTCTGTTCTGGTCTGTGGAAAAAACAGCCGAGCAGGTTTCGCAACCGCCCCAGCCACCGAGCGACAACATCACTTTAAGACCGGGATTTCTTTTTTTTGCTGCCACCAATTCCCGGATGGTGGCAGTATCCCGTGCATTATTCACATGCAGCCGGTTACCTTTGAGATGACAGAAACTGAAGATGATATGTGTTAGTTTTTCTACCGGGTATTGCGATACGCGGCTTGCATCACCAGAATAATAAGCGATCACTGCCAGGCTGTTGTTATACTTTTTCAGCAATGCTCTTGTTCTTATTCCTGATTCCTTCATATCCTCATCTTTCCAATTACCTTCCGAAGAGGCCGATGGCAAAAGCACAGAGCAGGTCTCATTCTTATCAGACACTGACCAGGTGATCCAACTGATCTTATGCTGCTCTGCCCAGTTGATCCATTTCTGCCATTCATCAGGATTTAAGGGGCCGTCGCCGCTGGCTTCCATGCCAGCCGATTCGGAAATAAAAATGGGAATACCTTTTCGCAAAGCATATTCACCGCGGTCCCTCAATCCCTGCTTATGCGTGGCCGCATAAAAATGTAATGTGTACATCAGGTTGGAAAACCCCTGTAAAGGATCATCTGCTACGATATGCAGGTCCTGGTCCCAATGCGGTGAGCCTACGAGGATGATATTATCAGGATCTGCAGCTCGTATTACTTTAATGATCTCTGTTGAATAAGCTTTTACTTCAGTCCACGTCTCTTCATCCGGCTCATTGAATATTTCATAGATGACATGGGGATACTTACCATACTTAGCCGCCATCTCTGCGAAAAATGCTTTTGCTTCCTTCAGGTTGATGTTATGGCTATGCCAGTCAATGATCACATAAATATCTTCTTTGATAGCAGCATCTACCACGGCCATAATCTTTTCCTTTGACCACTCTGGCCTTTTCAGATAACTATTCTCGCCAGGTTCCACTCCCAGGGCAGCCCGCACCACAGTTGCATTCCAGTCGTTTTTCAGCCATTGCACTGAGCCAGCATTATAGAACCGTGGCCAGAAGCAATGCCAGCCATAGCTCATACCGCGAAGCACAACAGGGTTGCCTTGCTCATCAGTCAGTTGTGTTCCTATCACTTTCAATTGTCCATGCTGACGGACAGGCTGCGAAAAGCAATTCATCATTACTAAGATGAGAAACAGGGAGAAAGCATATTTTTTCATATAGCTATTGTGGATTTGCTTAATTATCATGTCTTTCATCCATAGGGGCAGTTCAACAAGATAAGCAATCCCCTGCAATTGTCCCGCCTGTTGAAAAGCAGTATACCTTACGTCAAGCAGTGTTTCCCTTTGGTCAATGTGATTTTTTATCGGGTTCAGATCATGGTTTCTTTGTTCTGGTTGTATCCCTTTATTCATTAATCATAAAATAAAAACCATGAAAAAGTATGTGAGCACTTTTAAGCTGGCTTTGCTGCTTCCTGCAGCAGCACTGCTATTTATTCTATCCGCCTTCGCATTCAAACCGGGAGCAGAAGGTTTTGAAGTATTTCAGAACAACAAACTGATGTTCCGGCAATTTGGCGATAATATGAAGAATGTCAAAAGCCTTCAATTGAATGAAGCCGCCATAAAAGATCAGATAACTATTAGATATTTTCATTGCGGAAGGATTGGTAAAGACCGGCATCTCATTATCCGTGGTACAGATAATAAAGAATTGAAGAACTGGCAGTTTTCTAATAGCAATGAAAAAGATCCCAGCATGAGTTTCCGTGTGGGAGATGTATTGAACCTGCAACCTAAAGGAAAAAGATCAGCATTGAACGTTTATTACAGTTCAAGCGAAATACCGGAAGGAAGGCTGCTTGTTTCATTGGTGGTAAACAGTTGATATCCGGCTTTACCTCATTTCCCTCTGTAGAATATTCAATTCATGCAGGAGGCATTTATTTAGAGCGAATAGAAAGACTTTTTTTGCTGCATAAACTTAATCCTGAAAACAAAAATTTGTTTATGCAAGCAACAACTCTCAAACAGTCTTTCTTTCGCTTCTTTCTTTTCGTTGGCCTGGCAGCTTCAATGGTAGCCTGTAAAAAAGATAAAGATCCCAATGGACCGGGTCCTGATCCTGTACCGAATGGTGCCAAATTACAGCAATACACCAATGGTGAAGATTTTGCCCGTTTCACTTATAATGCAGACGGAACAGTACAAAAAATCGTTCTTAAAGACGATAATAACAGTTCCACCGACGGAACAACTTATACTGTAGCATACAATGCACAAAAGAAGATATCATCCCTCACCGGTGCAGGGCAAAAGATCGAAGTGGAATATCAAAACAACGTAATGAGCCGTGCCAAAATGTTCGAGAACGGAGAGCAGGTAGGATACACCGATTACACTTTTGAAAACGGCAACCTGAAAAAAGCAGTGCTTTACTTTGGTGAGCCAGGTGCATTTGCCCCGGTTTTTCAATACGAAATGACTTATAATGCCCAGGGCAATCTCGGCAAGACTGTAATTAAGATGGCTACCGATGAACCGGATCAAATGGTACAGACCGGCCATTCAACTTATGAGTACGATCAGAAAACAAACCCGCTGTATCAGCACAGGGAATTGATGACTTTATTCTGGCAAGCTGTTTCTAAAAACAATATCACGGTTGAAAATGAGTTTGACGAAGACCAGCAACCTTCCGACAAATTCGTTTATACCTATACATACAAATCAAACGGCCTGCCGGAGAAAGCTACTGTAAAACAAGGCCTGCCCGGACAAGAGCCTATTACAAGCCAGCTGACTTTTACTTACCAATAAAACAAGTGAACGCAGAAACACAAGGGCGCTAAGTATAGCGCCCTTTATTGCATCTTTGCAGTACATGCAATATATCCCTTCCCATCTTCAAACCTTCTTTACCGGCCGGCACCAGCTTTCTGCGTATGTACCTGACCCCGCAGCTATCAGGGAGCTTTACAAACAAAACAATATCGATTCTCCTTACTGGTCGCAAGTATGGCCTGCAGCATTAGGGCTTTGCTTGTTCCTGGAGCAGAATACCGGCTATATTGAAAATAAAACTGTATTGGAACTGGCTGCAGGATTAGGCTTGCCTTCTTTGCTGGCTGCTCATTACAGCCGGTCTGTGCATTGCAGTGATTATTCACCGGAAGCTGTAGCACTACAGCAACGGTCGATGGAACATAATCAACTCGGCAATATGAGTTGCAGTGTGCTCGATTGGAATAATATCCCTGACACAGTAAAAGCAGAAGTGCTGCTTTTGAGCGATGTCAACTATGATCCCTGGGCATTTGACAAAGTATATACAACGGTCAATCGTTTTCTTAACGACGGAACCCTTATCATTCTCAGCACACCGCAACGGCTGATGGCTAAGCCATTCATTGAACGATTATTGCCGTTTTGTGTAAGACAGGAAGAAGTGATAGTAAACAAAGACGGAAAACAGGTTGCTGTAACCGTGATGATATTAAAAAACTAAAAACCCTGCATACTGTCTTTCGAAAGGTATTTTAATTTTCTGGCCGTTAAAACAAAAGCGGCCAAAAGAAACAACTGCCATAGTATCACCAGTAATGGTATGCCAGCATATACGGGAGACATCAGCACACCTGCGGCCAGTTTTCCATTAAGAAATTTCTCCACCAGCAACCGGTCCAGTATCCAGGGAATAACCAGGAATGCGAGCATGACCAGTATCCTTTGCTGATTGCGGATCGCTTTAAATGCCCGCCAAACAGGCGGAACAGTAAACAACAGGACGATCAGTCCTCCGAGCAGGGCGCCCTGGTAAGTTTGTACTCCTGTAAATATGTGCCGCAATGTACTGATCTCATCCCCTCCCCTGTTAATGACCGATAGCCATCTTGGCAAAGGCAATGCGCCTGTCACCAGTACGAAACCGATAGTCTTTTGCCAGGCAGAGGCTGTAGGGCGCAGAAGGGAAAAGCCCCACCACATAAAAGCATACGTCACCAATGGCCCGGCAAAGCTGGCAAGGATGAATTGTTTTTCGTTGCAATTGCTGCAAAGTTTCCACACCAGGAAATCGCGGGCAGGCGGGCAACCGCAAAGCAACCATGCAGAAAAATAGTGCGCCGACTCATGTGCTTCATGCAGAAGCAATACCAGGATAAAAAAAGCAAGAAGGGAAGTCAGGTTGAACTGCAAACGCATAGTACTAATATAGGGAAAAGGCAGGGATGTGCGAATAACAGATGAATTGCTCGTTGTTCAATCACCGTTTCCTTTTATAAAAGTCCAAACTCACCCTTTTCATAAAAGATGGTTTTTCACTAAGCGTGAAAAAACCTGAATTGTCCTGCTTAAAACATATCGCTTCTCCCTGGGGCTCCAGCTGATATGAAAGTTGGGTGGGAGTTTCCTGCAAAGCCTGTTCTATGCTTTGACCGGCTTTTCTTTTCCAGTAATAGATGGCTGTGTAAGTCTTTACCAGTATTTCCTTCCCGTCAGGTGAAATAGCAGCACTTACCACACCCTGGAAAGAAAGTGAGCCAACTTTCACAGCGTTATTGATATCTGTTGTGCTTTGAGGATAGGGTATCTTATATATACCGGATGGCTTATCCCGTTTGGTGATCACATAAATATCCCTGGTAGCATTATCTACAAGTATAGCCTCGGCATCATGTGAACCATCGGGATATTTAAAAACAAGTTTATCAAAAGTATAGACTGTATCAGCATTCGCAGCCGGCTCAGGAAAACGATAGATAAAATACTTGCTGGCTGATACGCTGTTGTTGCCTATATCAGCCAGGTAAATATAATTTTTGCCTTTTTCCGGTCCATTGGCTAAAGCCATATCTTCCCAATCGCGGTTGGTTGCTCCTTTTATCTTGATCTTCTTATAAAATTCGCCTGTGTGTGAGAGCAGATAGATCTGGCTGGGATTACCACTATCCTGCTCCACCCATAGATAACCGGGATGGGTTTTGCTGTCTGCAATGCCTGAGGCTTCGTCCAGCTTGCCTGGTTTTACCGGCATAGATACAGGCCTGGCTTCAAAAATATCGGCTGGCAAACCAGCAGCCAGTTCAGGCCCACCTGCCAGCAAGCTTACCAGGAAAAGAAATTTCACAGGAGAAACGGTCATATATGTATGTCTTTGATGAATGTGATATAGTGGAACTCAAATGTAAAAATTTAAATCCTGCCGGGCGATGACAATTCCCCTTTTTACATTTCGTTTTTGAAGCCCTTTAAAATATAGCTTTAGTGATCGGGTTTCCCACAAAGACAACTAAGGCCCACAAAGGAATATTATCAAAACTATCCTCCGGCCCATGGCTTTACGGACAGACAATAAGATAAAATATTTCTTTGTGGGCCTTAGTTGTCTTTGTGGGAAACCATCAAACTGAGGGATACCGAACAAAAATAAACCGAACCAGAAGGCTGTATATTTGTTATACTCTCATAAAACCAAGCCCCATGATTTGGCAACCTCTTACACAAATTGAACAATTACAGGAGATCATTGATAAATCGGCTCACACACCGCAGGTTATCTACAAGCATTCCACCCGCTGCTCTATTAGCGTGGTGGTGAAGAACCGCCTGGAAAAAGAAGACACACCAAAGGCTGTTGATTTCCATTATCTTGATCTGCTTGCTTATCGCCCTGTTTCCAATGCAGTTGCGGAGCAATTCAGGGTACAGCATGAATCACCACAAGTGCTGGTGATCAAAAATGGAAAATGTGTGTATGACGACAGTCATATGGCGATCAATATGGACGATATCATTGAACAGACCACAGCAGCCTGATAAGGATCATTTCTTATTTACAACCGTCCAGGAAATCCTTAATGCCCTGAACGATCTTGTCCGCCACTTCCTGCTGGAATTTCTCGTCCAGTATCAGCATCTCTTCAGCAGGGTTACTGATAAAAAGCATTTCAACCAGTGCATTAGGGTATTCAGTAGGACTGTTCAGCATGAAATTAAAGCTGCCGGTATTGCCATATTCTTTCAATCCCAGTTCCAGCATACGGCGATAAATATGGCTGCTTAACGGACGGAAACCTACATAGCGGTAAAATGTGCCGGTGCCGCCAACATTTACCGGATCTGCAGATGAATTGAGGTGAATGCTCACCAGGAGATCAGGAACGCTGTCGCGGTAAAATAAAATGCGCTCCTTATTATCTACAAATTTTTCGGTGGTCCTTGTCATGATCACTTTGGCTCCCTGACGCTGCAAGGTCCTTTGCAGTTTCAATGATACAGCCAATGCCAGCATTTTCTCTGAAGAGCCTGTTGGGCCGCCTGCGCCGGTGTTGCCGCCACCATGCCCTGCATCCACTGCTACAATAAGATGATTCAGTGATAAGTTTTGCGGCTGTGGTTTCACTCTTATCACCAATGTATTACCCTTATAATAAAGCTGGTGCCCCCAATGCTGCGGATGCTTCAGTTCAATAGTGATGCGCAACACTTCGTCCTCAAGTTGCTCGTACCACACATTTTTTATTTCCCTGGTATTTTCCAGTTGGGTGATCCAATTGGTATTATTGGTAGCGCCGAATATATCCACTACGATCCTTGAGGGATCAAGCAACTGGATCGACTGATAAGCCAGGCGGTTGCTGAGTCCCACTTCTACATAATCATAAGCTGAATCGCCATACACTCTCCAACTGCCGGTGAGTGAAGTGGGTGGAAAACTTCCCTTGGGTAGAAATTCCACCACATCATCCGGTATATAAGCTGTGCGGTATTTGGACAGCTTTACTCTATAGAGTGAACCAATTTTTCCGGTCATCTGCAAGGGGATCAAAGAATCAATATAACCGATCTTGGCACCTCCAAGCCTATCGTCACCAAGCCCAAAAAGGAGATGCGCCAGCCGGCCTTTTGTAACCAGCATATCAGGGCCCCACTCACGGATAAGCGATACCTGGCTGGAAGTATAACGCGTGATGCTTTTACCGGCTGTATCCATAATGGTCACAGGAATTTTAGTGTTCAGAAAACTGTCTGCAGCATTTACAGTATATTCTCCCTGGTAGATCCCGGGCATGGGTTGGGCAGGCATTTCATACAGGGGTTCTTTATTATTTACCATCACCATGCAGCCTGTCAATGCTTTTACCCGGAAACGGATTTTGTCTCCCGGCTGCAGGATAAGATTTCCTTCCGGGAATGTCTCTACCTGTACTATATCAAGCGTTTTAACAGTATCCGGAGGGGAAGGAGGGACGTATTGATACAGTAGCTTTTTGGACACGCGGCCACCTGCTCCGCTGGCCATCATCTCTACTGTATTACTACCTGGCTGAAGATCCACCGCATAAGCAAAGCCTCCGGTGGGATATACTTTTACAGATGAGCCATTTATGGTAAGCTGGCAGCTTTTGCAAGTGCTGCCGGAGATAAACTGGCGTGAAGTACGTGAACTATTATTTTCTTTCAGGGGACTGACCAGTCGTATAAAAGGTTTTTCTGCCTGTTGGGCCAGGCTATTCATTCCTGCAAGCAGCAGCGCTGCCATCATCATTCTTTTCATCCGCTAAAAATACCGATTTATCCCGCAGATAAATAAGCCAATGCCAGCATTCATCCATTACTCCGGCAATACAGGTCCGAAACGGAGTTTCCTGCCACGGCTTTTCTTATCGGGAAAAAGAATATCATGGGCGGTTTCATATCCTTCATCAGCAACCCTGGCATGGCGGATGGCTGATTGACGACGGTTCCTGATGGTATAGATGAGGAATCCTACGGCGGCCGCAGCAGCTACTCCCAGTATGATCTTGTTCGTCTTTTTCATGTTGTATTATTTATTTTATTATCGCTGTAGAAAAGTCAAAAAGCATACCATCTATATAAGCAATTGCAAAACAGCTTTACAATCTGGCATTATTTTGAACCATAAAGTGTATGATTGGTTCGTTCACAAAAGTTAATCTTTTGTCAACAGCCGCATGTTAATTTAAGAAACAAGCATATGCCTTCTTCAGTTGTAGCTGCGATACGGTATTATCCGCTGAGATCCATTCTTCGTGTGGTCTTTGTATCAGGCGATGTATATGATTACAAAAAAGTGCCGGAGAAAGTATATAAGGCAATGAAGGCAGCAGCTTCAAAAGGCACTTACCTTAATAAATATATCAAAGGACATTTTTCGTATGAAAAACTTAAATGATCCTTTATAATAAGGGCGACAGCAGTCTTGCCACCTTTTCCCGCATTTGTTTATATACAGGTCTTGCAGCCCAGGCAAGAGGATCGATCTTTTCTGCGTTCTTCAGATCGTTGTAAAAAGCAGCCCGTAGCTGCCGGGAAAAATCAACATCATATACCAATGCGTTCACTTCAAAATTCAATTCAAAACTGCGGAAATCCATATTCGCTGTTCCCACCACAGAGAGTTTGCCGTCGGCTACCAGTGTTTTAGCATGTATAAACCCTTTCTGGTATTGATATATTTCAACCCCTGCTTTTAAGAGCTCTTCATAATAAGATCTTGCTGCAGCATTCACCAGTTTGCTGTCCGAAATTCCAGGCACGAGCAATTTCACAGAAAGGCCACTCAACGCTGCAATGGTCAATGCTTCCAACATGCTTTCACCCGGTATAAAATAAGGCGTGGTGATGAGGATCTCTTCCTGCGCCAGGTAAACCGCCTGCAATAGAGAGAACAAAATAGTAGGTTGTGTGGAATCAGGCCCGCTGGCCGCTATCTGCACCAGTGTATCCTCCTTTTTATGGACACTGGGAGAAGGGAAAAGAAAAGCTGCCGGTTGCAGGGATTCGCCGGAACAGAAATTCCAGTCGTTCAAAAAAAGATATTGAAGATAATATACACCAGGCCCGTCAATACGGAGATGTGTATCTCTCCAGTAGAGCTGACCGGGTTTATTATTGACATATTTATCGCTGATATTGATGCCGCCGGTGAATGCAGTATGCCCGTCGATCACAATGATCTTCCTATGATTCCGGTAATTAAGACGGTTAGCGAGCAATAAGAAACGTATCTTATAAAAGGGAGCGGTTTTAATACCACCTGCGTTGAGGCGCTCCAATGTTTGACGCCTGATGGAATAGCTACCGAAATCATCATAAATAAACCTCACCTCCACTCCTTCTTTAGCTTTTTCCAATAATACTTCTACCAATTCCTTTGCAACCTCTCCTCTTTCCACGATATAGTATTCAAGATGGACATGGCTTGTAGCAGCACGTATGGCTTCCAGCACTTCAGGAAACTTTTCTTCCCCGTTAATCAGCAGCTTCACCTTATTATGTCGTGTGAAGGGGCTTTGCTGATCTTTTACCAGTAATTTTGCAAGCTCTTTGTATTCCTGCACCACCGTGCCGGCATGCTTCAATGCATCTTGTGTATAAGCAGTAGTTGCTTTCTTCAACTCTTCCAGTACTGTTGCATTAGATATCTCTTTTCGCCCGTATATTTTTCGCTTTCGGTAATTAATGCCAAAGGAGAAATAAAAGATAATGCCGGCAACAGGAAGAAAGACGGCCAGCAGCAGGTAAGCCATGGTCTTGGTAGTGGTACGGGTATCATAAACGATACGGATGCAGGTGGCAACTAAGATCAGTACATAAAGAATCTCAGAGAGCAGTAGCCAGTTCATGTGCTTATGGGATAGTTGACAAGAAAGTTACTGCGTTTTATTCAATGAGCCATCATCTTCTTATTTTCCCCACTTACCACGAAACCTGAATGCCAGTTCCAATCCAAGGTACCAGCCTTTCTTTCTCCCAGCAAATGGTTTGTATTCGATGCCACTTGCAGATAAGGTATAATCCGCATGGGGATATTTACTGATATCCTGCGCATACACCAGCCCCAGCCTTCCGATCCTGAATTGATAAAAGTGCAGCTCAGCAAGCACACGCTCCTGCACAGCAGAGCCGGGCATTTTCTGTTCAAATCCTTCTACCGCATCCTTATCTGTCCAGGTATACTGATGGTTCAGCACATAGCCTGCTGAATAACCTACTCCCAATGCAGCAGAAAAGTTTTTTGCACCAAACAGTTGCTTTTCGAATACCACCGGCATTTCAACAAACTGGTAACGTGTCCTGAATATTTTTATATCCTGACCTGAAGAGGCCCAGATCGCAGGCATGGTCTCTTCTGAAAAACTTCCATAACCTGGTTTAAGTGTAATGCGGTAGTGTCCTTTTCTTCGGTCAATATTCAGGTACAATGCAAGGCCTGCATGAAATGTTTTGGTTTTAAAGTAACTGTTTTCGCCGGGCATATTCACCTGCCTCGGTCCGCCAAGTAAATTGGCACTTATACCATAATCAAGGAAATGCTGTTTGCCTTTCCCTTTTGCCAGTGTATCGGTTTTGGCTATTACTGTATCAGGCTTTGCAGGCTCTTTCTCTTTATTTTCATGCTTTCTGGCCAGTTGTGCTTTTCTTTCTGCTTCAAGTGCTGCTTTCTCTTCGGCTTCTTTTTTAGCCAGCGCTTCAAGTTCGCAGCGGTCGAGATGCTGCCCCATTGCGATCATATTAATATACCGGCAGTCGTTATTACCAAGCATATACAGCATGTCAGCAATATCTTCCATACTGATAGCACGGATCATGGTTTTGCCCAGGCTTGATTCTGCAATGATACCTGCTACAAAGCCCTGATCGTTGATCAAAGGCATACCACGCGCAAGCCCGGCTTCTTTACTTACTTTCAAAGTGTATATACCGTTCTTTGCTTTTTTATCCACTTCTATTTTGGCATTGTTCATGAACCAGATATTATCACTTACCCATTTATCCCGGAAAGTGCTGAGCTTTCCTTTTTTATCGGCCAGTGATTCATAATAATTGGTGAGCCATTTTTTCTCCGGGGGCCGCGGTGCCTGGTAAAGTGCCACTGAAAAAACACCCATCCTCGCTTCACGCAGTTTAGTGGCTTTAACACGATATGTGCTGTTATAAAATTTAGCTGTACGGATGGTTTGGGGAACTATTTCTGCAGGATAATTCTTTTCATTGAGTGAATGCCGGATGGTGACAAAATAAATATGTACGGAATCTTCAGCCGTGATAAAACCAAATTCACTGACACCAATTTCTACCACATTGTTTACAAAACCACGCAGATCAGCAGTGTTTGACTGTGCCGAAGAAGAGAAAGGGGAAAGACATCCCGCAAGCATAGCCCACAGGAACAGCCGTGAAAAGCAGTCAATTTTCAGCGTTTTGGTTTTCATACAAGTTAGCGCTTGGATCATTAAACTCCCTGCCTATAGGAATATTGCTTAATCCGGGCATAAGGGCAATCAGAACGCGGGATTGAACGCAAGCAGCTACGTAAATCTACTTATTTTAAATTGGGAGCGACTGGAAATTTCATTACTCATTTTCCCTTCAACAGTGCTTTTATTACTCCGTCCATCGCCCGTTGATTGATCCACCTTACTACTACTACCAACTCATGTTCAGCGTCTACGTAAATAAGATTAGCCCCATTGCCAATATGCATGAAAGCACTTGCCGGGGCTGATGGCAGCATCTTGCGGTCTGTATTCAGAAACCAGTTCATATACCCGTAATCCGTTTTAACCGGTGTTGGCGTGAGCGCCTGTTTCACCCATTGCTTACTGATCAGTTGTTTTCCTTTCCAACTGCCCTGGTGCATGGTGAGCAAACCAAACCTTGCCATATCATACGCATTGATGAACATACCACCTCCCCAGTGCCCACCGCCACTGACGCTTTGCACCGCTTCACCATCGAGCGTGATCCAGGCATTGCGATAGCCTGTCCAACGCCATGTACCGGAAGCTCCTATCGGGTCCATGATATACTGTTTCAATACCTGCGGAAGAGGCTTGCGCCAGACATTTGTTGCCGCCAGTGCCAAAGCATTTACCCTTACATCATTGTATTCATAACGCGATCCGCTGGGAAAGCGGGGCCGCGATTTCCAATCGGCACGGCTGCTATCCGGTCGGTCGGCCCATTCAGGTTTATCCCATAATGTTCCTTCCCAATCGCTGGTTTGCCGCAGCAGATCATTCCAGGTGATGGTACGGTTATGCGGGGAAGCAAACGGGTAAATAAAAAATGGTTTGCCTTTTTCATCTGCCTGCCCATACAATTCAACAGGTGGGATATACCAGGCGACTGTATCCTGCACATTCCTGATGAGGCCACTGTCAACTGCCAGGCCAACCACGGTACTTAAAAAGCTTTTAGTGACGCTATGCGTCATATCGCATCGCAATGGTTCGCCCCAGGTTTTGATGATATAGCCTTTGTAAACAATGATGCCTGTTGGCTCGCCGCGGTCGGCCATAGGGCCGATAGCATTGCCAAATGGTTCTTTGCCGAAAGTATTGGCCTGGTCAATTTCCAGTTGACGGGAGTTCTTTGATTCATGCGAGATAGCAAATGCTATAGCAGAATCAATAGCTGCAGGATTCAGACCCAGTTCAGCCGGAGCTCTTTGTTCCCAATGACCAGCCGGAGGGAAATATGCGGGCTGTTTGGAGTTTACTTTTTGTGCAAAGCTGGCTGCAGCAAATAAAAAGAACAGAAAGGAAAAAAAGAGTCTCATGTATGTGAGGATTATAATTACCGAAGATAAAGCCCGGTTTTCCAATACTCAAATCCGCATTTGAATACTATTTCATGGCCTAAAACAGGATGCTGTTATTTAATTTTAGCTTATGAAAACCTTTTCCCATTTACTATTGGTTTTGCTGGCTTCGCTCTGGCCTTATTTTTCGCAGGCCCAGCCGGCTTCTGAAAAAACAGCCAGGCAGATAGACAGCATAGTTGCTGCCAATCTTCCCAAAACAGCACCTGGCTGTGTAGTATTGATTGCAAAAGAGGGAACCCTGTTTTACCACAAAGCCTATGGCCTTGCAGATATAAACAAAAAGACTCCTATGCAGATGAGCATGCTTTTCCGGACCGGTTCCATGGGAAAGCAGTACACTGCTATTGCCGTTCTGCAACTGGTGGAAAAAGGCAGGATCCGCTTACAGGACAGCATCCAGGTTTATGTTAAAGATTTTCCACACAAAGTTTATCCTGTTACAATTGAAAACCTGCTGAACCATACTTCCGGCATTATAGATTTCCAGGTAATACAAAATCCTGATCCTGCAAAAGTGCATGATCATTACACACCGAAACAGGGCGTGGATTATTTTAAGGACGAACCTCTCCTTTTCAAACCCGGAACCACTTTTCAATACAGCAACTCCAATTATTACCTGCTCGGATATATCATTGAGCAGGTAACCGGCCAGCCGTTTGGAAAATATCTGCAGCAGCACATACTTGGTCCGGCACAACTGACAAGCACTTTTTATATTCCGGGAAATCCCATGATCCGTAACATGACACCAGGCTATTCAAGGTTTGATGGTAAAAACTGGGAAAATGCAGAGCTCGAAGACACCAGCATTTTATATTCCGCCGGAGGGCTGGCAGCTACTACTGAAGATGTATGGAAATGGCATAAAACTTTGCAGCAAGGAACACTTCTCAGCAAACCTATGTTGACCAGGGCTTATACGCCGGCAAAATTGGAAAACGGGAAATTATCACCGTATGGATATGGTTGGTATATAAAAAATATAGACGGATTAAAGACCATAGAGCACAGCGGATCAACAGACGGCTATCAGACAGATGAGATATGGGTTCCCGAAAAAGATCTCTTTATAGTCACCTTATTCAACGGTTTTGAAGCAGATATGGATTGGCAGAGCGTAACAAATGAAATTGCGAGAACAGCACTCGAGCTTCAGCGAAAAGACCTAAAACTGGACAGCGATAGTTTGAACCGTTTTGTGGGCACTTATACATTTTCAACAGAGCACCAGTTGGTCATCAGTTTCACGAATGATACATTGTTTGTAGAAGCAACTAACCCAAAAGCCAAATTACCCCGGTTGCCTTTACATGCTGAATCTCCTTATTTATTTTATATCAAAGAAGCACCACTGAAATTTGAATTTGTTTGGGAAGAAGCAGATCATTCGTATAAGATCATTACATATAATACAAACGGGAAAGATGCAGAGTGGAAAAAGACAAAGTAAACAGTAAGAATATCCAACAAAAAGCCCGGGATCTCTCCCGGGCTTTCAACTAAACTTATTGATAGCTTACTTCGCAGCTTTCCTTGCAAACTCAGCCCTGATCACATTCAGCGCTCCGCCTGCTTTGAACCATTCAATCTGTTGCTCATTGTAAGTATGATTTACACTGATCACATCTTTGGTGCCATCTGCGTGGTTCAATTCCACTGTCAGCGGCTTGCCGGGTGCAAAGGAAGTGAGCCCTATGATATCAATGTTATCATTTTCCTGGACCTTATCGTAATCTGCTTTATCGGCAAATGTAAGCGCCAGCATACCCTGTTTTTTCAGGTTGGTTTCGTGGATACGGGCAAAGCTGCGTACGAGGATAGCCCTTACGCCTAAGTGGCGGGGTTCCATCGCTGCGTGTTCACGGCTGCTGCCTTCACCATAGTTTTCATCACCTACCACCACACTGCCTACATGTGCCGCTTTATAAGCGCGGGCTGTAGCAGGCACTGGTCCGTATTCGCCGGTCAACTGGTTCTTTACACTGTCTGTTTTATCGTTGAAATAGTTGATTGCACCGATCAGCATGTTATTGCTGATATTATCCAGGTGGCCACGGAATTTCAACCATGGGCCAGCCATGGAAATATGGTCAGTTGTACATTTTCCTTTGGCTTTGATCAGCAGTTTCAGTCCTTGCAGATCATGTCCTTCCCAGGGTGCAAATGCCTGGAGCAGTTGAAGACGCTGGCTGTCGGGGTCCACTACAACTTTCACACTGCTGCCATCTTCAGCAGGAGCCTGATAACCGGGATCATCTACAGAGAATCCTTTGGGAGGAAGTTCAAAACCGGTAGGTTCTTTCAGCAACACATCCTCACCTTTCTCATTCTTTAATTTATCTTTTAAAGGATTGAAAGAGATCTTTCCGGCGATAGCCATTGCTGTCACGATCTCGGGGCTGGCCACAAAAGCATGTGTGCTGGCAAGACCGTCATTACGTTTTGCAAAGTTGCGGTTGAAAGAAGTGATGATCGTGTTCTTGCGGTTGGGATCATCAATATGCCTTGCCCACTGACCGATGCAAGGGCCGCAGGCATTGGCCAGTACCACACCGCCTACGCTTTCAAATGTATTGATAAAGCCATCACGCTCGATAGTATAACGTACCAGTTCACTACCGGGAGTGATCGTAAATTCAGAATGCGCTTTCAATCCCTGGCTTACTGCATCTTTTACAATGCTGGCAGAGCGGCTGATATCTTCATAAGAAGAGTTGGTGCAACTTCCGATAAGGGCTACTTCCAGTTTTTCCGGCCAGCCATTTTCTTTCACAGCTTCAGCCATTTTGGAAATGGGTGTAGCCAGGTCCGGCGTGAACGGTCCGTTCACATAAGGCTCAAGTTTGCTGAGATCAAGTTCCAGCACCTGGTCATAATATGCAGCGGGGTTGGCATACACTTCAGGGTCAGGGCGCAGGTGTTCTTTAATACCATCAGCAAGAGAAGCCACTTCGTCACGACCTGTAGCTTTGAGGTAAGCGCTCATTTTTTCATCGTATGCAAAGAGTGAGCAGGTAGCACCGATCTCAGCACCCATGTTACACACAGTACCTTTACCGGTTGCACTCATGCTGTCTGCCCCTTCACCGAAATATTCCACGATAGCGCCGGTACCGCCTTTAACAGTCAGTTGACCCGCTACCCAAAGAATTACATCTTTACAACTGGTCCATCCGCTCATTTTACCTGTCAGCTTCACACCGATCACTTTAGGCATTTTCAATTCCCAGGGAAGACCGGCCATCACGTCCACCGCATCAGCCCCACCAACACCGATAGCTACCATGCCGAGACCGCCTGCGTTGGGCGTATGGGAATCGGTACCGATCATCATACCACCGGGGAATGCATAGTTTTCCAACACCACCTGGTGAATGATACCGGCGCCCGGATTCCAGAAACCGATGCCATATTTATTTGAAATGGAAGAAAGAAAATCGTACACTTCTTTGTTCACTTCTTTGGCAGTGGCCAGGTCGGCTTTGGCACCCACTTTAGCCTGGATCAGGTGATCGCAATGCACAGTGGAGGGAACAGCTACCTGATCACGTCCGCAGGTCATGAATTGCAGCAGGGCCATTTGCGCGGTCGCATCCTGCATAGCTACGCGGTCTGGCGCAAAATCTACATAATCCTTGCCACGTGTATAGGGAGATGGCGGCACTGCGCCATGTAAGTGTGCGTATAATATTTTTTCAGTGAGGGTGAGGGGCTTGCCGATGACCTGACGGGCAGCAGCGATCTTACCCGGCATTTCAGCATAGATTTTCTTAATGAGATCGAGATCAAATACCATGTGGATATAATTTGAATTTTGAGATATTGGGCCATCGGTCATTGCCAGGGTCATTGAGGACCAGAGGAGAGAATAAAATGACGCGTGACGGTGACAAATGACTTAAAAAGTGTTGCGAATTTACGACAAATCAGTGGTTTTTTCAGCCTGAAAATGAAGAGAAAATGGGGAATCTGGAATGAATTCCGGGGGGATAATACAGTCCGTCTTCGGTTTTGCCCGGTTGATACAGCCCTGCTTGTAAAAATTCCAGGACTTTTTTATATTAGCAGTATGAACCGCTTTAAAGATTTCGTGGAATGGAATGCTTTCGGGGTTTGTTCTGCCATTGGCAACCGGATGGGAATAGCTACCAGCAGGATCCGTCAATATTTTATCTACACATCCCTGCTCACCATGGGTTCGCCGATCATTATTTATATGGTGCTGGCTTTCTGGCGCAACCTGCGCAAGTATGTAACAGCGGCTAAGAGAAATCCCTGGTATTACCTGTAACCTCAGATAAGCTCCTTTACTTTCGCGATCACGGCATCTGCTTCTTCTTTTGTATTATGCCTGGAGAAAGAGAAACGTACCGTTACAAGGTTAGGATTGTTATTGATCGCTCTTATCACGTGGCTGCCTACATCTGCCCCACTGCTGCAGGCACTGCCTCCAGACACACATACGTTGTTGATATCGAGATTGAACAGGATCATTTCTGATTTCTCTGTTTTGGGGAAAGCAACACTTAATACGGTATATAAACAACGCCCTTCCTGGTCGCCATTGAACTGCACACCGGGTATATGCTTCCGCAATTGCTCCATCATATACATCTTCAGCGAGTGGATATAAGCGCTGTCCTTTTCATATCCGGCCATTGCCAGCTCAAGCGCTTTGGCAAAGCCTACGATACCGTACAGGTTTTCTGTGCCGGCCCGCATATTCCTTTCCTGGCCCCCACCGAAAATGAAAGGCTTGATCTTTATATTATCATTGATGTATAGGATGCCTACACCTTTTGGTCCATGGAATTTATGGCCTGCGCCGGAAATAAAATGCACAGGCGTTTTACGGAGATCAAGCGGGTAATGCCCTACGGTTTGTACACAATCAGAATGGAAGATAGCATTGTATTTTTTACAGATATCCCCTACCGCATCAATATCCAGCAGGTTACCGATCTCATTATTGGCATGCATCAGGGTAACAAGACAGCGTACGCCTTCGTGCGCAGCTAATTGCTCTTCCAGGTCTTCCAGGTCAACATGCCCATCCGGCAGCAATTTCACAAAACTACTGGTCACTTCATTCCCGCAATCATAATGCTCCACTGTATGCAGTACTGCATGGTGCTCGATCGGGGATGTGATGATGTGGGTGCAACCCAGATCACGTATGGCAGAAAGGATGGCTGTGTTATTACTTTCCGTACCGCCGCTGGTAAAGAATATTTCTCCGGGATGTGCATTCAGCAATTTGGCTACCGATTTGCGTGCCGTTTCAACGGCCAGCCTGGTTTCGCGGCCATAAGAATAAATGGAAGAAGGATTGCCAAAATGTGTGGTCATATAGGGCAACATGGTCTCCAGCACTTCCTTATCAAGGGCTGTAGTAGCGGCATTATCGAAATATATACGGTCCATACTGAAAGGTCTGCGCCCGGACGGGCAGTTTTAAAGAATCCGCAAAGATAAGCAATTCATTAACGCTCAAAAATGGAGGAAAAAGTTCTGCCTAAAAGGCTATCACTCACTATAAAAGCAGTAACAGGCCAGCACTTATTTCTTTCCTGTTTCCCTATAAAAAAGTAAATTCATTCCATCATTCCATTTTTATGATCCATAATACAACTGATTGTCCTAATGGCGACCGTGGCCGCCGCAGCTTTCTGAAAAAATCCACGGTCATGGCGGCTTTGAGCATGGCAGCCCCTGCTTTGCTCAAAGCAGCAGAGCAGGATGAAAAAATAGCTGCCCTGTTTGAAAAGATCCCCCTGCAGATCGAGGTCAACGGCATCTCCCATCAATTATCGGTGGAGCCAAGAGTTACCCTGCTCGATTTCCTGAGGGAACAACTGGGGCTTACCGGCACCAAAAAGGGTTGTGATCATGGGCAATGCGGGGCCTGCACCGTTCATGTGGACGGCAAGCGCATCAACTCCTGCCTTACACTTGCCGTAATGAATAATGAAAAAAAGATCACCACAATTGAAGGGCTTGCAAAAGGCGATCAACTGCATCCCATGCAGGAATCATTTATCAAGCATGATGGGTTCCAGTGCGGTTATTGCACCCCCGGTCAGATCATGTCGGCCATTGCCTGCATCCGCGAAGGGCATGCCAACAGCGAAGAAGAGATCAGGGAATTCATGAGCGGCAATATCTGCCGTTGCGGTGCTTATCCCAATATTGTAGATGCTATCATGGACGTTAAAAAAGGAGGGAAAGCCATATGATCAATTTTGAATACAGCCGGGTTTCTTCCGTAAAAGCAGCCATTGATACATTGGCAAAAAATCCTGGCGCAGGTTTTATTGCCGGTGGCACCAACCTGGTTGACCTGATGAAGAAAGGCGTGACAACGCCTGCACGCCTGATAGATATTAATAATCTTCCCTTAAAGCAGGTGGAAGAAACAGCAAAAGGATTATCCATTGGTGCACTGGCCATCAACAGTGAAGTGGCGACCAATGAGCTGGTGCAGGCAAAATACCCATTGCTGGCAATGGCTTTACACGCAGGCGCTTCTGCACAGTTAAGGAATATGGCCACTGTTGGCGGCAACATGATGCAAAGAACACGTTGCGGTTATTTTTATGACACCACCATGCCCTGTAATAAACGACAACCCGGTTCAGGTTGCGGTGCTATCGGTGGGTACAACCGTATGCATGCTATTTTTGGTGCAAGCACTCAATGTATTGCCGTGCATCCAAGTGATATGTGCGTGGCGCTGGCAGCATTGGGCGCCACCGTACAAGTAGCAGGACCAAAAGCTGAACGTAATATTTTGTTCACTGATTTTCATCGCCTGCCCGGCACCACGCCACAGAAAGACAATACCCTGCAGAATGGAGAATTGATCACCGGTGTTACCATCCCTGCAAATCCTTACACCAAAAATGTTTATTACTTAAAAGTCCGCGACCGTGCTTCTTATGCTTTCGCATTGGTGTCGGTAGCGGCTGCTTTGGAACTGGAAGGTGATACTATCCGCTCTGCACGACTCGCTATGGGAGGAGTGGCACATAAACCCTGGCGGCTTTTAGCAGCAGAAAAATTCCTTGCCGGTAAAAAAGCCACAACAGAAAATTTCAAACAGGCAGCAAAGCTTTCCATGGAAGGAGCCAGGTCTTTTGGACAAAATGATTTTAAACTGAAAATGGCCCCGGCTGCAATTGTTGAAGCATTAACAAAAGCAGCGAATGCATAACAGCTTGTATAAACACATTTACTATCGAAACAATTCAATATAATGGACACTTTCTTTTTCGATACAAAACACTTCCCTACTCCTGCCGACCGTGTTGATGGTAAAGACAAGGTAACAGGAGCAGCTACCTATGCTGCGGAGCATAAGATACCGGGCATGACGTATGGTGTACTCGCCTGCAGCACTATTACCAAAGGCACCATCACCAGCCTCAACACTAAAGCTGCAGAGAATGCTCCGGGTGTACTGGCTGTAATTTCACATCTTAACTCACCTGAAGTACCAGGCTTTGCGCCTGTTGATAAGAAAGCCAATCCACGTGCACAGGAATGGCAGGGATTGAAAGTGTTTTATGACAATAAGATTTATTTCAATGGCCAACCTATTGCTATCGTGGTAGCCGACACATTCGAACGTGCCGTGTATGCAGCATCCCTGGTGAAAGCACAGTATGCAAAAGAAACAGCAGAAACAGATTTTGAAAAAAACCTGGGCAAAGCCCGCGGCCCACGTGGCGATAATGCACCGCAGGTGTATAAAAGAGGAGAAGCGGATGCTTATAAAAAAGCACCTGTATCCATCGAAGAAGAATATTACTTACCTGTAGAAACACATAACCCAATGGAGATGCATGGCCTCATCGCTCATTGGGAAGCGCCGGATAAAATAACGGTGTATGATAAAACACAGGGACCAAAAGATACACAGGGAGATTTGATGCAGGCATTTAAACTGCCTGAATCAAATGTAAAAGTGATCGCTGAATATGTTGGCGGAGGCTTTGGCAGCGCATTGCGTACCTGGCCGCATGAGATAGCTGCCGTGCTGGCTGCTAAGAAAATAAACCGTCCTGTGAAACTGATGCTGAGCCGCGATCAAATGTTTACCATGGTAGGCCACCGCCCTTCCGCTTACCAGAAAATAGGAATAGGTGCTACTGCAGATGGAAAGCTCACTGGCATCACGCATATTGCCATAGCTCATACTTCTTCTTATGAAAACTTTACCGAAGGAATTGTAAACGCCACTAAGTTCTTATATGATTGTCCGAATGTGAACACCAGCTATCAACTGGTACCGCTTAATGTAAGCACTCCTATCTGGATGCGCGGCCCCGGCGAAGCCACAGGTTGTTTTGCATTTGAGTGCGCATTGGATGAATTAGCCTATAAATTAAACATCGATCCGATAGAATTAAGGATCCGCAATTATGCAGAAACAGATCCTGAGCGAAAACTTCCCTGGTCAAGCAAATACCTGAAAGAATGCTATCAGCTCGGTATGGATAAAATAGGCTGGTCAAAACGCAATCCTGTTCCACGCTCTATGCAAGAAGATGGATGGCTGGTAGGATACGGCATGGGCACAGGCGTATTCAGTGCAATGCGATGGATAGCAACTGTAAGAGGCGTATTAAAAAATGATGGCACTTTATTATTGCAAAGTGCAGTAAGCGATATGGGCCCAGGCACAGCTACTGCTATGGTCCAGATCGCATCAAAGGCAATGGACCTGCCTCCGGAAAAAATAAAATTTGAACTAGGCAGCTCTTCGCTTCCTCCCGGCCCCACTCAAGGAGGCTCTGCCACTACTTCCACTCTTGGTTCTGCTGTGTATGATGTTTGCATGGCATTAAAGGAAAAATTGAAGGAGTTGATGCTGAAGTCAGGGCATGATGCAAAGGTTCATCCGGAAGCTGGTAATATCAGTTTTGAAAAAGGACAGATCTTCCTGAAGAACGATGCTGCCAACAGGCGTAATTATGAAGAACTGTTAAAAGACAATCAACTGAACGATCTCGATATCACCAAAGATTCCAGGGGAGGTGAAGAGCAACGGAAATATTCCATGTATTCTTTTTCTGTTCATTTCACTAAAGTGTGGGTACATCCGCTTACTGGTGTAGTGAAAGTAAAGGAAGTGGTAACTACAGGTGATGCCGGCAAGATCATCAGTGAAAAAACTGCACGCAGCCAGATGATCGGTGGCGTGGTGGGCGGCATCGGCATGGCTTTAACAGAAGAAGCAGTCATTGATCATCGCTATGGCCGCTATATCAACAATAATCTTGCAGATTATCATGTGCCTGTGAATGCAGATGTGCCGCATATCGAAGCTTTATTCGTCAACAAACCCGATCCGGTACTAAACCCAATGGGGGCAAAAGGAATGGGAGAAATAGCGTTGATCGGCTTTGCAGCATCTGTTGCCAATGCAGTGTATCATGCAACAGGAAAGAGAATACGGCAATTGCCGATCACGCCCGATAAACTGTTGTAATCTTATGCGAACTCTTTAATATCCTGCATCAGCCTCGTGGCAATATTATTCGCCTTCGATTCAAAATCGCTTTCGGCATAAATGCGGATAATGGGTTCTGTATTGGATGTGCGGAGATGCACCCAGTCGTTATCAAATTCTATTTTTAACCCATCGTCCGTATTAACCGGGTTGCGCTGGTATTTTTTGCGGATCTTTTCAAAAATGGATTGCACATCAATTCCCTTTTCCAATTCTATTTTGTTCTTGGAAATAAAATAATCCGGGTAATGGGAACGCAGGGAGCGCACACCATTTTTATGCCCCGACAGATGTGTAAGGAATAATGCAATACCGATCAGTGCATCCCGCCCATAATGAAAATCCGGAACGATGATACCACCATTCCCTTCACCGCCGATCACGGCTTTCTGCTCTTTCATTTTGTTCACTACATTCACTTCACCTACTGCAGAAGGGAAATATTCGCCGCCATGCTTGAGCGTTATTTCTTTCAGCGCTTTCGTGCTGCTCATATTACTGACGGTATTTCCTTTACGATGGCTCAACACATAATCGGCCACAGCCACCAGGGTATATTCTTCACCAAACATGCTTCCGTCTTCACAAACAAAAGCCAGGCGGTCAACATCAGGATCTACGGCAATTCCCAGGTCAGCTTTTTGTTTTACCACTTCATTGCTCAATTGGCTCAGGTGTTCAGGCAGTGGCTCGGGGTTATGTGCAAAGCGGCCATTCACTTCTTCATTTAAAACGATCACCTGTTCCACACCCAGGGCTTTCAGCAGGGCGGGCACATAGATGGCGCCGGTTGAGTTCACCGCATCCACCACGATCTTGAGGTTCTTTTTAGCTACCAGTTTGGCGTCCACGAGCGGGTAAGTCAGGATGGCGTCAATATGTTTTTGAAGATAGCTGTCGTCTTGCGTTACTGTGCCCAGTTTTTCCACGCTGCTGAAAGCAAAATCTTCAGCAGCAGCCAGGGCCAACACTTTGGCGCCTGCTTCTGCAGAAATGAATTCACCTTCTTCATTCAGTAATTTCAGGGCGTTCCATTCTTTGGGGTTATGGCTGGCAGTAAGGATAATGCCTCCGTTGGCCTTTTCCATTTTTACGGCGATCTCCACGGTAGGTGTGGTAGAAAGCCCCAGGTCTACTACATCGATTCCCAAACCGGTAAGGGTGCTCACCACGAGGTCGCGGACCATGCTTCCGCTGATCCTGCCATCGCGACCGATCACTACTTTCGTATTTTTTTGCCGGCCTGAAGAAATGATGGTGCCATAAGCGGCGGCAAACTTCACAATATCAACAGGAGTAAGATTTTCTCCGGGCTTTCCTCCAATCGTCCCCCGTATCCCGGATATGCTTTTGATCAATGCCACAAGTGTAAAATTGAGATTTTAAGGTTTAATGCTCTGTCAGCCGAAGCTTTAGCGTAGGCAGACTGCCCGTCTTCGCCAAGGCTTCGGCGGGTGCCACAAAAATAAGGTTTTCAACTGCACCTCTTGCAGGTTACCTGCTTACATTTGTTTAAACATCAGCATGAAAACAAATTCACCCAGCCGGGAATGGTTTACCTCACCATTCTCGTATAAACTTTATGTTAATACTACCGGAAACCAGGCAGAAATATTTGTCAATCAACTGATTCAATATCTGCACCCGGCAACATCAAACCTGGTCCTGGACAGCGCATGCGGCCAGGGTCTAATAAGCAGACGATTGGCTTCCCTGGGTTTCCAGGTAACCGGTGTAGACCTTTCTGCTTTCAATATTGACCAGGCAAGCGAGGCCGGAACCGACAATCCTGAGTTCTATCTTCATGATATCCGATTGCCTTTCTGGGGCAATTATTTCCAGCTTGCGCTGAATCTTTCCGACAACTTTGGTTACTACCGAACAAGAAGGGAGCACGACAGTGCCATACGCACGATCGCTTCCAGCCTCCACCCTGGCGGCCTTTTTGTGATCGATTACCCGAATACACATTATATGGAGTCAAAACTGGCAGAACAGGAATTAAAACAGGTCGGCGATACTCATTACCGGATACAAAACGGACAAAACAGCACCCACTTTCTCCAAACCATTACCGTCACTGACCCCTCGCTTAAAGAACCGTTGGTATTCTCCCTTCAACGGGCCAAACTTTCACTGGGAGATTTTACAGATATGCTGAGCTTTCAGAAAATGCAGGTACAGGAAGTTTTCGGGGATTACAATTTGGGAGCTTACCATTTACATGAAACACCAAGGTTGATTATTGTTGCCAAAAAATAGTACAACATCTATTTTAAATGCGCTCTTCCCGTCCTTCCCGCCTTACCGGTAAAAAACTTACCGGTAAGGCGGGAAGGACGGGAAGGGTGGCCTAAATCTGTAACTAGTCTTTTTGATTGTTCATCAGCATGTAGCGGGAGGTTTCAAAAAATGCTGAAGTGAAGTCTGATAAACGTCGCCGGATGGAATCCCTTTGAGCAAGGGTATAATATCTTCCGTTATAAACAACCGGTACCAGTTGTTCATCCTTGAAGTTGAGATTCTTTATAAAATAAAATTCATCTGTCACAATCCCAATTTTTCCGGCTGTATTGGTAATAAAAGCAAAATTGTTTTTCTTGGCGGTATCGAGCAGGTCACGACCCAGTGTTGTGTTCACATAAGGCTGTTGTATCATACCCGCCACTGTAGGCAGCACATCTATCTGTGATACGACCTCTGTTCTTTTTTGTGGTTGCAGTAAATAAGGAGCAAAAAACAATAACGGTACATGCTCATCTGTCAATCGTTGATCTGTCCAGGCCGAAGGATAGATGGCGCTGGCATTTCCTGCCACTCCATGATCACCCACGAAAATAAAAATGGTGTTATGGAAATAAGGTTCCTTTTCTGCAGCTTCTATAAACTTTTTGAAGCAATAATCTGAGTAACGGAAAGTGTTGTATTCCTGCAGCGATTCAAATCCATACCTGTTCAATTCCTCTTCCGGAATTACATGGTGAACAAAATCGGTATCACTGGCCGGGATCATATACGGTCGATGATTATCGGATGTTTGTATTATGGAAAAGAACGGTGTCTTTTCTCTTTTAAATGTTTCATTGGCTTCCAGGAACAGGTTCTTATCACTGATGCCCCATACATTTATCCTTGGTGAACGGAAACTTCCTTCTGTATGCATCTGCAGTCCATCGATATTTTGTACGAGGCCTGCAAAGTTGTTGAACCCCGGACTTCCACCCAGAAAATAATGACGGCTGTAGCCTTCAAAATTGTCGATGATAGTATGCTGTTTAATCGCCAGCGGATTACGGGTAGAGAATTTGAACAACTGAGCATCGGGTATTCCGGTAATGATCGCAAATAATCCCCTTGCTGTGGAGAAATGAGGAGAAAAACAACGCTCAAAGAAGATCCCTTTTTTGGTCAGCGAATCAAAGTAAGGCGTTGTATTCAGCGGGTTGCCACTCATGCTGCTTTTATACATGCTGAACGATTCGCAGATCACCAGCACCACGTTGGGGCGGCTCTCCAGCGCATTGCTGCCAGGCGATACCACACGGCGATAGGAAAATCCTTTTTTATCCTGCAGCGGCATCCATTCCGCCATCAGTGGGTACACATCCCTTGCCTTCTGCTCATTAAACTCCGGCTTCCTTAGCCCAAGCGTGGTAAAGAAATTCTGCAGGGGATTCAATGCCAGGTAAGATTTGAAATTGTCCTGGAACACAAAACTCTGTTTCCAGGTGAGCGGACTTGCCGCAAACCTTCCATAGATGAGCAGGCATAGAATAAGCAGGCTGGCGATAAAATATTTCCGGTTATAAGGAATTTTCAAGCCGTCTGTTTGCGTGATCACTCTCCAGTGGCTTTGATGATACATCCAGCGGAACACCAGCACAGCCACGAATAAACCCAACAGCATCCAGAACAACGGATAAGTTTGCCACATCATCTTCAGCGAAATGCCCGGATCTTCTACAAAGTTCATCGCTCCTGCATCGAGGCGGGTACGGTTATAAGAAAAGCTCCCGAAATCAGCCGCGAAAAAAAAGAAAACGATAAAAGTGATAATGACAAGATACCAGCTCCACCATTTTTTGTTGCGTGCAGAATAAAAAGGGGAAAATTGCGGCCAAAGACTCAACAGCACTACCGGCAAAAGAATGATAGCGATCCACCGGAGATCATATTGCACACCCATCAGGAAAGAAGGGAACAGGTCGCTGAAAGAAAGTCCTCTCGGCTTAAACGCAAAATAAGTTGCCACCCTGAACAATGTAAAGATCAGGAAGAAGATGACCAGCAAATTGATTACCCAAAGAATGGTCTTGGGCACTTTATAGCGTTTAAGCATGGGGAAATGCAAAGCAAGAAAAATTATACGAGATTCACAAGGAAGAGATGACGAGCGGAACCCTGCCCAGTGCCATAAGCGGCAGCATCCATTTTTTGGGTACATTTGAGCTTATGTTTCTACTCGCTTCCACTATTTGGGAAAAGCTCGAAAAAATGGATCAATGGCTGTTCATCCAGATCAACAGCCATTTTACCAATCCTGTTTTTGATACCGTTATGCCGTTCATGCGTGAAGGAATGAACTGGATACCGCTTTATTTATTCCTGATCGTGTTCGCCCTGCTCAATTTCAGGGCAAAGGGCGCCTGGTGGATCCTTTTTTTCATCATCACTGTTGCCCTCACTGATCTGATCGGCAATTATGGGTTCAAACATAATTTCCAGCGCATCCGCCCCTGTGGCGACCCGGATTTCTTTATGCATGTCCGTTTGCTGGTCGACCATTGCTCTACCGGCTTCAGTTTTACATCCAACCATGCCGCCAACCATTTTGGCATAGGCACTTTTTTCTATATCACTACCAGGCCTTTACTTAAAAAATGGGCAGTGATCGGATGGGTTTGGGCAGGCCTGATCTCCTACGCACAAGTGTATGTTGGCGTTCATTATCCACTTGACATTCTTGGCGGAGCCTTACTGGGCCTGCTTGTTGGCACATTGACCGGATACCTGTTCAATAACCGCCACGGATTTGCTATCTTCGATACCCAACCAACGATATCCTCTTAATGGAATTATTCATATTAGCAGGGTTGATCCTGCTAAACGGGCTTTTTTCAATGGCTGAGATAGCCCTGGTTTCTGCAAGGAAATCCAGGCTGGAAGCACAGGCAAATAAAGGAGATAAAGAAGCCAGGGAAGCACTCAACCTGGCCAGCAAACCTGAAACCTTTCTTTCTACCGTACAAATGGGCATTACCGTGATCGGTATCCTCACCGGTATTTATTCCGGTGAAAGGATCACGGACGATTTTGCCGCTTATCTTAAACAATGGCCGGCGATCGCACCATATAGTTATGGCCTTGCCACAACTATCGTGGTAATTATCGTTACCTATTTCTCGATCATTTTCGGAGAACTGGTACCCAAACGCATCGGCCTTTCCAAACCGGAAGGCATAGCCAAAGTGGTAGCCCGGCCAATGCGTATCCTCAGCGTTGTTACCCATCCTTTTATATGGCTGCTCAGCAAATCGAGCAACCTTATTGTAAAAATATTCAGCCTTAAGCCTACAGATAACCAACTGACGGAAGAGGAGATCAAAGCCATCATCAGTGAAGGCACTGAACAGGGCACTATCGAAGAAACAGAACAGGAGATCATTGAACGCGTGTTCCACCTCAGCGACCGGAATATCACTTCCCTGATGACCCACCGCAGTGATATCATCTGGTTCAACCTGGACGATACAGAAGAAATGATCAAGGAAAAGATCACCAGCGAACCGCACTCTATTTACCCGATCTGCGATGGGGAAATAGATAATATCAAAGGCGTCGTTTCCATTAAAGATCTATACGTAAGCCCCGACAACAGGCCTTTTAAAGAACTGATGCAGCCTGCACTTTTCGTTCCGGAAAACAATACGGCTTTCCAGGTAATGGAAAAGTTCAAGCAATCGCAATTGCATTCCTGCTTTATCGTGGATGAATACGGCACCATACTGGGCATAATCACCCTGAACGATATTCTCGAAGCCATTATCGGCGATATGCCTCAGCCGGATGTTCCCGACTACGAGATCATTGAGCGGGAAGACGGCACTTTCCTCGTAGATGCACAGATACCTTTTTATGATTTCCTTACCCGCTTTGAAAAAGCAGAATGGATGAATGAAGGTGAGCAGGAATTTGATACGCTGGCTGGTTTTATACTGCATGAACTGGAACGCATCCCTCATGCCGGCGATAAACTGGAATGGAAGGGATTCACCCTTGAGATCGTTGATATGGACGGTCACAGGATCGATAAAGTGCTGGTGAAGCTGAGCAAGACTTTACGCCAGGAAATGGAAGATGAACAGTAATACGATGCCTGTCTAAAAAGAAAGAGCGAGCTCTTTGGCCGGATAATCTACCTTCCCGCTCTTACGCACCCCTCCTATCGTTATATGCATTACACCGATCTGGTCGGTGAATAAGTCGTACATCAACGTGTTGGTGATGGTGATATTTTTAACGCTCTTAATGTTGTCGCTCTGGAAATAGCTGTACACAACATCCTGGTCTTTTTCGAAACCGAGGGCCGTAAAGCTGATGGGTTGGCCATCGACTTGTATAGATAGATGTTTATGTATGTAATCATTTACTATTTTCTCCATTTGAGCTTTGTCGGGTGGATTGGTCAGATCCACTTTCGTTCTGTAGTTCTGCGCCAGCACTCTTTCAAAGTCGTCGGTAAAAAGTTTGCAACTGATTTCCAGTGTTTTTTCGGCTGCATTATGATTGATCTCTGTCACGCTTACATGAATAGGATGCAGGTCCGTAACGGGAGATTGGGCCGTACCAGTAGGGGTATACACTGGGCCGGCAAACAGGCCGGAGCATAAAAGAAGAAACCATTTATTGAGCCATAGCACCATGGGGTATACTTTTTTTTGATCATTACAAAAGTCTGGCTTATTTTGAAACTTTCAATACAGACGGAAAAATAGAAGGGAAGGTTGGTAGCACAGCTTCCTCAGCACAATCACATGCAAGATTTTGGATTTTATTTCGGCCTGGGCTGGGAACATATTATAAGTCTCGACGCCCTGGACCATCAATTATTCATTGCTGCACTGGCAGCTATCTACCTGCTGAAAGACTGGAAGCAGGTATTGATCCTGGTGACCGCGTTCACTATTGGTCATTCGCTTACCCTTGCCCTTAGTGTGCTCGACATAATAAGGCTCAACAGCAATTGGGTTGAATTCCTGATCCCTTGCACGATTGTAATAACCGCCATAACAAACCTTTTCCAGAAAAAATTCACTCCCCGATCTATCCGGATCAACTATTTTATAGCGCTGTTCTTTGGGCTTATCCACGGAATGGGGTTCGCCAATTCCATACGGATGATGCTCGCCAGGGATCAACATCTTGCTCCGGGTTTACTGGGCTTTAATCTTGGATTGGAAGCAGGCCAGATCGTAGTGGTGCTGCTGATATTACTTGTATCGCATTTTATAGTAAATGGTCTTCATATCAACCGCCGCGAATGGGTGATCTTTTTATCAGCAGCCGTATTCAGCCTCGCATTGAAAATGGCGCTGGAAAGAGTGGGATCATTATAGAAATTTAAAATAAAGTCAACATGAGAAAAATCATTCTTGCCGGGTGGATCCTCCTGATCGCTGTAGCAGTCCACGCACAGAACATCAAGAACAACCCTGGCAGCAACCATGGTAACAGTTTTGAACAATTGGGCACCATCATGCCTACACCTAATGAGTACCGCACCGCGAGTGGAGCTCCGGGGCCAAAGTACTGGCAGCAGCGTTGCGATTATGATATAAAATGCAAGCTGGATGAAAAGGCTTTGCTATTGACCGGAAGCGAAACGGTCACCTACTACAACAATTCGCCCAATACCCTCACCTATCTGTGGCTGCAGATGGACGAGAATGAGCACAGCAGCCAGAACAATGCGAATTACCAGACCAGCAATCCAATGACTTCACAGGTCAGCACCACGCTGATAGACCGTATGGATGAGACCAAAAGGGATAATGGCTATGGTTTCAATGTTGTCAAACTTACTGATGCCGCAGGCAAGCCATTAAAATATACAGTGAATAAGACCATGATGCGGGTAGAGCTTCCCAAAGACCTGACCTCCGGGCAACAATTCGTGTTCAAACTCGATTGGAATTACAAGATTTCTGACCGCATGGGCCGCGGTGGCCGCGGTGGTTATGAATACTTCCCTGAAGAAAACAACTATCTTTTCACAATGGCCCAATGGTATCCACGCCTCTGCGTATACAGCGATTTCCAGGGTTGGCAGAATCATCAGTTCACCGGCCGTGGAGAGTTTGCATTGACTTTTGGCAATTTCAAAGTACAGATGACCGTGCCAGCCGACCATGTGGTGGGCGCAACGGGTGAATGTACCAACTACAATACAAATCTCAGCCCAACACAATTGGCTCGCTGGAAAAAAGCACAGACCAGCACTGAACCAGTTGAGATCGTTACACTCGATGAAGCAAAAAATGCCGAAAAGAATAAAAGCATGGCAACGAAGACATGGACCTTCAAGGCAGACAGTGTCAGGGATTTCGCCTGGACCAGCAGCCGTAAGTTTGTTTGGGATGCCATGCCGGTTACAGTAGAAGGCAAGAAGATCATGTGCATGAGCTTTTATGGAAAAGAAGCGTATGGTCTATATCGTCCTTTTTCCACGAAAGCAGTAGCGCATACCATTAAAACTTATTCTGACTTCACTATCCCTTATCCTTATCCCGTTGCACAAAGCGTGGAAGCAGCAAATGGCATGGAGTATCCCATGATCTGTTTTAACTATGGACGGACAGAAAAAGACGGCACTTATGCAGAAGCTACCAAGTATGGAATGCTTGGTGTAATAATACATGAAGTAGGGCACAACTTCTTTCCCATGATCATCAACAGCGATGAACGCCAATGGAGCTGGATGGACGAAGGATTGAATTCATTTGTTGAATACCTGACCGAAGAGTTATGGGATAATAAATTCCCGGTCAGAGGAAAAGGCCCTGCATATGCTATTGTTGATTATATGAAGCTGCCAAAAGATCTGCTGGAACCCATCATGAGCAATTCAGAAAACATTGTTGGTTTTGGCCCT
Source organism: Chitinophagaceae bacterium (assembly GCA_051954695.1). Lineage (GTDB taxonomy): Bacteria > Bacteroidota > Bacteroidia > Chitinophagales > Chitinophagaceae > Terrimonas_A. The sequence continues at coordinate 43,609 of JBQCHL010000012.1, forward strand.
AATGCTTATACCAAGCCGGCTACTGGTCTGAACATTCTGCGAGAAACCATCATGGGCCGTGAGCTGTTTGATTATGCATTCAAACAATACACCCGGCGTTGGGCCTTCAAACATCCTGAACCAGCCGATTTCTTTCGTACAATGGAAGATGCCAGCGGTGAAGACCTTGACTGGTTCTGGCGTGGATGGTTCTATGGAACTGACCCCTGCGATATTTCGCTCGATTCCGTAAAACATGCAGTGCCTGACCTGGCAGCACTTCCGACAGGAATGGACGACAGGGATATTACGCGCAGGATAGAAGGACCTATGCTAGCCCCATACGATGATATTTCCAAGATCAGGAACAGGGAAAATAAAAACATTTCTTTTCAAACAGATAAAGACACAGCATTACGCGATTTCTACTGGCGCTATGCAAGAGGAGAAGAACCGTATGATTCTTCCAACATAACGTACAAGATCATGTCCAATAAAGGCACTCCGTTGGAGGAAAAGGAAAAGAGCGACTATGCGAACCGTCATATGTATGAACTCAGTTTCAGCAATAAAGGCGGTCTTGTTATGCCCATTATCATTGAATGGACATATAAAGACGGCACAAAAGAAATAGAACGTATCCCGGCTCAGGTTTGGCGCCTTAATGAAAAGAAAGTGGTCAAAACTTTTATTAAAACAAAAGAGGTGGCCTCGATTCAACTCGATCCGCTCAGGGAAACGGCTGATATCGACCCCAGCAATAATAGCTGGAACAAACCATTGGCGCCTTCCCGGTTCACCATCTTTAAACAAAAACAAGCGACACTGAGAGCCGCTACTCCTGCACCAAACCCGATGCAGAAAGCGAATGAGAAAAAAGGATTTTAAGGCTCAGAATTAAAAAAGAAAAGCCTGATGGGTGAGACGACTCACCTATCAGGCTTTTTTCCTTTTTCTTCTTTATCTTTTAGCCTCTTTGCCTCTTTTAATTTTTGTGACAAAATCCATTCTACCTGGCCATTCACACTGCGGAATTCATCCGCAGCCCATTTTTCCAGGGCTTTGTATATTTCATTATCAATACGGATGATAAAACTTTTCTTGGGACTGCTCACGAGTTTCAGTTTAAGCTGAAAGGATTTATTGATACAAGCTGCCCGTATTCAATACCGGCGTTGCGGCTTTTTCACCACAAAGCACTACCATCAGGTTGCTTACCATCGCTGCTTTCTTTTCATCGTCCAGTTGCACGATCTGTTTCTGAGCCAGCATATCAAGCGCCATTTCCACCATACCTACAGCTCCTTCCACGATCTTAGTGCGGGCTGCAACGATCGCAGTGGCTTGTTGCCGTTGCAGCATAGCACCGGCAATTTCAGGGGCATAGGCCAGGTGACTGATCCTTGCTTCAAGTATTACGATACCTGCAGGAGAAAGACGATCAAGCAATTCTTTCTCCAGTATCTCATTCACTTTCACACCACCTTCACGCAGGGTGATCGCAGCTGTTTCATCTTCCAGGTTGTCATAAGGAAAGCTGTTGGCAAGGTGCCGTACCGCCGCTTCACTCTGTGTTTTCACATAGTCAGCATAATTTCTTACATCATATGCGGCTTTGTAAGTATTCCCAACCTGCCATACGATCACAGCGCCGATCTCGATGGGATTGCCCATCTTATCATTCACCTTCAGGGTTTGCCCCTGCAGGTTATCTGCCCGCAGGCTGACCTTTAAAGTGGAATACAGCGGGTTCACGAAAAACAAACCGTTGTCTTTCACTGTTCCCACATATTTTCCAAAGAAGTTAAGAACGCGGGAATGATTCGGGTACACGATCATTAATCCTTTCAGCATGAAGATCGAAGCGATAAAAGAGACCAGCATACCTATTACATATAAAGCACCGCCATCATTGACCTGCGTGGCAAATAAGATACCTGATACAAGCAACACGAGGGATAACAACAAAGCCAGGTAGCCAGACATGGGTTTTACTATCTTTTCCATAAGCAAATATTTAATGATATCATTTTGATATCAAATTTATATAAGTTTTTTCACACAAAGAAGTTTTTCTCCTAAAGAAAAAGCCTTTGTGTTCTTCGTGCCTTTGTGGGGGGTTATCCCACCAACGGACGCAGAACACCAAAGGGGTAAAAATTGATTAACCCATAAAATATATGGAATGCCGGGAAAATGAAACAAAACTAGAAACCCGGACGGGCCG
>JBQCHL010000013.1:0-38058 GCA_051954695.1 Chitinophagaceae bacterium
GCGATGATGGTGTGGCTGAGGCCCTAACCACCTCTTCGGTTGCCCCCCCGGCCGTGGTTCAGCACACATACACGTTTAACCAATAAACGCGCGGGGGTCTCCTCACGGTTGAGCAGACCCCGGCTCTTAGTGTATTATACCAGGGCCGGGTGACAACGGAAAATGAACTCCTTGTCCAGTTTGCGTATTAACGGCCATCGGCCATCCGGTCAACGAACATCTCTTGCCATTCCTTGTTATTATACCAGTTTTACACATGCTATTCAGATAAGCCGATTGCCGTGCTTTTAACGCATAAATACGCTTATTTTTGACGATTAAATTCCTCTCTAAGAATGGAAAAGACGACTGAAAATGAAAAAGTTTCCCTGCTGATCATCGGCAGCGGACCGGCAGGATATACAGCAGCCATTTACGCCTCCAGGGCCAACCTGAAGCCTGTTCTGTACCAGGGTATTCAGCCTGGTGGCCAGTTGACCATCACCACCGAAGTGGAGAATTATCCCGGCTATGCTGATGGCGTGCAGGGACCAGAAATGATGGTTGATTTTGAAAAGCAGGCCAAAAGAATGGGAGCAGATATCCGTTTCGGGCTGGCTACCAAAGTGGACCTTTCCAGCCGTCCTTTTAAAGTGGAGATCGATGAAGAAAAATGGATCGAGGCAGATGCTATCATTATTGCCACCGGGGCTTCAGCAAAATGGCTGGGATTGCCCAGTGAAGAAAGGCTGAATGGCTTTGGCGTCAGCGCCTGCGCTGTGTGCGATGGCTTTTTCTTCCGTGGTAAAGAAGTGGCGATCGTTGGGGCAGGGGATACTGCCGCAGAGGAAGCATTATATCTTTCCAAACTTGTCCCTACTGTGCACATGTTTGTCCGTAAAGGAGAAATGCGCGCCAGCAAAGTGATGCAGGAAAGAGTATTAAACACCCCCAATATCAAAGTGTACTGGAACACAGAAACCGATGAGATACTCGGTGATAAAACTGTTACTGGGGTCCGTATTAAAAACACTAAAACCGGTGAGATAAAAGAAATACCTGTCAATGGTTTCTTTGTCGCAATCGGCCATCAGCCCAATTCTGACATCTTTAAAGGAATGCTGGATATGGATGAAGCGGGTTATATCAAAACAGTGCCCGGCAGTTCCAGGACAAATGTGGAAGGTGTGTTTGCTGCCGGCGATGTGCAGGATAAAATATACCGCCAGGCAGTGACTGCTGCTGGTAGTGGTTGTATGGCTGCGCTGGATGCAGAACGTTACCTTAGCTCAAAAGGTCTTCATTAATCATACTGTATGCCCGGTCTTATTACCATCTCCCTGCACAATGTCCGCTTCCGCGCTTATCATGGCCTTTATCCAGAAGAAAGGCAGAAAGGAAATGATTTTGTGGTGAACGTGCAGGTAGGATATGAGCCCGGGCAGGAAACAATATTATCGCTGGAGAATACGATCGATTATGCAGCTTTGTTTGAAATAATCAATCAGACCATGCAGCAGCCGGTAGACCTGCTGGAAACGTTGGTGCAGACGATGGCGTATGCAGTGCATGATAAGTTTCCTGTTGTAAAAAAGGTGAGTGTTTCAGTGGAGAAGTTGAACCCGCCGATTGATAAGTTTTCGGGAAGTGCGGAAGTGAAATATACATGCGATTTCTGAGTCAGGCTTTACGCGTTATGATCGCTGAAGGAAATATCAATGTGAAGCGGCTTCCTTCTCCCAGCTTAGACGAAACTTCCAGCGTCAACTGATGATAATCTGCTATAGATTTTACAATTGAAAGCCCCAATCCATATCCCTCTTCTTCTGACTGGCCTGATTTTTTAAAACGATCGAAAAGTGTGACAATGGCTTCTGGCGCTATGCCAATACCTGTATCATCAATATGTAACACGAAGTCGCCGCTGTCAAGGAATTCTCCGTTGATATGGATAGAGCCATTTTCTTTATTGTACCGGATGGCATTGTTGATAAGATTATATACAAGCTGAAAAAGAAGATCCCTGTTGCTTTCTTTTGCCAGTACACGGGTGGTGACAGAGAGTTTAAGCTGCACTCCTTTTGCGAGTAGACGGTCCTGCAATTCGTCGATCACTTCCTGCAACAGCGATTTGATATCTATTGTTTCTGACCGGGCAAACTGATCATTCTCTATCCTCGATATCAACAACAACGAACTAACGATCCGTTTCAACCTGTTCAACGTTTTCATCATGCCAATGATCCTGTCTTGCGCTTCATCATTCAAATCATCCATCAGTAAGTTCTCCATTTTGTTCTGCAGAATAGTGATCGGTGTCATCAACTCATGCGAAGCATTGGAAGTAAATTCGCGCTCCCTTTCAAAATCCTCCCTGATCTTATTCATTAACTGGATAAGCGATTCATCAAGATACCTGAAATCAGAAGTGGATGTTTTGATCGGTTGCAGATGTTCCTTGAAAGGGAATTTACTGTTTACCAGTTTGCCCCGGATGATCACGTCAAGCGGGCGAAGCAATAATCTTGTATATATCAGGTCTGTAATGATCGTAACGGCGATCAGCCCGACCAGTACATATAAAGCCACTTTTTGCAAAGGGCGGTTATACTGGTTAATGGTACCCGTGGTTTTACCTACTTCCAGCATGTACGGTTTGCCCTGGTAGGAAAATTCATGGTTCAGCACACGGTAGGTGAGAGTATCGCCTTCCACCAGGCGCTGCGATGTTTGAATGGTATCGGGAAGAATTGTATTGGCCGGTTCCAGTGAGATGTATTCTTCTTTCAGCATGGTATAGCTGCCATAGCTGGAATCTCCCTGCAAATAGTAATCAATACCATTTTGATTGATCACTTTCAGTACCTTTTTTTTCTGCTGGTCGAGGTAGTAATTGGTGTATTGAAAAGCGATCTTTTCTACAAGCAAAGGCAGTAACCATACGAACAGGGTTACTATTGCAAGTTTTGAAAGCGTTACAAAAAGCGTGAGTTTGGTAAGCAGTTTCAAATTCAGAGCTTTATTTTATAGCCAATGCCTCTGATCGTTTGCAGCCAGTCTACCGGCGCAAAAACGGTCAGTTTCTTCCGGATATTCTTAATATGCACATCAATGTAATTAGAATCATAATCATCAGAAGATAAATTTCCCCAGATATGCTCGCTGAGTTGCATACGCGTTAATGGGCGGTTCTTGTGCAATAGCAAATAGCTCAGCAGATCAAATTCCTTACGCGACAGATCAATATCTTCTCCATTAAAAGAAACTGCTCTCCGGTGAAGGTCGACATTGAAATCGCCCAGGTCAACCTGCGAATCTTTCAGGCCGGATTTGCGGCGGGCGATCGCATGCATACGCGATTGAAGTTCGAGCAGGGAAAATGGCTTAGCCAGGTAATCATCAGCTCCGAGATCAAGCCCTTTGATACGGTCTTGCAGGTCGCCCCTGGCAGTGAGAATGATATAGGAAGCCTGGGGGCAATTCTTTTTCGCCTCTTCCAGCACCAGCAGGCCATCTTTATCCGGCAAGCCGAGATCGAGCAAGATAAAATCGTATTGATTGTCTTCCATCAGCCGCATACCCTGTTTGGCTGTGAACGCCAGATCGCACAGGTACGACTTCATCAGGAATGCTTCCATTTCCAATGCCATTGACCTTTCATCTTCTACGATCAGTACTTTCATCCGCCGATATTATGCGTTAAAACTGGTAATAAAAACTGGCAGTTACAAATGAATTTACCTGGCCTGAGCCTGTTTGGGCTTTTTTCCCGAGAACAGACAATTGGTATGCCAGTTCAAGCATATAGTGTGCCCGGTTATAAGCCAGGGGCAGTTTCAGGTTGTACGACAGGAGATCGAAGCTGGTCCTGGTTTTGGTAGTGGTAGTAGGAGGAGGGCCAGGCTGACCCAGGATAGGCCCGATAATTCCAAGTACGCTGTCACGGAAATTCTTTTCTTCAATATAGGTTTCGTAGAAACGTTGTGTGCCGGCTGTAACATCGATCACCGGGTTGATCGTTACCAGGTCTTTTTCACTAAAACTTCCCAGGGAGATCATTTTTCCGATACCGGCTGTAACAAATACGTCGTTTGTTTTTCCGAAAGCATAGTCGCCATTAAGTGAAAAGCTCAGCCAGTTGGTATACGTTAAGCCAAGACTTGCATTATCTGCATTGGCTGCCTGCAAAAAAGGAGAATGAGAGGGGTAAAATGTATGGCTGTAGCTGATATCTGCACTAAGGCGTTCGCTGAGATTGAAAGCATACCCAGCTCCCAGGCTGGACGCTGAAGCAACTGTTTGCGAATCGTGCAGCAGGCGGTAAGCCATGGCTGTTGCATACAAACCCGACTTATGACGGTAGCTTGCCACTGCTGCCACATAAGGCGTTTTTTCCAATGCTTTCTGTCCATAATAACTTGCATTATTGGCATAGCTGGCACCAATGGTAAAAGTGGATCGCGGTGTTTCGCTGCTATCTGCAACAGTATTATCCTGCTGTGCATAACCAAAGCTGCAGACCGCCAGAAAGATTATGGTGATAGGTAGTTTCATGTGTGTGTCAGGGTTAAGGGATCAATGAACCTACACGTTTTATAACAGGTTTAATGATCTTGTTTGTTTTAAGCGGTACGGAAGGCAGGGCAACAGGTTTGATCTGTTTTCTTGCCTTAGGCACTACTTTGATGATCGATGGGGTAGTAGTGACCGGATTTTCTGTTTCTGGTTTTTTCTCCGGTTCAGGTTTTTCTTCTATTGGTTTTTTTGCCGGAGGCACAGTATCAGTCAGCACATGAGCAGGTACCTGGATAAAGGCAACAGGCTTCCCTTCGCTGGCAGTACTTGTAAAGGCGCAGGCCAGGAAAATAACTACAATACCGGTGATCCGGGCAAAAGGATAGTGGGGCATCATTTTTTAAAAGTGGTTTGCCCCCCGAAAGGGGCAAACCGGATTGTTTATTTAATTTTCAATAGGGCGCTATTATCTATAGCGGCTTTGTTTTTAATGGTGACAGGTTTAGGCTTAACAGTTGTAGCACTCTTCACCTTAGCTTTTGTTGTTGCATTAACCTTGCCGGTTTTTGCAGCTACATCCTTATTCACTGCTGCGGTTGCTTTTGCCGACGCTTGTGAAGGAAGCACTACTGTATTATCAAGAGACGTTCCGGCGTTCAATTTATTGCTTTTTCCTGCCGAAACTGCCGCAGAAGATTCGGATGTTGTAGCAATTTTTGCCTTTGGCGAAGCTTGCTCTGCTACAGTCACCGTTTGATCCGCTTTTGCTGCTACCTGCGCTTTTTCTTTACGGATCGCAGCCTTTGTTTTAGCCTGTGTGCTAATGGCTGCTTCACTGGCCTGGTTCACTGCGGCTTTGGGTTGAACAGTTGTAGAAGAATTTGCGGATGCATTGGCATTTACGGCAGCAGCCTGTTCATTGGCTTTTACATTTGCTTTCACGTCAACAGCCTGGGCCGTTTTTACTGTTGTTTCCTGGGCAAATACAGCTGGCGATAAAAGCAGAGCTGCATATAAAAGTTTCATTTTCATAATGTTTGTTTTTTTTAGGGTGAATGATGTGTCATTGACAAAACAAACGTACAGCGCGAACATGAAGGAAAAATGAAAAATACGAATTACGCGAATTAGACGAAGGATTGGGGGGATAGAGATAGATGGCACGAATAGATGCGAATGGGGCAGCTTTTATTAAAGTGGAAAGGTTATTTCATATACTACGGGCCACATTTTGCCGGTTACGAAAATGCTGCCGGTTGCAGGGTTATAGGCTATGCCGTTCATTTCGAGGGAGGCCGGGTACATTTGGTGGACTTCGTTTACAAGTGAACTGAGATCAAGCCGTCCAATAATATTGCCAGAGGCGGGATCTATTTTAACGATATCGGAAGTGGTGTATATATTGGCGTAGATGAATCCATTGATGAATTCGAGTTCATTCAGTTTGTCAACAGGGTTTCTTGTGTCGGAAATTGCAATGGTTTGTTTTACTGTTAATGAATCCGGGTAAAAATAAGTGAGCTGACTGGTGCCATCGCTCATGATCAGGTAAGTGCTGTCTGTTGTAAAACCCCAGCCTTCTTTATTGGGAAAACTGAACTCGCCTAAGGGCTTGAATGTTTTTGCATCGTAGATGAATCCCTTTTGAGTGGTATATGTCAACTGGTAAACCTTATCACCAAAGAACACAATGCCTTCGCCAAAATATTTCTTTTTATCGATCTCTGCTTTTATATCGATACGACCTGTTTTCAGGCTCAGCACGCCAAATAAAGAACGGGTGCTTTCGAGCCCTGGTTGAGCTCCTGTGCTTTCATAAAGAAGACTGTCATGGAATAATAACCCTTCTGTAAAAGAAGTAGTATCGTGCAGGTAAGTTCTTTTTACGGCATAATTGATCAGGGGTATAGCAGGGCTGGCTTCTTCTTCCTTCTGGTCATCTGTATTCTTGCAACTTCCCAGCAATAAGGCTAACAGGATGGTAAGTGTAAATGTGTTTTTCATCAGATTACTTTGTTCTTCCATTTTCCACTACGGAGATACAGGGAAGATAATGAAAATATGGTGCTCCAGTATATGAATTCAGATGCCCAGGCTGCTACCAATGATAAATGCCATACCTGTAACACACAATAAACATATACACTATAGATCAGGATGGCAATGATCTCTATCCCCAGGTTCACGCGTGTATTGGCTGTGCCTGTTACTGCATTCAGATAGGCTGCTCCAACAGACATCAGCAGTAAAGCCACCGATACTGTGCGCAATACTGGGATGGATTCACTGATAAATAAGGCATCATCTGAAAAGATACCAAGGAATACTTCCGGAAGCAGGTTCAGCACAAGGCAAAGGGTTGCGGTGAACGCAAGGCTTAATCCCGCGATCTTTTTTACAAGAAATAAAACCTGCGATTGCTTACCCTGCCCAATGATATTGCTTACCATGGCATTGCTGGTGCTGGCAAAAGCCCATACGAATATTCCGAATACAGCAAATACTGTGCGCATGGTATTGCTGATCGCCAATGGTCGCTCTGCATGTTCTCCACTGCCACTGTTCTCGATCAGGATATAAAAGAGGAACCAGGCTCCCACGCTTAATACAAACTGCATCACAAGGGGTGAAGACTGCCGGAAGATCAGTCCTGCCAGTGGCCGGTTGAACCGGAAATGCCTGAACAGGGAGAAACGATGATGGAATTTTTTAAGAAAAATGATACTGAACACTACCAGCGCACCGGTAGCTTCTGCACAAACAGATGCAACGGCTGCACCGTTGAAACCCAGTTGCGGCAGTCCGAATTTTCCATAGATCAATCCATAATCGAGAAATATATTTAAAGCTGCTTCGGCAATAAACCCGTATTTCATGTACCGGCTGTTATTTGTACCCACCAGCAAAGCATTGCCCATCTGGAAGAGGTAAAGAAAAGGCAGACCAAGTATGCGGATGCGGACAAACAAAGTTGCTTCTTCCTGTATCCTGGAACTATGGAGAACTGACGAAAGAAAAAAAGAACCCGCAATAACCGTGATCAGGATATTGGCAATGGCAAACAGCAAAGCGATCCAAATGGATTGCGCAAACATTTTCCCGATCTCTTCCGGCCTGTTTTCCCCGGCCCTCCGCGCGATCAGTGCCTGTAAGCCACTGTTCAGCCCATTACCCACAAGGGCAAACACCAGGTAATAAACACCGGTAATGCCTGCTGCGCCAAGCTCTGTTTCCCCTAATCCGCTTAAGAAAATGGTATTGGCCACAAAATTGAGCTGAGGCACCAGCAGTGCCAGCGAAATAGGCAGGGCGATTTTTAAGATTTGTTTAGTGGATATCTCAACCTGCAGATCGTTATTTGGAGCAATGTTTGCCATTAGAGGGTAGCAAACTTACGAAATGGCAGTGTAACCAATTCACTGCCTTAAGGCCGGCCAGGATCTGCAAGCGGCCCTGGCCGCAGGCGCCTGCGCCGCGGCTGGCTAATTTTGCCTATCATTGCAACAATTAAAACGAACAGGTGAAACAGGTTTTTCATATCTTATCCGATTCAACGATCAATTCTTCTGAGAAAGTGCTGGCCATACGTGCCGGCGAAAAGCATTTTGGCTTTGCCGTTACTTCTCCTGATGCTGCAGAACTCTACCGCCTTGCCTGGTACACAGACACCCGCATGGAAGAAGATTCATTGCAGGAGATCTATAAAAATCATCCAGAACTCAGTGATAGTTATTCCAGGATATTGGTTGGATATGACCATCCCCAAAGCGTGCTGGTGCCGCAGGTGCATTATCACCAGGAAGAAGCTCCCCAATTGCTCAAAGCAGTGTATGGAACACTGGACCAGGACCTGTTTATGACAGAGTATGTGGCAGACTGGCAAATACAGAACATCTACACTGTGCCGCGCGAAACCACAGAATGGATAAGCAGGCATTTTGCCACGGGCGACCGCTGGCATACTTATACCATCGGGTTAAAAAATACAGGTTTTATTGATCCGGAAGGATCATTGGCTATTGATATAAGGCCTGAGGATTTTTCTTTACTGGTAACAAAAGGTAACAAATTATTGCTGGCGCAAACTTATTCTTATTCCAATCCCGCAGATGTATTGTATCATTTGCTGAATACCTGCAGGCAGTTTTCCTTTACACAGGAGAGTGTGCAGGTGGTGTTGTCAGGACTGATCACGCAGGAATCAGCCCTTTACCGGGAATTGTACAATTATTTCCTGCATCTCAAATTCAGGGATTCCGGCTGGTTGTTGCCTGAAGGGGACCAGCAATACCCGCTCCATTTTTTCACCTCCCTTAATGACCTGGCCAGATGCGCATCATAGCAGGAGAACATGGCGGCCGGAGGATCAATCCGCCGGCGAAAATGCCGTACACACGGCCTACAACGGATATTGCAAAAGAAGGACTGTTCAATGTGCTGCAGCATAAACTGGATATGGAAGAGTTGACCACGCTTGATCTTTTTGGAGGAACAGGCAGCATCAGTTATGAACTGGCTTCCCGTGGTGCCAAACAACTTACCATTGTGGAGAAAGACAACGCCATGTTTGATTTTATCAAAAAAACAGCGGCATCATTGCACATAGAGAACATGAGAATGGTAAAGATGGACGTTTTCAAATTCATTGAGCAATGCACTGATCGTTTTGATTTTATTTTTGCAGGCCCGCCTTATGCGTTGACCACTATTGATGAATTGCCCAAACAGATCGTGGAAAAACAATTGCTTAAACCCGGCGGATGGTTTGTGCTCGAACATACGCCCCGTAATGATTATAAAAATTTCCCTCTGTACAAGATGGAAAAGAATTACGGGACAACGATATTTTCATTTTTCGTGAATGAGTAAGCGGTTCGCCAACAACCAACAACAGCATGCTGAAAAAAGACGCCCGTAAATTATACCGTCAAAAAAGGATGGGGCTTTCCGTCCAGGAGATGACCAGGTTGGACGATCTTCTGCTGATACAATTCCAATCTGCGGGCATTCCTTTTATCAATACCCTGCTTTCTTACTGGCCAATCGAAGAAAATAATGAACCGGATACCCATTTGTTCACTGAATACCTGAAATTCCGTAACCCTGAACTAAAAGTTTGTTACCCTGTATCAGATTTTTCAGCGCTTACAATGCAGGCCGTGGTTACAGATATTGATACGCCATTTATTAAAACGGAACTGAACATTCATGAGCCAGACAGCAAGGATATTTTGCTGCCTGAACATATCGACGTGATATTTGTTCCTTTACTGGCTGTTGATAAGCAAGGCTACCGGGTGGGCTATGGAAAGGGTTTCTATGATAAATACCTGGCAGCCTGCAAGCCGGATTGCATTAAAGCAGGGTTCAGTTATTTTGAGCCTATTGATAAGATTGATGACCGCCATGAATTTGACATACCTTTAGATATTGTTATCACACCGCATAACACTTATGTTTTCTGATTTCTTTTTAAAATCGTTCCGGATACTGCTTTTACCGTTTGCATTTCTGTACTGGCTGGCTATTGCTGTGCGTAACTGGTTATACGATAAAAATATTTTCCGTTCTTCTTCTTTTGGCCTGCCATTGATCTGCGTCGGTAATCTTTCCGTTGGAGGCACAGGTAAATCGCCAATGGTGGAATACCTTGTAAGACTACTGAAGAATCAATTTAAAGTGGCAACGCTTAGCCGGGGATATAAACGGAAAACAAGGGGATATGCACTGGCAGGGTCTGCCACCACGGCGTTGGAGATCGGGGATGAGCCGATGCAGTTTCATTTAAAGTTTCCCCAAGTGCCTGTAGCCGTGGGCGAGGAGCGGTTGGAGGCTATTCCTCAATTGTTGCACGACAGGCCGGAGACCGAGGTCATTATCCTGGATGATGCCTTCCAGCACCGGAGTGTAAAAGCCGGGATGAACATCTTGCTGACAGATTATCACAATTTGTTTACCCGTGATTTTTATTTGCCTACAGGCGACCTGCGCGACCTTAAATCGGGCTATAAGCGGGCGCAGATCATTGTGGTCACTAAATGCAATCCTTCCATTACTGTAGATGAAAAGCAAAAGATCATTAAAGAGATCAATCCCCAGCCAGGGCAGCAGGTATTTTTTACCTCTATTGAATATGGGGAAGTGTATCATATACTGGACAGGAAACAGACCAGCCTTTCTGAAAATACCGAGGTGCTGCTGGTCTCGGGCATAGCCAATCCCCGTCCATTGGAACGTTTGCTGGAGAAATACTGTAAGTCATACCAGATAATGCCATATTCAGACCACCATATTTTCACCATAGATGACCTGAAGGATATCCGCAAAAAGTTCAGCAACCTGGAGGCAGAAAATAAAATTATCCTCACAACGGAGAAAGATGCCGTCCGTTTAGTTAAATTCAATACTGAAATGGCCGACTGGCCGATCTATGTCATTCCTGTCCGGCATCATTTTTTATTTGGAGAAGGAGAGGTATTCAACCAGTCGGTTATAAATTATATCCAGGCTTTTCAGAAGTCAGGAAAAAAATAAAATATGGGTAGAAAAAATACGACCAGAAAAAAACATAAACAAGCCAGTGTAGCAGGAAAAACTTTTAAAGGCGTTCTGGATATTACACGTTCGGGAATGGGGTTTGTGATCGTGCCCGATATGGAAACAGATATACTGATCCGTCCTAATGATTTTAACACGGCTATGCACGGCGATACAGTGATCGTGCGCGTGCAGGGTGGTGGAGGAAGAAGAATGCAGGGAGAAGTGATCGAAGTGCTGGAACGGAAGCGGAAGGAATTTATCGGACAGTTGCAGATGAATGAAAACTTCGCTTTCTTCATTGCAGAGTCAGAAAAGCCGATGCCTGATTTCTTTATTCCCTTATCCAATATCAACCAGGCAAAAGATAAGGACCGGGTGCTGGCACGCCTCGTGAAATGGGAAAAAGGCGATAAACGGCCGGTTGGCGAAGTAGTAAGCGTACTTGACGCAGAGAATACCAACGATATAGCCATGAAGGAGATCCTGCTGGAAAACGGTTTCCCGCTTGAGTTTCCTGATGATGCGCTGGAAGTGGCAGCCCGCATACCAGACGCTATTCCTACTGCAGAGATCCAAAAAAGAAAAGATGTAAGAGAGATACTGACCTTTACCATTGACCCTGCTGATGCAAAGGATTTTGACGATGCTATTTCTTTCCGTGTATTAAGAAATGGATTGTATGAAATAGGCGTGCATATAGCTGATGTAAGCTATTATGTGGAGCCAGACACAGCACTCGACAAGATCGCTTATCAGAAAGCTACCTCGGTGTATTTACCAGACAGGGTGAATCCTATGCTGCCGGAGCATATCTCCAATGTGCTTTGCTCGTTGCGGCCTGACGAAGACAAACTTACTTTCTCTGCTATCTTCCAGCTCAACAATAAAGCCGAAGTAAAGAACTACTGGCTGGGCAGAACAGTTATGCATTCAGACAGAAGATATACGTATGAAGAAGCGCAGGATGTGATAGAAACAAAAGCCGGAGATAATGCAGAAGTGATTCTTGTATTGAATGACCTTGCACAGAAGATGCGGAAGAAAAGGTTTAATAAAGGGGCCATTAATTTTTCTTCGCAGGAGGTAAGGTTCAAGCTGGATGAAAAAGGCGATCCTATCGGCATTGTTGTAAAGGAAAGTAAGGAAGCGCATCAACTTATCGAAGAGTTCATGCTGCTGGCCAACCGCTACGTAGCGGAAAATATTTCTAAAATAAAAGTGAAGGGCAAACCGCTGCCTTTCCCGTATCGCATACATGATACACCAGACCAGGAAAAGCTTCTGCCTTTTATTGCATTTGCCAATAAGTTTGGCCATAAGTTCGATGCTTCATCACCAGAAGCGATCGCAGCATCGTTCAATCAGCTTTTAGAAAATGCACATGGTAAACCGGAGCAGCACGTGTTGGAGCAATTAGGCATACGCACGATGGCGAAGGCAAAATATACGATAGAGAATGTAGGGCATTATGGGCTTGGCTTTGAGAACTACTGCCATTTTACTTCCCCGATCAGGCGCTATCCTGATATCATGGTGCACCGGATATTGCAGGAAACGCTCGACAATCATCTCCATCCCGATAAAAAACTGGAAGATAAATGCAAGCACTGCAGTGAGCGGGAAAGGGCAGCTATGGAAGCGGAGAGAGCTGCCAACAAGTACAAACAGGTGCAGTATATGAAGAACCATGTAGGCGAGGACTTCGACGGTGTGATCAGCGGCGTGGCCAGTTTTGGTTTCTGGGTGGAAACAGTTGACACAAAATGTGAAGGACTGGTTAGTGTCAACAACCTGCTGGAATATGACGAGTTCAGGCATGTTGAAAATGATTATGCACTGGTAGGCATGCGCAGCGGTAAAAAATTCAGAATGGGTGATAAAGTGCGGATAAAAGTTGTAGCCGCTAATCTGCTAAAACGCCAGTTGGATTATGATTGGGTGATGACCGAGGAGGAAGAAAAACCCAAGTCCAAGCCGAAAAGCAAGAAAAAGAAATAGAAAAGGTTTAAAAGTTTAAGGGTTTAAGAGTTTAATGGTTAACGTTAAGCTCTTAAACCCTTAAACTTTTAAACCTTCCACGACACTGTTGCTGATCCATACGTTATCTTCGCATCATGCAGACATTTGAACAATTGTCACGGCAGTTCGTCCTTTATTTTGAACAGCCTCATTTTCCTGAATCCCCAGCTACCTTGTATGGCCCCAACCTTTATTTTCTGCAGATGGGTGGGAAGCGGGTCCGCCCTGTGCTTTGCCTCATGGGTAATGAATTGTTTGATGAAATAGGGGACAATGCCTGGAATGCGGCTACAGCTGTGGAGTTGTTCCATAATTTTACCCTGATCCATGATGATATCATGGATAAAGCTCCGCTCCGCCGGGGTTTTCAGACCGTGCATACAAAATATGGCGAGAGCACCGCGATCCTTAGCGGGGATGTGATGCTGGTGACAGCTTATGTACAGATCAATAAAATAACCGTTGCCTTTCTCCCGCAGATACTACAATTATTCAATACCACTGCCCGTGAAGTGTGTGAAGGCCAGCAACTGGACATGGACTTTGAAAAGCAGGAAAAAGTGGGCCTGGATGCTTATCTACGGATGATCGAGCTGAAAACTTCCGTATTGCTGGCTGCAAGCCTGAAAATGGGAGCTATACTGGGTGGGGCCGGCGAACGCAACCAAAACCTGATCTATGAATTTGGTAAAAAACTGGGGCTGGCTTTCCAGGTGCAGGACGATTACCTTGATGCGTTCGGGGACCCTGCAAAATTTGGCAAACAGGTAGGAGGTGATATCCTTGCCAATAAAAAAACATTCCTTCTTATTCATGCGCTTGAAACGGCTTCAGGCAGCCAGTTGACGCAGTTGAAACAACTTTTGCAAAGCAATGGACCTGATAAAGTGGAGAAAGTATTACAGCTTTTCCGGGACTGCAAAGTGGACGACTGGGCACTGGCATTAAAAAATAAATTCCTGGATGAGGCCCTTGCCCACCTGGACGATATCGCTGTGGTGTCAAAACGTAAAGAACCATTGAAGGAACTGGCCCAGTTCCTGGTGCAGAGAGAATACTGAGATAATCAATACTCCAACTTGTTTCAGTTTTTTTACCTATTTTGAACCCTTCAAAACCACCCACGAATGGCAAATTCCTTGTTCCGTAAAAAAAAGATCGAATCAATACTTGCAGAAGGCGGAGATGACACACATGGCGGGGGCGGGTTAAAGAGGGTATTGACAGTAAGGGACCTTACTTTTTTTGGCATTGCAGCTATCATAGGCGCCGGTAGTTTCAGCAGCCTTGGTGATGCAGTGTTTAAAGGCGGACCAGGCGTGGTTGTGTTATTTATTATCACCGGCATTGCCTGTGCCTTTACGGCTTTTTGCTATTCGGAGTTTGCAAGCCGTATACCTGTTGCCGGCAGCGCTTACACTTATTCCTACGCCAGCTTTGGTGAATTGTTTGCATGGATCATTGGCTGGGCGTTGATCATGGAATACTCCATCGGTAATATTTATGTGTCTTTCAGTTGGAGCGATTACTTCACCTCTTTTCTTCATAAGGTCAATATCCATATTCCCGATTATCTCTGTACCAGTTATAAAGAAGCGCAAAAAGCAGTGGCTCAAAATTCGCCTAATGCGGAACTGATCAATGCCTGGAACTCGGCCCCAAGGATCGGTTCGTTAAGGATCATTTTTGACCTGCCTGCCATTATCATCAATATGCTGATCACTTACCTGGTTTATCGCGGTATCAAAGAGAGCCGGAACTTCAGCAATGCAATGGTTGTACTGAAACTGGCGATTGTAGGATTGGTTATTCTTGTTGGAGGAAGCCTGGTGTTTTCGCAAGGGCTTACTTTCAACTGGAACCCTATCAATGACGAAGGGGTAAAATCATTTATGCCGAATGGTTTCAGTGGAGTGATGGCTGCTGTGAGCGGCGTATTCTTTGCTTATATCGGTTTTGATGCGGTAAGCGTGCTGGCGGAGGAAAGCAAGAACCCACAGCGTGACCTGCCAAGAGGAATGATCTATTCACTGGTCATCTGCACAAGCGTATACATTTTATTGTCCCTTGTGCTTACCGGTGCTGTGAATTATAAAAACTTTGAAGGGGTGGGTGATCCGCTGGCTTTCATTTTCGAATCGCAGAATCTGAACCTGGGCTGGATGCAATTGCTGGTGTCTGTCTGTGCCGTGGTGGCTATGACCAGCGTATTGCTTGTGTTCCAGATGGGGCAACCCCGGATCTGGATGAGCATGAGCCGTGATGGATTGCTGCCGCCGGTTTTCCAGCGCATACACAGCCGTTTTAAAACACCTTCTTTTGCTACGGTGATAACAGGCCTGGTGGTTGGTATCCCTATTTTATTTACTGATAAATCATTTGTACTCGACTTTACCAGCATTGCCACACTGTTCGCATTTGTGCTGGTTTGCGGTGGTGTGTTGCTGATCCCAAGAAAAGAAAAAGTGCCTGGCCGGTTCAATATGCCATATATCAATGCACAATTCATTTATCCCCTGATCATCGGGCTTGCGATTTTTCTTTTTGCGAAATATGGCAAAGGGTATTTTTCGGATGCATTTAATTTTGATTTCTCTGCTGACCCGGATTATATGGAAGGAAAAGTATCGTTCATGGACCTGGCCACGCCCAAACTGTCCATTATCATTTTCTGGTGTATCTGTATTGTATTAAGCGTTCTTGCCATTGTTAAAAAATATTCCCTGATCCCGTTGATGGGGGTTACCACCTGTCTTTATCTTCTTACAGGTATGACCAAAAACAACTGGGCCTGGTTCCTTGGCTGGCTGGTGCTGGGATTGGTCATTTATTTTTTATATGGTGTGAAGAAAAGTAAACTGGCGGCTACAGAGGTTGCCCGTTGATAATAGCTAACAGCCTGTGATCATCTGTCAGCTAAATTGTATTTTTGCAAAATGAAATACCAGGTAGGTGACAAAGTTTTAATTCTTCATTCCAATGAAGAAGGTGAAGTGATCGATATCATCAACGACAAAATGGTGCTGGTGGATGTGCGTGGTGTAAGGTTCCCGGCATATATGGACCAGATAGACTTTCCTTATTTTAAACGGTTTTCCGAAAAGAAACAATTCCAGGAAAAGAAGCCAAAGAAATTTATTGACGATGTAAAAAAGGAAAAATTCAGCCCTGCGCCCCGCAAGGAAGATGGGGTCTGGCTTACTTTTTTACCCGTGATGGATACAGACGAATTTGGTGACGAAGTGGTGGAAGAACTGAAACTACACCTGGTGAACCGTACGTCTACGCCCTATCAGTTCATCTACAAGCTCAATTTTTTTGGTGAAGCAGAATTTGAATTAAAGAATAAGGTCCATCCGTTCGAGGACTTTTATCTTCACGATATCCCCTTTGCAGATCTGAACGATAATCCTTCCTTTGATTTTGATTTTTCTTTGCTTCAACCTCAGAAAGGAAAAGCAGATCACTATGAAGCATCCCTGAAGCTGAAGGCCAAACAGATCTTTTCAAAGATTGAAGAGTTAAGGAAGAAGAACCAGGCACATTTTTCCTACAACCTTTTTGAAAAATATCCTGACAGGCTGGAAGAAGATAAAGTGGAACTGGGCAAATTGGCTGCTAAAGGATATAAGGTATATAATGCGAAGGAGGCCCGCCAGCATCTTGAATCTCCCCGCAGCGTGATCGATCTTCATATTGAGAAGCTGAGCAATGACTGGGAGCATCTCAACAATTACGAAATACTGGGTCTGCAGTTAAAGACTTTTGAAAAGTATTATGACCTGGCTCTTGCACATCATCAACCTTCATTGATCGTGATACATGGAGTAGGTAAAGGCAAGCTTCGTGATGAGCTTCATGATATTCTGCGCCTCAAACGGGAAGTGAAATCTTTCGTGAACCAATATGATCCAAGGTTTGGATATGGGGCAACGGAGATATTCTTCCAGTATTGATTTGAGGGCGGGTTTTGAGTCGGGAGTCGTTAGTCGGGAGTTATGAGTCTCTGAAGATATTCTGTATTAACTTAAAAAAATGCTGCCGGCCATAAGCCGGATTCTGTTCCTGCCGAAGCAGGCGGCTATCATTTATCTGTCCTGCCGGTTGCCCGGCGGATCAATCTGCCTACCCTCCATCGTTCCCCGGCTTTCACCAGGGATCAGGCGGGCCGCCTTCAACCGATGGTTTATGTGGCATTTCAGCATGCAAGGTTTACCCGTTATACCTGTTACCAGGCATAACCGTGAGCTCTTACCTCACGTTTTCACCGTAACCCCGGAAGGGGCCGTAATTTTCTGTGGCACTTTCTGTTATCCCGGGATTAAGCCCGAAATACCCGGCTCTTCACCGGTGCATTGCCCTGTGCTGTCCAGACTTTCCTCCCCGCGAAGCGGAGCGATAACCTGGCCGGCAACAAAATTTTAAGTCTGCAAAGATACAAATTGAGAGGAAGAGATCAGAAATCCTACTTTATCCCTCTTTCAGACTCTTAACCGGGTTTGCAATAGCGGCTTTGATCGCCTGGAAGCTAACCGTCATTAATGCAACGGTTACAGCAGCAGCCCCTGCAAGAGCAAATACCCACCAGTGGATAACAGTTCTGTACTCATAATTCTGCAACCAGTTATGCATGATCCACTGAGCAATAGGGAAGCCTATAAGGCATGATAGTACTGATAGTTGGATAAACTCCCTTGACAGCATGCCTGCCAGTCCCGATACTGATGCACCCAGCACCTTACGGATGCCAATCTCCTTCGTACGGCGCTCTGCAGAATAAGCAGCAAGACCGAATAACCCAAGGCTGGATATAAAGATGGCCAGCATAGCAAAGACACCTGCCAGTTTACCGATAAGCGTTTCGGAAGTGAACATTTTATTAAAATCCTCATCGGCAAATTTGTATTCAAAAGGATAGCCGGGGTTTTCTTTTCTCATTACGGCCTCGGTTTTGGCCAGAGCCTGTGTAAGGTTTACATTTTGTTTAAACCGTAATGCCATTACCGTTGCGGAATAATTTCCGCAAATTAAAACAAGTGGCGATCCGCTGCCATATATATCATTAAATATAAAATCCTTTATAACACCTACTATGCGCAGACTATTCTTGCCAACATTTAATATGTTGCCAACCTTCCCTTCGGTAGCCATCAGCTTTGCCATGCTTTCATTTATTACAACACTGCCGCTGTCAACATTACCTTCATAGAAATCCCGGCCACTTGCCAGTTTTAAATTCATCGTTGAAATATATTCCGGGCTTACCACATTTGAATGGATAGGTACTTTGAGATTAGGCTCTTTTCCTGTCCAGGAAAAGCCACTGCCATAACTATAAACATGCAAAGCATCATGCAGGCTTGTAGCTGCATTTTCAACGTACCCGGTTGCTATCAGCTCATTTTTAATAACACTGAAATGGTCTTTCATAGCTCCTTGCAAATCCATATACACCAGCCCGCTTTTATTATAACCGATATCCCTGTTTTTAATAAACTGTATCTGCAGGTAAATAATCACTGTGCAGATGATCAGGATCACTGAGGCGCTGAATTGTGTTATAACCAGCCCCTTTCTTATAAAAATGACGGCTTTGCTGTTTTTAATCCTCATTCCCTTCAATACTTTAACAGGATTAAAGGATGACAGGAAGAAGGCCGGATAGCTGCCGGCAACCAATCCAGTCACGAGGGTAATAGCCAGCAAAGCTGTTACATGGGACGGATCGGATAAATCAGGCGTCAATTCCTTTTGAACAAGACTGTTATAAGCAGGCATCAACAGGTACAGCATAACAATTGCCAGCACTACCGCAATGAACGACATAAATATTGATTCGCCGATAAACTTTCCTATAAGCCTGCTTCTGCCTGCACCCATCACTTTTAGTACACCCACTTCTTTGGCACGCTGCTCACTGCGGGCTGTAGCCAGGTTCATAAAGTTTATACAGGCAATAAGCAATATTATGATGGCGATAGAAGAAAATAAACGGACGTATTTTATCTTACCGCCGGTTTGTACACCGTTTTCAAACTGATCGCGCAGGTTCCAGTCGTTCATGCTGAAAAGAAAGCACTGGTTTTTTGACCCTTCTATTTTTGTGCCCAGGTAGTTGATAAGCTTCTTGTTAATAGCTGATGCGTCAGCAGGGCTATTTAGTTGAACTATCGTTTCCGCCATATTATTGCTCCAGGGTTTTGCCCAGGGATTTGCATTCTCCCAGGTTTCATAGGGCGATACCCATTGGAAATGATAAGAACAGTTTGCCGGCAAATCGGCAAAAACTCCTGTAATGGTATAAAGGCCATCGACACTATAAGCACTCTTGCCATTCATCTTTAGCGTTTTCCCGACGGGGTCCTCTTTACCAAAGAATTTGTTGGCCAGTGTTTCACTGATTATTACGCTCTGGGGTTCGTTCAATACATCAGTTGCTTTGCCATACTTAAAATTCAATGAAAACATTGAAGCAATGGAAGGATCAGCATAAATGCCATTTTCTTTGATTGATTTATTGTCCACTACTACCAGCTCGTCCATAGCCCAACTAAGGCGGCCGCTGTTTTTAATACCTGGTATATCGGCTTTTAGTGCTGCTGCTAAAGGGCCGGGCGTAGGGCTTTTGGTGGATATACCAGCATCTGTTGCCTCATTCTGCATGATGCGGTACAAGGAATCATGATTGGCAAAATTGTGATTGAAAGTTTTTTCATCCTTCACCCATAAGAATATCAGGGCAGCGCAGGTAACGCCTATTGCAAGTCCTGAAATATTTAAAAGACTGTATGTTTTATTCTTCCACAGATTACGAAATGCTGTTTTTAAATAAATGGGTAGCATGCTGACGTGTTTTAATGTTGATGTGATCAGAAGCCTCTAACCGTATGCCGGAGTACTATTAGATTGATAAATAGCATAATAGAAGCTATTAATGCCGAGGGTGTTCGTTTTTGCTACAGCTATTGTGCGGTAATGATACATTTGTTGATGGCAGGATTCTTGTTTCTTATTTATCAATTAATAAATAAGATTATGAGTACCATAAATTTCGGACTGGAGTTTTTAAAAGAGCTGGAAGCAGAAGTTCCTGCCACAAGGAAATGCCTGGAGAGAATTCCTCAAAGCCTGTATGGATATAAGCCTCATGAGAAATCTATGAATCTTGGATATCTTACGCTGCTTGTTGCAGAGATACCTAAATGGATAAGGGATGCTATAGAGATGTCGGTGATAGATTTTGCTACCTACGATCATTTCCAGCTTACAGATACAGCAGCGTTGCTCGCGCATTTCGAAGATAATATAGCAGGTGCCAAAAAGGCCTTACAAAAAGTAACAAATGAAGAATTGCAGGAACTATTTTATCTGAAGAACCAGGGACAGATACTTTTTAGTTCATCAAAAAAAGAAACTATAGGATCTTCGATCAACCACATGGTCCATCATCGTGGGCAATTAACGGTATACATGCGGCTAAATGATATTCCTGTACCCTCTATTTACGGGCCCTCTGCAGATGAAAAAGGTTTTTAATCAGATCAGAAAATGCTACCACCAATTATCGCCCCGGCTTCCATTAGCCAGGCAATTCCCAGGTGTACCATTAGCCCGCCGTAAATAGAGCGGGTGTGATAGGAGACAATGCCCAGCAGAAGCCCCCCGAAATAAGAGCTGATACATTCTCCCAATGGTTTGCCAAAATGAATGCTGCAATAAAAGCAAGCCATCGGGATGATCGCTTCTTTACCTACCCACCTGGAAAAACCGATCACGAGAAATCCGCGAAAGAAGAGCTCGATAGAAAAAAAATCGCTGCCATAGCCCAGCTCATACAATAATTTATAGAACCAGCTTGGGTGTGCATCAGGGGGAAGAGGAAGAATGTTTTTTAATTTTGGATAAGTAGCCAGAAAATCCGGTTGAGTTGAAGCCGCTGCAATCAAAGGAACCATGAACAGCAACATGAGCCAGTAAGGTTTCCATTGCAGATTGTTTGCATTAAGACCATACCTGTCCTTATCACGATGAAAGATCCACCAGCAGAAGGCTAGCGCAACGAACATAAGCACAGTGCGCACTGGCCAGTAAAGGATCTCATTCCAGTAAAGGTTCCAGTTATAATCTGCTGATAGCTGTACAATGGAATTGGTACCGGCTTTCAGGGCGAATAAAAAAGGGGCGGTCAGCAGGCAAGCCAGGAATGGCCAATGGAGCTTTGATCTTTTCCGGGCAAAAACGATCGCATAAGGAAAGCCAAAAGTGAGCAGGAATAAGAGAAACCGACCGGTAAATTCAGGAAATGGATAGCGGGCTTCATGTACCAGGCGCTCCTCCAGCGCTGCACCATAGTTCAGCCATACCATGCCCGCAATGAACAATGTTGATACTACCAGGACCATCTTATCAACCTCCCTGCTAAAACCACTTAGATACCCGACAATTTTTTTCATACCCGGACAATGACTTAATAATTCAACAAACATAACAACTATAGAAACATCCTGCCATCTTTAGCTCTTAATCGTTTTCTTAATTTACCCTTAGTTTTGTTTATAAATGCATCTCATGAGGTTAAGCCATTTTTTTATTTGCCTGCTTTGTATTGCCCTGTTTTTTGCCTGTAAACCTTCTGCCAAACTGTATCAGCCACCTGCAATCAGCGGACTCCGGTACATCAATCAATATGTTCTTCCCAATGCTGTTTCATTTCAGGGAACGGTGGTAGGAGGGCTCTCGGGTATTGATTATGACAGGCAGCGTGATCAGTATTACCTGATCTGCGATGATCCCTCTGCGTTCAGTCCTGCAAGATTTTATACACTTAAAATACCTATCAGCGAAAAAGGAATAGACAGCGTGGTGCTGACAGGAGTGAGTACCATACTGGATCCTGCTGGTCAACCTTACCCTGATATCCGGAAAGACAGGATACATTCTGCCGATCTTGAAGCTATGCGCTATGATCCTTCAAGAGATGAGATGATAAGAAGCAGTGAAGGGCAACGTGTGATCAATACAGATACTACGCTGCTGCAGGACCCTGATATCGTGATCATGGACAGAGCCGGCAGGTACAAAGACAGTTTTCAGTTGCCTTCCATATTACATATACAGGCAGAGGAAAAAGGCCCAAGGCATAACAGTGTGCTGGAAGGATTGGCATTTGATGAAAACTACCGCCATGTATTTATTAGCGTGGAAGACGCACTCTACCAGGATGGCCCCAAGGCAGGCACAGGCGATTCAACAGCCTGGGTGCGTATCCTGAAATTTGACCGCAAAACAAAAAAAGAAGTGGCGGAATATGCCTATCAATTAGACCCCGTGCCTCATCCCGCAAACCCTCCCGGAGCATTTAAGATCAATGGCATTTCGGATATTCTTTATATAGGGGAGAACCGGTTGTTGGTGATTGAAAGGGCCTGGTCCACCGGCAGGGTGCCCTCCGATATCCGTGTATATCTCGCTGATCTTAATAAAGCAGGGAATATCGCGGGTGTCGCTTCTCTTCAAAGCACACCTCCGCGGCTGCCAATCTCAAAAAAACTCCTGATCAATATGGATGATCTGGGCATTCCCATTTACAATGTGGAAGGCGTGACGTTTGGCCCCAAACTCCCCAACGGGAATGCATCATTGATCTTTGTAGTGGATGATAACTTTAATAAGAACGAAAAAAGCCAGTTCCTGCTTTTTGAGATCAAATAAACGTTGGCCTATTTCCGATGGCTTGCGGTTACCTATTCTTTTCTTTATCTTTCCCATACATTCACGATCTATGAGAGTAATACCTTTTGCCATATCTACTGTTGTCACCGTTGGATTAGTGACTGTACTCAGCATGAAATGGGGGCCAGCGCCGCCTTTCGGTAAATTCCTCAGTCCGCAGCAGGGGTTCTGGCAGAATGCAGAGCCTGCTGATAAGGATTTTTCTGCCGACCTGAAATTTCCCGAACTCAAAGGCAAGGCCAACGTATATTTTGATGAAAGACTGGTGCCTCACGTATTTGCCGACAATGATGATGATGCCTATTTTATCCAGGGATACCTGCATGCTAAGTTCAGGTTATGGCAAATGGAATTTCAAACCCTGGCAACAGCCGGAAGGATCAGTGAAGTTATTGGTGACAGGGCGATCAACTATGACAGGGAACAACGCCGTATGGGATTGACCTTCGCAGCAGAAAACATGGTCAAAGCCATGGAAGCCAACCCACAGACCCGCTCAGCAGTCAATAGTTATACTGCCGGCGTGAATGCCTGGATCAGCCATCTCACCGAAAGCGAATTACCTGTTGAATATAAGCTGCTCGATTATAAACCCGAGCAATGGAGCAACCTGAAAACAGCCCTGTTCGTAAAGCAACTGACCAAAACGCTTGCCGGGTATGGCTATGGAAACGATTTTCAGTATACCAGCCTTCTGTCTGTTTTTACCGACGATGAAATAAAAGTATTATTTCCTTATGTGCCTGATTCGCTCAGCCCGATCATTCCCAAAGGAACGGTGTACCCCGAGCCAATCTCCATTGCTGTTAAACCAGGAAATTCGGATTCAGCATACCTGAAAAAAACAGACTCCCTGCAGATCTTTAAAACAGACAAACCTGTTCCAGGCATCGGTAGCAACAACTGGGCAGTGGGCGGCAGTAAAACAAAGAGCGGTGCGCCTATTTTATGTAATGATCCGCACCTGGAACTCAATTTCCCTTCCATCTGGTATGAATTGCAGATGCACACCCCTTCATTTAATGCATATGGATCTTCTTTCCCCGGCATTCCCGGTGTGGTGATCGGGTTTAACGACAGCATTGCATTCGGTTTTACAAACGGCGGAATTGATGTGATGGATTTTTATAAGATCCGTTTCAAGGATGACTCCAAACAGCAATACTGGTCGGATGGTCAATGGAAGGATACGCGTATTAAGATGGAGGAAATAAAGGTGAAAGGAGGGGCAACAGTATATGATACGGTTGCTTACACGCATTTTGGCCCGGTGATGTACGATAAAAGCTTTACCAATGTTTCTTCAGGGGGAGACGCTTTCGCCATCCGCTGGAAAGCGCATGATGAATCGAATGAATTGCTGATGTGGTGGTATCTCGACAGGGCGCGCAACTATGAAGAATACACAGAAGCCATTAAATATCTTGAGTGTCCTGTACAAAACATAGCATTTGCCAGTAAGAAAGGTGATATCGCTATATGGCAACAGGGTAAAGTACCCTTGCGCTGGCCCAGGCAGGGCGTTTATGTGATGCCTGGTGAAGATGACAGTTATAGCTGGCAGGGTTATATTCCCCAGGAACAGATCCCTCATATTCTGAATCCCGAACGCGGTTTTGTCAGCAGTGCCAACCAACGTGCCACTGATGATACCTATCCTTACTATGAACCGGGCGATTTTGCAGTATATCGTGGATGGCGTATCAACCAGCAATTATCAGGTATGCAGCAGATCACACCCGAGGACATGATGAAGTTGCAGAGCGATAATCACAATACCATGGCAGAAATGTTCAGACCTGCTCTGTTGAAATATATTGACCGTTCCAAGCTAAGTGGGGAAGAGCAAAACCTGCTCGACATTTTCAGCTCATGGAACCTGGAAAATAATGTGAATGAGAAAGGCCCCTCCATCTTCGAAGCCTGGATGGATACCTTATCGGATAAAGTATGGGGTGATGAGTTATCAAAAATAAAAGACCCCATAACCCCGCATAAATCCACCCTGGTTGATTACCTGATAAAAGATTCTGCCTTCCGCTATGCAGACAATATCAATACACCGGAGATCGAAACAGTAAGTGATGTGGTAACAGCGAGTTTTAAAGCTGTTTCACCGGCACTGTTGCAGAAAGAGCGGGAAAATAAATTGAACTGGGGTAATGTAAATACCCTAACTATTTATCATCTGCTTCGCACAGGGGCCACACCTTTTGCAAAAGCAGGTATCGCAAACGGAGGTGGATCTGAAATTGTGAATGCCACCCGCAAAACCTATGGCCCAAGCTGGCGCATGATCGTGCAATTATCAGCCACTACAGAAGCGTATGGCGTATACCCGGGAGGGCAGAGCGGTAACCCAGGCAGTAGGTTCTATGATAATTTTGTGGATACCTGGACAAAAGGACAATACTATAAGCTGTGGGTAATGAATGAAACAGAAACAGGAGACCCGAGGGTGAAATGGAAGATAAGCTTTAGTAAGGACTGAACATAATTACAAACGAAGAAGCAAACAACTGACTAATATGAAATTTTTTGCGGCCCTGTTACTTACAGCCCTGTGCTCCTTTATTGCAGGGTTATATTTCCCCTGGTGGTCTCTTGCTGTAATGGCTTTCCTGGTAGCATTGCTCGTGCATCAGAAGGCCGGAAAGGCGTTCCTGGCAGCATTCATTGCCCTTTTCCTGCTCTGGGGTTGCCTGGCTTTATGGATCGACATAAGGAATGCAGGCATTCTTTCCAAACGGATTGCAGCACTGCTGGGTCTGGGAAGCAGCTTTCTGCTGGTATTGATCACCGGCCTGGTAGCCGCACTGGTAGCGGGTTTTGCCGCTATGAGCGGGAGCTACCTGAGAATGAGCCCCCGGAAAGCATAAGCAGGGCCTGGTATTGATTGTGCCTCATTCTCGGTCTTAAAGCTGAATTATCTGTTCAGTGTTGACATCTTCTAAAAAACGTTCATCATGCGAAACAATGATCAATGTTCCCTGGTATTCGTTGATCGCACTTGTTAGAATATCAATATTCTGAATGTCCAGGTTATTGGTTGGTTCATCTAATATGATAATATCCGGTGATTGGTTACTGATCGTTAAACAGCACAACATTAACCGCATCCTTTCGCCACCGCTCAAAGCTATACATGGTTTATCCCAGGCCTCTTTTGTAAATAAGAAGCGGTTGAGCCTGATTTTTATTTCATGCTCCTGCAACGAGGAATTATTGAATTGCTGGGCTTGCTCATGAACTGTAAGATCATTGCTAATGAGCGAATAGTCCTGGTCTATATAAACAGATTTATTGTCTGCACGATAAACTGTTCCTTTTACCGGTTGAAAGGCTCCCAGGATCAGTTTTATCAAACTTGTTTTTCCCGAGCCATTCATGCCTTTCAAAGCAATTCGTTCCCCGCTCGTGATCTGGAAGCTTAAATCTTCATTCCACAGCAATTCATTGTTGTAACTAAAATTGATGTCTTTGGCAGTGAACAATGTTTTGCCCCTATGCAGGGCTGAATTATCAAATCCAAATTTCATTTTATCAATACCAGGCATAACTGAACGTAGTTCCTGTAACTCTTGTGAAATGCTGTCGATCTTTTCTGTATGAACGGTTTTTATCTTTGAAGTGCTGTTCTCGGCACTATTCCGCAGGGTATTCATCATTATCCGTGCAACGCCTGCTTTTTCCTGTTTCTTTTTTCCACGGGCGTCTAATCTTTGTTGCCGTTCCAGTGTTTCCCGCTCTTTTTCTTTGGCTTTTCGTATCGCTTTTTCTTTGCTCTGTATGTCCTGGCTTAAGGCATTATTCTTTATTTGCTTCTGTTCTGCATAAAAATCGTAATTGCCACCATACATGGTTATTCCTTGATTACTTAATTCTCCAACTGTATCTAAAAGGTTTAATAATTTTCTGTCGTGACTTACGACTATTAATGTGTTTGCAGAAGATTGAATAAAATCATACAAAAGCTGCCGGGCCGGAAGGTCCAGGTGATTACTTGGTTCGTCCAGCAACACTAGTTCAGGTTGATGAATGGAGATGCCTGCAAGGAAAACCTTGGTTTTTTGTCCTCCGCTTAGCGTTCCTATTTTTTGTGTAAGGTCCAGGTCCTTTAGTTGCCAGTAATTCAAGGCTTGTTCACACCGGTCTTCAATTGTCCAGTCATCATTGAGCTGCCGGAAATTCTCTTCAGTTGTATTCCCCGTTAAGATACCGTTCAGGGCATTCAATTTTTCCTCGATGCCTAATGCCTGTGCAATAGTCAAATGATTGTATTGACCGAAAATCTGCGGAACATAATAGGGTTTGGAACTTACACTTAATTGTCCGCCTGCAGGCGGCAATACGCCTGCAATTATCTTCAGCAAGGTGGATTTCCCTGTGCCGTTATTGCCCGTTAAGGCAATTTTATCATGATTATTAACTGTCAGGTTAACATTGTCAAACAGTAAATCTTTGTTGGGATGTATATAAGAGATGTTTTGTGCAATAAGCATAATTTCTTTCTTTAAAGATTTAATGGAATAATTAAGCCGCTGTAGGCTTGCCGTCTTTAAGTCTGAAAGAAATTATATTCTACATGTTTGCTTTATTGCTTCGGGAGTGCAAATATAAATAATAAATTTTAGGTAATGTCCCGGTTTAAAAATCCTGGTCTAAAACAGGTACATTTACCGTGGCTCGTCTGAATGAAGTCTTCAAGGATGAGGTAATACTGCTGATTTGCTTATTTTTGCTCCCTCTTGTATCATTTAATGAGAAAAGCCTCTTTCTTCTTTCTTTTTATTTTTTATGCAGCCATTCCTGCAGTGGCCCAACCTTCTAATGCTGTCAGGATAACAGATGAAGTAGTAGTAAAAGATTCTTCCGGCGCTGTTTATCCAGCTTCTGTTTGGAAATCCCTGCTGGCAACAGGTAAATATAGCCTGCGACCCTTCATGCCCAACAGCAAAGACTCCGGTTTCCTGCTTGTTCACCTCAGTGAGGAAGAACAAGTGAAAAGATCAGGCAATCTTCCCAAACCAAGGGAAAGCCCTTTTTTCACCACTGGCAAAAAGCCGCTGAGTTTTTCAGGAAGAGATATCAATGGCAATAAATATAAACTGAAAGACCTGGAAGGAAAAGTGGTAGTATTGAATTTTTGGTTTGTTGCCTGTACTCCCTGCCGGATGGAAATCCCTGAATTGAACAAACTGGCAGATGAATATAAAGACAGCAGCAAGGTCGTGTTCCTCGCTGTTGCACTGGACCCCGCCGGAGAAGTTGAAAAATTTCTTGAGAAAATTCCCTTTCACTATAATATCATCAGCGATGGCCGGTACATCAGTTCCACCTATCGCATAACCAGCTATCCAACCCATGCTGTGATTGATAAAACAGGAAAAGTGATCTTTCATTCCACCGGCTATGGAGTAGCTACTTTGCCATGGTTAAGAAAGACCATTGCGGGCGCATTGTTATGATCAGTTTAAATTACCGCTGAACAGTTTTTGGTTTTTTGTAACATCTGCGGAAGTATTTTCGTTTTACCGCACAATCACTGCTATGCAAAAAATATTACTCGTTTCTCTTTTCTGTTCATTCTCTTTATTCTCTTTTGCCGGTAAAGTTTCTGGTCTTATCACTGACGATAAAGGCAATCCCATGGCTTATGCTTCAGTGAGCGTGAAAGGGACCACGAAAGGAACAACCTCCAACGGTTCCGGCAGGTATTCGATCACCCTCAGTCCTGGCAAGTACACCCTGATATGCCAGTATGTGGGTTATGGAAAATCAGAGAAAACCATTACAGTGACTGATGGAGAGGAAACGGTGAATTTCAGTTTGTCTATACAGGAACTGACATTGCAGGAAGTGGTAGTGAAAAGAGGAGGGGAAGATCCTGCATACGAGATCATACGCCAGGCGATCAAAAAGCGCTCGTATTATAATGACCAGGTAGACTCTTTTTCTGTGAACGTTTATATCAAAGGCCTGATGCGTTCAAAAGGGATACCTAAAAAAGTGTTGGGCAAAACGATCGAGCGGGATAGCAATGATGGACTGGATTCATCGGGCAAGGGCATTCTTTTCCTGTCTGAATCATTAACGAAAGTGGATTATGCAAAGCCCAATAAGATAAAACTCCAGGTTATTTCTTCCCGTGAAAGCGGTGGCGGGTTTGGTTTGAATTTCCCTTTCTTCATTAATTTTTACCAAAACAATGTTTCCGTTTTTGATAATAACCTGAACCCGCGCGGTTTTATTTCTCCTATTGCAGACGGGGCTTTGAGCTACTACAAATACAAGTATGAAGGAAGCTTTATAGAAGATGGGGTAATGGTGAATACGATCAAAGTGAGTCCCCGGCGTAAGAACGAGCCCCTGTTTAGCGGCACCATACAGATCACAGAAGATGACTGGCGCATTTACAGCACTGATCTGTTTACCACCAGGGACTATTCGTTGGAAATGCTGGACACACTCCGTGTTACTCAAATACATTCACCAGTGGCCAGGGATATCTGGAAAACAAAAAGCCAGGTGGTATATCTTGTGTTCAAGCAATTCGGTTTTCATATCACCGGCAATTTTGTGAACGTATACAACGACTATGATATCAATCCGGGCTTTGATAAAAAACATTTCGGCCGGGTGCTGATGAAGTACGATACAGCTTTTAATAAAAAAGATACGGTCTACTGGAACAAAGCCAGGCCGGTAGCATTGGAGAATGACGAGAAACAGAATTTTATTTTCAAAGACAGTGTCTCCCAGATATGGCGCGATTCCATGCTATCGAGGCGGCATATCGATTCTTTACGTAAACATCAAAGACCCATTACGCTGAAAGGAATAGTCTGGACAGGGCAGGGGCATAATTTTTACGGGAAGAAATCTACTGTTAACTGGTACCTCAAACCATTGCTGACACAGCTTGAATACAATACGGTGGAAGGCGTTTCCCTGAACGTAGAGCAAAGTTTTAATCTCTGGCGTCCGAAGAGCAAATATTCATACCAGCTTAACTGGAATACGCGCTATGGATTCAGTAATACCCATCTTAATTCCTATGCCGATTTAACGATCAGACCAAAAAACCTGAGTTACCGCAACCGCTATCTGCGGTTATCAGGAGGTAAGCGCTTATCACAGTTCAACCAGGACAATCCAATTGATCCGTTAACGAATGCGGCGTATACCTTATTTGGCAAGAAGAATTATATGAAATTGTATGAAAACTGGTTTGGCCGGATAGAATACAATAACAAACTGGAGAACGGGATCACTCTTAACCTGCATGCTACGTATGAAGACAGGCTGCCTGTAGAGAATACCACTGATTTCTCTTTCTTCAATAAGGATGCCGCACTGTTGCCTAACCATCCGTATGAGCTGGCTTCAATGCCGTTTCAGCGCAACCAGGCGCTGGTAGCAGGTTTTACACTTAGCTGGCAACCGGGGCAGCGGTATATTGAATATCCCTGGGGCAAGCGGCCACTGCCTTCCAATGCGCCGGTGTTTGAATTGGAATACAACAAAGGCATCCACAAAGTATTTGGCAGCGATGCGGACTTTGACAAATGGAAATTCTCCATGGCTGATAACATGAATTTCAAGATTGGCGGCGAGTTTAAATACAAAGTGGGTGTGGGTGGATTCTTTAACAGCGATAGTGTGTCTATTCCTGACCTGCAGCATTTCAACGGTAACCAGACATTCTATAATATCAAATACCTGAACAGTTTCCAACTTGCTCCTTATTACCGTTACAGCAATGCAGAGAAGTTTTATATCTATGGCCATGCTGAGCATCATTTCAATGGATTGCTCACCAATAAGATCCCCTTCCTGAATAAGCTGAAATGGTATCTTGTTGGCGGCTCTAACGCTTTCTATGTGAATAAGGATAATTATTATGTGGAAGTGTTTGCCGGACTGGAGAATATCTTCAAATTATTCAGAGTGGATTTTGTGAATGCGTATCAGCCTGGTTTGGGGAACAGGTTTGGCGTCCGTGTAGGATTTGGTGGCCTGATAGGAGGAAAGCTGGAGTGGAAGTAACAGTGCAGGGTTTTTCATATCTTTGCACCCGAAATTTGGTTCAGCCTGCAACTGTCCAAAAAACGATCATTCCGCTTTTAGCGGTCAAATTTCAAGAAGATGGCCTTACATAACCGCGTCTCCCGGCAGGAGCTGAAGGAGCGTATTTTAAACGATCCCACTCCGCGCACTACTATTTCTTTCTACTGTTATTTCAGTATTGAAGACCCTGCTGTTTTTCGCAATACACTTTACCGTGAGTTAAGCGCCCTTGGCGTCATGGGCCGGATCTATGTTGCTCATGAAGGCATTAATGCCCAGATCAGTGTGCCTACCGGCAATGTTGATGCATTCCGTACCTATCTCTATTCTTTTGAAGCACTGAATAACCTGCGGCTGAATATTGCTGTGGACGACGATGGCAAATCTTTTTATGTGCTCGATATTAAGGTACGTGCTAAAATAGTGGCTGATGGTATTGACGATCCATCTTTCGATATGACCCAAAAGGGGCGTTATGTAAATGCTGAACAGTTCAATGAGCTATCCAATGATCCCAATACAGTGGTGATCGATATGCGCAACCATTATGAATATGAGGTAGGCCATTTTGAGAAAGCTATTGAGGTGCCCAGCGACACTTTCCGCGAGCAGTTACCCATGGCAGTGGATATGATGAAGGATAAGAAAGATACCAATATCATCATGTATTGTACCGGCGGCATCCGTTGCGAAAAAGCATCAGCTTTTATGCTGCATAAAGGGTTTAAGAACGTATTTCACCTGGAAGGGGGGATCATTCATTACACCAACCAGGTGAAGGAAAAGGGATTGAGTAATAAATTTCATGGGAAGAATTTTGTGTTTGATCAGCGCCTGGGCGAGAGGATCACAGATGAGATCATCGCCCATTGCCATCAATGCGGCAAGCCGGCTGATACGCATGTGAATTGTGTGAATGATGCCTGCCACCTGCTGTTTATTCAGTGTGATGAATGTAAAGAAACATTTGAGCAGTGCTGCAGCAAGGAATGCCAGGATTTTATTCACTTGCCTGAGGAGCAGCAAAAGGAGCTCAGGAAAGGGATTGATAAAGGGAGAAATATTTTTAATAAATCGAGACAAAGGAAGAGCAGGATGGCGTAGGGGATCGCAAAGGACGCCAGGAACGCAACGTAGCGCCCTTTGCGATCCTTAACCTCCAATCTTCAGCTCCACTTTACTTCTCCCTGATCCACTGTACACACACCGGTTTCCCTACTGTTATCCTTCCGCCGCTATCCTCCAGCAACCCCGTCGTTTTATCCCGCTTAAAAATTACGATCTCCTCGCTGTTCTGGTTAGCAGCCAGTAAAAAATTCCCTGTAGGATCAAAATTGAAATTGCGGGGTGTTTTGCCAAGCGTGGACTGATGCCCCCTGTAGGTGATCAGTCCTGAACCGGGATTAATGGAGAAAATGGCAATATTGTTGGATTGGCCACGGGTAGATGAATACAGGAATTTGCCATCCGGGGAAACATGTATGTCGGCTCCGTCAGCAGGCCCGGAATAATCGGGTTGTAAAGCAGACAGGTGCTGCACAAATTCCAGTTGCCCATGCTTCAGGTAATTGAACACTTCCACTCCTCCGCTCATCTCCGTTGCCAGGTAAGCATATTTGCCGGAAGGATGGAATACCAGATGGCGGGGACCATCGCCTGGGTCCACTTCAGTGTAAGGCACTGGCGCCGGAACAAGCTTACCGGTCTTATTATCGAAAGCATAGGTCATTACTTTATCCAGCCCCAGATCTGCTACGAAAAGAAATTTATTGTCAGGAGAGAAAACAGTGCAGTGTACATGCGGACCTGCCTGCCTGTCGCTATTCACGCCATGCCCTTCATGCTGGATCACCTGGCTGGCTGGCTCCAGCGATCCATCTTTACGAACAGGAAAAACAGCCAGTGTGCCGCTACTGTAATTACCTACTACTATCCATTTACCGGTTTTATCCACTGCTACATAACAAGGGTGGTTTCCTCCTGATGGCTGGTGATTGAGCTCTGTTAGCTTCCCTGTTTTTTTATCAAATGAGAATGCCGTGATCGCTCCGCCATTTCCCTGCTCGTTACCGTTTTCATTTACAGCATACACGAATTGCTGATTGGGTGAAACAGCAAGATAGGAGGGGTTTTCCGTTACGGCACTGTCTGCCAGTAATGCGGTGCCTGTAGCACTGTTGAATTTATATACATAAATGCCTTTACTTTTTCCACCGGTGTAGGTGCCGACTAAAAGATAGGACTCCTGGCTTTGCACAACTGTCATAATGAATAAGGATGCAATTGAAAGAAGAAGATTTTTCATTGAGCGGTTATAATAGGTTAGTTGATTCGCTTTTCATTGAGGCCATTAAATTACTCATAACCCGTTAAAATCCGCTATAATTTCTTTAACAAAAAGCGTACTTGTTTTGATTCATTTTTAACAAGTTCCGATCAAACCTACAGGAGTAACCAACAGTCATAATAGTGTAAGAAAACCGTTCATTAACTTCAAAATTGAGCTACTATGAAAAAGATATTTACAATTTCATCCATCCTGATCTTATCAGTTGTTATACTGGCCGGATGTACCAAAAGGTCCTATTATGATGATGGGAACAACTATTGGCTGAGCAAAGAGTACGGTGTGGTGGTGTATAGTGATTCCTACTGTCCTTATTTCGTGGTGGAAACCTATAATGGTTACACTATTATCCGTTCAAGTGGTTACCGCCCTTATGAAGGCGACGAAATATATGGTGATCTGAGCCGTACCGGCTACCGTGATCTTTACAGCTACACAGATAATGCCGTGTTCCGCGGTGAGGTCACTGATTACTGGCTTACCTATGGTGAAGCGCAATACATGATCGATAACCTTTGTTATGGTTATAATAAAAGCGCTACCAAGAAAACAATCCAGCAAGGATTGTTGAAGCCCAAAAGCAATTAACCCTGTTGTTGAGTTAAGTGGAGCATAACACAAAGAGCGCCGCGTATGCGGCGCTCTTTTGCATTTATTTAAAGCTGACCTATTTTAATGCGGCAATGATCCTGTTACGGGTTTCTTCCTCCGTCAATTTCTCCGGGTTGAATTTTTCTCCGATCACTTTTTCATACAGTTCAATATAGCGCTGAGAAATGGTATTCACCCATTCATCGCTCATTTCTGGCACGGTCTGTCCTTCTTTTCCCATAAAATTATTGGCGATCAGCCATTCTCTTACAAACTCCTTGCTGAGTTGCTTCTGGCGTTCACCTTTTGCCTGGCGTTCTTCAAACCCTTCAGCATAAAAATACCTGGAGCTGTCCGGCGTATGGATCTCGTCCATCAGGTAGATCGTGTCGCCGATCTTCCCGAATTCGTATTTGGTATCTACAAGGATAAGTCCCTGTTTGGCGGCAATCTCTTTCCCGCGTTCAAACAATTGCAATGCATATTCACTCAATACAGCCCACTCTTTTGCAGTAGCCAGTCCATTGGCGATGATCTGATCAGGAGAAATATCTTCGTCATGCCCCTGTTCAGCTTTAGTGGAAGGCGTGATGATGGGAGAGGGGAAGAAATCATTTTCTTTCATTCCTTCCGGCATCGAAGCACCGCATAAAGTTCTTTTACCGGAAGAATACGTGCGCCAGGCATGGCCTGTTAAATTACCTCTTACCACCATTTCAATTTTGAAAGGCACACATTTTTTGCCGATGGAAACATTCGGCGCAGGCACTGATTCAAGCCAGTTGGGACAAATATCAGTAGTTGCTTTCAGCATGTAAGCAGCGATTTGATTAAGAACTTGTCCTTTGTATGGGATCGGCCTGGGAAGTATTACGTCAAACGCAGATATACGGTCGGATGCGATCATCACCAGCCGGTCGCCGATGGTATATACATCACGTACTTTGCCGCTGTAAAAAGCGGTCTGTCCGGGGAAAGAAAAAATATTCATAATCGAAAGTAACACCAGTGGAAAATCTACCCAATATCAGGGCGTCGAAGATTTCAACAATTTATTCTTTTTCCTTAAAAATTAAATTTTTAGATAAGGGGTACAATTCTTACTTTCCCATACACTTAATTTCAAAACTTAAATTGCCAATTATGAGAAAATGCTATCACTTCTTAGTGGTCCTATTGTCCTTCTCTCTCTTTTCGACCACGCTTCTTGCGCAAGATATCACGATCTCAGGTAATGTTCGCAATAGTTCCTCGCAGGAAACGGTGCCTGCGGTATCGGTAGTAGTAAAAGGAAGCAGCCAGGGTACTTACACTAATTCCAATGGTGAGTTCAGTTTGAACGTACCTAAACTGCCGGTTACGCTGGTATTTACTTCTGTAGGGTACGATACGTATGAAGTGACCGTTTCAGACGCTTCTGCAAAAGTGCAGGTCGACTTCAAACCGAATGTCTCCCTTGGCCAGGAAGTAGTGGTAGCGGCCAACCGGACCCCGACCCGGATACTGGAATCGCCGGTTACCATTGAGCGGATGAGCACGAATACGATCCGCAATGTTGCAGCACCCAATTTTTACGACGCTATCACCAACCTGAAAGGTGTTGATATGCATACAGCCAGCCTCACTTTTAAAACACCTACCACCCGTGGTTTTCTTGGAAGCGGTAATACCCGTCTCAATCAACTGGTGGATGGAATGGACAACCAGGCTCCGGGCCTGAACTTTTCCGTGGGTAATATAGTTGGCCCGAACGAACTGGATGTTGACAATGTAGAATTACTGGCCGGTGCCTCTTCTGCACTTTATGGTTCTGGCGGTATGAACGGCACTTTGCTGATCAACAGCAAGAACCCTTTCAAATACCAGGGCTTCAGCTTTAATATCAAGCAAGGCATTATGAAGATAGGGGATGGCCAGAAAGGAAATCCCTCACCTTATTATGACTGGTCTTTCCGTTGGGCAAAAGCGATCAACGACAAATGGGCGTTCAAACTTACGGCTGCTTTTGTTACGGCCGATGACTGGGCAGCAAATGATAACAGCAATAAGCAGCAACTGGGTGTTCTGAGCAAAGTGGTGCCGGGCGACCGTAACAGTGATCCCAACTACAATGGTGTAAACGTATATGGAGATGAAGCGAGTGCCAACATGTTCCAGTTTGCGCAACTGGTAATGATGCAGGCGCCTCCTTCCCTGGTTACCGCTGCAAATGCTTATTTTACCCCGCTGGGTACATATCCTACCAATGCACAGGTGGGAACATTTGTTTCCCTGTTCCCTTCCGCACAGCAGCCGGCAGTGCAGCAATTCCTGCCATTCTATCTCGGCGCTACCAAAGGGTATTTCGGCAACAATTCCAGCGTATCCCGCACGGGATATGATGAAAAAGACCTGGTGGATTATAACACGATCAATGCACGCTTCAGTGCAGGCATTCATTATAAGATCACGCCCGGTATCGAAGCTTCACTGAATACGAATTTCGGTACGGGTACTACAGTGTACACAGGAGCCGATCGTTATTCCCTGCGCAATTTTAAAATGGCACAGCATAGGCTGGAGGTCAGAGCTAAATCATGGTACCTGCGTGGCTACACCACCCAGGAAAATGCAGGTGGTTCTTATAATGCTACAGCAGCAGGTGTATATATCAACAGCAAATGGAAATCCAACCAAAACTGGTTTGGACAGTATATTGGCACTTATTCTGAAATGACCCGTCAGAGTGCCGGCGCCCTTCCGGGTGCTACCATTCATGCCAGTGCACGCGCTTTAGCCGATCAGGGCCGCTTGCTTCCCGGTACAACCGCTTATGAAAACGCATTGAAAGAAGCCCGGTCTGTTCCTATTTCCCAGGGAGGAGCGTTATTTCTCGATAAAACAGATCTCTGGGCTGCAGACGGACAGTTAAATCTTTCCGATGCGCTTGAGTTTTCAGATAAAGTGGAAGTGATCGTTGGCGGACAATGGAAACAATATGTGTTGAATTCAGAAGGCACTTTGTTTGCCGACACTGCAGGTAGTATTAAGATCAATGAATATGGCGGTTATATCCAATTGAGAAAAGCCTTGTTCAATGAATTCCTGACCCTGACAGCAGCAGGCCGTTATGATAAGCAAACCAATTTTGACGGTCGCTTTACACCCCGTTTCACTGCTGTTTTCAAAGTGGCAAAAGACAATAACATCCGTCTTTCATACCAAACAGCTTATCGTTTTCCTACCAACCAGGACCAATACATCAGCCTCATAACCGGTGCAGGTGTTTTGATCGGCTGTTTGCCTGAGTTCCAGACTTATTATGGATTGAACTCAGCTACCCGCCCGGGCTATACGGCTGCCAGTATCCTTGAATACCGTGCTACAGCAGACCCTTCAAAATTGGTGCAGGCTCAATTCAGGGAAGTAAAACCCGAAACCGTGAATTCTTATGAGATCGGTTATAAAGGTATTCTTGGAGAGAGGCTTCTTATAGATGCTTATGGTTATTACAGCGTTTATAAAAACTTCCTGGCAACTATTGGTGTGGGACAATCCAATATTCCCGGATCGCCTGTGGGCTTGCTTTCCGCGCTCACTACTACAAACGTGTCTTATAAGCAGAATGCTGACGAAAATGTGAAAGCGATCGGCTGGGGCTTAAGTGCAGAATACAAACTGCCAAAAGGATTTTATGCATATGGTAATGTGTTCTCTGATCAGTTGAGAGACCTGCCTCCTGGTTTTGTATCCTTCTTTAATGCGCCAAAATACCGCTTTAACCTGGGGCTCCGCAATGAGAACGTCTATAAAAATGTCGGCTTTAACGTAGTAGCCAAATGGCAGGATAAGAACTATTATGAAGGAACTTTTGTTTCCGGCACGCTGCCTGCTTTTACATGGGTGGATGCTCAGATCACTTACCGTCCTGCTAAAACCAAAAGCGTGTTCCGTATCGGAGGTACCAATATAGGTAATAGCTATTACCGCACAGGTTTTGGTAGTCCTTATGTAGGCGGATTGTATTATGTGAGCTATGGATATAACCTGTTTTAAGGGAGTTGGTGATTGATTGTTCGTTGGTCGATGATCGAGTGATTGATGGCCGAAAAACATTTTCTGTTGTCACCTGGCCCTGGTTCAGGACACATATAGTTCAAAGAATATAAGAGCCGGGGTCTCCGGCACGGTTTGGAGACCCCGGGGGGTAGT
This sequence comes from Chitinophagaceae bacterium, assembly GCA_051954695.1. GTDB lineage: Bacteria > Bacteroidota > Bacteroidia > Chitinophagales > Chitinophagaceae > Terrimonas_A. The sequence continues at coordinate 37,985 of JBQCHL010000013.1, forward strand.
GGACTATTCCACCCAATGTTCTTCAACAGGGGCCGGTGCCCAAAGAACATGAAGACGTTGGGGGGCTTGCGGAT
>JBQCHL010000014.1:0-232901 GCA_051954695.1 Chitinophagaceae bacterium
CTTATTTTTTCTCTTTGTTGTTTGGGGTTTGTTTTTTTTTTTGGGGGCCGCTCCTCAATTTAAAAAATACTAATCTATTACTCTCCCCCCGTGCGGCCCCTCATATCTTTTCGGCCCCCCCCGACTCTTATATTTTTTAAGCTTATAAGGAATTTGAACCAAGGCCAGGGCGGCAGCAGGAAGTAGACTATCGACTGCCGACTATTGACTAACGACTCAGAACCGACTACACTTTAGGTTCCCATCCCCTCTCATACTCCCTTCCCCACAATTTCATTGCCTCTTTATCATTCAGTATATGTCCGTTTTGCGGATCGCAATGAAGCGTGCGGCCAGTACGTTGTGAAATATTGGCGAGATGGCAGAGCAGGTTGCTTTTATGTCCTTCATTGATGGGAGAAGTTAAAGTTGCTTCACCTCTGATGCTATTGATAAAGTTGTTGAAGTGATGGAAGTCGAGATTACCGCTGGCACTTACTGTATTGCCGGCATCGTTCTTCGTGGTGTTCTTTACTTCTTTTACCAGTTTGTTGTTGTAGTCAAGGATCTTATAATCATCATTTCCTCCATTCACTAATGTTCCTTTATCTCCATAAATAATGAAACCGCGGCCGGCACCTTCTACGGGGAAGATATTGCAGCTCCGGCCTTCCCAGGTAATGGATTTGTTGTCGCCAAATTCAAAAGTAGCTACCTGTGTATCGGGTGTTTGCCAATCGTCTTTGAATGCATAGCGGCCTCCGGCTGAAGCAACTTTTGTGGGGTAGTCTACACCGAGGAACCAACGGCAACAGTCTATTTCATGTGTTCCATTGTTGCAGGTTTCGGATGTACCCCAATGCCAGAACCAGTGCCAGTTGTAGTGAACAAGGTTATCCTGGTAGGCGCGGCGTGGGGCAGGACCTTGCCAGAGATCAAAATCAAGTGTGGATGGTACAGGTATTTTTTTACCAATGCCGATCGATTTGCGATTGTTTGCATACCAGCTCTTGCCAAAATATGCATTGCCGATAATGCCTTCTTCTTTTACCAGTCTTACTGCTTCTGTAAGATTGGGAAAGGAGCGGCGCTGATTACCCATTTCTATAAGTTGCTTCGGGTATTTTTTCATAGCCTGCACAAGCAGTTCTCCTTCATGCGGATTGTGGCTGCATGGCTTCTCAACATATACGTGTTTACCATTGGCAACTCCAAGCAAAGCGGCAGGCGCATGCCAGTGGTCAGGAGCGGCGATCACCAATGCATCGAAATCTTTTTGTGCAACAAGTTTGCGGATATCCTTTACAACTGCCGGCTGGCGCGGCTTTCCGGCGAATGGCTTTAAGCCGTTAGCGATAGCTTTTTCTTCCACATCGCAGAGATAAGCGATCTCTACATTCGGAAGACTGGAAAAGCATTCGGCAAGATATGCGCCCCGGCTGTTGACGCCCATTACGGCGAGCACTACTTTATTGGACGGTGCATTTTTCCCGAAAACAGGAAAGTTGAGGATAGTAACTCCTGCAGTTGCAACAGAGGTATTCTTGATAAAATCCCGGCGGTTCATGATCGTTAGATTTAGTTAAAGATAATTATATTGTACATTCGGGCAGCAACAAGAAGATCCTGCTGAATAAATTGTTGATAGCAGGGTTCTCATTTTGCCTGTTAAAATAATACATGACCCGGAAAGAAAGAATTATACTGTTTTTGCTTGCCTGCCTCAACTTCACCCATTTCCTGGATTTCATGGTCATGATGCCGCTCAATAATTATCTGGTGCCTTATTTTAATATTTCACCCCGGCAATTCAGCCTTTTAGTAAGTGCCTATTCCATCAGTGCGGCTGCATCAGGATTTATTACAGCGTTTATTGTGGACAATTACGACCGTAAGAAAACACTGCTGTTCTCTTACCTGGGTTTTTTAGCAGGAACAATTGCATGCGGCTTTGCTTCCACCTACACGCTGTTGCTGGCAGCAAGGATAGCGGCTGGTATTTTTGGTGGAATCATCGGTGCGCAGGTATTGGCCATCATTGCTGATATCTTTTCTTATGAAAGAAGAGGTAAGGCCATGGCTTCTGTTTCCGCTTCGTTTGCCATTGCTTCCATATTGGGTGTTCCTTTGTCGTTGTACCTGGCCAATATTTTTAAAGAAGACTGGCATGTACCCTTTCTGTTTGTAGGAGGGCTTGGTATTGTGTTAATACCGCTTGTGATCAAATATATTCCTGCCATCACCGGGCATCTCTGTGATGCCGAAGCCCGTGTTGCTCCGTTGGCTTTGCTGGCAAAGATCGTCCGGACGCCGGCACAGGGCTCTGCACTTTTCTTTTCCTGCCTTCTTATGATAGGGCATTTCCTGATCATTCCTTTTATCACACCTTATTTGGAATTTAATAAAGGCTATTCCAAAAATCTGATACCGGCCATCTTCCTGGTAGGAGGCATGGCATCACTGGTTTCAGCTATTCTACTGGGCCGTGTGGCAGATAAGAAAGGAAAGCTGCCGATCTATTGCTGGTCGGTATTCTTTTCTCTATTCATGGTATTGCTGATCACGCAAATGCCTGCCATGCCTTTTTCTGTGGTGCTGACGATCTTTGCGGCCTGGTTTGTTTTTGCTACTGGCAGGGCTTTAACTGCCCAGGCAATGATCAGTGAAGTGGTGAAGCCTGAACAGCGGGGGAGCTTTATGAGTTTCAATGGATGTGTGCAGCAGATAGGAACAGGCCTTGCATCATTGATTGCCGGGTTTGTTGTGTATGATGATCATAGCGGAAAGATATACCGTTATGAATGGCTGGGCTATCTCAGTATTGTGGTATTGGTGGCAACGATTATTCTTGCGCAAATGATATTCCGGAAAGTAGACCGCAGAAGCGGACCGGAAATAAATGAACAGGTTCAACCCACAGAGATAAATTGAACTTATGAAAAGCAGGTTGCTTACTATGCAATAAATTCTTTGTGTTCTTTGTTGTCTTGGTGGGATACTTTCCCACCAAGACAACAAAGAACACAAAGAAAAATGGGAGATAAACTTATTGCGGCTTTACCCGGTACACAGGGTAACGTAAAAAAGCCGGTTCAAACCAGGGAGAACGTTGGAACACAAAATCCAACTGCGCGCGCGCGCTTTTAGCAAAACTTGTATCTGTAGCCCTTTGTTGTTCCAGTTGATTGCGCAAAGCTGTATTGTTCTTTAAATAATCGGCAGCAATATCCTCAAATGCATACGCTGAGTATCCTTCTTTCTGTCCGAGTATGCCATCAAAGAAATTCCAGGTGAAATAAGAGTCCTCAGCCTGTGGTTCCAACACTTCCATTATAAAGCGGTTGCCTTCCTGGTTGAGGGGTACAAACCAATCTCCTTTACGGAAACTGACTTTTTCCATGAAAGAAGTTGTTTTTACTTCCGTATTGGTGTGGTGCATTTCATAAGGGCGTGGGGATGCTTTATAAGAAGCGATCTTATACACTTCCACTTCAATCGTGGTGTCGCGTTTCAACTGTTGCATTTCCACTTTATTCAATTGCAGAAGATCGATCACTTTCCACCATCCCTGCGGAATGATATAAGCAGCAGGTTTGGTAACCGACTCCTTCGGTACATAGTGATTCATGATCTTGATAGTTTTTTCATAAGGCTTGCTGCGGTCATAATATAACCTGGGCAGGCCGGAAACCTCGCTGGGCTTGCGTCCTGCGGCAAAGCCCTTGTAGAGATAATCCTGTGTCACATTGCGGTTGAGTGTCCAACTTATGGGCAATGCGCTCATGCTCTTTGTATTTTGCTTGGCTTCGTCGCGAAGTTTTTTTATCGTTTCGCTATGTTCAGCAATAAAACCAATGAATGACTGTATCAACGAATAACAGGCTTTCACGCGCTGGTCGTAGGGTTTTAACATATGGCTTTCCGGCATGAAAGAAAAAGTGTTCCAGAGGGCAGCATAGCCGGTGCCGTAACGGGGGCTATCCCAGTATTCCGGCCAGCCGTTGTCTGGTGTATCGCCAAATGAATTTACATAAGGGATGAGATCGTATCCCTTTTTCTTCATGGATGCATACAGTCCGGGTTCAAATTGTTTGTTCATGAACTCTCCCATGGCACCACCCAATTTATCATGTTGGGAAGTAAGGAGGGTCATTGCATGCTGGTAATCGGCGCCATTGCTTACATGATTGTCTACAAACACATCCGGATCAAGCATGCGGAATATGGTGGCAAAAGCTCTGGCATCCCTTGAATCGCATTTGATAAAATCCCTGTTGAGATCGAGATTCTGAGAGTTGCCGCGGAATCCGAATTCTTCAGGCCCGTTCTGATCCACCCTGAAATTGGCGCTGCGGTTAAGGCATCCGCCGATATTATAAACGGGGATGATCGCTAATACAATATTGTCGGGAAGCTTGTACGCGTTGGTCACTATATCGCGGGCAAGCAACATCGAAGCATCGATACCATCCGGCTCGCCGGGATGGATGCCATTGTTGATGAAAAAGATCCGCTTATTGCTTTTACGAATGTTGGCAAGATTAAAATCGCCATTGTTGGAAATGAAAACGAGATGCAGGGGCAGACCGGCATCAGTAAGGCCCATGGTCTGCATTTTCACTTTGGGTGAGCGGGCATCCAACTTTTGCCACCATTCGATAGCTTCATAATAAGTAGGCGTTTGAGTGCCATTGGACTGCTCAAAACGGGTAGTGATGGGCTGAGCGAATGCTGCAGAAAAGCCAAGCATGCATAAAGCCAGGAAGATTGGTCTCATAAACAGGAAGTTGTAATTGTGCTTAAAAGTAAGCAAATAAAAAAGCATTCTCCATTGGAGAATGCTTTTTTAAAATATGTAAAAGGTCTGCAGCTTATTTAGCAGCAGCCACTTTCTTAGCCAGTTTGCTCTTCAGGTTGGCAGCTTTGTTCTTATGGATAATACCACGCTTAGCCAGTTTATCGATCATGCTTGCTACATTAGGCAATTCATCAGTTGCTTCTTTGCCTTTTGCCGCTTTCAGGTCACGGATGGCATTACGTGTAGTTTTGCCATAGTATTTATTTCTTTCACGGCGTTTTGCAGCCTGGCGCACATCTTTTTTCGTTGCCTTATGATTAGCCATTTCGTATCAATTTTAAGGACGGCAAAGGTAGGGCTGGACAGGCTAACCACCAAATTTTAAAGTGCCTAAGTTCATAAAACTCCCGAAAATATTGAGATTCAGTTGGCCGGTAGAGCCGTTTATCCTGCCCGAACTCTGCAAACGGGGAAAAACCGGTCTCAGGAGGTTAATTTCTGATTTTTAACTGGTTGTTTACCGAAAATCAAGCCTTTTTTTCAGAGTTTTTAGGCGATATTTGTGTCCCAAAATTGCCGTCTAAAACATCCACATTCATGAAAGATTTTTCATATATAACAAATTCCCACCCTGAGTTCATCGAAAATCTGTACCGCGACTTTTCCAAAGACCCTAATAGTGTTGACCCTGAACTGAAGAAATTCTTTGAAGGATTTGATTTCGCTATTGGTACTAATGGCGCGAATGGAAGCGCGAATTATACGAATGGGGCAGCGACTACAGGAGTGCCGGTATCTGGAACCGGTACAGGAAGTGATTGGAGGAAAGAGCTGGGGGCTTACAGGATGATATTGGGTTATCGCAATAAAGGACACCTGATCGCAAAGACCAATCCTATCCGTGAGCGGAAAGATCGTAATGCTAATCTTACGCTTGCATTTTTTGGATTGAGTGAGGAGGATATGGATAAAACTTTCCAGGTAGGGGAAAGGGTAGGACTGGGTGCTACAACACTGCGTAATATTCTTGCGCATTTGCAAAAGACCTATGCAGCGCATTTAGGGATAGAGTTCAAATATATCAGCAACCAGGAGAAAGTGAACTGGCTCGCCAATGAAATGGAAAAGGATTTTGCCAATCCACTTTCACTTGAAAAGAAGAAGAGGATACTGGAAAAGCTGAACCAGGGTGTGATGTTTGAAAAATTCCTTCACACGAAATATGTAGGACAAAAAAGATTTTCACTCGAAGGTGGCGAAACAACGATCGCTGCACTCGATGCTATTATTAATACAGCCGCTGATCATGACGTGCAGGAAGTAGTGATAGGTATGGCTCACCGTGGCCGTCTCAACATCCTGGCCAATATCATGGGTAAAACCTATGAGCAGATCTTCAGTGAATTTGAAGGCACTGCTAAAGTAGACCAGACCATGGGAAGCGGTGACGTGAAATACCACATGGGGTATGGCAGTGAACTGACAACGCCCAATAATAAAGGCATTTACCTAAAACTGATGCCTAACCCTTCTCACCTTGAAGCAGTAGACCCTGTAGTAGTAGGGTTTGCACGCGCCAAGGCTGATGTATTGTACGGCTCTGATTTTGATAAGATATTACCGATACTTATTCATGGTGACGCTTCACTGGCAGGCCAGGGCATTGTGTATGAAGTGATGCAGATGAGCAACCTGGAAGGTTATTACACCGGTGGCACCATCCATTTCGTCATCAACAACCAGATCGGTTTTACAACTGATTTTGATGATGCGCGCAGTTCAGATTACTGTACCTCACTGGCAGCAGCCATCCAGGCCCCTGTATTCCATGTGAACGGAGACGATCCTGAAACGGTGATCAAATGCGTGGAGATAGCAACCCGTTATCGTCAGAAATTCAATTCCGATGTGTTCATCGATATGGTATGCTATCGCCGCCACGGTCACAATGAAGGTGATGATCCCAAGTTTACACAACCGCACTTATATGCTTTGATCGATAAGCACCCCAATCCAAGGGAAGTGTATGTAAAATATTTGCTGGAAAATGGTGAAGCCGATGCGCAGGAACTGGCAAAGGAAATGGAAAAGAAATTCTGGTCCGACCTGCAGGAGCGCCTCGATGAAGTGAAGCAGAACCCATTGCCGTATCATCTGCAGCCGCCTGATAAATGGTGGAACAGTTTACGCCAATCTACAGAAATGGATTTTGAACAATCACCTGTTACTGCCATCAGCCCGGATGATTTCAAAAAAGTGTTTGATGCATTGATGCAATGGCCGGCTGATTTCAAACCGCTGCGTAAAGTGGAAAAGATCTTGCAGGACAAAATAAAGCTGTTTGAGACCGAAAAGAAAACAGACTGGGCTACTGCAGAATTGCTGGCCTACGGCAGCTTACTGCTGGAAGGCAAGGATGTTCGCATGAGCGGCCAGGACGTGAAGAGAGGAACTTTCTCTCATCGCCATGCTGTGTTGATGGATGAAGTGACTGATAAACCCTATAACAGGCTGAACAATTTTGGTGCTCCGGGCAAATTCAGGATATACAACTCTTTGTTGAGCGAATATGGTGTGCTTGGTTTTGAATACGGTTATGCCCTGGCCAACCCCAGCGCTCTTGTTCTTTGGGAAGCACAGTTCGGTGATTTCGTGAATGGCGCTCAAACTATGATCGATCAGTTCATTTCTTCCGGAGAGCAGAAATGGAACCGCATGAGTGGTATCACAATGCTGTTACCTCACGGTTATGAAGGACAGGGGCCTGAACATAGCAGTGCCCGCCTGGAAAGATTCCTTCAATCCTGTGCAGAGCAGAATATGGTGATCACTAACATTACCAGCTCTGCTAACTTCTTCCATGCATTAAGGCGTCAGCTTGCATGGCCGTTCAGGAAGCCGCTGATCAATTTCTCACCTAAAGCCAATCTTCGCAACCCAGGCACTTATTCTTCTGTGGATGAGTTCACCAACGGCGGGTTCCGCGAAGTGATCGATGATACATTTGCTGATGTATCGAAGGTGAAAAAGGTATTGTTCTGTAGTGGCAAGGTTTATTTTGACCTGGCCGACCGCCAGCAGAAAGACGATCGTAAAGATGTTGCGATCATCCGTATGGAACAATTATATCCATTGCCGCTGAAGCAACTCGAAGAGTTGTATGCACGATACAGTAAAGCCACCTGGTTCTGGGTACAGGAAGAGCCGCTTAATATGGGCGCCGCCTCCTTCCTCCAGATGAACCTGAAGAGCATCAACTATGGCGTGATCAGCAGGCAACCATCTGCATCTACTGCTACAGGTTATGCCAAAGTGCACAAGCAGGAGCAGGAAGAGATAGTGGAAACAGCATTCAGTATATAATTACCTTTACGATTAAATAGATTTATCAGCGATATAATAAGCGATTTATGATTGAAATAAAAGTACCGACAGTAGGAGAGTCAGTAAACGAAGTAACCTTACTGAAATGGAATAAGAAAGATGGGGAATATGTAGAGAGGGATGAAGTGATCGCTGAACTGGAAAGCGAAAAAGCCACATTTGAAGTGAATGCCGAGCAAGCAGGTGTATTAAAGACCGCTGCTCAGGAAGGCGATACACTGAAGATCGGCGATATCATGGCGAGCATTGATGAAACAGCGCCCAAGCCAGAAGGGAAACCAGCTCCTGCTGCCAAGCCTGCAGAAGAAAAGAAAGCAGAAGCCCCTGCAAAGGCTCCTGCTACCACTACGGCGCCTGTTACTTCTGTTCCAAATGATATTAAAGCAACGCCTGTGGCGTCAGCCATTATCGCTGATAAAAAGGTAGATCCTAAAACAGTTACTCCCAGTGGTTACCAGGGTAAAATATTAAAAGATGATGTGCTCGCTGCATTGTCCAATCCCGGCAAAAAAGCATTTGCTGGTGCCGAACTGTTCAGCCGTAATGTAAGGGCTGAAAAAATGAGCAATCTCCGCAAAACCATCAGCCGCCGCCTGGTGGAATCAAAGAATACTACTGCGATGCTTACCACTTTCAATGAAGTGGACATGACGGCGATCATGGCGATCCGCAACAAATACAAAGACAAGTTTAAAGAAATACATGGCGTAGGTCTGGGCTTTATGAGCTTCTTTGCCAAAGCCTGTGCTGTAGCGCTGGCCGAATGGCCTTCTGTGAATGCGTATATTGATGGAGACCAGATACTGTATCATGACTATGCAGATATCAGTATCGCTGTAAGCACTCCAAGAGGTTTGACCGTGCCTGTGATCCGAAATGTGGAAAGCCTGGGCATGGCAGATATCGAAAAGAAAGTGATTGAGCTTGCAGGCAAGGCGCGCGACAGCAAGCTGACCACAGAAGAATTGACCGGCGGCACATTCACCATCACCAATGGTGGTGTATTTGGTTCTTTAATGAGCACGCCTATTATCAATATCCCGCAAAGCGCTATCCTTGGCATGCACAAGATACAGGAACGCCCAATGGCGATCAATGGCCAGGTAGTGATCAGACCAATGATGTATGTGGCCCTCAGCTATGACCACCGCATCATCGATGGCCGGGAATCTGTAAGCTTCCTGGTAAGAGTGAAAGAATTGCTGGAAAATCCTGAGCAACTGCTGATCGGTAAAGACCCGGTGAAGACGCTCCTGGAATTGTAGAATAATTTAGTACAGTAGTAATAGTAATAAAGCGGCCATGAAGAGATTCGTGGCCGCTTTATTATCAGGATTAGCCTTTTACAGGCAAGCTTGCAATGATCATGGAGCCCATTCCCTCGCCGGACCTTATCTGTATATTGCCGTTCCAGTGGCTTACACGCTTGTGGAGATTTTTAAGGCCATTACGATGGGTTTCAGCAAAGCAATCAAATCCTTTACCATCGTCTTTTACAGATAAAATGAGGAAAGCCTTTTCAATATGAATGCTGATCCGGACATTTTTAGCTTCTGCATGTTTGGAAATATTATTCAGCAGTTCTTTATAGACAAGATAAAAATCACGCCGCTGTTCCATACTTAGTTTTTTCTGTTCCAGTGATGGGTCTATCTGAAATTCATAATGAACATTACCTGCATCAAACAACTCTGCGGCATAGCGTCTCATCCGTGCTACTGTTTCTTCCAGTCCGTCGTTGTTGGTGTTAACGCTCCAGATAATATCGTCCAGTGCCTGTGATGAACTGTTCACTTCTTCTGTGATGCGATCAAGGAATTTACGGGCCTGCACCGGTTCATGCAGGTTCTTTTGCCCCAGTGAAGAGAGGATATTAATATTGGTAAGAGTAGAACCAATATCATCATGCAGGTCGCTGGCTATGCGGTTACGCACCTGTTGCAGCCGTATCAATTGCTGCAGGCGATAACGGTACAGCGCATATAATAATGCCGCCAGCATTATTATACATAAGGAAATAAACCACCAGCTTTTATACCAGGGAGATAAGACGCGAAAAGAAACGGCCGCAATATTTTCAGCACTTGAGCCATCAGGAAATAAAGCCTTTACCTGGAAAGTGAATGAACCGGCCGGGAGGTCTTTCAACGCAAGGGAAGTATTGGTAAAAGGAGAACTCCAGGCAGTATCCCCTTCGCGGAGTAAACGGTAAACGTATTTTACCATTGATTCGCTTTTCAGGTAGGGACTGGCAAATTCAAAGGTGATATCATTCCGGTTATGTGATAAGGTAAGCGGATGATTGGCCGCCAGTTCGGGTGCATTGATGATGCTGTCGCTCAGTTCTATCCTGGTGATAAAAGTACCGGTCTTATTTACTGAAAGAAGGTTGGCATCTGAAGGGATCATCAAAAGACCATTCAAGCCACCTGCCCAGGTATTGCCCATTTTGTCGCTCGACAGCGTATACATCTCATTGTAATAGCCCAATTGGGATGCCAGGTGGTTGATAACATACCTGTCATTGATCTTTTGAATAATATCAAGGCTGGCCGTATTACCTGCAAACAGTTTGCCTTGTGCATCCTGCAGGATGGTGGTGCAGAGGTCGGACGACAATCCTTCGTTTGCGCCTATATGCTGCAGTATTTTGAGCCGGTCATTTTCTTTGACTACCTGGAAAACGCCTTTATCCCTTGTCGCCAGCCAAAAGCCGCCATGGCCATCACTGGTGATAGCCGATATGTTTTTAGATACTGTACTATCCATGCAAACCAATTCCAGGTTTTTCCCGGTATGATAAATACGAATGCCTGCATTCAGCTCAGACACCCATAACAATTGATTGGGCTTATCATAATACATTGCATTCACGATATAATCGATGCCAGGTAAACGGCTGCCCGCTTTTCCTTCCACTGCATACAATCCTCCTGTAGCAAGGGGGATCAGGAAATAATCATCACGCAAAGCCAAAGCCCCTCTTTTGAAAGACAGATTGCCTGGTGCAGAAAGCAGCGTTTTTTTCAACACATATTTTCCTTTCACTTTATCTGCCTGCAGCAGCTTGTGCCTGGAATAAACATATAGCGAAGCATCAGTTGAAAAAATACCGGTAGCATTGGGCAGCGTATCGATCAGTAGTATTTTTTTATAGTCCTGCTCATCTACCTGGAACATATTGTCTGTGCTTATGCCAAGCAGATCACCCTGAAATAAATACAGACCGGCTATGGTGCTGTATTGAAGTCCATCATCCGAAATATATTTTACGATCCGCGGGTCAGGGATCTTGACAAGACCGTTTTCCGTGCCCAACCATAAGTTATGTTCTGCATCTTCCAGGAAACAATTGATCCTGTCGAAATTAAAACCATTTCGGAAATGGAATTGTGTTACATTAAAAAGCGAGTCGATCCGGAACAATCCACCAAATGCAGTGCCTACCCAGATATTAGAATAAGGATCTGCATAAAGGCTGACCACTATCTTCCCATCAATACCGGCCCTTGCGATTGCGGATGGCATTGATTCAAATTTTAACCGCCCTGACAGCAATTCCCCGGTAAGAGCACGTTTAAGCCCTGTAGGTGTAGCCATCCAGAGATTTCCTTTTTTATCTCCTTGCACATCATATACTACATCCGTAATCGGGTAGTTTTTTATAACCCTGAATGATGAATCGAATAGTGTGAACGGAGTATTATCAGAATTGGACGCAATGAGTAGATTATCATTGATGTTCTCGATATCATAAAAGAAATTATCGGTGTTAGGTGTGTTCACCGGTGTTTTCACGAAATGGTCTTTGTGAAAACGGTAGATACCATTGGTGCTTGAAACAAGCAATTTGTTGCCGGGAGTGCGATGAAAGCTGATGAAACGGGTGGCCGGAGTTTTGGGTAATACCGGCATTGTTGTCAATGTATTTCTGTCGAGTACCAGAATACCATGGCTGTTGGAAAGTACTGCTATACGGCCATCATCCAACTCAGCAAAATCATTGACTGCACCGATATATTTTCCACCGAAGCGTGTGTAATTCCTGAATTTGTTCCCATCGTAAATGCAAAAGCCGAATTTGGTACCAATAAAGAGCAGTTTATTCCTGGTTTGGGAGATCACTTTCACATAACCCGAGACGATCTCGCTATTGGCTTCATACAAATTTTCATTAAGCCGGTAGGTTGTAAAAAGAAGACGTTGCGTATACGATGACAACGACAGGCAATGAAGAGCGGCCAGCATCAGTACCATCACCCATATTTTCCGCTTTTCCGGTAAAAGAGTCAGGAACATAGCTTGATACGCGATTTTGGTTTACAAGGGGTAGCTGACTAATTTAAGAAAATGTCGGGAAATGGGAAAGTTAGTCTTTTAAACTATCCTTTCACTCAATGCTTTAGCTATCGCTTCTTTGCCACAATTAACATGCAGTTTTTGATAAATGTTTTTAAGGTGGGAGCGGATGGTGTCGAAAGCGAGCTGCATTTCGGCTGCAATGAGTTTGATACTGTATCCTTTTATCAGCCATTGCAACACTTCGATCTCGCGGGGTGAGAGTTTGTATTTGCCGGGATCCTGTTTTACCTGGAAAGTGCTCAATACTTTCTTGGCAATAGTAGGCGACATTGGGGCGCCACCTTCTACTACATCATGGATTGCTTCAAATAATTTAGCGGGCGGTGTTTTCTTTAATAAGTACCCATTGGCTCCTGCGCAAAGGCATTTGAATAATTTATCTTCTTCTTCAAAGACTGTATACATGATTACAGCAGTTTCGGGTCTTGCTTCTTTGATCATGGACACGCCTTCTATCCCTGTTTTGCCTGGCATATCTATATCCATCAGCACTACATCCGGTTGATATACCCGTGCTATGTTTGCCGCTTCATCACAGTTGCTGAAATCGCCGGCAACATCATAGCCATTCATTTTAAGCAGATAGGACAGGGATTCCCGCAGCCTGTCATTATCTTCAAAAAGGATTATTCTGGGAGACATATTCTTTGATTAAGCTGGTTTGTATTTTGCAGAACAGGTGTTTCCGATCAACCGGAGATCCAGTGCCCAAATCACAAACCTGAATTTAAAATTACTGTTTTATCAATCGGTAATCCTCACTCATTTGTGTGGTTTACACAACCGGTATGGAAATACTCGTTTCTGTGCCTTTGCCTGGTTCAGAGTGAATAAGAAAGCGGCCATTCCATCTTTCGGTCCGGGCCTGCATGTTCTTGATCCCATTCCTTTCTGTGGACCTGCTTTTATCAAAACCAACACCATTGTCCTTCACCTGCAAATGGAGATCATTTCTTTCGAACCAGATCCTGATCTCTACCTGTGTGGCTTTTGAATGCTTATAAATATTATTGATCACTTCTTTGAACAACAGGAAGAAATCGCGCCGTTGTTCCATGCTCAGTTTGCGATGGGCAAATCGGTCGTCAAAATCGATCATGTATTTTTCTATCCGGTTCTCCAGTATTTCGGCAGCATAGCGGCGCATGCGTGCCACCATCTGATCCATTGTGTCGTTGTTTGAATTAATGCTCCATACAATATCATCCAGTGCCTGACCTGAATTTGCCACTTCTTCTGAAATGCGGTTAAGAAAAGCCGATGTTTCTGCAGTTGGTGAAACGCCGGCTTTGCTCAGCTCGGACAAAATACTGATATGGGTGAGCGCCGAGCCGATATCATCATGCAGATCGGATGCAATACGGTTACGGACTCTCTGCAAGCGGATCAACTGGCTGATGCGATAACGATAAATGCCGTATAAAGCAGCCGCTAATAGCAATACACATAAAGCAATGAACCAGGGTGTTCTCCAGAATGGCGGACTAATAATGATCATCAGTGAAGCCACCGGAGCACTATCCCCGGAAAGATTATGGGAAGCTTTTACATGGAAAAGATACTTGCCTGAAGGAAGATGGGTGTAAGCCGCATAGTTCCTGTTACCCGCTTCCATCCAGCCTTTATCATAACCGGTTAATTGGTAAGAATAATTCAGCCTGCCAACAGATAAAACATCCAGCGCTGCAAAATTGAAAGAGAGTGAATTTTGGCGGAAAGGCAAAAGCAATACTTTCTTATAAGTGATCAATGTATCTGTATCCAACGGCTGATTGTCGGTCAGCACCTGCGTGATCACTACTGATAAAGGTTGTTCTGTATGCGAAAGCTTTGTGGGGTCAAATATGGTCAAGCCTCTGATACCGCCAAAAAACAAGCGTCCTTGAGGAGAACGATAATATGCGCCAGTATTGAATTCATTACTTTGAAGCCCATCTTCCACTGTAAATGCATCCATATCAACCCTGCTGATCTTCCCCGGATCGGATGGCACCCGTAAGCGGCAAAGACCTTTATTGGTACTTAACCATAGTGAACCAAGTCCGTCAGGTTGTATGCCATATACGGTATTGTTGCGAAGTCCTTGCCTTTCGGTGATCACTGATGATTTGCCTGTACTTGTTTCAAGTGCGATAAGGCCATTGCCAAATGTACCTATCCATAATACAGAGGGAGTATAATACATACTGCGGACAGATACCGGACTGTTGAGAATAACTGAAGAATACCCGGAAGCAGTTCGTGATTGTTTATCTCTTATATCAAGTAATTGTACCCCTGCTTTTTCAAAACCAACATACAGGAGACTGTCACGCGTAAAAACCATTGTACGCACATTGTTTTCCAAAAGGGAAGGAGTGCTGCGTTCATCAAAATGATTAAGCTCGCCCTGTGCTTTATCTATCTGGTATAAGCCCTGCTGCCTTGTGGCAACCCACACTTTCCCTTTTGCATCTTCCAGCAGGTGCCAGATAGTTTGACCGGGAAGGAATTTTTTGACAAGATTTCGCGTTCGTCCATCCAGAATATCCAAACCGTTTTCCTGTGTGCCTACCCATATGTCTCCATCTCTATCGGTAAGTAAAGCGCCTATCTTTTTATAATTACCGATAGTGGCAGGTTGTTTACCCAGCAATGTAAGACCATTAATGGATGTGCCTACCCAGGTATTGTCTTCTTTATCGGTAGTAATGGCCCGCACCTGTTCGATAGAAATATTCTCAGGAAGATTATTCCCTGTGATCGTTTCAAAATTACTCAGCCGTTTATCATAGTAGCTTACGCCTCCGCCATCTGTACCGATCCAGATTCCACCGCGGCTGACTTGCCGGATACACAACACATCATTATAGGCAAGAGAAGAGGGATTCTTTTTATCTGATACAAAATGATGAATAATGGATTGCCTGTTGTCGATAACATATAAGCCATCACTGAACGTACCGATCCATATCCGTCCATCATTGTCGGCCAGCAGCGTTTCGATCACGAGATCAGCAGGCAAACCTGAATGCCCAAAGCCGGTAAAAGGTTGAAAGGAGTCGGCGTTTTTATTTTTTACAAACAATCCTCTACCGAATGTTCCCAGCCAGATATTCTGCTGGTTGTCTTCTGCAATGGCGCTGCTACGGACAGGTTGTTCCTGGTTATGAAGAAAAAATATGGGATTGGAAATAGCTGCCGATAAGCGAGTCACCCCATTGGAAGTGAGTATCCAGAAATGATGACGGCTGTCTTTGAAGATATCTTTTATCTCATTGTTGCTAATTGGTATTGTCCCATTTTGTTTCAACTGCAACAATTGATTTTCCTGCTGATTGAATATCCACAGGCCCTCATTTCTTGTGCCAATAAAAAGATGAGTGCTGTCCTGGTAAACAGAACTCACGGCAGGCAATGGTTGCTCTTTAATACTTTTAAAAGGACTGGATTGCTGGGTAAGCAAATCCATCTTCTCGAGTTTGCCATTGCGGGTGATCAACCATAATTTATTCTGTTCACCGGGAATAAGTTTCCCAAGCTGGTTACCCGTAGGCGTGGTAATATCATCAAAGTTGCCGGGGAACGTAATAAAATCTTTTCCGTCAAAACGGTTCAGTCCATCCTGTGTGGCCATCCATACAAAACCGGTTTTGTCGATAGCAATATCCACCACGCTGCTTTGGGAAAGCCCCTGGTTGATGCTGATGTTGTGAAAAGAAAACGGCTTAACCTGGGCCCGTGAAATAAAAGGCAGAAGACTAACAAGAAGTATGGTCAACCGTCCGGGCATCTGTGGTAAGATAGGTAATTTAAGGGAAAGAAAAGTGACATTGTCGGGCCAATGAATTAATCTATGTCCGGGTGACAATGGAGAAGGAACTACCGGTCCGCTTTGCATGTCGGTCAACGGTCATCGCTCAACAGGCAACGATCATCGGGCATCTTCAAGCCCATTGTACGTATCTTGCACATGCATGAAACACTATTCCCATCTGCATACTGCTGCAACTGTGTTGGAGCAATACAAAGGCCAGCAGCCTTTCGGGATATTTCTGAAAGATTTTTTCAGGGCAGATAAGAAATATGGATCGAAAGACCGGAAAAGGATCGCGAGCTTATGTTATAATTATTTTCGGTTAGGAAAACTGGCTGCTGGTGCAGACACGGAAGAGAGGATCTTGCTGGGACTTTTTGTTTGCACCACAGAGCCCGATGCTTTATTGCAGGCCATCAAACCCGAATGGAATGAACAGGTGATGCTGAAGCCGGAAGAGAAATTACTGCTGGCTGCTTATCCTTTTTCTCCTGCTGCAGTATTTCCAGCATTGAACCACCTGGAAAAAGACATGGAGGCAAACGCGTTTGCTCTTTCACATTTTCAGCAACCAGATCTCTTTTTACGGTTGAGACCAGGAAGGGAAGAGAAAGTAAAGGTAGAACTTACTAAAGCAGAAATTCCCTTCAATACCATTTCCCAAAGTTGCCTTGCTTTACCGAATGCTTCAAAGCTGGATGATGTGATCGTGATCAATAAAGAAGCAGTGATACAGGACTACAGTTCGCAGCGGGTCGGAGAGTTCCTGCATTTTCCCACAGGGTTCCTGCCACGGCATGTCTGGGATTGCTGTGCAGCAAGCGGAGGTAAATCCCTTTTAGTATTTGATCAATACCCACAGATAAACCTGATGGTATCGGATGTGCGGGAGAATATACTGGCTAACCTTTCGAAGCGATTTAAAGAAGCGGGAATTAAACACTATGAAAGTTTTGTGGCTGACCTGAGCCGTCCTGTAAACCCTGGCCGTTCTTTTGATCTCATCATTGCTGATGTTCCCTGCACCGGCAGCGGCACCTGGGGGCGCACGCCGGAACAATTATTCTTTTTCAAGGAAGAAAAGATAAAGGAATATGCTGCCCGGCAAAAAAAGATAGCTCTGCATACATTGCCGCATCTCAGGCCCGGTGGTTATTTTCTATATATCACCTGTTCGGTGTATCAGCAGGAAAATACAGAAGTGGTAGAGTTCATACAACAGGAAACCAATCTGAAACTAATAAGGTCTGCTTTATTAAAAGGATATGCAAGCAAAGCAGATACTTTATTTGCGGCTTTGCTGCAAAAGCCTGCCGGTATTGGAGAAGATCAGTTATGATCGATCATCCACATCGTGATGCCAAAACCTGTATAGGACGGATTGATAGCGGTAGCGGTTTCATATTCCCATAATATCAACTGACGGTAAACAAGGCCGATATTCTTTGAATATTTTTCAACTGATCTGATCCTGTTGGCATATTCATGTGGGTTAAGCACAGGATCGTTTTTAGCTTCGTTTATTTGCTCCACTGTCCATACATCATTATAAGTCTCACCATTGATTTCTGTGCTGGGCTCAAAAAGATCATACGTATAATCCCAGCTTCCCATCGAATTATCGACACTGAAATTATAAGGAAAGGGATCCGGGGGAAGATAAGAATTGCCTCTCCAACTGAGGCCTTCCCTTATAGGATTGCGAAGTTTGATGATGCGGAGATTGTTATCCACTACTTCCAGTTGATTGGTCAGCGGAGTGATAAAATAAGTGCCATCAGGTACCCATGAACCTGATGCAGTAATATCATTGCGGTAACGGAAAATCCGGTAAGAAGGCCTTCCAAGATTGTCGGTGATCTCAGCATCCACAACATGCTTTACCTGGTAGCTATGTGTTTCAAGCATCGTATTAAAAGCATTGGGAACAAGAGAATCGACCCGGTAGGTAATATATTTTCCAACCTGCAATGGCTGATAATCTGATATTGGCTCCCCAGCCACATAATCCTCTTTTTCTTCGGAGCAGGAAAAAACAGCCATAGCCAGGCCAACAAAAAGGGTAAATCGGCAGATGATCAAGATTCTCATAAGAGGCCAGTTATTACAGGATATGGTTAAATCCTCAGGCACAGTTAGTTAGACCTGAAAAATATAAACGAAACAGGAACAATTTTATTGCCATGCCTTCCTGGCTCCCCTCAGCATTGCGGAACCCCCGGCTCTTATATTCTTAAGCCAAAACCTGTTCTGAACCAGGGCCGGAGTGACAGCAGGAAGTGTACTATCGACTCCCGACTAAAGACTCCTGACTATAATCCCCCCACCAATCACATCATCCCCTTCATAAAACACTGCACTTTGCCCTGGAGCAATTCCTTTGGCATTTTCGTAAAACCTGACTTTCATCTGCCCATTTTCGGGGTAGATATTGGAAAGGCTGCCTTTGTCCTTGTAGCGGATCTTGGTAATGGCTTCCATTCCAGGTGTAATGGTATCGTACTTGATCATGTTCAGTTTGCCCACCGTCATTTCATTCTGTTCCAGGTCGGCTTCATCACCGAGCATGACTGTATTGTTTTCTGGATCGATCTTCGTAACGAATACAGGCTTTCCAAAAGCAATGTCCAGGCCTTTGCGCTGGCCGATCGTATAGAACGGATAGCCTTTATGCTGGCCGAGTATCTTTCCATTTTTATCAATGAAATTGCCGCCGGCTACTTTTTCTTCAAGACCTTCCACTCTTCTTTTCAGGAAACCGCGGTAGTCATTGTCCGGTACAAAACAGATCTCATAGCTTTCGCTTTTTTTAGCCAGTTCAGGATAGCCATATCGCAGGGCCATATCGCGGATCTCTGTTTTGCGATAGGGGGCCAGGGGTAATAGAGTGCGGCTTAGCAGGTCTTGCTGCAGGCCCCAAAGCACATAGCTCTGATCCTTTGTTTCATCAATGGCTTTGCTTACTACATAGCGACCATTGTCATGTTGCCTGATCTTTGCGTAGTGGCCGGTAGCGATAAAATCGCAGCCCAGGGCATCAGCCCTTTTCAGCAAAGCCCTCCATTTGATATGTGTATTGCAAAGCACGCAGGGATTGGGTGTGCGACCGGCAAGGTATTCTTCTACGAAATTATCGATCACAAAACCGCCGAACTCTTCCCTTATATCAAGAATATAATGCGCAAAACCATGCTCAACGGCTGCCTGTCGGGCATCGTTAAAGCTGTCTACGTTACAACAACCTGTTTCCTTTTTACTTCCGCCACTGGCAGCATAATCCCAGGTCTTCATGGTGATCCCCACCACTTCATACCCCTCATCATTAAGCATGAGGGCAGCCACAGTGCTATCAATACCGCCGCTCATGGCAACCAGCACTTTTCCTTTACGACTCATAATTTTTTAAAAATTGCAAGCAGCAAAGATACAATTTAGCCGGCAGATAAGGTGGATAATACAGGCTCCTGCGGCTTCCTGCAGCACTTTGCTGTTCTTATTGATTGTCAATTACCTGGGTCTTTTCCTCCATTAAAGAATAAACCCGGACATGAATTACAAAATCATCGAAGATAAGTTTGTAAATAACCGAAATATTATATGCCCCGAAATCTCTCTTTTTGTATCTTCCTCGCTCATACACTTAACAAACAATTGCTTATGAGAAAACTAGCTCTGATTACCTGCTTGCTGGTCCTGTCTTGCGCAGGCATGGCCCAGGACTTAAAGTATTATTTGCCGGACAGCATCAGCTACAACCCGGCCATTCCCAAACCAAAGGATATTATTTACCATGAAGTTGGTGAATACCACGTTACCCATGACCGGCTGGTGAATTATATGAAAGCAGTGGCTGCAGCTGCACCGGACAGGGTAAAAATGGAGATCATGGGATTCACGTATGAGAAAAGGCCACAGGTGTTATTGATCATCACTTCTCCTAAAAACCATCAGCGGCTGGAAGAGATCCGTCAGCAACACGTGCAGTTGACAGATCCCGAGCGCTCCGGTTCGCTCAATATCGACAATATGCCTATCGTAGTCTGGATCGGGCATTCGATACATGGTAATGAGCAAAGCGGTACCAATGCTTCCCTGGTAAGTGCATATTACCTGGCAGCAGCACAGGGAAAACAAATTGATGAATTGCTGGATAATACAGTTATTCTTTTCGATCCTTCCTTTAACCCCGATGGTATGCAGCGTTTTTCCGGTTGGGTGAACCAACACCGCAGCAAAAACCTGGTGAGCGATCCCAACGACCGCGAGTTTAATGAAGTATGGCCTGGCGGAAGGTTCAATCATTACTGGTTCGATCTGAACCGCGATTGGTTGCCTGCAATACATGTGGAAAGTCAGAACCGCCTTGAATGGTTTCATAAATGGAAACCTAATATCCTTACTGATCACCACGAACAGGGAAGCAATGCTACTTTCTTTTTTCAACCGGGTGTGCCTTCCAGGGTCAATCCATTGACGCCGGATAAAAACCAGGAGCTGACCGGCAAACTGGCTAAATTTCATGCAGCATTCCTCGATCGTATCGGTTCGCTTTATTTTACCAAAGAGAATTACGATGATTTCTATTATGGGAAGGGTTCAACCTATCCTGATGTGAATGGTGCAATCGGGATCTTATTCGAACAGGCATCTTCAAGAGGTCATGCGCAACAAACAACCAATGGGTTGCTGACTTTTCCCTTTACGATCCGCAACCAGTTTGTAACAGCTCTGTCAACACTGGAAGGAGCAAAAGCCTTGCGGAAAGAATTTCTGCAATGGCAAAGGGATTTTTATAAAACAGCTATGACGGAATCGGCAGCAACGCCTGTGAAAGGATATGTGTTCGGCGATGAACAGGATAAAGCCAAAACTTATCATTTTGCAGAAATGCTGCGCCGGCACCAGATACAGGTACTGGCAGTAAAGAATAAGTTCAGTGCTGATGGAAATGAATTCAAACCCGGTACAGCATATGTGGTACCGACCAATCAACCGCAATACAGGCTGATCAGGACCATTTTTGAAAAAACATTCCAGTATAAAGACAGTTTGTTCTATGATATCACTTCGTGGACCATGCCGCTGGCGTTTGGTTTACCTGCAGCAGAATTGAATGCAGCACAGTATACAGGTGCTGCCGGTGATAAACTGACAGATCTGCCCAAACCTGCAGGCGAAGTGACTGGTAAAAGCGAATATGCTTACCTCTTTGCATGGGATGATCTGTATGCACCACGTGCGTTGTATGAATTGCAACAGGCAGGTGTTATGGCAAAAGTGGCCACCAACAAATTTGACATGCCGATAGGTAATACAACATTGGCATTCGATTATGGAACGATAATGGTGCCGGTAAAAGCGCAAAAAATGAACAGCAGCCAATTGGCTGAGCTGATGAAAGAGGTGGCCGAGCGCAGTTATATAAAAGTGTGGGCTGTAAGCGGGGGAAATGTAAGCAGTGGCAGTGACCTGGGCAGCAGCAAATTTGCGCCGGTAGCTACCCCAAGGATCGCTATGATCACAGGTTCCGGAGTAAATGCAACAGATGCAGGCGAGGTTTGGCATCTGCTTGATCAGCGGATGAATATGCCTGCAACCCACCTGGAGCCATCAGCGTTCAACCGGGCACAGGCAGATCAATACAATACGCTGATCATGGTAGGAGGGAACTATGGCGAACTCAATAAGGAAAAGTTGAAGAGCTGGGTGCAGGGAGGCGGTACTTTAATTCTTACAGAAGAAGCCGTGACCTGGGCTGCGCAGAATGGTATCAGCAATGTATCGTTCAAGAGAACAAAAGCGCCGGTCGACAGTACACAAAAAGCAACGTATGTAGACAGAGAGCAGGTGGACGGAGCGCAACGTGTGAGTGGTGCTATTTTCGGAGCAGAAGTAGATCTTACGCATCCATTGGCTTATGGATATAATCAGAAAACGGTCAGCCTGTTCAAAGCCAATAGGGTGTTTATGGAAAAAAGCAAAAATCCTTATGCCACGCCATTCTTTTATGGAAGCAAGCCAATGCAGAGTGGTTGGGTAAGCCGGGAGAACCTGGATGCTATCAAGAATTCTGCAGCAGTAGTGGTGAATACAGTAGGAGGCGGAAGGGTGATCAGCATAGCAGACAATCCGAATTTCAGGGCGTTCTGGCTGGGCGGCAGCAAGCTGTTTATGAATGCGATATTCTTCGGAAGAAATATTGATGCGGCAAGCGGAAGAGCAGAATAGGAAAAACACATAAAAAAGACGTTTTTTTCTCAAGGAATCCTTTCCATCTGAATGCATCTTGCACTCATAGCGGCAGGGAAGTTAAAAGTTATTCACAAGTCTGCTTTGCAACGGGTAAATCAAGTTAGTGCGGCATCCCAGGCGGGAGAATAATGCTAACTTGCCGCTTAATAATTATTACGAATATTAAAACAGAGCACTATGATTAAAATGCAAGTTATCGGTAACCTCGGCAAAGATTGCGTGGTTAACACAGTCAATGGAAAGAATGTGATCAATTTTACAGTAGCCCATACGGAGAAATACAAAGACAGTCAGGGAATGAGCCAGGAGAAAACAACCTGGGTAGATTGTGCGTACTGGACAGACAGGACAGCGCTTTCTCCTTATCTGACCAAAGGCAAACAGGTATTTGTGGAAGGAACACCGGAAGTGAGATCATTTACCCGCCAGGATGGAACAAGCGGAGCATCCCTTTCCCTTCGTGTGCGTGAAGTGCAGCTATTAGGTGGCCGCAGTGAAGGTGGATTCGGTGGAGGCTCTTCTTCTTATAACAATGGAGCTTCCAATACTGCTCCAAGCAGCGTCCCTTCTGCGAATGATATTACTGAGCCGATTGATGACCTCCCGTTCTGATGAGTACGAATGGCGCGAATGGGTAAGTGAGAATGGAGGGAATGAGGATAAGCGCGAATGGCGCGAATAGGGTCTGATAATTGATGATTTCTTGAAGACACTGAAATGATAAGGCTATGCCTCCTGTAACAGGGAGGCATTTTTCTTTGTTTCTTTGCTATATGTCAACACAGCTATTTTCTTATCAGCAACTTGCTGTTTTTACTCAGAAAGTATTTCTGTCAATTGGATGCCCGGAGGAGCAGGCGGCAACAGCTACTAAAGCGTTGCTTTCCGCAGATATAAGGGGTATTGATTCGCATGGAGTGGCCAGGCTTAGTGGCTATGTAAGGCTTTGGGAGGTGAAGCGTGTGAATGCCAAACCTGATATCAGGATCATTCATGAAACGCCATCCACAGCAGTGGTGGATGGTGACAGCGGGCTTGGCCTGGTAGTGGCGCCTTATGCTATGCAGGTGGCCATTGAAAAGGCTAAACAGGTGGGTACAGGTTGGGTGAGTGTGCAAAACAGTAATCACTTCGGCATAGCAGCCCATCATGCCATGATGGCTTTGCAATATGATATGATCGGCATGGCCATGACCAATGCCAGTCCATTGGTGGCACCTACTTTTTCCGTTGATAAGATGCTTGGCACAAACCCTATCTGTGTAGCTGCACCAGCAGGTAAGCAGCCGGCTTTTGTGGCTGACCTGGCTACCACTACAGCCGCCAATGGCAAGCTGGAAATTTTGCAACGGAAAAATCAGTCGACGCCCTCGGGGTGGGTGCAGGATGCAGAGGGTAATCCTTCACATGACCCGCATGAACTGAAGAAAGGAGGGGCACTGTTACCGCTTGGAGGAGATAAAGAACATGGCAGCCACAAAGGATATGCACTGGGAGCAATAGTGGACATTTTCTCAGCCCTGCTGAGTGGTGCGAATTATGCACCCTGGGTACCTCCCTTCCCCGCTTATGTGCCGATGCCTGCACAGCAGCCTGGCAAAGGGATCGGTCATTTCTTTGGGGCAATGCGGGTAGACGCTTTCAGGCCGGCAGAAGATTTCAAAAAAAGCATGGATCACTGGATAGAAGGTTTCAGGGCTGCGAAGCCGATGCCCGGACAGGAAAAAGTGCTGGTGCCGGGCGATCCTGAAAGGGAAATGGAAGCAGAAAGAATGAAAGAAGGAATTCCTTTACTTGAATCTGTAATCAAGGATTTACAATCAATAGGAGAGAAATTCGGGATAGAATTGAAGTGAATTCAAAGAAAATAGCGTTTTCTTTGAATTTTTTTATCATTCCGCGGTCATCTGTTTATTTTATATCTTTTTATTATCTATCTGCCTTTATCTTTGCAGCCACCATTTTTAATCGTTTAAAAGCCCGGAAAGGGAATCATCATGAAAGTAATGAAGTTTGGAGGCACCAGTGTAGGTAAGCCGGAACGTATGCACCATATTGCTTCACTGGTTACCAGGCAGGAAGAGCCCACGATCGTGGTGTTGTCTGCTTTGTCTGGCACCACTAATGCCCTCGTTGAAATAGGCGAGCATATTGCCAAGGGTGATCGCAGCGCAGCCAAGCAGTCCATTGATAAACTGGAAGCTCATTACCATCAATTCATTACTGAACTGGTGAAAAAACCTGCTTCTGTTGAGAGAACACGCCAGATTGTTGCCGAGCATTTTGAATTCCTCAATATCATTCTCAAGATCTCTTTCAGCGAAGCGCTGAATAAAGATATTCTTGCGCAGGGTGAATTGCTTTCGACCAAATTGTTTTCGGCTTATCTCGAAGAGCAGGGAATCGATCATGCCCTGTTGCCTGCCCTGGAGTTCATGACCATTGATGCATACGATGAACCGCAGATCGGCAGCATTAAAGTAAAGCTTACACAGCTGCTGCAACAGCATAAGGAAAGAAAATTATTCGTGACCCAGGGTTATATCTGCCGCAATGCCCGTGGCGAGGTAGACAACCTGAAAAGAGGCGGCAGTGATTATTCAGCTTCATTGATTGCAGCGGCTATTGGTGCTTCTGCATGTGAAATCTGGACCGATATTGACGGTATGCATAATAACGATCCGCGTGTAGTGAAGAAAACAGTGCCTATTGAACAACTGAGCTTTGAGGAAGCAGCAGAGCTTGCTTATTTCGGTGCTAAAATACTTCACCCTGCTTCTATCTGGCCTGCACAAACATATAAGATCCCTGTAAAGTTGCTTAATACTATGCAGCTTGAAGCAAAGGGCACACTTATCACAGAGCTGGCTCATGGTGTAGGTGTAAAAGCAGTGGCAGCAAAAGATAATATCATCGCTATCCGTATCAAAAGCAGCCGTATGCTGCTGGCCTATGGCTTTCTCAGGAAGATATTCGAAGTATTTGAAAAATACCGTACGCCGATCGATATGATCACTACTTCAGAAGTAGCCGTATCGCTTACTATTGATAACCCTGCTTTCCTGAAAGAGATCCTTAAAGAACTGGAACCGTTCGGTACAACAGAGGTGGACCATAATCAAACGATCATTTCTGTGGTAGGCAATGAAATAGCGCAAACAACAGATATTGTAAAAAAACTGTTTGGTTCTATCATGAACATTCCTGTTCGAATGGTATCTTATGGTGGCAGCCCGCATAATATTTCATTGCTGATAGATGCAAAATATAAAATGCAAATATTGCAGCAACTGAACAAGGGTATGTTTGGATTGGAGTAGGCCGGTATCCCTCAGCGGCAACGCTTTTCTTCGGCCGGATTTATTAACTAAAGAATTAGTTTTAATGCTGTATATTGCCGGTATGTTCAGAATACCGGCATTTTTTTGTCTGCTGCTTTTTATTCCTCTCACCATGCTTTCCCAGCGTACCATACAGGGAAAGATAGTGGCTGCTTCCAGTAAAGAACCTATTGCAGGGAGCAGTGTTTTTATCAGCAATACTTCCTATGGAACAGTAACCAATAAGGACGGCAATTTTGAAATAGCAGATATCCCTCCCGGGAAATACGATCTGATCATTTCATCTGTTGGCTATGAAACAAATGTATATAGCTTTAACACGGATCAGTTGCCTCTCAAGATCCGCGTAGAGATGGAAGTGAAAGTAAGAGAGCTGCAAAACGTAGTAGTAGAGCCGTCTGTGGAAGAAGGCTGGGATAAATGGGGCAAAGTGTTCCTGGATAATTTCGTGGGCCAAACACCTAATGCCAAAGACTGCAAAATTAAAAATGAATCCTCCATCCGCTTTCGGTATTACCGCAAAAGCAACCGGCTGGTGGCTTACTCAGATGATCCGATCATCCTGGAAAATAAAGCACTGGGTTATATCATCAAATACCAGTTAGAAGATTTCGAGATCAATTATAAGACAAACACTACTTACTTTGTAGGCTATCCTCTTTTTGAAGAGATAGATAAAAAGAGAAAAGGCCTGCAACGCCGCTGGCAAAAAGGGCGCGACAAAGCGTATTATGGCTCTATGATGCATTTTATGCGGTCTGTATACAACAACAAACTGACAGAAGAAGGATATGAAGTAAGGCGTATGGTACGCAGGCCTAACCTGGAAAAACAAAGGGTCAAAAAAATATACCGCCCCGGAAGTTTCATAAGGGTCAGCAGTAATGGCAACACTCCCTCCAAGGTGGTGCCGGCCCAGGATTCCTTATCGAAAGATTCTACTGATTATTACCGGCGGGTGATGTCGCAAAAAGATGATATTGACACTTATGGCCGTGATATCCTTACAGCCGACAGCCTGATCGTGGGGCAGGATGGCGAACTCAAAGTGCTTTACTTTGATGACTTTCTCTATGTTACTTATAAACGGGAACTGGAAGACGAAGGATATTTGCTTTATTACAATGAACGGAGGTCGCCGACCTTTCAGCGTTCACATATCTTCCTGCAAAACCACCGTGTTATTGTTGTAGATGCCAATGGAAGTTACTTTCCACCGCAGGAGGTATTCTCCATGTCTTACTGGGCATGGAATGAAAAAGTATCTAATTTATTACCCCTCGATTATAAACCTTATGCGGAAGCGCCTGATATCAGGAAGAAATTATAAAAGCCGCTAACCATTCAACTATTGGTACACCCTAACATAATCGATCTCCATCTTCTGCGGCCAGATTTTTTCATCCACTCCCTTTTGACCGCCCCAGTTGCCACCTACTGCGATATTGAGCAGCAGGAACATTTTATTGTCAAAGGGCCAGGCATCATAGCCGGTATGTTCATTGTTGAAAGTGAAAAATACTTTTCCATCCACTGCGATCTTCACTGATTCTTTATTCCATTCAACACTGTACACATGAAAGTTTTCTGAACAATCCTTTACTTCTATAGTGTCGGTCTTTTGTGTGTTGATAACGTGATAATATTTTTTACAGTGTATGGAGCCATGAATAAAACCCTGGTTAAATCCTACGTGTTCCATGATATCGATCTCTCCGTCATCAGGCCAGCGGAGATCAGGTACAGAACCCAGCATCCAGATCGCAGGCCAGGTGCCACGACCTTTGGGTAGTTTAGCTTTTACTTCTATTTTACCATATTGCCAGTCGCCTTTGTTTTTAGTGATCAATCTTGCCGATGTATAAGATTTTCCTTTCCAGTTTTCCTTACGTGCTTCAATCGTGAGCAGGCCGTTCTTAACACGTGCATTCTCCTTACGGCCTGCAGTATAATACTGCAATTCATTATTCCCCCAGCCATCACCACCCACCTCGGCTGTCCATTTGGTGGAATCAGGCAAACCGGAGTAATCAAATTCATCACTCCAGACCAGCTTCCAGTTTTTTTGTTGTGCAGAAGCGCAAACGCTGATAAGCAATAACAGGCAAAACAAAGGTTTCATATATCCGATTGAATCAGTAAGCTAATTAAAAAAGAGCAAAGATGTTTTCCAATATTTCCCGGCATCAGGGAAGGAATGCTTTGCGGAATGCCGGCACTTTCCTGTTTTTTGTTGCCTGCTCATAGGCATATCCCATTTCAATCAAAGCCGGTTCGCTGTAGGCTTGTGCAAAAAATGAGAAACCTACCGGCAGATCATACACCATTCCGCAGGGAACAGTGATATGTGGATAGCCGGATGCTGCTGCAGGTTGAGTAAGGAATACATTGCCCCAACGGTCGCCATAGATCATATCGATGCTGCAGGCTGGTCCCATGGTGAGGCCTGCCAGTGCATCCAACTGGTGTTGTTTAAACAGATCATCAATTATCTTCCGCGTACCTGCATGGCTTTTCTGTACTGCCTGTTTATATGCAGGACTATCCAATCCTTCTTTCTTTTGTGAACTTTCCAGTAACTCCTGTTTGAAGTAAGGCATAGCCTTGCTTTCATTGGCTTTGTTAAAAGCGATCACTTCTTCCAGCGATTTCACCCTTGCATTGGCTCTGGCAAGATAGCGGTTCAAGCCATCTTTGAATTCGTATTGCATCAGCTCAAACTCTGCATCGCCCAACTTGCCTATAGCATCAAGATATTCCACTTCAATAATAGTAGCACCTTGCTGCTTCAGCACTTCCAGTGCTTTTTGCTGTAATGCATGAAGCAGGGGATTATCTCCCTGCGGTTTCTTTTCAATGCCGATCCTTTTTCCTTTCAATCCTTCAGGATGCAGAAAGCTGGTATAATCAGTGATCCTGGTTTTCAGTTTTTCCTGTTCCTGTGTTGCTTTATCAGCTTCGTCAACACCTGCCAGCACACCAAGCATGATCGCAGCATCTTTTACCGTACGGGCCATGGGGCCTGCAGTGTCCTGTGTGGAAGAAATAGGAATGATACCGGAGCGGCTCACCAAACCTACTGTTGGTTTAATACCAACAATCCCATTTACCGCAGAAGGGCAGGTGATGGAACCATCTGTTTCAGTGCCTACTGCTGCCACGCAAAGATTGGCGGCGACAGCAACACCTGAACCTGAACTGGAACCACAGGGATTATGATCAAGTATATAAGGATTTTTTGTTTGGCCGCCGCGGCTGCTCCAGCCTGAACAGGACTTGTTTGATCTGAAATTAGCCCATTCGCTGAGATTGGTCTTGCCGAGGATAACAGCACCTGCGTCTCTTAATTTTTTAACCAGGAAAGCATCCGTTGCTGCAATATGACCTTCGAGTGCTAATGAACCTGCCGTGGTTTGCATCTTTCCTGCTGTATCAATATTGTCTTTCAACAACACAGGAATACCATGCAATGGCCCTCTTGTTTTCCCGCTTTTTCTTTCTTCATCCAACACACGCGCATCTGCAATAGCATCAGGATTTATTTCAATCACTGAGTGAAGTGAAGGGCCTGCATGATCTATATGGCGGATGCGGGAAAGATACAGGTCAGTAATTTTTTCAGAAGTATATGTCCCGGCTGCCATCTTTTCCTGTAGAGAAGAGATATCGGTTTCATCGAGTTCAAAAGCAGGTAGCTGATCATTGGTTTTTTCTTTTGCTTTTGTATCTGAGGAAGTGCCTGGTTTGCACGAAATGAGTAAAGAACTGATGCCTGCAGTAGTGATAGCAGAAGCAGTTAAAAAATCCCGTCTTTTCATGAGTTTCAGTATTGACTAATAGAAAGGGTTATTCCAATGGTTGCCAGAGTTCGATCTTATTGCCTTCAGGGTCATATACCCAGGCGAATCTTCCATAAGGTTCGTCCTGCCTTTTTTCATCGATGCGGACGCCTGCTGTAGAAAGCTCTTTTAAAAGTGCATCGAGATCGTTTACCCGGAAATTGATCATGAATTGCTGATCGTTGTTACCAAAATAGGTCGTGTCCTGCTTAAAAGGAGCAAATACGGTTGGGCCTTCCTGTTGTATCCAGAGTTCATTGCTGCCTACAGTGTTGATACCAAAATGTTGCTGATACCAGGCTGCCATTGCATCGGGGTCTTTGGTGCGGAAGAAAAAGCCTCCGAATCCAGTTACATTTCTCATATTAAAAGTTTAGTTGGTTAAAGAAAAGGGAGCTGATAGGAAGAATATATTTTGCTACCTAAGTTAAAAAGATAGGAGGGATAAAAAAAATCCCGGCAGGAATGCTGCCGGGATCCGGGAAAGTTTATATCCATTATGGGAAGATACCCAGTTCCGCATAGCTGGTAGCTACTTTGTTGATGGCAACCACATAAGCTGCTGTACGCATATTGGGGATATCAGGATTATTTTTCCATTCGTTCATGATCTCGTGGGTGGCGGTGATCATGGTTTCTTCCAGACCGCTGTAAACCAGGTCCACTTCATCCGCACCATGCACAATGTATTCCCTTTCTTTCGCGTTCATTTTTTTACCGGAAAGGTTTTCCATTTGTCCAACGATATGTGCGTTCATGTTTTCGTTGAAGCGTTTTTCCATCCGTCCATAACGAACGTGGCTGAGGTTTTTCAACCATTCGAAATAAGAAACGGTTACACCACCTGCGTTCAGGTACATGTCGGGGACAACGATGATTCCTTTTTTAGAAAATACTTCATCTGCTTCGGGAGTAAGAGGGCCATTTGCCGCTTCACCGATCAGTTTTGCTTTTACCCTTGGTGCGTTCTCTCCATTGATCACATTCTCCAATGCTGCAGGGATCAGGATATCGCATTCTACTTCCAGCGCATCGGTATTTTTTGCCAGGTTTGTAGCACCGGGGAAATTGAGGATGGAGCCGGTCTGTTTGCGGTGATTGAACACTTCATCCACGTCAAGCCCTTTATCATTTACAATAGCGCCCTCGTATTCTGCCAGGCCGGTGATCAGTGCACCTGCATTCTGGAAGAATTTAGCGGTATGATAACCCACATTACCCAATCCCTGGACCACAATCCTTTTTCCTTCCACGCCAACGCTCATTCCAAGTTTGGCCATGATATCAGGCATATTGCATACTTCACGCAAACCAAAGAATACGCCCAGACCTGTAGCTTCGCGACGGCCGCGAACACCACCTTGTGATACAGGCTTACCTGTTACGCAACCCGCTGCATCGATCTCACCGGGGTGCATGGTAGTGTAGGTATCCAGTATCCAGGCCATTTCACGCTCGCCTGTACCATAATCAGGAGCAGGTACGTCAGTGCCTGGTCCGATGAATTTTTTCTTGATCAGTTCAGAGGTATAACGACGGGTGATCTTTTCCAGCTCAAATGGAGTGTATTCGCGGGGATTGATCTTGATACCGCCTTTACCTCCACCAAAAGGAACGTTCACGATAGCGCATTTGTAGGTCATCAATGCGGCGAGTGCCATCACTTCATCCTGGTTCACTTCTGCAGCGAAACGGATACCACCTTTACAGGGAGTTTTATGATGTGAGTGTTGCACACGGTATGCTTCTATTACTTCGATAGCGCCTGAATCCCTTTTAACGGGGAATTTCATACTGTAAATGGCGTTGCAAGCTTTGATCTGCTCCAGGATACCCGGATCCCATTTGGTAAACTTTGCAGCTTTGTCGAAACTCTTTTCAACAGAGTTAAAGAAACTGTAATGCTTTTCTGACATGATTCTGATTTTTGTTTTCGAATAGCAATCGTAATTGTTATAGTAATTCAAAATTCAAAAGTAAAAATGCAAAAGATGACCCGCACTGTGCAGGGAGGAAACTTTGCGTTAAGGTTTACATTTTGACTTTTAAATTTTGCATTTTGACTTTTGAATTGAATCAGGCTTCTTTTTCCAGCTTGCTGACCTTTTTATCAAGCCTGATCAGGTAAAGGAACAGGCCGACAAGGATGGTCGTCATCACAGCGATCACCACATAAATGCGGCCATTGCTGCGCATGGTTTGTCCGAAAGAGGATTCGCCCGCTACATTCTGGGCCTGTGCAACTACCGCAAAAAGGAGTACTACTAACAGAGAAAGGAGTGATTTTATTTTTTTCATGCGGTCAATCTTTTTTCTTTCCATAAACTCATGCGTATTTTAAGCGTGGTGATCCAGACGCCGAGCAGTGTCCAGCCGATAAAAGCAGGTAATTCCACCAGTCGCATTTCCGGGCTCACATCATTAAAATTCATTGCCGGGTTCCCTTCCTGGCCTGGGTGCAAACTGGGCAATAAGCGCGGCACGATCCAGATGGAAGGAAACAACATGGCATAAGCAAATATGTTGTACACTGCACTGATCCTTGCGCGTTTGTCCATATCATGAATGGAATCCCTCAACACGAGATACGCAAAATAGATCAGTAGTGCAATAGCTGCTCCGATCAGTTTGGGCTCCCTTGCCAATGCACCGAACGACTGGAAAAGGGGATTATTGGGGTCAGCCCAGGTATAACTCATCCAAATGGCGCCGGTAGCATAACCCAGCATACCAAAAACGATCCCTACCACAGCATATTGCCGGGCATAGACATCATATTTGAGATTGAAAGTGCGGAGATAGCGGATAGAATTCACCAAAGAAACGGTAAACAACGACATCATTGCCATCCACATAGCCACATGAAAGAACAGGTTGCGGCTGGTTTCTTCCAGTGCAGGAAGGTTAGGGATCTTTACCAGCAAGCCTTTAATAAAAGTGAACAGGAGCAACACGATGCAGAGTATCTTCCACCACCACCGGGAAATCATATTTTTTTTACGGGTCATTGGTTTGTCTTTCAATTAGAAAGGAGGCCGAAAAGTGCACAAAATTAAGACTGCCGCGTTAATCCTGCACAAAATTTCCTTCTTGCGGAATTTAGCGGAGGCCAAATTCAAAAGTAAAAAGTAAAAATTCAAAATAAAGCCCCTTTTTTTGATTTTTTGCCTTTGAACTTTGAATTATCATCAGTCTTTCCAAAGAAAGGGGAAAAGAATTACAGAAAGGATGATTACCATAACATCCAGCGCCACCAATAGCAGTACATTGCTGGCATGTATGGTCAAAATAGGGTTGAAAGCTGCATTGGAGATCTTCATCAGCAGCAATAGCTGCGGGATGATCAGGGGAAACCCCAACACGGCCATGATTGCCGCATTCTGCTGGGCTCTTGCCGCTATAGCCGCTAAAAAAGTAAAGATCAGGCTCAAACTCCAGCCTCCGAGCAGTACCAACCCGATAAAAGCCCCTGCTTTCACCATCGGGTTACCAAAAAACATAGTGAAAAGCAACAGGCTGAGCAGGCTCATCAGCAACATCAGCCCTGAATTAAACAAAAGTTTGGCCAGCACAAAACTCCCAGGCGATGAGATCGAATAGAAATACAGCATCCGTCCCCTGCTTTCCTGCAAAAAGCTTTTTGCCACAGCATTGATACAAATAAATAACTGTATCACCCAGAACAAGCCATTCCATACGCGGCTTTCCGGCTCGTCCACAGCCATAAAAAGCACAAACACTGTAGCACCTATATATAATAGTATACCATAAAAACTATACTGCTGACGTATCTCCAACAGCAAATCCTTCTTAAAAAGCGTATATATATGACGTACAGAATTCATGTCAATTTAATGTATCGCGAGGTTCGCAACCTTACGCAAAGAACGCAACGTTATTTATTCTTCAACTTGAGGACGCCATTCGCGCCATTCGCGGCTCTTATACAGCCCAACTCTCCCGCAGTCCTTATTCGTGCTTATTCGCGTTATAACAGATACGGCATCTTGGTTCGTACACATCCGTCGCCCCCAGCATCACCTGGTCTTCGTTCGGAATTTTCCTGTATGAATAATTGGCTATATGTCCACAAACCACGCAGATCGCATGGAGTTTTGTCACGTAATCGGCTTTAGCCAGCAGGAAAGGCATCTGGCCAAAGGGTTTGCCGGTATAATCCATGTCCAACCCTGCCACGATCACCCTGATACCCCTGTATGCCAGCTCGTCGCATACATTGGGTAGCTCATTATCAAAAAACTGTGCTTCATCGATCCCGATCACATCCACACCCTGGGCCAACAGCAGCAGCTTCTGGGAATTGTCGATCGGCGTGGAATGAATGGCATTGGTATCATGCGATACGATATTGATTTCATCATAACGCGTGTCGATAGCCGGTTTGAATATTTCCACTTTCAGGTTGGCGATCTTTACTCTTTTCAGACGCCTGATCAGTTCTTCTGTTTTTCCGCTGAACATCGATCCGCAAATCACTTCAATCCATCCACGGCGTTCGCCCCTCAGGTTGGGTTCAATAAACATTGTTAAGATTTTAAATTCCGGAACGCGTAATCAATTAATTGGCAAAGTGTTTGTAATTTTAGGAACGTCCGTCCGTCAAAAGTAGCACAATGGAACGAATACATACTTTGATATCCAAATTAAACCAACAGGTTGCGCAGGAGGCAGACGCAACTCAACTACTTGCCACTGTTCAGCTTTTACATAGTGAATTACTCGGTCAGCAGCAAAGTACCAGGCGCCTGGGCACTTCGAAAGTGGCTGTTGTTCTTCCCCCATCCATGAGTGTGGATGCGCTGCAATATGAAAGATATGCGCCGCAGCCACAGGAAAGATCGATCCCTGCACCAGTGAAAGAAGTTGTGGAGACCGTTGTGATTGAAGAAAGGCAAACCATTTCTTTTACCCAGGAAAACCTGCAAAAAGAAATTGTAAGAGACCCGCTGAATGAAATACCTACACTGTCTCACCAGGTCAATGGCAAACAGGAGCAGGAATCATTGAATGATAGACTCAAACAGGTAAAAACAGAACTGGCCGAGGTATTGAAAGAAACTCCTGTAAAAGACCTGCGCAAAGCGATCGGCATCAATGACCGGTTCGTCTTCATCAACGATCTTTTCCGTGGCGATGAAGCCATGTATGAACGCAGCATTAAAACGATCAACGGCTTTAATATTTTCCCTGAAGCAGAATACTGGATCAGCAGGGAATTAAAAATAAAACTGGGCTGGAACAGCGATCATCCGCTGGTACTGCAGTTTGATCAGTTGGTCAAAAGACGTTTCTCCTGAATAAAACTCATTATTTTCCCTGTAGCGCCTTTGTGTTTGTAACAAAATGAAAGTGCAGCCTGGCAGGCACTGTCGTAAAGAGCTTTGTCGCCTGTCAGTTGTTTCACTGTTGCAATACATCCTGCTTCATTGCTGATACTGAAGCCTGCTCCTGCCCCGATCAACCCCACCGCTTCCATGTATTTGGAATATTCCGGGCCAAATAAAACAGGTTTGCCATATACGGCTGCTTCCAGTGTATTATGTAATCCTGCTCCAAATGCCCCCCCGATATAAGTAGTATGCGCATAGCGGTAAATGCGGGAAAGCAGACCGATATTATCAATGATCAGCACATTGCTTTCACCAACAGTCCTGCTGCCTGCTGATAGCTGGGAATAAAGCAAACAACCAGGGAATAATTGCTGCAACTGAGTGATATGGTCTCCATGAATTTCATGAGGAGCGATGATCAGTTTCAGGTTGTTTAAAACATTCAGTGTTTTTTGCAGAATGGCTTCATCCGGCTGCCAGGTGCTTCCCGCAATGATCGTTGGGGTGGTGCCGGTAAATTGTTCGATCAGCGGAATTGGTCCGCCCTTTTCTGCGATATCGATCACCCGGTCAAACCGGGTATCACCAGCTATGCTGTAACGGTCGGCAGGAAGAATACGGGAAAGCAGGTCTACCGATTCCTGGTTTTGAACAAACAGGTGTGTAAACCGGGACAGCATTTTCCGGTAAAGGCCTCCGTACCATTTAAAGAAAGAAGAGTTTGGCCGGAATATGGCTGAAACCATCAGCAGGGGGACCTGGCGGGCTTTTGTTGCTTTAAGATAATAATACCAGTATTCGTATTTCACGAAGATCACCAGCGATGGATTCACGATGTCAAGAAAACGGCGGGCGTTGCCGGGGCCGTCTACCGGCATATAAAATATCCAATCGGCTCCCGCGTAATTTTTCATGATCTCATATCCCGATGGTGAGAAGAAAGTAACAAGCAGGTGATGACCGGGATAGTCCTGCTTTAATTTCTCCAGCACCGGTCTTCCTTGTTCAAACTCGCCCAGCGATGCGCAGTGCATCCAGATGATCTTTTTTTTGCCAGCAGTTGCCACCTGCAACCTGCTGAAAATCTGCCGGCGGCCTTCTACCCATTGCCGGGCTTTTTTATTGAAAAGGGCGGCTATCCGCATGCCTGCGCGGAGGAAAAGCAGGAAAATATTGTAGAAAGTTACTCCCAAAGCATTGATTTTAGCCCGGATATGCCCGGGAGCGACAAATGTAAAGTCAATCCGGGAAACTACCCGTATTTTACTATTTTTGCGACACTTTATCAGAAAGGGGCCTACTGATTGGTTGCAAAGGCATTGTGAGACACTGTTTTCTTATCCCCTTCAAAGCTATTTCTATGCGACCTATTCAAATGGTTGATACCAAGACCCAGTATCAAAAAATAAAGGCAGAAGTTGATAACGCGGTTTTACAGGTGATTGAAAGTTCGGCTTTCATCAATGGAAAACCGGTACAGGATTTTTGCAATAGTCTTTCAGCTTATCTCGGCGTTAAGCATACGATCCCCTGCGCCAACGGCACGGATGCATTGCAGATAGCCATGATGGCGCTGGGCTTGCAGCCTGGTGATGAGGTGCTCACTCCTTCTTTTACATTCATCGCCACCACCGAGGTGATCGCCCTGCTCAATCTTACACCTGTATTTGTGGATGTGGACCCTAAAACATTCTGCATAGATCCTGCTTTGCTGGAAAAAGCGATCACACCGAAAACCAAAGCGATCGTGCCTGTGCATTTGTATGGGCAAATGGCGCCGATGGAAGAGATCATGAAGATCGCAGAAAAGCATAAGCTGTGGGTGATCGAAGACAATGCCCAGGCGATCGGCAGTGATTATACCTTTTCAGATGGCAGGAAGCAAAAAGCAGGAACTATCGGTCATATCGGGGCCACTTCCTTCTATCCTTCAAAAAATTTAGGCGCTTTTGGAGACGCTGGTGCAATATTTACCAATGATGATGCGTTGGCTGATCGGATGAAAATGGTTGCCAATCATGGGCAAAGCCGTAGGTATTATCATGATATAGTGGGTTGCAACAGCCGTTTGGATACCATACAGGCAGCCATTCTGGATATCAAGCTGAAACACCTGGATGAATACATCGCAGCCAGGGAAGCTGCGGCTGATTTCTATGACAATGCATTGTCGGGTCATGCAATGATAACAACCCCGTTCAGGGCATCTTACTCCCGGCATGTGTTTCACCAGTATACCATATTGCTTGACGATGGAAAAGATCCTGTAGCGCTAAGGAACGGGTTGAACAGTTTCCTGGCAGAGCATAAGATCCCTTCCATGATCTATTACCCTGTGCCTGGCCATCGCCAGAAAATGTTTGAACAATTCAATGTAGCGTCACAATCATTACCGGTAACGGACTGGTTGACAGAACGGGTGATCTCCCTGCCAATGCACACGGAACTGGATAAAGAACAATTGTCCTTTATCACTGGCAAAATGCTCGAATATTTAAAACATTAACCTTAACCATAATTAACAAGCATTCATGAAAATCGCTGTAGTAGGCACCGGCTATGTAGGATTAGTGACCGGTACCTGTTTTGCCGAAACCGGCAACACCGTAACCTGTATAGACATTGATAGTTCAAAAGTGACCAAACTTACCAATGGTGAGATCACTATTTACGAGCCAGGCCTTGAAAAATTATTCCTCAGGAACCTCAAAGAAGAACGTCTTCGCTTCACCACTAACCTGGAAGATGGTATTAAAGATGCAGCTATTATCTTCCTGGCACTGCCAACTCCTCCGGGCGAAGATGGCTCCGCAGATCTGAAATACATACTTGGCGTTTCCACTCAATTGGGAAATATTCTGAATCCGGACGATTACAAAGTGATCGTTGACAAAAGCACAGTGCCAGTAGGTACTGCTGAAAAAGTAAGAGCAGCGATCCTTGACAGTGGGGCTAAGGCTGGAAAAAAACTGGAAGCGGCATTTGATGTTGTGTCCAATCCTGAGTTCCTGCGTGAAGGCGTGGCTGTAGATGATTTTATGAAGCCCGACAGGGTAGTGATCGGGGCCACTTCCGAAAAAGCAAAAAAACTGATGGGTGATCTGTATGCACCTTTCGTGCGCCAGGGCAACCCGGTGATCTATATGGATGAACGCTCAGCAGAGCTTACCAAATATGCAGCCAACTCATTCCTTGCTACCAAGATCTCTTTTATGAATGAGGTCGCACGCCTTTGTGAATTGCTGGGTGCTGATGTGGACATGGTGCGCCGCGGCGTAGGAAGCGATGACCGTATTGGTAAAAGGTTCCTTTTCCCGGGCATTGGCTATGGCGGAAGCTGCTTCCCTAAAGATGTGCAGGCCCTGGTGAAATCATCCACTGAAGTGAAATATGATTTCAAGATACTGAACGCAGTGATGGAAGTGAATGAAACGCAGAAACTGCACCTGTTCCCCAAGATCAAAAACTATTTCAAAGGCAATCTGAAAGGAAAGCATTTTGCATTATGGGGTCTGGCATTCAAACCCAATACGGATGATATACGTGAAGCCCCGGCCCTTTATATGATTGAAGCACTGGTAAAAGAAGGTGCTACTGTTTCTGCATTTGATCCTGAGGCAATGAACAATGTGAAAAAGACGATCGGTGATAAGATCAGTTATGCCGACAATCAGTATGCAGCATTAAAAGATGCTGATGCGTTGATCATCGCTACAGAGTGGAACGAATTCAGGACACCTGATTTCCTTAAGATCGTTTCTACCCTGAAAAACAAAACCATTTTCGACGGACGCAATCTTTTTGATGTAGCCGCAATCCGTGAACTTGGATTCCATTACGAAAGTGTAGGAAGAGCTGCTTCTTCCCCGGCTAAATAAAATCACTGCTGTATGCAATCGAAAAGAGTGTTAATTACCGGCGCAGCCGGCTTTCTTGGATCACACCTGTGCGACCGTTTTATTAAAGAAGGCTACAGGGTTATTGCAATGGACAACCTGATCACCGGCGACCTGCGCAATATAGAACACCTGTTCAAACTGGAGCAGTTTGAGTTTTATCATCACGATATCACCAAGTTCATTCATATCCCCGGGCCGCTGGATTATATCATGCATTTTGCATCACCGGCCAGCCCGATCGACTACCTGAAGATCCCTATTCAGACATTGAAAGTAGGTGCCATGGGTACACACAATTGCCTGGGGCTTGCAAAAGCAAAAGGGGCACGTATATTGGTAGCATCTACCAGCGAAGTGTATGGCGACCCGTTGGTGCACCCGCAAACAGAAGAATACTGGGGTAATGTGAACCCTGTTGGTCCCCGTGGTGTGTATGATGAGGCAAAAAGATATATGGAGTCCATCACCATGGCTTATCACAGTTTTCATGGTGTGCAAACCAGGATCGTGAGGATCTTCAATACTTATGGACCAAGAATGCGGTTGAACGATGGCCGTGCTCTTCCTGCATTTATAGGGCAGGCTTTGAGGGGAGAAGATCTGACTGTTTTTGGCGATGGATCCCAAACTCGTAGCTTCTGCTATGTGGATGATCTTGTTGAAGGCATCTACCGTTTATTGCTGAGTGATTATCATCTGCCGGTGAATATTGGGAATCCCAATGAGATTTCCCTGAAGGATTTTGCAGAAGAGATACTGGCACTTACCGGCGGCAAAGTAAAGATCGCTTACAAGCCCTTGCCGGTTGATGATCCCAAGCAACGCCGCCCGGATATCACCAAAGCAAAAAACTTACTCGGTTGGGAACCTAAAGTCAACCGCAGCGAAGGATTGAAAATAACATACGATTATTTCAAGTCGTTGCCGGAAGAAGAATGGAGAAAACAACCCAAAGAGTTTGTAAGCATTAAATAAACCACAAGCCACCTGTTTCACCTGGAGTGAATTGAAAGTAAAGTGAGAATTCCGCATTTCGCTTTCTCATTTGTGTAACTAAATAAATTTCATCGATGTACCAGGAACTGATCGAAAAAAAACAAAAACTTGCGGTTATCGGGTTAGGATATGTTGGCTTACCCATCGCGTTAGAATTTGCCCGAAAATTATCTGTTATCGGTTTTGATATCAATGCAAAGAGGATAGCTCTGATGAAGCAGGGCATTGACCCCAGCAATGAATTGGAGAAAGAAGCTTTTGAAGGCTGCGACATCACTTTCACCGATTCTCTTGATGTGTTGAAGGAAGCTACTTTTTATATCGTAGCAGTGCCCACACCGGTTGATGAGCATAAAGTACCGGATCTGATCCCGGTGCTGCGCGCTTCCGAAACGATCGGTAAAGTGATCAAGAAAGGAGATTATGTGGTGTTTGAATCTACTGTATACCCGGGTTGTACAGAAGAGGATTGCCTGCCGGTGATAGAGAAATTATCAGGCCTGAGAAATGTAAAAGATT
The DNA here is from genome assembly GCA_051954695.1 of Chitinophagaceae bacterium. Classification (GTDB taxonomy): domain Bacteria; phylum Bacteroidota; class Bacteroidia; order Chitinophagales; family Chitinophagaceae; genus Terrimonas_A. The sequence continues at coordinate 40,517 of JBQCHL010000014.1, forward strand.
TTAAACTGGGTTATTCTCCGGAAAGGATCAATCCGGGCGATAAGAACCATACCCTTGCTTCCATTGTGAAAGTGGTTTCCGGTTGCGATAAGGAATCGCTCGACACGATTGCAAAAGTGTACGAGCTGGTGGTGAAAGCAGGCGTTCATAAAGCATCTTCCATTAAAGTGGCAGAAGCAGCCAAGATCATTGAGAACACACAACGCGACCTCAATATCGCTTTGATGAATGAGCTATCCATCATTTTCAATAAAATGAACATCAACACATTTGAAGTGCTGGAAGCCGCTGGCACCAAATGGAACTTCCTGAAATTTCAACCAGGTTTGGTTGGTGGGCATTGTATCGGAGTTGATCCGTATTACCTCACTCATAAAGCCAATGAACTGGGATATAAATCCCAGGTGATCCTTGCCGGCCGTACCATTAATGACGATATGGCGAATTATGTAGCAAAGAATGTTGTAAAACATCTTATCAGAACAGTAGGCAATGTGAAAGATGCAAAAGTGCTGGTGATGGGTGCAACATTCAAGGAGAATGTGAGTGATATCCGGAACTCTAAAGTAGCGGATGTAGTAAGAGCATTACAGGCTTTTTATGTGAATGTTGATGTGGAAGATCCTTATGCTGATTCTGAAGAATTGCACCACGAGTATGGGTTTCATCTTGCATCATCTATTGGTAACAGTTATGATGCCGTTATTGTAACCGTTCCACACGCAGAGTATAACGAACTGAACGATGATTATTTTATGAGTATCACCCAGCCACATGGGTTGATTGCTGACCTGAAAGGTATCTATAGAAATAAGATCACTAACAGAACATACTGGAGCTTATAACTATGCCACTTGTTGCCACCGGAATAGACGGCTTATGGGTTTTTGAACCTAAAGTATTTGAAGATAGTCGTGGATATTTCTTTGAAGCATATAATGCTCAGGCATTCCAGCAGGAAGGAATCGACTATCAATTTGTACAGGATAATCAATCTTCATCCTGCTATGGAGTAATAAGAGGATTGCATTACCAGGCCGAGCCATATTCCCAAACAAAACTGGTAAGGGCTTTATCAGGAAGAATACTCGATGTGGCAGTAGACATACGAAAAGGGTCACCCACTTATGGAAAGGTTTTTTCAATAGAGCTATCCGGAGAGAATAAAAAGCAATTGTTGATACCAAAAGGCTTTGCTCATGGGTTTTCTGTACTGAGTGAAAAAGCTGAAGTATTTTATAAATGCGATTCGTTTTATAATAAAGCCAGCGATGGAGGAATATATTATGCCGATCCTTCATTGGCGATCGACTGGCAGGTGCCGCTCGACAAAGCGATCGTTTCAGATAAGGATCAGCAATTACCTTTTTTAGCCGAGAGCCAGCATAATTTCATATTTAAAGGATAATGGTTGTAAAACAAAAAATACTGGTTACAGGTGCTAATGGTCAATTAGGAAAGGAACTGCAGGAACTCTCCAGCGAATACCTGGTATTTGATTTTATTTTCCTTTCAAGAGAAGAATTGTCTATTCATGATGCAGGATCAGTAAAGCAGGCATTTGAAAAATATGCACCTCAATATTGTATTAACTGTGCCGCTTATACGGCCGTAGATAAGGCGGAGACAGACCAGGAAAATGCTTTTCTCATAAACGGTGAAGCAACTGGTGTGCTGGCATCAGTTTGTAAAGAATATAATACCCGCTTTATTCATATCTCTACCGATTATGTTTTTGACGGGAATGCAACCATTCCCTACAAAACAGACGCAGCAACAAATCCTCAAAGCGTATATGGCGAATCAAAACTGCTGGGAGAGCAAAAAGCCATTGCTAATAATGATCAAACGGTGATCATACGTACTTCCTGGGTATATTCAGTATTCGGGAAGAATTTTGTAAAGACCATGCTTCGCCTGATGAGTGAGAAAAAGGAGATCAATGTAGTGAGTGATCAGGTAGGATCGCCTACTTATGCCGCAGATCTGGCAAAAGCAATACTGCATATCGTTTCTTTAGGCAACTGGTACCCGGGTATTTATCATTTCAGCAATAAAGGTGTGATCAGTTGGTATGATTTTGCCGTAGCAATAAAGGAATTGTCTGGCAGCCATTGTGCCGTTAATCCTATTCCCAGTTCAGCTTATCCCACACCGGCTAAACGGCCTTTCTATTCGGTGATGGATACTTCCCTCATAGTTAATGTATATGGTATTGAAATGGAAGACTGGAAAAGTAGCCTGGTAAAATGTCTAAAAAGGTTATAGCTTTTTATCGTTCAGTACTGGCTCAGTTTTAAATTGCCCACAAATTTTGATTGTGATCCAGCGATGAGTTGCGATCTCTTTTTTACTGTTATCCCACAAAGACACAAAGAGCACAAAGAAAATTAGAACAAAAAATGAGTGTTCCTAATGCTATTTCACGGCACTGGATAGACTAAAGTATTTCTTTGTGCTCTTTGTGTCTTTGTGGGATAACAGTAAGTGTCGGGTCAATACTTCGGTTTACGTTTATACTCTCCCGGGCTTATGCCTTTGAATTTTCTGAACACTGTCGCGAAATACTGCTGATTCTGAAATCCTGTTTCAAATGCCACATCTGCAATGGAATGTTTTGCCTTTTCAAGCAGCAGGCAGGCGTTTTTAATTTTATATTTTAGCACATAGTCCAGCGGGGTGGTACCTGTTTCTTCTTTGAACCATGCTTTGAAACGTGACAGGGATAAACCGACCAGATTGGCTAACTCCTGCAACACCACTGGCTCGTCAAGATGATTTTTAATGAACAGATCTATCTTCTCCATTCTTCCGGTTTGCCGCAACAAAGCCGGTGTTTGCGATGTACGGATCACTTCCAGCAAGAAATCAGCGATTGAATGCTGAAGCCGGATATGCTGCAACAGGCTTTTGGACTGAGCATATATACGGAATATATTTTCCAGTTTAATTTTCATGGATGTATTGCCCCTGAAATGACGCGGCAATTGTAACAGTTGCTTATACCATTCCCTGGCCAGTTCATTTTCAAATTGCAGAAAGGGTATTGGCTTTTTGGTTTTTGGTATGTGGATGATGATCCAGTACAACTCGCCTTTTTCTTCCGGATACTTGCCTGTACCGTGCAGCTCGCCGGGATAAGTAACAAATAATTCCCCGCCTTTGATCCGGTATAATGTATCGTTTACTTCGTATACCTGTTCTCCTTTACTGCAAAAACATATTTCCAGCATCTGCCCGTGAGAATGAGGGGCCAGCCTGGCATGGGCCTGTTTATAATTATACTTGCCTAATACCATAACATCTTTCCAGCCTGATTTTCTGAAATCAAGAATATTCCTTTCCCTGCGAATGCCGGCTTTAATCGAAGTCTTTTTTTGCATGTATAAAATAGTACTGGGATATAATATTGAAATATTTCCTGAAGATACAATCTTAGCTTTGAACAGGCCAAAAACAAAAACAATGAATATAAACCAGCAACAGGTAGAATTTTTCAATCGCAATGGATATGTGATAGTGGAAAACATTCTTTTGCCTGAAGAAGTCAACTACTACCGAAATGTGTATGAAGACTTCCTGGAAAATAAGATTGATGCTTCGCGGTTCCGCTCCGACCTGGGTGGATTTGCTGAAGGCGACAAGCCTCTTGCCGCAAAAGAACGCATTACACAGATCATGTTGCCTTCCCGGCTAATGCCGGAACTGTTGGAGAAGTCATTGCATAAAAAAACAATGATGGTGGCCCGGCAATTACTGGGTGATGATATGGCCCTGGATTTTGATATGCTGATCGATAAAGCACCTTATTCCAATACTCCCACACCCTGGCATCAGGATTGCGCTTATTGGATCAGCATGCCCGATATAAGAGCAGCCAGTTGCTGGGTAGCGCTGGATGATGCTGTGAAAGACAATGGATGTATGTGGTATGTGCCAGGTTCACATCTGTTGCCAGTACGCGCACACCGGCCTGCCGGCAAGGGAGGCGGAGCACTGGAGTGCGATGCTGAAGAAGCAGAAGGAACAGCAGTAGAAATAAAAGCAGGTTCCTGTGTATGGCACCATGGCGGCACTCTGCACTATAGCCGGGGAAATAGCACTGATAAAAGGAGGCGGGCTTTCATCAATAATTTCCGGCCAGAAGAGATGATCCGTTTCGAACGTGAACGGGGATTTGACCATACGGGAGAACGGAATGTGAGGAACGATAATGCTAAAAACTAATGGTAAATTATTATTTATAGTATAATGGCTGTGACATGCTCCTGAAGGTTTATAAGCTCGATCTATAAAAGTGCATGATTATTTTTATAGATTTGTTTAAATAGCATTAAGCCTTTATGAAGAAAAGTACAGATAAATCGGCCAGCGGTGTAAAGGAAATAGCCAGGTTGGCCAAAGTATCCATTGCGACGGTTGACAGGGTGATCCATAATAGGGAAGGCGTTTCAGAGAAGACGAAGAGTAAGATACAAGCCATCATTCAGAAACTGAATTATCAGCCGAATGTATTGGCAAGAAGGCTGGCGCTGGCTTCACGCGGCACTATCCGGCTGGCAGTATTGCTGCCGAATATTTCCAGCGAAACGGAATTCTGGCAGGCTCCGCTGGATGGAGTGAACCAGGCGGAAAATGAGATAAAACAATATGGCATCGAGATAGAACGGTTTTTTTTTGATCAGAATGATGAGGCTTCTTTTGACAAGCAGGTAAAAAAGATCATCCGGTTAAAACCAGACGGGATATTGTTTACACCAACATTCCCTGAAGAATCTATCCGGCTGACGGAAGATTGCAAGAAAGCAGGCATACCTTATGTCATGATCAACTCTGATATTCCTGGCTATGATTCCATGTGCTATATCGGTGCTGAAATATTTCATAGCGGTTATCTTGCCGGGCAATTGGTTAATTACTGCATTGAAAAAGATCAGCAGGTGCTGGTAGTAAAGATCGCCCGTGAGATCGATAATAACTATGCCATCCTGCGGAAAGAAGATGGGTTCAGGGCTTACTTTTCGGATAATAATATCCAGAATAAGATACTGACCCTTGATTCAAAACAAACAGACTATGCAGCCGTTTCGCGTAAGCTGGACCAGTTGATCAAAAAGGAAAAAACTATTGGTGCTGTATTTGTAACCAACTCGCGCGTGTCAGTAGTAGCGAAATACCTGCAGAAAGCAGGGCTGGAAGATATTCTTTTGCTGGGGTATGATTTCACGAAAGACAATGTGGATTATCTGAAAGCCGGTTCCATTGATTTCCTTATTTGTGAAAAACCGCAAGAGCAGGGATACAGAGGGGTAATGACACTTTTCCAGCATCTTGTTTATTCCAATGTTATAGAGAAGAACTACCTTATGCCTATCGATATTATTACAAAAGAGAACTATCAGTTCTATAGGAACTGATCCACAAATGCTATGTCATGGGCGATCCACAAAGGTTAAGGAAAATATCTTCGATTCATACAATTTGCCTCTTTCTGGGCATTTCATTAGCGGTTTTTTCCCAATCGCTTATTGCCCAAACGATCCAGCTAAAAAAAGAATATGGGACCACTGTAGTATCGCTCTCCGGAGCTTTGATAAAAAGACAGATGGCGAATACAACTGATCCCAATTATGGAGGGATCTGGTGTGAGCATTGCCAGGTGTGGCATACCCGCGCTGCCGAAGCAGTTTATCCATTTACTATTTCTTATTTTATCACTAAAGATGACCGCTATCTCAAGGCGGCAAAGAATACAGCCGCCTGGTTGATCAAACAACAGCAACCCAATGGAAGTTGGAAGGAAACACCGGAAGAGTGGACGGGTACTACAACAGACCAGTTGCTGATGATGTTGTTATCATACGAAAAGCTGGGAGCAAAGCTGACTGATGCAGAAAAAAAGAGCTGGCAACAAGCCATGCGAAACGCAGCCAACTACCTGGCCGCTGTGATGAAACCGGAGTTTGCCAGCATCAATTATGTAGCCACTACCACTGCCACCCTGGCGAAAGCAGGCATTGTATTGCAGGATCCATCATATACGAGCAAAGCAAGAACACTGGCAAGAAGGACTATCAGCAAAATGGATGAAGACGGATTCCTGAATGGAGAAGGAGGTAAGAGCCATGGGAATAAAATGGGGGTCGACCTTGGTTATAACATGGAAATGTCTTTATGGGGATTGGGATTGTATGCAAAACTTACCGCGGACACGCTTGTGTATGCACAGGTGAAAAAAGCATTGCAAAGCCATTTGTATTTTATTTATCCCGATGGTTCGCTGGATGCTTCCTGGGGAATACGTTCCAATAAATGGACAGCTTATGGAAGCGCCACTTCTGATGGCTGCCAGGTATTGTTCAGCCTGCTGGCAGATGAAGACCCCCGTTATGCAACGGCTTCTTACCGCAACCTTCAATACATGCGGAGCAATCTTACCGGCGATCTGTTGGGATATGGACCCCAGTATGCAGAGCTGTTTAATAAGCCTCCCTGCATCTATCCCAGTTTTGCCAAAGCCAAGAACCTCGCTATGGCTTATGAGTTTGAAACAAAGAATACACGGGAGATGAAACCTATACCAGCGGATAAGGAAGGATGGATGAAATTGTTCCCTTCGCTGGATGTGGTGCAGGTACGGACAAAAAACTTTATGGCAACCATTACCGGCTACCGTTACAAAGACCAGGCAGCAGGTTCAAAAGGGAAATACATGTTCCGGCCTGATGGCGGTGCTATCAGTCATTTATGGGCAAAGGGCCATGGGTTTTTGCAGGCATCCAGCCCAACCATATACACAAGACCTGAGCCAATGAGCTTTCCCGAAGCTCCTGGAGTCGTGCCATTGACGCCAAGGATCGAGTATACAGACACAGCAGGATACTTCACCAATCTTTTTGAATTCGACAGCCGTTTGCAAGTGGAAGCGCCAAAGAAAAACGAATACCTGGTTAAGGTAGCGGGCGAGTTGAAAGATAAGAACTGGCTGACAGGCGGGGTGGGGTACAGGATGGAATATCTTTTCACTGATAGTTTTCTGCAAAAGACCGTTGAACTGATCTATCATGATGCATGGCCTGCAGTGCAGATCATCGAACCTTTTGTGTTGGACAAGGGAATGGTAGTTGAAAAAGGAGATGAACGCTCTGCGATATTAAAAGCAGGTGGAAAGCAATGGTTGTTCACTCTTGTTTCGGGGAATGCAAAACTGCTGGCAGGTGAGAATGCGGCTAATTACTGGGCGCCGTACCCGGCTTTCAAAGCTTACCCGCTGGTATGGGAAATTGCACCGGGAAAAGCGGACCAGCCAGCTAAGATCACTTACCGGTTAACACTTCTCAACTGAGAAAAAAATGTGAAATATTTTTTTTAACCTAAAAATCGTGTACGTACCCGGAAAAATCCCTATTTTCGGTTTTGTCAATTGCTCAATTAAAGCTGTATGAATATGGGACCATATCCCCGGCAGATCACTTGCGCTTATTTATATCCGATCACCCTATATGGCTATCCTCCGGATATACAGGATACAGTAAAGCATATTGAAGAAATGGCTGCAATGGGTTTCCGCTCTATAGAGCTCGAAGGGATCGGGCCTTCCAATATCCAATATCTATATCAGCATAAAGATGCAATTGGTGAAGCACTGGTCAAATATGGTTGTTCTCTATCTATTCTCTGTCTCGTGCTACCGCAATTAGGAGCTGCTGACAGTGCGCGACGGAATGAAAGCCTGGAATGGTTTGAAATGGGATGTGAAGTAGCAAAGAAGCTTGGAGCTACAGGCGTACTGGACAATGGACCGCTGCTTCCTTTGGAATATCCAACCAACGCTCCCATACTCCGGCATTACTCGGAAGACCTGTTGAACAATCTCGGACTGCCCACCGGTTTTATATGGAACGATTATCAGGCCAGCCTCGTTGACACTTTCCGTAAAGCATGCAATATTGCTGAAAAATTTCAACTCATTTATCATTTACATCCCTGTGAGGGCAGTCTTATCACCAGTGCAGATTCATTCCTGAATTTTGCTGATGCAGTGAAAAGTTCCAACCTGTTCTTCAATATGGACACTGCTAACCAGTTTTACTTCAGGGACAATCTTCCTTTAAGCGTATTGCGTCTTGCAGAAAAGATCAGCTATATCCATATATCCGATAATAGTGGAAGCAGGGTGGAGCACCTGGTGCCGGGCGATGGAAATATTTACTGGAATAGTTTTTTTGAAGCATTGCAGACTGTTAACTTCAAAGGGAATTTCGGTATTGATGTGGGTGGCGCAGAAACAGGCATCAGGGATATGGAAACGGCCTACCTGCGTTCGGCAAACTGGTTGCAGGAAAACATTAACAGATACTCACTAAATCAGTAACATGAAAATTATGAACCGGTGGCTTTGCTGCGTATGGACGATTTGCATAATGATGGGCACAACCATTCATGCAAAATCCCAGTTGTATGATGTGACCAGCTACGGCGCTATAGGTGATGGCACAACAGACAATACCATCGCTATTCAGAAAGCGATTGATGAGTGCGCAAAAACCGGCGGAAAGGTTTATTTCCCCGGCGGAACTTTTTTAACTGCCACACTGATTCTCAAAAGCAATGTGACCCTGCATGTATCATCTCATGCAACCATACTCGGCCATACTGACCCCAAACGATATCCTTACCAGGACGCTGGCATACGTTTTTATGGAGAAGAATGGGCCAGGCAGGCATTGATCTTTTGTAAAGACCAGGAGAACGTAGGCATTGAAGGCAGTGGCACCATTGATGGACAAGGCGCAAGCTTTGTAGTGAACACGATCAAAAAACCTGATCGCTACCGCAACCGGCCTTATTTGTTATGGTTTGCTGGATGCAAAGGCGTAACAGTAAAAGGCATCAGTTTGCGCAATTCCGCTTTCTGGATGCAGCATTACCTCGGCTGTGAGTTTGTATGGATCGACGGTATAAGAGTATGGAACCATTCCAATAAGAACAATGACCTGATGGATATCGATGGTTGCAAAAATGTGACCATTTCCAATGTGATCGGCGATTCAGATGATGATGGCATTACTATTAAAAGCACTTCATCCCTTATCTCGGAAAATATAACGATCACTAATTGCATAGTAAGTAGCCATTGCAATGCGATAAAATTTGGAACTGAATCAACCGGTGGATTCAGGAATGTGGTGGTCAGCAATTGTGTGATCAAACCTTCAGGTCAGTTGAGTACCATCTATGGGAAGCCGGCAGGCATGGGCGGACTTGCCCTGGAGGTTGTGGATGGCGGCATTATGGAAAATATTACGATTGATAATATCGTGATCGATGGGCCACTGGTGCCGATATTCATGCGATTGGGGAACAGGGCCAGGAAACATACTGCTGATGCGGCTCCACCGCCTTTAGGCAGGATCAGGAATATCAGCTTGTCGAATATCATTGCTACCGGTGCTGATGAAACAGGTTGTTCTATTACCGGCATAGCAAAAGCACCGATTGAAAATATTTCCCTGCATAATATCCGCATTGAAACGAAAGGAGGGGATAGCCCGGTTGATCTCTTTAAACCTGTAGTAGAAAAAGAAGAAGAATATCCAGAAGGAATAATGTTTGGAAAACTGCCATCCTATGGTTTCTTTATCCGCCATGCCAAAGAAGTGAAGATGTCGGGTATCACATTGCGTTCCGCAGGCCGCGAGAACCGTCCTGGCATCGTGGTGAATAATGCCAGCCGGTTTTATTTGAATGGGCTTGATATTCAGTCAACAGACTCCACCAAGGCTGTCGTATATATCAGCGAAAGCAAAGATGGTACGATAACCAATAATCTTCAATATTACCCGGCCCGGCAATTTCTATTGAAGGATAAAACTTCCACCAATATCGTTTTTGATAAACCAGGAAAATAACTTGTGCTATGAGATCATACCGGAACAGATGGAATATATTGACAGCTTTGCTGCTGATTGGCCTGCCTTCATTCAGCCAACAGACCGATGCATTGAGTTTATCCAGGAAAGTGGCAGACAAGATCATTGCTGACACAAAATTTGAATGGGAATGGGTTTTGAAAAAAGAAGAGTTGGGTATGCAAGTGATCGATTTCCGGTTTTTATTCCTGCAGGAAAAAGAGAATGCTTATGCATTAAGGAAAATAGATGTAAAAAAGGATACTGTCGTAAGGTTTGGTATTACCGGAGCTGGAAAAATAAAGATCTGGATAAATAAAAAGCTTGCATGGCAACAACAGGAAGGACCTTCATTAAATCCTGTTGAAGAAGCTTATAACAGGTTCCGGTTCGATCATTATTTCATTGTCCCGTTAAAGAAAGGCATTAGTGAATTGTTGGTTGCTTATGAAAACAGTGCCGCCAATCCTGTGGTTTTTTTAAGGCCTGTAACAATAGCCGGTGATCTTGATCCATCTGTTGCCCCATTGGCACAATGGACATACATCGGTCCCTTCAGGAAGCCGGACAACACGCCGCTGCAATCAATCCAGCCATACTATAAAAGCGATGGAAAGATCCTTAACTGGCAAACTGCTCCTCAACGGTTTCTGCCAGAACTGATCATAGACAGCCAGGCTGCTTACCAGCGTGATCCATATTCCGACTGGCAATATTCACACGGCACCATGGTTTGGAGCATATTGGCATTGGAAAAAGAAACAAAGGATAATCGGTATCTGCCCTTCGTAAAAAAGTATACCGGCTTTATACTCGATAATTATGACTATATAAAATGGCAATATGATTCTTTATATGCATGGCGTGGTAGCTATCACCGCATCTTTCGCCGCACTATGCTGGACGATGCAGGGGCGCCGGCACTTCCTTTTGCAGGATTGTATGTAGATGAAAAGGATGAAGCGATCGGTAAATTCCTGGATCCTTTGCTTGACTATGTTTCTGCTAAGCAGGTACGATTGCAAGACAGCACTTTCTGCAGACCGGAACCTGAAGAGTTCACGATATGGGCCGATGACCTGTTTATGAGCGTGCCCTTTTTAATGCGGATGGCAAAAGCAACCGGTGAAAAAAGATATATGGAAGACGCAGTGCGGCAGGTGATACAATTCCGGAAATACTTATTGAATCCTCAAACAGGTTTATATAAACATGGCTGGTTCAGCAAAACCGGTCAGCAATCCGTAGCCTATTGGGGCCGGGCCAATGGTTGGGTAGTTTGGGCTACAGCAGAATTGCTGGACTGGCTGCCCACCAATCATCCTGCGTATAAAAAAGTACTGGAAGCGTTCCGCCAACATATCACCAGCCTGGTGAAATACCAGGACAGTGATGGTTTCTGGCACCAGGTGTTGACACGCCCGGAATCATATAAAGAAACATCCTGCACTGCCATGTTCGCATTGGCAATGGCCAGGGGTGTTCGAAAAGGCTGGCTCAATAAATCATTCAAACAGCCTGCCCTGAAAGCATGGAGTGCAGTAGCTGGAAAGATTGATGCAAATGGTGTAGTGCATGGTATATGTCGCGGCACCGAGATCGGCTTTGATGAGCAATTTTATTTTGACCGTAAAACGATCGATAACGACCCGCGTGGCTTAGGTGCTGTGATCACTGCTGGTATTGAAATAGCGAAACTTCCTTAACCTGAACAAACGATTTATTTGAAGTACTCTTTTATATATATGCTGGCCGGATTGTTCTTCCTGGGTTCCTGCAATAAAAGCGGGCAGGGAAAGAATTTTCTTTTTGATATGGGAACCGGCGGTTTACCTGCAGCAAACGGATACACACGTATCACCAATGCAATGCAGTACGATGCGTCGAAGGGTTATGGCTGGTTACATGCTCCATCTGACGCTTTTGAATTATTGAATGAAAAATTGCATGATCCCTCTTTGCGTTCAGGCGTTTTGAGCAAAGATAGCTTGGTATACAGGGTTGATCTGCCTGATGATGATTATTATCTTACACTTAGTGTGGGTAATAAAGATAGTATACCTATGAGAATGTTTGTTACGGTGAATGGTGAACAATTCGGGGATACCATCAGCGCTCCGTGGTACAGGCTTGCTTATAAAACGGTCAGGCGTAAGGTTTCAGTCAGAAGTGGAAATGCAGTGATCAATATACAGGGTGCAGGAACAGGAGTAGGGTTGTATACTGTTGAATTGAGACCTGTATCTGCCAATCCATCTATCCGTTTTAATAATGATCTGGAAGAAGATACCGCTACAGTGAGTGCATCCCGCTCAGCGTTATTCGAGAAATGGAAGACGGATACTGCCGATATTACTTTGCTGAACCGCTTGAATATTATTGATAAATACCTGCTTGCCTGTTACTATTTTGATGCAGGTGGCTGGTTGTGGGCAACAAAGCAAACAGGCCTGAGCCTGATCTATCGCATGTATGCGGCAGCAGACCTGCTGGAGCAGGTGATCGCAGACCCAACAGATCCGTTGTATGACCGGGCAAGTTATCTTCTTGCCAGGGTATACTACTGGCTTGATCAGGAAGATAATAATCCGGCACATGAACAAAAAGCCCGTTCTTATTTCACTCTCTTACAAAAAGCATATCCGGAGAATGAGATCATTAGCATGTACCTGGGAAAGAAGATAAAGAATGAGGAGTTGCCTGTTACTACGCAGCAAGGTGCTCCTTTGTGGGCGATCTATCAGCAGGAAGCTATGCATCGAATGCTGAAGGTGATCCATTGGTGGGTAACGCAAAAGCAAACAGCCAATGGTGAATTAGGCGGCAAATATGGCGATGATGTGGAGATACTTCGCTGGTGGCTGCCTGCTGTTCTCGGAGCAGATGATAGCCTGGCGAAACTGGGTTATATGCGACTGGCTGATGGTGTATGGAACAGCGGCTTACTGGAACGCGGCTTTGCAAAAAAAGTGGATGATGTGGAGCACTCGGCAGAATTATTCCGCGACACACATCCGGGTATGTTCCTTGTCAATTATGGCGATCCTGAATATGTGGAAAGATGCATGATCAGTATGCAGAACTTTGCTGATGTATGGACTGGCATTACTTCCCATGGCCATCGTCATTTCAGATCGTATTATCTTTCTGCAACGGAAGTGGTGCCGCAATTCCCTTATGGAGTGGATGTGGCCCTGAATGCAAGAGCTTTATTGCCCGGCCTATGGGCAGCATGGTATAATGAAAACCCTTCCATCGTTCAGCAGTTTGGTGAATGGTGCAAAGCATGGATAGCCGATGCTGCAAGAACAGATAATGGCAAACCGGCAGGCGTATTGCCTTCTGCTATTGGATTTGTGGGCGACAGGATAGGAGGCGACAGCAAAAAATGGTATAGTCCTGATCTTACCTATGACTATTATGATTGGGACCATCTCGGGCACGTTAATGAACTGCAATATCATTTGATGGGCATGTATGCCATTACGCAAAATGCATTCTATCTCCGCACAGTTAATTTCTATAATGAACTTATCAATAAAGCAAGATGGGAGAAAAAAGATCAGGAAGCTGCACAGGCTGGCAGTCTTGGCTGGGTGAAACAGCAATTGCTTTCCGGTGGATCAGACCATGATCCCGGTACAAATCCTATGGGTAAAGTATTTGCTATGGCTAAACAACTTACCCGGAACAACCAGTATGATTCATTGGTACAATTGTATGGCCAGCCTTATAACCGGTACTCCATAAGCTATAACGATACCATCCTGGAAAATGGATTGCAGAAAATCTTACAAACGCTTCGATATAATTTTCCCCTGCTCACCAGCGAAGTAAAATTCACCGACAGGGTGTATATCCCGGGTAGCAATATCCTGATGGGTATGTATACCGGGCATTTTGGAGCAGGTTATGAATATCCTTCGCTGATCACTTCATGGAAAAACACCGGTAAAGATGTTGCCATTCTTGTGAAGGGAGGAGATGAGAAGACAGTGCTTGCGTCACTCTATAATTTCGGTAACGAAAAAACAATAGGGCTGCGCACCTGGCAATTGCAACCAGGTTTGTATAAACTGCGTTCAGGTATTGACCGGAACAATGATGGAGTTGCAGATGAAAACCTGGTCGATACTACAGTTGAACTGAAAGAAAGAGTGAATGATATATCCCTGCATCTTCCGGCTGGTAAGTTGTTGATCGTTTCAGTAGAGCAACTGAAAGCTCATGCCTCCGGTAAATCAGCCAGGCCTGATCTTGCACTTGCACCAAGGGATATCACTTTTGTGAAAAGTGCCGGCGGAGAAGTGGATGTACAGGCAGTTATACATAATATCGGGAACCAGGCAGCCCGGAATTGCAAGATCGTATTAACAATTGACGGACAGGTAAAAGACAGCCTGGATATACCTGTGCTGGAAGCGCCGGATGACCTGAAGCCGCGTTCGAAGCAAGTGATTTTCAGGTTAAAACCATCAGCAGGTACACGTATGTTAACCATTGGCACGTCATGCAGCCAGGCAGAGATCACGACCTTAAATAATTCGGTGTCTGTTAAAATACAGTAGCAGTGAGGAAAGTGTCGATTTCTTTGTAAAATTTTTAAGGATTTCCGGGTACGTTACCGGAAATTAATCCTATATTAGTGTTGTATAACGATTGGATCCTGGGAAATGCCATCATTTGTTTGTAACAGGCGATCGAAGTATTTTTCAGATTTGGATTCTTCTATTAGTTTAAAAGGCTTTGAAATAAATGAGGACTATTAGTAGGAACTTCTTGCTGTTGATCATTGCGCTATTTGTTGGCGCAAACTGCTGGTCGAATGATCTGCCGGTACTCCCTTACCCCCAACAGGTATCTTTATCTTCCCAAACCATTTCTTTTCCTGCCAGCTTGCGCTTTCAGAACCAGGGGCTTGATCAGGCTGCTGCAGAGCGGCTTAAAGCGAACTGGAACAAATTTGTTGTAGAAGAAAAAAATAACAAATTACCCCAGGCGGATATCACTCTTGCACTTATCGGGAAAAACAAAAAAACAGATTCCCTTTTGCAGGCCGAAGCTGATGGTCAGCTTGACAAGATCGGGAAAGAAGGATATGTGCTGCTGGTAAATAAAAAGCAAAGGCTGATCGCTGCTAATACTGAAACCGGGCTTTTTTATGGCTTGCAAACATTGAAACAACTGACCAGGAGCAAATGGAACACCGCTCTATCTATTACTGACTGGCCTTCTTTTGAACACCGCGTGATATATGATGATATCAGCCGTGGCCCCATCCCTACTGTTGCTTATATTAAGAAGCAGATTGAAAGGATGGCTGAACTGAAGATCAACTATCTTTCTTTTTATATCGAGCATGTTGTTCAGCCCCTGTCTCATCCTGATTTTGCTCCGGCTAATGGCAAGCTCACCATTCCGCAGATAAAAGAATTATCTGCCTATGCTGCCAAATACCAGATGCAGTTGATCGGCAGTTTTCAATCATTCGGGCATTTTGAAAAGATACTGGCACTCCCTCAATACAAATCGATGGGGGAGACCTCTACATTGATATCTCCGCTTGATCCGAAAGCAAAAAAATTCCTGGCAGATGTGATCGGGGAATTGTGTGATGCGTTCAGCGCACCTTATTTTAATGTGAACTGCGATGAAACTTTTGACCTCGGTAAAGGCAGGTCAAAACCTTATATTGACAGTATTGGCCAGGCCCGGTTTTATGCTGATCACCTGAAATTCCTTTATGATGTAGTTAAAAGTCATGGCAAGCGGATGATGATGTGGGGGGATATCGCTTTGCAACATGAAGAAGTACTGGATATGCTTCCCAAAGATGTGATCTATCTCACCTGGGAATATGGCGACAAAAAAGGTTTTGATCCATGGATCAAGCCTTTCAAAGAGCGTGGACTGGAGTTCATGGTTTGCCCCGGCATACTCAATTCCTACCGAATGTTCCCTGATATGGCAATGGCAAAGGCAAATATCAAAGGGTTCCTGGAGCAGGGTAAGCTGAATGGTTCTACCGGTGCATTCACTACTATCTGGGACGACGGCGGCACGTATCTTTTTGCCGGCGACTGGTATGGTGTGTATGTGGCAGCAGAAAAAAGCTGGAATGTAAGCACGACTTACGAGAACAGTTTTGATCAGCGTTTTTCTCTGGCCGCATATAACAGTAAAGAAGATAATTATGTAAAGGCCCTGTTCAAGCTGATGGAGCTGAGGGGGCTGGAGCTGACCTATAATCTGAATGATCAGCTCTGGCATCAGAAAATATTACCTGATAGCGGCAAGCAACTTATCCTCAATAACTCATCTACTGCAAAAGCAACTGAAATATTAAATGCAGCCACTGCTTATGTTAATGCAGCGAAGGGCAGCAGGAACCTGTCTGATATTGATGCGTTGAAATATGCAATAGGTCAGTATAAACTGATCATTGATACAAGAGTGGCAATTGCAGATATTGTAAAAAAATATACAGATGCCGTTTTGACTGCTAATGCTGCGAAAGCAGAAGGGCTATTGAAGGAGAGCATAGATGCGGTAAATATCCTGCAAAAACGATATGCTACCCATGCTGAATGGTTCCGTAAATCCTGGTTGAGTGAAAACCAGTTGTATTGGCTCGATAAGACCATGGAGCCATATAATAAAAAAAGAAATGACCTGTTGCAATTGCAACAGCAGCTTACTGCAGCCCGTACTGCAATTGCAGCCCATCATGCAATTCCGCCGGCATCTGCATTGCGGCTGAATATTACTGTGAGCGACCGTTTTTATTTTAAGAACTGGATGGTCGGAGGCCCCTTTCCTTTAGCTGATAAAAGTGAATTGCCAGGATTCCTGTATTCTTCAAATAAAGAATATGATAAGCCACCATCTCCTGGCGATTTCACTCATTACCTGGGAAAAACCTATCGCTGGCAGAAGTATTCTTCAACTGAAGGAGGGATCATTGACCTGGATGCCAATTATAAAGATCCTGTTTCTGTATCCGGGTATGCGTACTGCCTCATCAATGCGGAGAAAGCTGTTAACGCCAATGCTTTTATTACAGTGAATGACGAAACTGAAGTGTATTGCAATGGTGTAAAAGTATTTTCAGGGACTGGAAGCAGCTCAGGAGAAGAACAATTAAACCTGCCTCTTAAAGGAGGTGTGAATCACGTATTAGTGAAAATAAGAAAGCAAAACGATCGGCCCTGGATTTTTACATTCAGACTGCAGGACGATCTTGCCATTACTAATCATAAACACAAGTATACACTGAATGCAAAAGATCAAACATTTGAGGCCGATTAAGACAGCTCTTTGTGCTTTTTCCTTTCTGGCTCTTTCCCTGAGTGGCATGCAGGCAGATGCCCAGCCTAAAAAGGAAGAAATAACCAAAGCTATTAATGAAACAGCCCGCTATGTTTCCGAAGTGATCCTCGACAAAGAGGGCAAGTCGCGCTGCGACTATAACGTGACTGAAGGAAAATGGTACGAATATGAAGTGCCCTGGCATACCGGACAGGCCATAAACGCATTGCTGGCTGCTTACAAAGCAACAGGTAATAAATCATACCTGGATGCTGCCAGGCGTGGTGGTAATTTCTGGATCGGTATGGAAATAAAAGACCATCCCAAACTGAAAGGAATGGTGGATGCAAGACATGGAGATGTGCTGGGTGAAGACTTTATCGTATTTGCCACTGTTTCTGATGGAACGCCGGGTATATATGAACTGTCTCGCGTAACCAAAGATCCGAAGTATGCGAAAGTAGCTACTAATGCTGCTTCCTGGATGCTGGCTAATATGTATTACCCTGAGCAAGGAGTATGTTATGATAATATTGATGCAAAAACAGGAGAGGTGTTGAAAGAGTACAGCCCTTTCTGGAAACAAAAAGCGCAGAAAGACCAGGAACTGTTTGATGTGTCACGACCCAACACTGAAGGATCTTTGTTCAAAGACGCGTATGAGTTTTCAGGAGATAAAAAATTCAAAGATGCTTTTATCCTTTTATGCAATAGCCTTATTGAAAAACAGGGGGAAGAAGGTGTATGGATGCGTTTCATGCCCAATTCAACCGAAGCACATACATTCCATCCCCGTTTCTCATTGTGGTATGCTGAATCTTTGATTGAAGCTTTCAAACTTACCGGCGACAGGAAATACCTGGAGTCTGCAGCTAAAACAGCTCGCGCATTTGCCAAAGCACAGCAAAAAGACGGGACCATCTTTTATGATAACTACACAAACGGTCAGAAACCGGATAAAGGATCTTCAACAGGCTCTGCAGTAGCACTCGCCGGTATTGTATGGATCGAATTGTCTAAAGAAGGATTCAAAGAGTTTGACCCCAATATCGAAAAATCTGCTACCTGGATAATTAAGAACCGCTATGCAGAAGATCATCCTGATCCGAATCTGCGCGGCGCAGTACTGGAAACACGCACCCGTTTTCAAAAAGGGAAAATATGGCTGACCAACCGCGACATTGGGACCAGCTTTGCCTTACGTTTCCTGGTGGACTACCGGAATTTTAAATTCAAATAAATACATAAACGATTGCTTAAATGACAACTATTTTTTTATTAAAAAATATCTGCAAAATGAAACAAAGGATCCACCAACTGCTGATGCCGGTGATTACACTGGCATTCCTGTTCTTCTTTTCAGGTATTTCAGCTCAGTCAACGAGCGGAGATATTAAGGGACAGGTAACGGATTTGGAAGGAGGCGCATTGCCTGGCGCTTCTGTTACAATAAAAGGTAGTACAAGAGGAACTACCACCAATCTCGCAGGGGTTTATGAATTCCTGGGAGTAAAACAGGGTACGTACACGCTTGTGATCAATTACATGGGCTTTAAATCTTTTGAACAGAATATCGAGGTTAGAGCTGGTCAGACTGTTAACAGCGAAATTAAACTTACGCCTAATACTGTCAGCCTTTCCGGTGTAACTGTGTCAAGCGTGAGGGAAGGTCAACAAAAAGCATTAAACCAGCAACGTAATGCTGACAACATCAAGCAGGTGATCTCTGCCGACCTGATGGGCCGTTATCCTGATCTCAACGTTGCAGAATCTATGCAGCGCCTGCCGGGTGTGACTATTGGCCGCAACAGCAGTGGTGAAGGTGCTACGATCCAATTACGCGGTACGCCGGGTAATTTCACCAATATCAATGTGAATGGTGAGCAGATCATGGGTTCGTCAGAAGAAGGAAGCCGTAACGCTCAATTGGATGTGATCCCGACCAGTGTGCTTGCCTCAATGGAAGTGATCAAAACACTGACGCCTGATCTGGATGGCGATGCGATCGCAGGGCAGATCAATATGAAATCACCTACTGCCACTTCTTTGAAAACAAGACTGACACTGGACGCCGGCCTTGGCTACAATGATCTACGCAGTAAAGCAAATGGCATTGGCAACCTTTCTGTTGGCAAACGTTTTTTTGCAACTGCCAAAAACCCAAATGGTGTGTTAGGTCTGATGGCTAATGCAAGCTACTACCGTACTACCAATGGATATGATGAAGTTCGTGCCCAGGTATGGGAGCAAAAAGATTATGGGAAAGGACCAATCTACTTCCCAACGGATGTGCGTTATTTATATGTAGAGAATCAACGTACGCGTAAAGGTCTTTCTGGTACTATGGATATTAGCTTGAGCCCTGTGACCAGCTTCGTAGCAAACTTCATGTATAGCGATCATGATAATGAGCTCACCCGGTATCGCAAACGCACAAGAATGCAGTCATCCCGGACCACACAGAATGCAGAGGGCGTTTATACAACAACCAGGGGGCGTTCTTACAATGAGATACGTTCTGCCAACGAAGACAACAAAAATGTAAACCTGAACCTGCAATTTGAAACCCGTATCAAACGTGTAAAACTGGATATGGGAGCATTTTTCAGCAACTCACAGTATGAAACCATTGCAGGAACATACAATTATATCACAGGCGACATTCCATTGCAGATCTCTGATATTTCTACAGACTATCTGATGGCTACCGGAACCGACTGGAAAAACAATGCTTCTCTTTTTAAATATAATACAGTAGAAAGGGACAACTGGAATACAGAAGGTAAAAATTTCGTAGGTAAGATCAATGCTACTTACGACTATAAGTTGGGTAACAACTCTGCCACTTTTAAAATGGGTGGTAAATTAAAGAGAATGCACAACTCAAGATGGCGCCCAGAAACTGCGCTGGTAAGTACCTATACCGGTGCAGCAGCGACAGGAAACCTGACCAACTTTATAGGAAACCCGGAAGTGTCGGCTGACCTACTTGATGGAGCTACTAATTTCGGTCTTGGTGCAGATAAAAATAAAACCATCGATTTTTTTAATCAATATCAAAACGATCCCGCTTATTTTACAAAGCAGGAAGAAACAACACGCGGTACTATCGACGCTTATTATTATGATGCGATCGAAACTGTTGCATCCGGTTATATTATGAACCGTATCCAGTTCAACCGCTGGATGCTGATTGCCGGCTTAAGAGTGGAGCACACAGATGTTGATTACAAGGGTAATATCATCACGATTGGTGCCGACGAACTATGGGAGTCAACTACACCTACTCAAAAGAAGACCAGTTATGTCAAATTCCTTCCCAACCTGCAAGCGAAGTATGATATCAACAAGTCAACATTGATCCGTGGTGCAGTTACTTTCGGTTATTCAAGACCAAACTTCGTTGATCTCGTGCCAGGACGCACCATCACTATATTAAGTGAGATCATCTCAGAAGGTAATCCTGACTTGAAGCCTGCGTTTGCTACGAATTTTGACCTGATGGCAGAAAAATATCTTTCTAACCTCGGTATCTTGTCTGCTGGTGTTTTCTACAAGAAGATCGACAAATTCCAATATGCCAGTGAAACACGTTTAACAGGCAACGAATTTCCGGGAGCAGATCAATATACAGACTGGAGATATCGCCAGATCCTGAATGGTGATGCTGCCAACGTATTCGGCGTAGAGCTGAATGCACAGGCAAACCTGACCTTCCTTCCTGGTTTCCTGAAAGGGTTCTCTGTGCTGGCTAACTATACCTATTCTCATTCCAGCGCAGACGCGCAACTGCGTAAAGATCTTCGCCTGCCAGGTCAGGCTACACATACAGCAAACGCTTCTTTGTCTTATGGCTGGAAAGGTTTGACAGTACAGGGTAACCTGAACTATAATGGTTCTTATATCGCTACACTTGGCGCGGATGAGGAGCAGGATATCATTCAGGCAGGACGTGTGCAGATCGATGCAAACGCATCTTACCGGATCAATAAAAGATTTACTGTTTACGCTGAAGCCCAAAACCTGACTAATGCTCCGCAGAGAGTTTATTTCGGTCAGGAAGACCGGATGTATCAAAAACAATTCTATTCATTCTGGGGACGTGCTGGTGTGAAATTCAGACTTTAAAAACCTTAACAGGCGGAAGAGTGGTCAATTAGCTCTTCCGCCTGTTCCTACACTTATTCATGAAAATATTCAGTATAAAATATAAACCAAATGACAGATTTTGTAGCCGGCCAGTTGAGAGTACGTATTCATGAAAACAGGACCACAATGGGGGAAGATGCAGCAAAGATGGCAGCAGACAGTATCAACCTCCTGTTAAAACAAAAAGAAACAGTAAACATCATTTTTGCCGCTGCTGCTTCACAGAACGAGTTCCTTGAATCATTTATCAAACAGGATATTGACTGGCAGCGTGTACAGGCTTTCCACATGGATGAATACATTGGCCTGCCGGAAAATGATCCACAGCTCTTTGGTATCTTCCTGAAGAAAAGATTATTCGACAAAGTGCCTTTCCGCCAGGTATTTTACCTGAACGGCCAGGCAACTGACCACCAGGCTGAATGTGAAAGGTATGCAGCGTTGCTGCGTGAGCACCCGGTAGATATTACCTGCATGGGTATTGGTGAGAACACGCATCTTGCTTTCAATGACCCGCATGTTGCAGAGTTTAATGATCCCAAACTGGTTAAGATAGTTGACCTCGACGAAGCCTGCAAACAACAGCAGGTAAATGAAGGCTGCTTTGATAATATAGGCCAGGTGCCTGTATATGCATTCACCCTTACGATTCCGGCACTTTTAAAAGCTGACCAGATCTTTTGCATGGTGCCTGGTGCTGCTAAAGCACAGGCTGTTTATCACACGTTGAAAAGCGAAGTGACCGAGCAATATCCTTCCACCATACTAAGAAAACATGCAGGCGCGTATCTTTTCCTGGAAAAAGAAAGCGCTGCCAAAATAATAGAAGAAGTAAAGAGATTGTCGACACTCAATTATTAATCTGAAAAATTATAATTATGCCGGTAACAACAGTGAGTGATTTATCAAAAATCCATGGATTGGTATCAGATCTATTCCGCTGGCCCAGTTCTGCAGCAGAATGGGAGCAATACCGTCTTTCCAAAGAACAAGTGGATTTTTATAATGAATATGGGTATGTCAGCAATATCAAGTTGCTCGACGAGTGGCAGATTGATAAGCTGAATGCGGAACTGGCACAAATCGTTGACCCCGATCATCCGGGAAATTCCCTCTTTTACCAGTTTGCTTCCAATGAATCATCCGATGTTAACACAGTACTTTTTCATGCATTGGGAGCCTGGCGCATCACCGAAGGGTTTCATGATATATTATGGAACCCGGCTTTTGTAATGGCTGCAAGCCAGTTGCTGGGCAATAAAGCCGTACGCTTCTGGCATGATCAGCTTTTCTGCAAGCCTGCACTGCATGGAGGCGTAGTGGCCTGGCACCAGGACTATTCATACTGGACACGTACTTCCCCGCTACAGCATCTTACCTGCTGGGTTGGGCTGGATGACGCTACTACTGAAAATGGATGTCTCTACTACGTACCGTACAGTCAGCATTGGGGCCTGCTCGATAAACCTGAACTGGCAGGGGATATGGAAGGATTGAAAGATTATCTGACAGAAGAACAAAAGGCGGCTTTCAAACCCATCCCTATTGAATTGAAGAAAGGGCATGCCAGCTTTCATCATCCACTGATGGTTCATGGTTCTTATGCTAATAAATCGGAAAAGTCCCGCAGGGCTTTTGTGCTGAATGTGTTTGCAGACGGAACATTGTCCAATTCAGATGATGAATTATTGCCTACGACACCGGGCATTTCCAAAGGACAGAAAATGGAGGGGCAGTTCTATCCCTTATTGTTTGATCCTGCTGTTGAGAAAGTGTCTTTCAAATAGATTTTGTATTTTGACTCTCTTTCAATATTGATCAGATAAAAGACTATTTGAATGTATTTAGAAATTTTTTCCTTTTGCCCACGCTGGGGACAAACTCATCTTCCATGGGATGAATTTGCCAAGCGGGTAAAAGAGAGCGGGTATGATGGAGTGGAAACAGATGTGCCCGCAGATAAAAAAGAAAAGGATATTGTATTAAACGCGTTGGCTAAATACGGGTTAAAACTAGTGGCCCAGCATTGGGAAACAGTGGAACCGGATTTTGAGCAGCACCTGGAAGCATATAAAAAGCGGTTGGAAATTATGGCGGCCGCAAAACCGTTGCTGATCAATTCCCAAACAGGTAAAGATTATTACACGCTGGAACAGAATGCCGCACTGATCGCTGAAGCAACAAGAACCGCCGTTTCAACAGGCATACCGGTATATCATGAAACACACCGGGGCAAGTTCAGTTTTGCAGCACACATAACGGCAGAATATTTAAGACAATTGCCGGAATTGCTGTTGACACTCGATATTTCACATTGGGTAGCAGTAGCGGAAACCCTCCTGCAAGATCAGCAGGATGCAGTTGACGTGGCCATTTCCCGTACGCGACATTTTCATGCACGAGTGGGGCATACGCAGGGAGCACAGGTAAATGATCCACGCGCGCCTGAGTGGCAGGAAGCTTTGGACATGCATCTCCGGTGTTGGGACAAAGTATACAGCGCCAATAAACAGGCTGGGCAACCATTCCTGACATTCACTGCAGAGTTTGGGCCTTATCCTTATATGCCGCAACTGCCTTATACCAGGCAACCGGTAGTTGACCAATGGGAGATAAACGCTTATATGAATGATTTACTGAAAAGCAGGTACAGAAAAGTTTAAAAATTATGGGAGAGCAGAACCCGGGACGCAAGGTCACAGAATCACCTTCGGTTTACAGGCATATTGAAAAAATGTCTACGGCAGAAGTGTTGCAACATATCAATGAAGAAGATCAGAAAGTGGCATTGGCTGTACAAAAGGTGTTGCCATGCATCGAAGCATTGATAAATGCAGCCGCACCCCGGTTGGCCTCAGGAGGACGCCTGTTTTATATGGGGGCCGGTACCAGTGGGAGACTGGGTGTGCTTGATGCAAGTGAATGCCCGCCCACTTATGGAGTGGATGCAGGCATGGTCAATGGCCTGATGGCAGGTGGAGACGCTGCCCTTCGCTTTGGAATTGAAGATGCAGAAGACAGTTATGAAACCGGCTGGAAGGACCTGCAGGATTATAAAGTGACAGATAAAGATTTCGTGATCGGTATTGCTGCCAGTGGCACCACTCCTTATGTGGTAGGTGCTTTACGGGAATGCAGGAAGAATGGCATTGCCACAGGTTGTATCGTTTGCAATCCTGATTCGCCTGTTGCAGAACATGCCGATTATCCGGTGGAAGTGATCGTAGGACCTGAATTCATTACCGGCAGCACGCGGATGAAAAGCGGCACTGCCCAGAAAATGGTGCTGAACATGATCTCCACTACCGTCATGATCCGCCTTGGCAAGGTGCATGACAACCGCATGGTGCATATGCAGATCAGCAATGAAAAACTGATCGACCGGGGCACACGCATGCTGATGGAAAAAACCGGTATCAGGGATTATGAAGAAGCTAAAACGCAGTTGTTGAAATATGGAAGTGTTCACGCAGCAATGGAAAATAAATAAACTGTATTATGTCTGTATCCGCTAGTGTAAACCTGGAGCCGTCCGTGTCCAATCAATACACGAAGAATATCCTGATCATCGGGTCGTTCTTTTTCATCTTCGGCTTTGTAAGCTGGATCAATGCCACATTGATCCCCTACCTGCGGATTGCCTGTGAACTGGAAGAATGGCAGGCGTATCTCGTAACATTTGCATTCTATATTTCTTATACAGTAATGGCTTTACCTGCTGGTCAGTTATTGCAACGCACAGGCATGGTGAAAGGAATGAGTGTCGGCCTTTGTGTAATGGCGGCTGGCAGTCTCATGTTTGTGCCTGCTGCACTGACCCGGTCATATCTTCTCTTCCTGGTTGGTCTGTTTATAACAGGAGGGGGACTTACACTTTTGCAAACTGCCGTTAATCCTTATATCACGTTACTGGGTCCGCAGGAAACTGCTGCCCGCCGTATCAGCATCATGGGTATCTGCAATAAAACAGCAGGGATACTGGCACCGCTGATCATGGGAAGCATCATCCTGAAAAATTCGGATGCATTGACTGCTGAACTTGCGCAGATGAGCGGTATGCAAAAGCTGGCAAGACTGGATGAACTTGCACAGGATGTGATCATTCCCTATTGTGTGCTGGCTGCTATATGGCTTGTCATTGCAGTTCTTATCCGCTATGCGCATTTGCCGGAAATAAAACCGGAAATACCTGCGGAAGAAACCGGCCGTATCAAATCTGCTCCTGCCAGGAGCAATAACTTTCTATTAGGGTTCACTGCTATATTTTTTGCAGTAGGCGTGGAAGTGCTGGCTGGTGACACCATTGGTAATTATGGATCTTATCATGGTATGGGGCTTGACACGGCAAAAACACTTGCTTCCTACACACTCACCTGTATGATGATCGGTTATCTTACCGGCATTATGCTTATACCCAGGATCATTTCACAACAGCAGGCATTTTATATTTCCTCATGTCTTGGTTTGGTCGTTTCTATGTTGATCCTCCTATTGCCGGGCATGGCTTCCGTTGTTTGTGTAGCATTGCTTGGATTGGCGAACGCCATGCTTTGGGCTGCAATATGGCCACAGGCTTTAAAAGGGTTACAGGGAAAAAAACTGGCAAAAGGTTCAGCCGTGCTGATCATGGGTATCGCAGGCGGGGCATTGCTGCCCTTAGTGTACGGCTGGCTGGCAAAAACATCCAATAATCAGTATGCTTACTGGATACTGATCCCTTCATACCTATTTCTTATTTATTATAGCATACTGGGAAAAAAAGATAAATAGCCATCATGTCAACGAATAACAATACAGCAGGACAGAGCAAACCAGGCAATTACCGTTGGGTAGTTTGCAGCCTTTTGTTCTTTGCCACTACCATCAATTATCTCGACCGGCAGGTGATGGGATACCTGAAACCTGTGCTGGAGGAAAAATTCCACTGGACTGAATCTGATTACAGTTATATCGTTGCAGCATTTACAGCCGCGTATGCATTTGGACTTTTAGTGTTTGGCCGCATCATCGATAAGATCGGAAGTAAACTTGGTTACACCATTTCAATTACTATCTGGAGCGTTGCAGCCATGTTGCATGCATTGGTGAAAACAACTTTTGGTTTTGGTGCCGTGAGGGCCTTACTGGGATTAGGTGAATCAGGTAATTTCCCTTCGGCTGTAAAAACAGTTGTGTCATGGTTTCCCAAGAAAGAAAGGGCATTGGCTACAGGTTTTTTTGATTCCGGCTCCAATATCGGGGCCGTACTGGCCCCTGTGATCATTCCCTGGATACTTGGATTTTATGGATGGCAGGCCGCTTTTCTCATTACGGGAGCGATTGGTTTTTTATGGTTGATCGCCTGGCGTATTTTTTATGAAGTGCCTGAAAAGCAAAGACGGCTGTCTGAAGCAGAGCTGAATTATATTAAAAGTGATAACGAAGAACAGGCTGAGAAAGGAGAGAATATTAAATGGGTTAAGCTATTTGGTTTAAAACAAACCTGGGCATTTATTATAGGAAAATTCTTTACCGACCCTATCTGGTATTTTTTCATGTACTGGTTACCTTCTTATTTCTCCAGCACTTTTCATCTCGACTTAAAGAAACCCTCTCCGCCACTTATTATTATTTACACTGCCGCAACGGTTGGTGCCATCGGTGGAGGATATCTTTCATCAAAGCTGATCAAGAAGGGATGGTTGGTGTATAAAGCAAGAAAGATGGCTTTGCTGGTGTCTGCATTAATGGTGTTGCCGATCATTGCAACAAGATATACGGATAATATGTGGGTAGTAGTGGGATTGCTTTGCCTGGCTATTGCTGGCAATGCAGCCTGGAGCGCTAATATCTTTACGATAGTATCGGATATGCTGCCATCCAAAGCAGTAAGCTCTGTAATCGGTATTGGTGGCATGGCTGGGGCAGTAGGTGGTGTGTTGTTCCCTCTTGGAGTAGGGGCTATACTGGATTACTATAAAGGAATAAATAATCTTACAGCAGGATATAATATCCTTTTCATATTCTGTGGGCTTTCTTTTTTGATCGCCTGGTTGCTGATACATTGGCTTACGCCAAAAATGGAACGGGCAGATTTTTAACCTGCCTGATAAAATAAAAGATATACGGATGAGATGAAGCATGATAAAACTTTTATTATTCTCTGCAAGAGAATGAAAGTTTTATCATGCAGAGTCCCATCCTGCCAAAAACGCATAAAAGATATACGGATGAAACAACTACTTACAGCAGTTGCCTGCTTTAGTGCGCTGACTGCATTTGCACAGCCTTCCACTATTTACAAAAAGGGCTGGATCGATTTTAATAAGAACGGACGTAAAGATGTTTTTGAAGATCCTGCCCAGCCCGTTGATAAGCGTGTCGAAGATCTCCTGTCGCAGATGAACCTGGACGAGAAGACCTGCCAGATGGCTACCCTGTATGGTTATGGCCGTGTGTTGAAAGATGAATTGCCCACTGCGCAATGGAAGAACAGTATCTGGAAAGATGGCATCGCCAATATCGACGAGCACCTCAATAGCCTTCCTTTCAAACCTGAAGCACAATCGCAATATTCCTATCCTTTCAGCAAACATGCTGATGCGATCAACACCGTACAGAAATGGTTTGTTGAGCAAACACGATTGGGCATTCCCGTCGATTTTACCAATGAGGGGATACATGGCCTTACGCACGACAGGGCAACCTCGCTTCCTGCCCCCATATCCATTGGCGCAACCTGGAATAAGCAATTAGTGAGGCAGGCGGGTGAGATAGTGGGCCGTGAAGCAAAAGCACTGGGTTATACCAATATTTATGCGCCTATTCTTGATCCGGCCCGTGACCAACGCTGGGGAAGAACAGTGGAGTGTTACGGAGAGGACCCTTTCCTGATCGCAGAACTTGGTAAGCAGATGACTCTTGGTATCCAAAGCCAGGGTGTGGCTGCCACTATCAAACACTTTGCTGTTTATAGCGTGCCCAAAGGCGGACGTGATGGTGAAGCAAGAACAGACCCGCATGTTGCACCAAGAGAAATGCATCAATTATATCTCTATCCGTTCAAGCGCGTAATAAAAGAAGCTCATCCGCTTGGTGTAATGAGCAGCTACAACGACTGGGATGGCGTACCTGTTACAGGCAGCCATTATTTTCTTACCGAATTATTGCGTGAACAGTATGGGTTTAACGGATATGTAGTGTCTGACAGTCGTGCTGTAGAGTATATTTTTGAAAAGCATCACGTGGCGGCAGATTTTAAAGAAGCTACCCGTCAGGCTGTTGAAGCAGGATTGAATGTGTGGACAAATTTTGATCCACCAGATGCCTATATCAATAATATCCGTGAACTGGTAAAAGAAGGAAAGCTTTCCATTAATACAGTTGATGCACGGGTAAGGGATGTGCTACGGGTGAAATTCCTGGTTGGCTTATTCGATCAGCCTTATGTAGCTGATCCAAAACAATCGGATAAACTTGTACACACAGCTACAGATGAAGCTTTTTCACAGGAGATAAACCGGCAATCGCTGGTGTTGCTCAAGAATAAAGACAATCTTTTACCACTCACCAAAACGGGATATAAGAACATCCTGGTAACAGGCCCCCTGGCTGATGCAACGAAATATACGATCAGCCGTTATGGTCCTTCCAATAATCCTGTAACCACGGTTTACAAAGGCATTAAAGACCTTCTCGGTAATCAGACTAATGTAGTGTACGAAAAAGGATGTGAGATAACGAATGAAGGATGGCCCGAAACAGAGATCATTTACACGCCGCTCAGTAAAGAAGAGCAGAGTGGTATTGACAAAGCCGTAGCAGAAGCAAAAAAATCTGATATCATTATTGCTGTGTTGGGTGAAGACGAAAAAACTGTAGGCGAGGGGCTCTCACGCACTTCACTTGATTTGCCGGGCAGGCAGGAACAATTGCTGCAGGCTCTGTATGCGACCGGGAAGCCCGTAGTGCTGGTATTAGTTACCGGACAACCGCTGACCATCAACTGGGCAAATAAATATGTGCCTGGTATTTTACTGGCAGGTTTTCCCGGCCCTTCTGCAGGGTCAGCAGTGGCAGAAACATTGTTCGGGGATTATAATCCAGGAGGTAAACTCTCTATGACTTATCCGAAATCAATTGGCCAGATAGAATTCAATTTTCCTTTTAAACCCGGTTCCCATGCCGACCAGCCTGCTAAAGGAAGGAATGGTGCGGGTTATACAAGTGCTAATGGTTCTTTGTATCCTTTTGGGTATGGACTTAGTTATACCAGCTTTGCTTATAGCAACCTGGTTGTAAACCCTGCCAGGCAGAATTCACAGGGTAATATTGAAGTAACGGTGGATGTGACCAATAATGGCAGCAGAAAAGGGGATGAAGTGGTGCAACTGTATATAAAAGACAAGATCAGCAGTGTGATCACATATGAAACACAATTGAGAGGGTTCGAGAGGATTAGTTTGCAGCCGGGTGAAAAGAAGACGGTAAAATTCCTTTTGCAGCCGGATGATCTGGCCATACTGGATAAGGATATGAACTGGGCAGTGGAACCGGGAGAATTTGAAGTGAGGGTTGGTAGTTCATCAGAAGATATACGATTGAAGCAAAGCTTTTTTATTAATTAATGCTTACTTATTTGGAAGTGAGTATCGCCAGTGGCGCAAAGGATACGCAAAGAGCGCAACGTAGCGTACTTTGCGTATCCTTTGCGCCCTTTGCGATACCTGACCGTTACGGAAACGTTTTCGTAACAGTTTTACCCTTTTGAGCCTTTAATTTTTACTTTTGATTTTTAGCTAATACGCAATTAATAAACCGAGATGACGACTTATAGAATGACGCAAACCATGCGTTGGTTTGGCCCGAAAGATCCTGTTAGCTTAGCTGATATCCGCCAGGCTGGTTGCAGCGGCGTGGTAACAGCCCTTCATCATATTCCCAACGGCACAGTATGGGAAATTGCAGAAATTCAAAAAAGGGTAGATGAAATAAACAAGGCCGGACTTGAGTGGAAAGTAATTGAGAGCATACCCGTTCATGAGAATATCAAAACACAATCCGGCGATTATCTTCAATACATTGAAAATTACAAGCAAAGTATCCGCAACGTTGCCGCCTGTGGTATTGAAGTGATCACCTATAATTTTATGCCGGTACTGGATTGGACCAGGACAGATCTTGCATACACCGTAGAAGATGGAAGCAAAGCACTTCGTTTTGAAAAAGCGGCTTTCGTGGCATTTGATGCATACCTGTTAAAAAGAAAAGGCGCTTTAACAGAACATAGTGCCGAACAACTGGCTGTTGCCATGCAACGCCTGGATAATATGAGCGAAGAAGAGAAGCAAACGTTGGTAAGAAATATCATCGCCGGGTTGCCTGGTAGTGAAGAAAGCTTCACTATTGAACAGTTTGCCGGCGTACTGGATACTTACAAAGGTATTGATGCTGCCAGGCTGCGTAGCAACCTGATCTATTTCCTCCGACATATTGTTCCTGTGGCTGAGGAATGCGGGGTTGTGCTGGCTATTCATCCTGATGATCCTCCTTATCCGATACTGGGACTTCCCCGGGTAGTGAGTACAGCCGATGATATTAAAGCATTGACAGAAGCTGTTCCTTCAACAGCCAATGGCCTTTGCTTTTGCACGGGTAGCTTTGGCGTAAGAGCCGATAATGATCTGCCTTCGATGGTAAAACAATTTGCCGACCGTATCCATTTTGCACACCTCCGCAGCACGCGCCGCAATGCTGCCGGTGATTTTTATGAAGATAATCACCTGGAAGGTGATGCAGGTATGTATGATGTAGTAAAATCGCTTGTGGAAATAATGCAGGCAAGAAAAACATCTCTCCCCATGCGACCCGATCATGGCCACCAGATGCTGGATGATCTTAAGAAGAAAACCAATCCCGGTTATTCTGCGATCGGAAGGCTGAGAGGGTTGGCTGAACTGAGAGGGCTGGAAATGGGGATTGCATATTCATTGTTCCGCTAGGCTGAACTCCTTATAGCTCCAAATGTCTTAATCCGCAGTTTCCGCATTTCAACTGCCAAAAAATGCAATTCATATACTTTCCCTGAAAAGGGAGCGTATAAGGGGCTACTATTGTGTTATAAAATCATTAAGTAATAACTCTTGATATATCCGCCAGGATATCTGATATAAGAGTAATTCTCTTAAGCGTTTAGTTTTTGGTGAAAGGAGGAGGTCTCTACTTCCTCCACCTATTGATAAAAATAAATCAATATAAAGAGTCTCATACAGTGTGTGTGGTAATACTGTATATCGGGGGGAATTTCTATTCCTCCCTTCTTTTTTGTACGAATGGTGCGAATGATATAAATTGTAAGAATCAGGAAAAATACCTTGCACGAATAACACGCTAATGGAAAGACCCGCCCGGAGGCAGGTCTTTTGCAACAAAAATAATCACCCGATCTATTTCCATCCACCGCCCAATGCACGGTATAGCTCTACCATGGCATTTAAACGGCTTCGTTGTATCTGAGCAAGATTCAATTCTGCCTGCAATGCATTTCCCTGTGCTGTTATTACTTCGAGATAATTGGCCAGGTCACTTCTGAAAAGCAATTGGGCATTTGCCACAGCTTTTTTCAATGTGTCTGTTTGCGAAGCAGCAATTATTTGTTGTTCTTTCAGTTTATTTGTTTGCACAAGCGCGTTAGCTACTTCTGTGCTTGCCTGTAGAACGGTTTGCCTGAATTTAATAACGGCTTGTTCCCTTTCCAGTTTTGATACTTCAAATTGCGTTTTTAATGCGCCCTTGCGGAATACAGGTTGCAGGATAGAACCTGCAGCTAATCCGAAAAGCGAACCTGGTATATTGAACCAGTTGCTGGCTTTGAAAGATTCCAGCCCTCCGCTTGCAGTAATGTTCAGGGAAGGATACATTTCTGCCTGTGCAATGCCTACTCTTGTATTGGCAATGATCAATGCCAGTTCATCGGAACGGACGTCAGGGCGGCGGCTTACCATGCTCACCGGCAAGCCTGTGCTAAGATTGTCGCGCAGGGTAAGTGCAGTGAGTGATGTTTGACGGGCCAGCTTGCCGGGCAATTGACCTGTCAGCATTTGCAGTGCATTTTCCTGCAGGGCGATATCCTGCTCAAGTGAAGGGATCAGCAAAGCAGTTGCCTGCTTTTGTGATTCTGCCTGCTGCACAGCCAGCCCTGTAACATTACCTGCGTCTTTTAGCAGTTTTGTTGCGGTCAGAAAACTGTCATTCAGCGCAAGATTTTGTTTGGCAATTTCCAATTGCTTGTCGAGCATCAGCAGGTTGAAAAAGCCTTGCGCAATTTCTGATACAAGCTGTGTCTGAACTGCTTTCAATGCTTCAGTGGTTTGCAAATACTGTGTCAGGGCAATTTCCTTACGCCCTCTTATCTTTCCCCAGATATCGGCCTCCCATGAAAGGCTTACTGCAGCGTTGTAATTTTCCACATGGCTCTTTTTCAGGAAGCTTTGTGTGCTCAAACCGTTAAGGCTATTATCTGAAGGCCTGCTGTATTGACCGGTCACTTGCAGGTTCACATCAGGCAGTTGTAAAAGTTTTGCCTGTTTTGCCTGCCTTTGGGCGATCTCCAATCTTTTCACAGCTATGAGAAGGTCCTGGTTGTATTGAATGCCTTTACTGATCAAACCTTTGAGGGTTGTATCAGAAAAGAAATCGGTCCAGGGTATATCTGCAATGCTGCTCGTGTCTGCAAAACTGGTAGTGGTGTCTGCAAACTGGGCAGGCATTATCAGTTCCGGCCGCTGGTAGTTTTTTCCTACCCTGCAACTCAGCAAGAGGATGGATATTGCTGCTATGGTAAATGAATGCTTTATTAATGTTTTCATCTCTTTTATTTTATCAATGTGCTTAATCTGCCAGGGCAATTCCCTTTTGAATATCACTCGTTCTTTTGCCGGATAATTTCCGGAAAAATGAAAGAATGGAATTAAGAAAAGTCATCATCGTTTTCATCTCTGCGTCTTTTTAATATTTCTTTTGTTATGTCAATGCCGGATTAACGACAGTAACTGGTTTCGTTTTATTAACTTTTTCATGAAGTGCCTGGAAGATGATGAACAGTACCGGGATAATGAACAATCCCAATATCACACCTGTCAACATTCCTCCCAATGCACCTGTACCAATGGATCGGTTGCCTAATGCGGAACCACCACTTGCCCAGGTCAATGGCAACAAGCCTACGATGAATGCAAAGGATGTCATCAGGATAGGACGGAGCCTGAGCTTGGCCGCTTCAATAGCTGAAGCTGTCAGTGATTTACCTGCTCTTCGCCGCTGCACTGCATATTCAATGATCAGGATCGCATTCTTCGCCAATAAACCTACCAGCATGATCAGACCTACCTGCACATAAATATTATTATCAATGCCCGTGAGATTGATAAAGGCAAACACTCCGAATATACCTGTGGGCACCGAAAGGATCACCGCCAGCGGAAGGATATAGCTTTCATATTGCGCCGCCAGCAGGAAGTATACAAACACCAGGCTGAGCAGGAATATAACGCTGGTTTCGGTGCTGGCCCCTGTTTCTTCACGGGTCATACCAGACCATTCATACGAGAATCCCCTTGGAAGATAGCTGGCTGCCACTTCCTGGATCGCTTTGATGGCATCACCGGAACTGAAACCAGGCTTGGGCATACCATTGATGGTTACTGCATTGAAGAGGTTATTGCGGGTCACTGTTTCAGGACCGTATACGCGCTTCAATGAAACCACTGCATTGGCCGGCACCATTTCACCTTTATCATTCTTGACAAACACACTGTTCAACGAAGATTCTTCAGCACGATAAGGGATATCTGCCTGTACGATCACACGGTAGAACTTACCAAAGCGGTTGAAATCGGAAGCGAAGCTGCTGCCATAATACACCTGCAATGTTTGCATAAGTTCATTTACAGAAACCCCCAGTTGCTTGGCTTTTTCTTCATTGATATCAAGCATATATTGCGGGTTGCCTGTATTGAATGTAGTGAAGGCATACGCTATTTCTTTTCTTTTCATCAGCTCCCCGATAAAGCCATAGGCGGTATTGGCCATCCTGTCGAGTGGTCCACCTGTACGGTCCTGCATTATGAACTCAAAACCGCTGGTGTTGCCAAAGCCCTGTACTGTAGGGAATACAAAAAGGAATACACTTGCATCTTTTATCACCGAAAATTTTTCATTGAGCTGCGCCATCACTCCATCTATACTTTTTACAGGACCTCTTTTTTCCTGCGGTTTCATCCTAATGAAGCCCACACCATAAGCAGAGCTGTTGGCATTTGCTACAATGTTGAGACCCGCAACGGCACCACGTCTTTCCACAGCTTCAACAGTTGTAAGGATGCTGTCGAGCTTATGCATCACCTTTTCTGTTCTATCGAGTGAAGAACCGGGAGGCAGGTTCAATGAATAGATAATAAAGCCCTGATCTTCGGTAGGGATAAATCCTGTCGGTGTTTTCTTCATCAATAAAACGGTAGCTGCTGAAACCACTACCAGTCCGCCAATAGCGATCCATTTGCGGCGGAACAGGAATTGAAGGGCCTGCCGGTATTTATTGGTGGTTGCATTAAATCCTGCATTGAATGCTTTGAAGAAACGCTTTCCGAATCCTGCTTTTTTAGCAGGAGCGCCATCATGCGCCTCTTCCTCATGTGTGCTCTTTAAGAATAACGCAGAGAGCGCAGGACTTAAAGTAAGCGCGTTCAACGCAGAAATAAGGATAGCGATAGCAAGCGTGAAAGCGAATTGTTTATAGAATACACCTGCAGGGCCCTGCATGAATCCTACCGGTACAAACACAGCAGTCATCACCAACGTGATCGAAATGATGGCACCGGAGATCTCACTCATGGATTGGATGGTCGCCTGCCTGGCTGAAAGTTTGGTACGCTCCATTTTGGAGTGCACAGCTTCTACCACCACGATCGCATCATCCACCACGATACCGATAGCCAGTACAAGTGCGAACAGTGTAAGCAGGTTGATCGTAAATCCAAACAACTGCATGAAGAAGAACGTTCCGAGGATCGCTACCGGTACTGCAATAGCAGGTATCAGGGTAGAACGGAAATCCTGCAGGAAAACGAATACCACAATAAACACAAGGATGAACGCTTCGATCAGGGTATGCAATACCTGGCTGACGGAAGAATCAAGGAATTCCTTGGCATTATACATATTGAAATATTCAACGCCTTTTGGGAATGAAAGCGATGATTTCTTCAATACTTCGTCAACAGAAGTAAGGATATCATTTGCATTGGAACCCGCTGTCTGGAAGATAGCGATACCAATACCGGGATAACCTGAGATCTGCGTGTTGGCGCTATAGGAAAATGAACCAAATTCAACACGGGCCACATCTTTCAAGCGTATCACAGCACCATCAGGAGCGGTATGAAGAATGATGTTTTCATATTCTTCATTTCGTGTAAGCTTCCCTTTATATTTCAATACGTATTCAAAGGAAGCTGTGCTGCTTTGGCCGAAGCGGCCTGGTGCTGCTTCGATATTTTGTTCCTGGATGGATTTCAATACATCCTGTACGGAAAGGTTGTAAGCAGTAAGACGATCAGGCTTTAACCATACGCGCATGGAATAATCCTTTGCACCAAATACCTGGGCCTGACCTACACCGGATACCCGTTGTATTTCCGGGATGATATTGATCTTGGCATAGTTTTGCAGAAACGTTTCATCATAAGTGCTGTCGGTACTATAGATCAACGGCACCATGATCATACTGTTCTGTTGCTTCTGTGTTGAAATACCTGCCTGCACAACTTCTGCAGGCACCTGGCTGGTAGCTTTCGACACCCTGTTCTGCACGTTCACGGCAGCCAGATCGGGATTGGTTCCCAGTTTAAAGAAAACATTGATTGCAAGAGTGCCATCATTACTGGCGGTGGAAGTCATGTAGGTCATATCTTCTACACCATTGATAGCCTCTTCTAAAGGCGTGGCTACAGCTCTTGCTACCACTTCCGCGTTTGCACCGGGGTAGGTGGCTGTTACCTGCACTGTGGGCGGAGCGATGTCGGGGAACAGGGTCACCGGCAACGTGAACAGTGATAAAATGCCCAACAGTGCGAGCAGTATCGAGACGACGGTAGATAGAACCGGCCGTTCTATAAATCTTTTAAACATCAGTGAAAATTGACTATTGAGTTAATTGGATAAGCAGGGTCGGATTTTAAGTTGGGTTTACAAAGGCCTTACTTTAATAATGCTGTCGAGTGATATAGCTTGCGGTTGAATGACTGCGCCATCCTGCAAGCGATCAAAACCAGCATACACTACTTTCTGGCCAGCTTTCAAACCATTTTCCACGAGGTAATAGTTGCCTGATTTACCGATTATCTGCAGAGGTACACTCGCTACCTTATTGCTGTCGGCCACGGTAAATACAAACACTTTATCCTGCAATTCAAAGGTGGATTCCTGTGGTATGGGCAGGGCTGCATTCATTGCATGTGGTATCCTGATCCTTCCGGTGTTGCCGGAACGGAGTAGACCATTGGTGTTTTGAAATACAGCGCGGAAACTGATCGTGCCGCTGTTGTTGTTGAACTGGCCTGACACGGTTTCCACTTTTCCTTTCAGCGGATAAATGCTTTCATCAGCCATCACGAGTTCCACAGCAGGAAGTTGTTTGATCTTTTCTTCCACGGTTTTACCGTTGAATTGCTGGGTGAAAGAGAGAAAATCTTTTTCACTGAAAGAGAAATACGCATAGATATCACGTACAGCAGATACAACAGTAAGAGCAGTAGGAGTGGAAACGCCTACAAGGCTACCGGTACGGAAAGGGATTCTTCCTACATATCCTTCAACAGGGGCATGTATCGTGGTGTAACCAAGATTGATGTTGGCGGTTTGCACCATCGCTTCTGCCTGTGCTACCTGTGCAGCGGCTGCATCGTAAGCAGCTTTAGCCGTTTTCAGTTGCACGTCTGAAACCACATTGTTTTGTACAAGCGGGGTCAGTTTGGATACGTTGATCTCTGCATTGGCCAGGTTGGCTTTTGCATTGGCAAGGCTGGCACGTGCAGTGTTCAGTTGTTCCTGGTAAGGGCGTGCATTGATCTGGAATAGTGCCTGTCCTTTCTTCACATACGCACCTTCATCAACGAGTATTCTATCCAGGTAACCATCTACTTGTGGGCGGATCTCTATATCCTGACTTCCTTCAAGGGAAGCGGTGAATTCCTGGTAAGTGGTTGCAGGCGCCTGCTGCAAGGTTACTACCGGCAGGGCTGGCGGTGCTTGCTGCATACCTCCCGGAGCTCCGGCTGAAGAATTGCAAGCGTATAAAACGGTTGCTACAATTGAGCCCCAGATAAAGAGAAATAGGTTCCGTGTCAACAATGACGCGGGTTTGCGGGTTTGGTTGTTGTCTGTTTGTTGCATAACACTGTTATTAAGGGAAGCGGGCTCACTTCCCAGTTACTAAATGATGAAATAAAAAGGTATGGATCTGCGATCGCGGTGGACGATTGCAGGCTGGCGGGCAATCAGTTATAACACTACTATCTTTCCTAACATCGTTAACCTTTCTGGCAAAAAAATATAATTATCCTTTCAGGTTCTTGATAAAGCCATCGATAGCATCATCAAGCACCAGTTTGTTCAGTTCATCTGCTACTTCTGTGTTGTTGTTGATCATTTTTATAGAGATCAATCCGTGCATTACTGACCAGAATGTGTGGTACTTCAGGCAGGAATTGATCTGTTTATTTTTATTGCTTGTGATCAGCTTATTGATCGGTTCCATTACCAGGTTCCTGAAGGGAGTGAGCTCGGGAAGGCATTTCTCCTGTTCACAACAGGCAATTCCTAATCCAAACATCAACTGGTAATATTCTTTATTCCTGAAAGCAAAATTCCAGTAGGCATCTGCTATGGCCTTTAACTGGCCACCAGGGTCATCAGTGGAATCCTTTGCCTGCTGAAGTTTTTTGGCGAGCAGGTTAAAACCCTGCTTACCGAATTCCAGCAATATTGCTTCCTTGTTCGCAAAGTGATCATAGATCACAGGTACGCTATATTCAATTGCATCGGCAATTTTGCGTATTGACAGGGATTGCCAACCTTCCTCTTTTACGATTTGCCAGGCTGTTTCCAGTATACTGGACCTGACTTCATCTTTCTGACGTAAACGTCTTTCTACTATTCCCATATCTTCTGTGTTTTACCTAACACCGTTAGCAAAGTTAATGATGTTTCAAAATTCTGAACAAATCTTTTTTTGTGACAGGAAGTTAAATAAAACTTATTACAATTTAAATAATTGATTTTGAACAGGAAAGAATAATGTATTTAAGACGATCCCTTCCCGTTCTTCCCGCCTTACCGGTAAGTTTTTTACCGGTAAGGCGGTAAGAACGGGAAGGGTGGTTTTAGGGCGGCGGTCGCCTCAATACATGATCTTTTTGATGTTTTCTGTGTAGCTCTTGCTTACTTTCAGGGGTACTTCGTTTTTAAGTACCAGGTAGGTATCTCCGTTCTCTTTATATACTTCGTGTATATGGTTAATGTTGACGATGTGTGAACGGTGTATGCGGATGAAGAGGGAGGGATTGAGTTTTTGTTCCAGCATGCCGATTCCAAAATTGCTGAGATAGGTTTTTCCGCTGGTGAATACCCGCGTGTAATCCTTTTCTGCTTCGAGGTAGGCGATATCATTGATATGAATGCTGATCATCTTACTGCCGTTTTCCAGCAATATCTTTTCATAGTAGTTGCTGCCTGCTCCTTGTGTGAGATTTTGTATGCTTTCAGGGGAATTACCTTTTATCAATAGTTTTGATAAAGCCTGGTTGAACCTTTCTTTGGTATAAGGTTTCAGCAGGTAATCGATCGCATTGGAGTCAAATGCCTTTAGCGCGTAACGGTCAAATGCAGTAGAGAAAATGATCTGTGGCACGTGTACGATATTCCGTAATACCTGGAAGCCGCTGAATCCGGGCATTTGGATATCCAGGAAAATAAGATCGGGCTCCGCCCGGTTTATGGCGCTTACTGCTTCGATACCATTATTGCATTCTCCCACCACTTCCAGGTCTGCATGGTCCTCGAGATATTGACGGATGATAAGCCTGGACGCTTCTTCATCATCTATGATCAGTACTCTTTTGGGCATGATTGTTATTTGATGCTAAAATAGGGATTTGCGTATCCTGAAAGGAGATAAACCGACGAAAGCCTGTATGAGGCGGCAAAATGACCGATAGAATGAATGCAACGTTATGACTACCTATGTTGTCAACGGCAATTTTTTTTGTTAAGACCGGGAAAAGCCTGTTTGTTTTTTCGTCGAAGAATAAGGCAATCCGGCGAAAAACGGTGGCGGTGATGAATGAAGAGAATTAAGTTTGGTAGCGCGAATTACACGAACATTCCGAATTATGCGAATAATACCAATAAACCGATTCTCATGAAAGTACTGGTGATAGAAGATGAGCCTGTTGCTGTCCGCCGCCTCACGGATATGCTTGTAGAAATGGAAGAAGAAGTGCATATTGTCAATGTAATTGATAATGTGGAAACAGGCTCAGACTACCTGCGGAGTACCGGCGATATCGACTTGGTATTTATGGATATTGAAATGGGGAATAACCGCCATCTTGAAACATTCCGGAATGCCTGTACAGAAACCCCTGTGATCTTTATTACATCCTACCAGAAATATGCCTTAAAGGCTTTTCAATTCAACAGTGTCGATTACCTGCTCAAGCCACTTCAGAAAGAAGCGCTGGAAGCCGCGATCCGGAAATATAAAAAATGGCATGGCCAGTTGAAGTCTTCTCTCCAGCGCCAACTGGCCGGGATACTGGATAATATCTCAACAAAAAATGTTTCCCGAGAACGTTTTCTGGCCAAGGCCGGCACAAGATATATTTCCGTATCTGCCAATGACATCGCCTATTTCTATACCAAAGGAAAATTACAATACATAAAAACCTGCCGCAATGAAGACCTGCTGATAGATAAACGGCTTGATGAAATTGAAGCTGATATTAACGACACGGATTTCTTCCGGGTAAACCGACAGTTCATTCTTAACTATTCCCACATTGAAAGAGTGCATGCCTGGTTCAGCGGCAAATTGAAAGTGCAGGTCAATCCCATACCATACGAGGAGATCATTATCAGTCGCCTGAAAGCCGCGAAGTTCAAGAAATGGTTGGGAGAATAGACATGGATTTATTTTGCGGGTATTTTGAAAGAAAACCGTAACCCTTGCGGATTGCGGCTTACCTGGAGCTTTTCGTTGTACAATCTTTCAATCCTTTGTGCCGTGCTTTTCAATCCAATCCCTTTCACGAACAGATCATCAAGATTGCCTTCATAGCCAATGCCACTGTCGCTGACAATGATATGGACAAAATCATCGCGCAACTGGCAGGTAATGCTGACCGAGCCGCCTTTTACCAAAGGACTGATGCCATGGTTCAACGCATTTTCCACCAGTGGTTGCAATATCATAGGTGGTACCTCGGTTTGCAGCACAGAAGGTTCGATCACATATTCCACTTGCAGGCGGTTGCCAAAGCGGTGGCGCTCCAGCGTAAGCCAGGTCTTAATGAATTCCAGTTCCTGCTCCAGCGGTACCAACTGCCGTTCACTCACTTTTAAAGCGTAACGGAATGTATCTGCCAGTTGGGCGATCAGTATCCTTGTCTTTTCCAAAGAAGGAGGAACAGAAGCGCTGATGGAATTAAGTGTATTGAATAAAAAATGCGGTTCTATCTGTGCCTTCAACGCTTTGATCTCGCTCTGGTAAGCCAGTTCTTTCAACTCCTGCTCGCGGATCAACTGCCGCTTGGTATGCAACCAGAAATTATAACCATGAAAGATCGAAAATTCCAGGCAGTAGAAGAAAGCAGTGACATAAATGTCCCACATCATGGTGCCATAGTCAAAAACTATATGGGGCAGGCAATTGATCAGTTTGGCATAGGCATACACCCAAACCGTACAAAATACCGCAAGGCAAATAAGGTGGACCAATAGCCTGAGTGCAATTGACTGATGCCTCAACTTCCGGAAAAGCAGCCACCAAACAGGGATGGTAAGAATGATCTTAAGTGATGCATCTATTATGTTGGAGACAATATGCGGCCACTTGCTCTGGGGATGATAAGAATAAATGAGCACCACATAAAAGAATGCACTCCAAAAAAAAGTGAAGGATAGCCAGGCCAGCAGTTCCCCGCGGGTTATATTCCATTTTACTTTTTTCTGAAGTCGATCTTTGAATCTCATGATGCCTGACGGGGCGTTAAATTTCCGGGCAAAACTAATATGTGAACCATAAAATCAGGAGAAAAGCTGACGAATGGCCGGATAAGCCGACGAATGGCCTGAACCGTTACTCCACCCATTCCCATTTGGGCGCTTCCTTTACATCGTTCCAGGTAAGCCTTAATATTTTTCTTTCTGCAGTTCTCAGGTAAATATTGTTGTTGACAGTGCCATTTAAAAATTTATCAAAGTTCCCGATTGCAATATAACAGGAGGTGTCTGTAACATTTATCGGGAAATCTTCTTTTTTGATCACTGATCCGTTTGGCAGCAGTTCCAACAGCAGCACATAATGATTTACTGAATCAGCCGAAATGATATTTCTCCGGGAGAGTAATAGCAGGTGATATTTTTCCAGGCTTCCTTCGCCATTTACATTCACAAAATCGACTTTGCTGGGCATGCTCAACACAGCATGGTTCATTTGCCGCCTGGATAATGGTTGTAAAGGAATATACCAATCCCTTACAGAAGAATGCAGGTTATTGGCAATAAAATCAGACACACAAAAAGCTGCTTTACTGTTGACGGTTTCCAGGGATTTGTCATAGTGATAATTTTTAAACAGCGAGTCATATTTCAGGAACAGATCTTCTGTTACAAAATATTTCGCAGGACCGTATAATACCG
The DNA here is from genome assembly GCA_051954695.1 of Chitinophagaceae bacterium. Classification (GTDB taxonomy): domain Bacteria; phylum Bacteroidota; class Bacteroidia; order Chitinophagales; family Chitinophagaceae; genus Terrimonas_A. The sequence continues at coordinate 82,840 of JBQCHL010000014.1, forward strand.
AATTTCGGTGGCTGAATTTCACCCATCCATTTACGGTGTCATGAAGATTAGTGACTGTGTCACCATATCGAAAGAATCTTCTGTAGCTGCGGACCATAGCCGGTGTGTCGTGTGCGTTGAACCCTGAAGTGGTGATAACGTATAAGGTATCCCTGCTTACCTCTTTTATTGGTTTGGGCCGGTCAGCCATATATTGCCATATGAAATAACCGGCAGTCGCAAGTATTATCAGCAGGAAGGGGATTCTCAGTTTTTGGATAAACGATCTCCTGGCTTCCCGTTTTGCATAGTCCTTTTTCCATTCAGCGATCCGCGTGGTGATCGATTCCGTATCCTCATTTTTTCTTTGCAAGAACTGCTGAAGAAATTCAACCGAATTCTTATTGCTTTGCTTCAGTTCAGAAAGCGTCAGACGCAGATCAATATGATTGTACTTATAGTAGCGGGTCAAACAATAAACAGCAAATTCTTTAGCCAGGTATTTTTCTTCGCGTATCATTATCTGAACAAATAGACAAGAAGATTATTGGGGGTAAGATACGTAGAATCTTCTGTCTGTAACATTAATGAAAGCTGCCAGCGGCGGTTGCCTTCATGAGCGGGCAACTCTTCCCAGCGGAACTCCCCGTTTTTAGCCAGCTCATCCACAGCAGTTGCTGAATACGGGGGCTTCCATAACCGGTTCAGTTCATCTTCAAAGAAGAGCAATTTTAATGTATCACCTTCTGCCAGCATCCTTCCGCCAGGCATCCTGGTCTTACACCAAAGCTTCAAACTATCGCTTACTACATAGCTGAGCTGCGTTGGTGGAGCTTCTTTTCCTGTTTTTTCCTTGCAGGAGATAATGAAAAGAGCTAGCAACAGGAAACCCGAATAAACGCTTTTTTGTATGATTGACATCCCGGTAGGTTTAGTTGAAATAATTATTGAATGAAGCAGAACGGGCGATCATGAGAATAGATTTCCTGATCATGGCCTTGTCTTCTTCTGACCATACATGCTTATGATGATTCCGCAATTGGATATACACAGCCATGCATTGTGTCGGTTTCTGTTGTTTTAATTCACCCTGGTGCAGTTCCCTGTTGGCAATAATGATCAGCAAATTTTTCCTTCTTGCAGACGTATCCATATCTGATTCATCGGCCGTACCGGTTTTAGAGTACAGGTAAAAGGTCTTCCCATCTATATTCAATGTTCCTTTTCCCAAATTAACACCATCCTGCGATGCTGAATTAAGAAGCGCATAAGCCGTGCCTCCCGGTTCTGCATTAGACAAACGCATACTTTCAAAAATGGTATTCCGACGGACCCTGAAAAGTGCTTCAGCATTATTATAACCATCCTGGTCATATATCCAGTTGATGGTGTCTTTATCGGGAGAATCTTTCTGGATAAATTTTAGTTTCAGATCCCTGTCGAACCGTGTCATTTTAATAGCCATCTGGCATAAAGTGGCCGGCGACACTTTATAAATTTCAGCACCAACCTGGGAGGCTCTGAATGTGAGATAAGAACCACCGGGCAGATTGTTACGCGCTACGGAGCGCCGGTTTTCTTCATAGGTCGCGAACTGTGGCAGTAACCCATCCGTAAACAGGTTGTTTTTGACAATAGCGCTATCTTCCAGGTTGCCGAGATACCAGTTCATCCGGCTTTGTCTTGCACCGGTTGAATCGCTGTTGGTGATACAATGGAAGTTCTGTGCGAATTCTTTGGCCAGCAAACTGCGGGGATTACCAAACAGCAGGTTTTTATCGAGCGTATTCTGCGGCCATTTATCCAGGTTACTGTTGAAATGGTAGGTTTCCTTTCCTATGCGCACAACAGGATAAACATTTTTATTGGAAGGGCCATTGTAGCGGACGAATATTCCCGGCTGTTGTGCATCATGACGATAACCGGCTACCAGCGGGGTGGATTTCAATTGGTCTTTTTCAAAAGAGCCTAAATAATTTATGAGCAGGTGATAGCTGTTTTTGGAAAAGGCCAGGAAGTTTTTGGCAGAGAATTCCTTTTCCTCATCAAGCGACACAGGAAATACTTCACGGCCTGCGAAATATTTGGTCGTCTTATTATCGTCGGAGCTCTTAATTATTTCGGTTTCATCAAGCCCTGCAGGCATCAGGTCAAGTTCATTCCATCTGCCTGCAAACCCATCGATCACTGCTGCCCAGGTAAACGGTTTTATGGTGCTGCCGGGCTTACCATCACTTATCAGGCTTCTGCGCTGTATCAGCCGGTTGGCATTGGCATCGGATAATTTATAAGTGAGGGTGAATAATTCCGATAATGAGGTGAAATAATTGGGATCAACAGAAATATGACTGGTTCGGTCATCAGTATACAACTCGTTTTGAGCCATGGCCCTGAGGTTTACATCACCATCTGTTACAGTGATGCTGGCTTTAACTTCAGAGCTGTCATATACCCGGCTTAAAAGACTGTCCAGGCTTTTTTGAAGGCTAACATCCAGTGTAAGCTGGAGTGGCTTGCCAGTGGGGCTGCCCTTCAGATTATGACTAAGCATATAAGTATACAACTTATGATCACTCTCAGGATATAAATATTGGTATTTCCCATTTACCCAAAATGGCCTTGCCAGCAATTCACTGGATAGTATACCCCCATGAAAGAAAGTGATATCGCCTTTCCTGGAACTTGATTCAACAGTAAACCCATCTGTTTCATTTACCCTGATCGCAAATGCCCGTTCATTTGAAGCGGCTCCGTTATTTGCATCGAGGATGATATCGGGTGCATTGGCCTGAACAAAATATTGATAAGGGCTGCTGGTTTCCTTGTCGGATAACCTGCGGAATGCAGCCGAAGGCAACGCTACTGTGCTGACTCCTTCCACCTGTTTGGTGGAATATAATATCCTGCCTGCCGGTAATGATTCTCCATTATAATTAAAACCTGAAACAGGCGAAATGTTTTTACCTGCATAGCCAAGCACGGGTTGAAGCGGGCTGGTTTCTCGATTGTTCAGAGAGGCTTTAATAAAGAACCATTCATTCACTTTTATTTTCCATCCTGTTTCGCGGTCGCTTTCTACAAATAAGAGATTGGTCGGGTTGTTTTTATCGGTATTGGTCAGCAGGAATTTTTCCAGTATGCCACTTGCAGCAGGATTTTGGGTTTGCATTGTGGGAAGCAATGCTGCAATATCCGGACTATTGATCAGCTCACGATAAAATGCCGGAGCCTCCATTTTCCGTAATTGCCTCTGTTTCTGTTCAGGCAGCGTATTGAAATGATCTTCGATGCCGTCATTTAATTTTTGTGCACAATAAAGCAGATCGCTTTTCAGGCTTGCCAATTCATAGTTACCGGTTGCTTTGCGTGCAAAAGAAAACCCGAGAGCTATCAGGGCAAATATGGCTACAGGCAGCATAAAATAGAAAGTATGCCTGATATGCAATCTCGTAAGATTGAATTTTTCCTGTCTTCTATACAGGAGGCAGGCAATGATCACTGTTCCGAAAAAGGCAAGTGTATAGGACAGATCATTGACTGCAAAAATAAAATAGCTGATGCCGGTAAAAGGGAAAGCATTGCTGTTGATGAGTATATCAATCCCTCCAAAGCAGACAAGTTGCATCAGGAAATAAATACTGAATAGATTACCTGCGCTATAGCCTGTTGATTCGTTGTGTGCTTCTGCTACTGACCGGATGGGGAAAATCAGAAGGAGAAGCAGCAAAAGAATGGGTAGAGCTGTTGCTACAAAACCATGTTCAGCTATCAGGTATCTTACCGGCAGGGTATCGCTCAACTGTGTGGCATAGTTGCTCCCTACAGAAAAATGGGGCTTAATGGAACTTGTCCATCCGCGTTCGCTGGCATAGTTATCAATAAACCACTTGTTTTGTTCGGCCCGCTCCATTTCTGCAATGCTGGGCATTTTGTCGTTGCTCAGGGCAGATACTTTGGCAATGGCTGTTTCTGTTTTACCCAGTATACTCAAAAACCTGGAATGGAAAGTATTGGTATTGATCGGCAGGTCGATCTTTTTATCACTGCTGCCAAATTCAAAGAATAGAAAAGCATTGATGAACACGAAACCTGCAATAAGAAGGGCTGTGCTTCCTAATGGAATGAAGCCAAAAAGCCGGAACCGGTGTTTCAAGCCCGCAAGGATCACTACAAAAAACCAGGCTAACGTGCTGCTCAGAAAAAAGACATAAGCCATGCCCATATCCATCAGGGCAAATAGGCCTGTAAACCAGATAAGAATAATTAAATGAGTATACCGGGATTTTAACCCGATTGAAAAAAAATAGTTCCGGTAATCAAGTTTATCCGTTTCCTGCGAATCTTTTTTGATCAGGGGTTGCAGTAACAGTATGACCAGTGGATAGGCGATAAGGGAAAAACTGACCAGCCACCGGGCAACATTATTATCATTAATGGCCAGGCCTGCTACAGGCAACAGCAATAATAATATCGCCAATATGAGATTTGTTTTTCGCATGGCTCAGTTTTTAGAAGGTTTGGCAAATTGGAAAAACAGGAACACCAGCAATGCCGCAAAAATCAATAAGCTGATCAGGAGATTGGTGGGCATAGACATGCCGAGGAAAGAGGTTTTCAGGTAACTCTTATTGATAAAATCATTAAACTCATTTTTACTTATCGCGTCGGTATATGGATAGCTCCTTACGCGCCAGCTCAGGAATAAGCGGAGCAGGAAGAAATAAAGAACAATATTTAACAACAACCAAAAGAAGACCGGTGTGCCGCTATGCTTTTCATCAGAATATCTTTTGGTATAAAAGAAAAGAAAAAGAAAGGAACCGGCTACTACAATCAGGAACGGTATTATTGTATTAATGAAATCACCTGTTATGTTTACCCAGGAATTGTGTAACTGGAGCAGCCAGCCTGCACTTCCTGAAGCGGGAGTCACCGCCCAGGAGCTGTCTGATTGTACTGGCTGAACCTCACCCGAACGGAACCTTGCATTGCTGATATCATCTCCGGCCCGACTGGTGGAATACTGAAGTGTTCCCCAGAAATGATTATAGTTGCTGTCTGTATTTTCAAAATTCAATGCCGGCAATATATAACCTGCATAGCCGGCGCGCTCAAGTGCAAACCTGTTGTGTGTAGTGATAAATACTTCGTGATTCCGCCCCTTATCATCCGGGAGGGAAAATATCTGCGGTTGCAGGTATTTCAATACAAAACGGTCCGGCTGCATGAGTTCAACGCTGAAAGCAGGCTGCTGAAGGAACTGTTTGCCTGCTGCTGCTTCGTAACCAAAATAGAACCGGTCATGATCACCTAATGCAATGGTTTTATTTTGGTATTGCAACGCGATAAGATCATAATTACTAGCCGGATTGGTCAACTGCAGGGAAACCGGTTGTGGTAAAACAAGCTTGGTTTGCCAGTACTGGTAAGTAGGGTCTTTGCCATAATACCAGCTTACAGGGCTGTCATAATTATTTTTTGTAACAAACTGTATGGCTGTCTTCAATAAGTAAAGCCGCTGGAACGATTGAATGATCTCATAAGAAATGGGCAGGGTAGTATTCTCCAGCAGATCGGAGAAACGCGTGCCATAAGCAATGACCTTTTCTCTGATGGTATCGGTTACTCCTCTATAAGTGATGTTGAAGTCGAACTTGTTTTTCCCTGATGGGGTTGATTGTACCCTGATCGTTTCTGCGGGACCTGCATCAATCATTTTGATCAGCAATTGCTGATCAGCCTGTAAGGATGGGAGGCCAGATTGCTGTAAATGCCAGGTAGCATTATCACTTTGCTTTGAAACATATAATGGATAAGGAACGGCTGTGCAACTAAGGGAAAACTGCCCGTTAGTTTGTGTAAGAGTGATCCTGCCTTCCAGTCCTGCCTGCACATCAGCGTACATATTACCTGCGATATACAGAGGCTGCTGACCCGACGATACAAATCCTTCATGCACCAGGAAATGATGACGGGAATTATTGCCAAGGTCTTTCCAGAAAAAACGGCTGCCCGTAAATCCAAGGCAAAAAAGCAGGGTAGATAAAGCAAAACTGATCAGTAAAGATGCCATCAATCGCACTATGTTCTTGGAGGAGTGCCATTGGTTCACATCTATGGAAGGAAATGCAAAAAGCAGGTAGGTCAATCCCCATAGTGAAAACACCAGCCAACTGCCGGTAAACAAACCCGGCAGAAAGAAAAATAAACTGCCCGCAACGACCGTCGAGACCAGGAGTGCAAACAGAGAAATATTTTTTTTCCAGTTCATGCGTTCTGCTTTAATCAACTGCTTTTAGCGAATCGAATATTTGTTGGGTTATTTTCTGGTTCACCAATACGAGGTAGCTATTGTCAGGGGCCACTTTGGTGAACTTCCTTTTCTTAAGGTCGATCAGGAAGTTAATGATGGGGGCATTACCAGCAAGATTAGTAATGTCCAGTTCCGGATAAGTATAATCTTCCTGCAAAGCCCATTTGGAAAAATTAGGAGTACTGAGCACACTGAACTCTTTGTTCTTATATCCTTTTATAAATTCCTGCAGCAGGAACCAGGAGTGAAGCGGACTGTTATTGTCCGGATATAATACAGGAGGCATCACGGTTTCCAGCTTGTTTACCATTTCCAGCATCTTTTTAGACTGTTCATCGCTTTCTTTCTGCGCCAGTGTCAGTTTATCATATGCCTCCTGGAGCTTTGCTGTTTCTTCTTCCTGCACCTTTTTTTCTGTTTGTGTTTTTTCAAGCTCGCCGGTCAATGTAGCCTGTTCAGCATTCAATTCTGACAAAGAAGTTTCAAGAGTAGTGGCTTTCGTGGTTAATTCTTCCTTGTCTTTGCCGAGTGACTTGTTTTCTTCCTGCAGTTTATTCCTTTCTGCTTCGATCGTCTTTTTTTCTTCCTTGAGTTTCTTAAGGTCTTCGGAAAGCTTCTTTATTTTCTTATCCTGATCTGCTTTTTTGGACTTTCGTTCTTCTTCCGCAGTCTGAACCGGTTCAGATACCTTCATTGTTGTGATCGTTTCAGCATCAGCAGATGCTCTTGCTTTCCGGATCTTATTTATCAGGAGGAAGAATGCTATGCATGCCAGTGCGATAGCGCCAGCAAGGACATAGATCAATAATTGCCGGGTATTTTTCAGATCATCATTTTCCTTTTTTATTCCGGCATATAATGAGATAGTTTGTTTGGATACAAGAGTATCTCCCTGGTTGATCAGTTCATCCAGTGCAAAATAGAAAGGCAGTTGACTGCTCAATCCTGCCTGGGCGATCTGATCTGTGAACTTCTTTCGACTCTCAGCTTTCATTGTTGTGTCGCCTGTTACCACTCCCAGTAAACTGTCGCGGTAATGGTAATAGAACTTTTTTTGATCAGGAACTGTGTAGCCGGAGAAATACAGGAACAATTGCCGCTGGCCGTCCTTTATTTTATTTTCCGGCCGGTCATTTCTTACAAATGAGAGCGTCACCTTCTCAAAAAGGCTGTCAGGCAGGTCTTGGCTGAGGGCCGGTTTGCATTGCAGCAACAAAGTCATTGCAAGGCACAGGCCGATAAAGCGGAAATTCTGTGGATTGGATAAAAACTTCATATAGTTTTTTATTTGTCAATTTCATCTAAGTAGTGCACGATACGGGAAATATCGTTGTCAGTTACGTTTGGAAATTGTGATATAAGCGTAAAAGATTTGGTATGGTCGTTCTTCATTTCATGTTCAGGCTCGTACTTGAAATTTTCTTTTGGCGTGTCATTGCCATTTTGCTTCAGGCTATAGCGGTATTGCAGGCCATCAAACCAAAGGCGGTATTCTTTTTTAGTATGGTTGTTGGCTTCATATTGAGGTTTCTTCAGTTGATGACTTCCGCAGATAATGAGATGATCAAAACGGAATGTCCATTTGTCTGAACGTTGTATGTAATCAAAATTGCCCGCATCAAAACCATTGTTGAATGATTTAAAAGCCCCTGTAAAATTGATCAGTGCTGTATCAAGTATACCATTATTGCTTTTCAGGCTTTTGATATTACCTACACCATCAATTGAAGCAGATTTCCAGGAGATCGGAAAATTTATCCTTGGTTCGCTGAAACTGTTTTGAGTGGCTACACAGCGTCTCACCAGTTCTGATTTCAGGAAAGAACGGAATGGGTTGAACAGCATGCCGCGGCCTGAAAGTTTGATCTGGCTGATATTGAAATTGGTCAGGCCATATTCACGATGATGTGTTTTCAGCCGTTCCAGCGGAGTGTAAAGGCATTCGAAGAATGCCTGCAACAGGCTGGTAGTGTAGAAAGAAATAAACGGGATAGGGGTTTCGGAAGAAGAAACCTCTGAATTATAGAATGTATCTGCACTGATAGCAGCAATAAGATTTTGGGCAAAGGACGATTCATCCCGCGTATTGAGTGCCGTGGCAAATTCGGGCAAAGAGAAATTCTGCAGTTCTTCGAAACTGAATTTCGACATCCTGATCTTGGCCCTTTCAATATAGTTCCAGAAATTCTCACTTTGGATATAACCGGTCCTTATTTCTTTCAGGAACCTATCCAGCAGCGAAGCCTTTATTTTTCCTTTTTCAAGAAAATTAGGTGCATACCTGGCGGTATAGCTATGCAATATTCCAAGGCCGGCAGCAAAGGTCAGGAAGTTACCGGCTACCGGAAGCCCGGTACGCATGAGGCGAAAGGCTTTCGGTTTATTATAATAGTATATGCCCACATCTGTAGTACCTTTTCCGCAATCAATGCAGAGCACAATGCTTTTTTCTTTCAGTTTGTCTTCTTCACTCAGGTCAGACAGGTAAGTGGCATCGCTTTCAGGCAATGCATTTAATTCAAAACCTTTGAAATTGGCTGGCTTTTCGGAGGGAGAAAGACTGATAAGTTTATGATGCAGTTCATTCAATATATAAGTGATGGTGAACTGGCTGAGTGTATTGGGAAACAGGATATGGATGGAGGTCAGTATCTTTTTGCGCGGATTATCCCTGCAAATTTCGCCGATCAGTACCCGGCAATAGGAGCAGAGAATAGAAGCGGTGAGTTTCAGCAAGGTTTTCCGTAAGCCAAGGTTATAACGCCCGGTATCAGGACTGTTGATGGAAACATGTGCACTTTCAGACTGGCTCAGCAAAAGCTTCAGGTAGGGAAGCAGGTGCTGGTAATCGCCGGGGGAGCCGGGGGCGGCAGTAATCCTTTTCAGGTACAGCAACACATCATTGTCGGTAAAAGTGGATTGATGAAGAACATTGTCATTTTTCCCAATATTATTCTCCGAATAATATATTCTTGTTTTAATGAGGTTGTCGCCACCAGGGTCTTTCTGGAAAAAGTCATTATCGTTCACACCGTCATGTCCATACATTCTTTTGAAGCTTTGGAAAATATCGCCATGTACCACCTGGGTAACGTGGGAACTTGTGTCGAGGATGCCATATTGGGATGCTTCTGATCCGAAATCGAGCCAGGACTCAAAGAACAGGGAGTCTTCCGTATGAAAAAAGAACCGCAGGTTGCAGCTGTAGGTTTGCCCATTGGCGGAGTAGCTAAGTTTTATGTCCAGGAAATCTTCCTTTGGAGCTGAACTGATGGACAGCTTTTTGCCAGAGGCGTCGAGGGTCAGGTGGGAAGGATCGGTATTCAGTGGGTTAACAGTGATCAACTGGCTGGGCCGGGCATTGGTTTTGGCAGTACTGTCGGCTATTTGCAGCGAAGGGTTGTCCACTGTTTCATGTGAGCCGGCCGGGAAAAGGAAATTACTTTTTTTGGCGTTGTCGAAATCTGAAATGTCCAGCAGTTCCATCGGGCTGCTGGTATCGGACGACTGGTGAACAAAACTGTACCAGGGGAGATCATGACTGTCCTTACTTATTTCTTTATCATTGATCAGGAAAAGAAAAAACGGCCTTTGCCCACAGATCCTGCCCAGGCAAAGCCAATAATCAAATTTACCGTTGAGGTTATTATCAACGTTATCCTTGAGAATGGAAAGCATTAATGAGATGGTTTAAGGCCCAGTGAACGGAATGGGGTTTAAATTTATTGCTTTTTTTTAGTTAAGACTGAAGTTGACCCGGAGGTTTTTACAGGAAAAAGGGGTTGGACTACAAATTGAGGACCATATATGCGCAACAGCAATTTAAGTATAATCACCTAGTTTTAACATATTGATATATAATTATTTGTGGATAATTGGAAGTTTAATAAAAATAAATCATTTTCGTTCCAAATCATCATTATGAAAAGGAAAAGTACTATTGTTCTTCTTTTAATGCTGTTCGATATTATTGTGTTAAATGCGCAATGGGTTAACAGTGGATCTATTATCTATACGAACGGTAGGGTTGGAATAAATACCACCAATCCGTCTTATGCGCTGCATAGTGTTTCGAATAACAATACTAGTACCGTTAGTTCTTATCTGTGGGGTTCTCACTATGGCACAGCGATTGGCGTTGGTAACATTTCACCATCCTATTATGCCTTTTCTATTGAAGGAAATCTCAACGCAGATGGCACGCCTATGCCTAATACTAAGAAATTGTTTTATGTCAGGGCCGATGGAAATATAGGTATCGGAACAGATGCAGTGACAGAAAAACTTAATTTGGCTGGCAATCTAAATATCATGGATGGGGCCGCACCAAAAATTCAGATTTTGAATCGTGCAACTTTGCAAGTGCCCTTAGCTGCAGAAAATGGTTATACCCGCTCTTTTCTTAGCCAGAATATTTCATGGAATAGCTCTGCCGGCAAATGGGATATTAACGACCTTGTATATCGGGACTTTGCCATGTTAAGGTTTGAGAATAGTGGCACAATTGGTTTGTATACCGGGATTACTTCTTCTGCACAGTTGACGAATAGCGAGCTTGGTTCCTATAAGAGATTCGGTATTGACAATACGGGCAACGTGGGTATTGGGGGAAATTTAGGAATTGCAGGAAATGTAGGAATAGGAACCGATGCTATCGTCGATCATAAGTTAGCTGTAAATGGCTCAGCAATTTTTACGAAGGTAAAAGTGAAGCAATACAGCAACTGGCCCGACTATGTTTTTAATGACAATTATCCATTGCGTTCACTCACTGAGTTGGCTACCTATATCAGGTTAAATAAGCGTTTACCCGATATGCCAGCCGCAGATGAAGTAGAGAAGAAAGGATTGGACCTGGCCGATAATCAGGCCGCTTTATTGAAAAAGATAGAAGAGCTTACCTTGTACATCCTTGATCAGCAAAAGGAGATCGAATCATTAAAGAGAATTAAAGAAGATATGACAGAGTTGCGAAAAGAAATGGAACTAATAAGGAAAAATCAAATTAATAAGAACTGAGCCTTTTATAAAGCTTTTCCCAATACCAATAATACAAGCTCTTTATAGCTCCGGCCTATCGGGATCACTTCACCATTGATCTCTACTTCTGCTGCGCTGAAAGCATTGAGCTTTTCACGGGCAACAACGAATGAGCGGTGTATGCGGATGAATTTTCTTTTATCAAGCATCGCTTCAATTTCGCTGATCTGGTATTTGGTGAGGTATGAGCTGGTGGTGGTAACGATATTGATGTATTCCTTCCGGCTTTCGATATAAAGGATTTCATCAAAATAAACCCTGATCCTTTTTTGTTGACATTGATCAGCAGGTGGGGGCGCTCCGTTGCCACGGTTGCCACATTCTGGACTGGCGGTTCGGGAATGGTATGCTCTTTCACCTTATTCACGGCCATAAGGAACCGGTTGAAATGGATGGGCTTTAGCAGATAATCCACTACGTTCAGTTCATACCCGTCAAGTGCGTATTCCCGGTAAGCCGTGGTGAGAATAATTCGTGGCAGGGATTTGAGGGTGCGGATAAAATCAAGCCCCTTGAGTTTGGGTAAATGAATATCCAGGAACAAAAGATCTATACGCTGGGCCTGCAGCACTTCAAGTGCATACAGTGCATCGCTGCAGGTGCTTTTTAATTCAAGAAAAGGAATCTGGTTGATATAATCGGTGAGGATCTCTGCAGCCAGCGGCATTTTCAACCAGGGGTAGAAGCAGCAATGAGGCGATTGGCTTCGGGGTCTTTCGCATCTTTTTCAAAAGATATCTTCAGCCGTTCATTATAGCGTATCCGTTCCAGTGAAATATAGTCTTCCAGGAAAGCCATTTCAGAACCCGATATGCAGCAGCACCCTTTTCATCCGTCTAAAATCGACCAAAAAAACATAGGAGACAAAAAAGCTGTCAGGGAGAGTGAACAACATACGAACAACAGGAATCTACCTACGAATGAAATTTACTGTTGCTGTAAACCAGTTAACTGGGGCCACACAGGGAAATTCACCCGACGGATATGATTGAGATCAGCAAGCCTGTTGATTATTTTAGGAAAAATAAAAATAACCACCATGAAACGCGTATTCCCTTTTTTATCCCTTCCCCAATCGATAATCGTTTTGCGGTTATCGATTGCCCTTATTTTCCTGCTTCATTCAGTGGTGAGATTGTGCAATGGTACCATTCCCCGGTTTGCTAACTATCTTACTGAAAAAGGAATGCCTCTTGGAAAAGCCTGGGTGATAGCGATCACTGTTTTTGAAATTGCCGGGTCAGTGTTGCTGATACTAAATTATTTTACGAGGACGATAGCTATAGGTTTCATTATCCTGCTGCTGGCAGGCATAGTATTGATCCATGCTGAAAGAGGATGGTTTGTAGGGGAACACGGAAGTGGTGGGTGTGAATACAGTTTCATCCTGATAATAGCTTTGCTGGTGATCGCAGCAGCAGATAGGGATAAAAAAAACCGGTATAGAAATACCGGCTGAGAGAAGCGCTCACATAAGAAGTCTGGTTATTGTTTTTAATAAGTCTTCTTTTTCTGACGGTCTTGGCGCATTTGCGGTTCTGAGTTTTCCCTTTTTATCGAATAGCATATAAGTGGGAAAGCCCCCGATCTTATATAAGCCCATGAATAATTTGGAAGCATCGTCGTTTAAAAAATAATTCTCTCCCGACAGGTTTCTTTTCTTTATCAATCCAAGCCAGCCTGCTTCTTCTGATTGCAGGCAAAGGTTGATGAAAACGACCTTACTGCTATCCACCTGTTTCTTTAGAGCAGGCAAATAAGTCATTTCCTCCAGGCAGGGAACACACCAGGTAGCATAAATATCTACATAAAGTATTTTACCCGGATGCCGTTTGCTTAGATAATCGAATATTTCAATTGCCGGTAGCCTTGTTTGGCTTTTGCTCTTTGTTAAATACGTTATTCCTGTAATTGCCTGCTCCTTTAAGTCAGGATTGGCTGTTTCGCTGGCGTAACGTAGCAGATAACGATATGTAAGAGTATCTGTAAAATAATTTCTAAGCCGCGGCAGGGAATCCAGTAATAAAGACGATTTGTTGATATAGGGTGAAAGGGCATAAAACAGCATATAATCCCTGGAAAGGCTTGCTGGTTCGTGAAGCAACAAATTGATCGCTTTGGAAGCTGCTTTTTGATAATGGCCCTGTAGTGCTGACTGGGCAATGGTGCTGTCTGTTTTCAATAGCGTGTGAGCATAATTCGACAAATGATAAGGAAACATCATGGATTGAAAGCCGGTGGGATTATATTGATCGAATAACGGGTCGGCAAACAATGCATGATGATATAGCGGCTTCCCGGTGATGCTGTCTTTGGTGGTCAGGTAATCTGAAGCCCAGTAAGATACGGTGTACCTGATATCATTTACTGCCCATTCTTTTACAACAGGATCGAGATGATGCTGCTTGGTATATTCTTCCAGTATAGAAATACATTGAACATAACTATGCTTTACAGAATCCAGCATAGCTGGTAATGAAACGGAGAGGTCAAATTTTTTATAGACATTGGTTGAGAAATAGCGATGCCATTTATTGAGTTGCGTGCTGATGCGTGCATGATCGCCACTGATCGAAAGCCATTTAAAATCCGGTTCGTTTATCAAATCGCCGTTTATTTGCAGATGCACGGAGTCGCCGGGCTGTACATAGAGGTTGATAAAAACATTATTGTATTGAATGGTCATGTTGTGTGTGAACAGCATTTCTTCAGAAGAAGAAAGCCATCCATCCTGGTTGAAAGCGGCACTTTTCCGGCCTTTTATAAAGGGGTTCAGGAAGTTCAGCGCCATTGCTTTTGGTGTTGTACTGTCTGCATTTATCAGGGAAGCGGTGATCGTAACCGGTTTGGTCTGTAAGGACTGCGAAAAACTAAAAGCAAAGCAATGCCCTGCCACCAGCAGGGCTGATAGTTTCTTTATCATAGTTGTATTTAATTAAGGGTTGAGCGTGTTGTTTAAAGCTGTTTTTACTGCTTCAAGATGCTGGCGGGAGATGGGGATCTTTGTATTGTCCTGCAGCAACAATGTGCCGCCATCTTCTTTCAGGAAGCTTTTTACATAGTGCATATTCACCAGGTGAGACTGATGTGTACGCTGGAAACCATAAGGCTTCAGTAATTCGGCATATTCTTTTAAAGTCCGGCTTACCAGTATCTTTTCCCCATTCTCCAGGAAGAAATGAGTGTAATTGTCAGATGCTTCACAACGGACTATCTCATTTACTTTCACATAGCGTGTCTGCAACAAATTTGGAAGTGCTATTCTTGGTGATTCCTGTTGCGGCTTTTGTAAATAGGCAATAAGATTGCTGATATTGCTGTTCTGTTGTTTTAATGTGATCCTTTGTTTTGCTTTATCAATCGCCTGTTTTAGGTCGTCCACATCAACCGGCTTCAACAAATAATCCAGGGCGGAAAACTTTATGGCCTGTATGCCATATTGATCATAGGCGGTTACAAATATTACTTCAAAAGATACCGTGTCAAATGATTTGAGCAGGTCAAAGCCTGACTTTACCGGCATTTGTATATCGAGCAATACCAGGTCTGGGTTTACAGCTTTGATCAATTGTATTCCTTCATCTGCAGAACTGGCCTGGCCGGCAATTTTCACACCAGGGCAATATTGCTGCAGAAGATATTGCAGGTTTTCAAGATTATTGATCTCATCATCTATCAGCACGCATCGGATATTCATGTCAGATCCATTTATTTACAGTAATGGTAATGGTTGTACCACTTCCGGTTGATTGTATATTGAGTTGAAATGGCTTTCCCGGATAAAGTTCATTCAGTAATTCAATCCGTTCTCGGCTTAGTTTTAATCCAAAGCCGGTATTGTTTTTAGTAATATCAAATCCTTCTCCATTGTCTTCAACAACGAGTTGGAGATCATGACCGGCTTGTTTTGCCTTCACTGCAATATGCCTGTCTTTTTTTCCTGCAACGCCATGCTTTACTGCATTTTCAATAAGTGGTTGCAATAGCATCGGGGGAACCTCAATATCGGCGGGATGCAAAGCCGGGTCTAAATATAAGCTATAAGAAAAACCAAACCGGAGTTGCTCCATTTGCAGATAATTATCCACGATACGCCATTCGTCTTCCAGGCTGATCATATCTTTTTCACTGTTGTCGAGTGCTGCACGGGTGAGAACGGCAAACCGGTTCAGGTAGCGGTTGGCTTCGTCGGTAGCTTGTTTATTCATCAGATTTTGTATGGAACCAAGTGCATTGAACATGAAATGCGGATTTAATTGCGATCTCACGCTTTTGAGTTTGAGCTGTGCTGATTCTTTTTGCTGAGCCATCCTTCTTACTCTTCGCTTGTTCACCCGTTGAAAAAACAACATCAGCAGGAATAAAACGACCAATACAATTCCGGCAAGCAACAACACATATTTCATCGAGATATCTTTGGCAGAGGCAGGCAATACTTCAAATGGTATCCGCAGTAACTGTGATTCTTCCCAGGACGGGTATTTTTGTTGCCGTTGAAACACTAGTTCATACTGCCCTGGCTGCCGGCAATATTCCCGGTCCAACTGAAAATAGCCATGCTGATCAATATTGCCAAGCCTCACTGTGTCCCGCCCTTTTTTTGTTTGGGAGATCAGATGCACTGAATGAAGTAATGTTTCTTCTTTCTTGAACTGGAAAGTGATATCGTGTACACTGTCTGCAGGAAAGCGGAAATCTTCAGGCACCCCATTGATCCTGTTAAAGCGGCTGGCATAGCCACGGTTGATGGCAGGATAAGCAAGATTGAAATAAGCCCCTTTTACTTCCACGATAATTTGGTTAAGTGCAGGTCTTAAATCTGTTCTCCAATCGAAGATCACACCTTCACGGATGCTGTAGTTTTTTTTGTTGTACACTTCTACCATGATCTGCTTGCCTGGAGCGTTAAATTTTCCGAGGAATGCATAAGGTTCGGTAGCTCCATAAGATTGTTCCAGTTTGGGAATGGGAGACCATGGGACCAATTCTGTACTGTCATTCTCTACCACATGATAAAGAAAATCGCGATAGTTAGTGGAATTAATACCCATAGCAACAAGAATGGCATCCGAACTGTCCTGTATCAGGAAAGTGTAATATGGTTGGGAAATGGACTGCGCGATAGTAGAAAAATAATGCCTGAGGCTGGGATTTAATTTAACACCGAGCATGACCGGGCTTATGGGACGGGTGTTTATAAGCGTGCTGTTTTGTGCCGGGTTTAGTTTGTCAAATACCTGGTCAAGGGCTGTATCACTGATTGGAAAGTACACAGGTTCTCGGACCATGTACCGCTTATCAGTAGTGAGCATGTTAAACAGGAAATAATGACCGAAACTGTCGCTGACAGCCGGCTGCGCTTTCAATGAACCAATAAGGTTCAGAAATGCAATTATGCAAATGATGAGATATTTCCGGTAAAAGATCATGCTGCAAACTTATCCAGAAATCTGAAGCAGCAATAGCGGAATGAGTAGTTAGAGTGCTCTATCGAGAATTAGGGAAACGTGAATTATTTTTTTAAAAAGTCTTCGATCATTTCTACCACCATGTCAGGCATTTTGCTGGTTTTATCCGGTGCGCAGATCTCACCGATATAATCCCCATGTCCGCTGGGCAAGATCGCCAGTTGTGCATGAGGTAATGTTCTGAACAATTCCATAGCATGCTCGGCCTGTATCGCTTCTGTATCGCCGTTGATCACAAAGGCGGGTGATTGTATGGCATGTATCAATGAATCAGGAATATCTTTAAAATTGATCATCCGGTCAGCATCGCGGCGGAACATGGCCTGTAAGCCTTTGGGATCTGGATTCACTTTGCGGTATGCATCCTGCAAAGGCTTGGGCATATCATTGAGCGTAGCTTTTTTCATGCCTTCGAAAAAGCCGGGAGGCATGCCGCTGCGTTTGTAAAGGGTAGAGGTCAATACCAGTTTGTTTACCAGTTTCGGATACCTGATCGCGATCTGTAAAGCGGTAGTGCTGCCATTGCTGAAGCCCATAAAATCGGCTTTTTCAATATGCAGTTGGGCCAGCAATGCTGCTACATCATCGGCGTCCTGTTCAAATGATGTAGGCCGGTCAATATCTGCCGTATGGCCGTGCGATTGGGATTCAATAGCGATCACCTGGTGTGTTTTGGCAAGTGAAGGCAATATGCGGCCGAAATTGGATTCAATGGTAGAGCCGCCGCCATGAAGCAGTACGAGCGGACTGCCACTGCCATGAATTTCATAATAAAGGTTTAAGCCATTAACAGCAGCATAATGACCGGGTTGTTGCGCGTTCATAAATGAATAGGTTATTGTTGTCAGCAATAAAGTTAGCAAGGATCTGTATTGCATGCGTGGGATTTTATTGTCCAAAGATCTGCAAAGCCGGGAAATGACAGGGGAGGTACCACGTCAATTTTAGGGTGAATTGCGCAACATCTGTCAGCCGGATCAAAATCAGGAAGCCTTTCTGATTGAGAGATAATGATGCCATAAGATCATGGTGGCTACAGTGCGGTAGGGTTGCCATTCCCCGGCGATATCAAGCAATCCTTCTTTGGCTGTGTCTTTGGATAGTTTCTTTACCTGCTTCAATGCGTTTACTGCAGCCAGGTCGCCAATAGGAAAGACATCTGTCCGGCGCAGCACAAACATCAGGTACACATCTACCGTCCAGTTGCCAATGCCTTTTAATGCTACCAGCCTGGCGCGTACATCTTCATCGGGTAATTTTTCCAGTGATCTTAAATTTAGCTGTTTGTTTTGAATGGCGGTAGCCAGCGATCTTGCATAGATCGTTTTCTGACGGCTGAAATAACAGGCTTTCAGTTCTTCGTCAGTTAATGCCAATAGGCCTGCCGGTGTTATTTTGGTCAGTTTTTCACGCAACATATTTAAGGTTGCCAGTGCAGAAGCCAATGATACCTGCTGTTCGAGTATGATATGTACGAGGGTTTCGAAAGTATTGGGCCTTGTCCACATGGGTGGATAGCCGAAGTTTTTTATAATTGATTTTAACTCGCGGTCTTTGGAGGAGAGCTTATCACAGATGGAGTGGAAGTTGTCGGTTGAAAAGACTGGGAACACTTTTTAGAGAAAGGTATTTAAATTTCTTTGGAAAATGTTTGCAAGCGCTGATAAGTTTATCCTTATCGCTTATGATTATGCCAATCCTGATGGCACGATTCCTGTTGAGATATATTCAATCACGGTTGATATTAAACCGGAGATATTTTATTCACCTTAAAATCTTAAGTTATGGGCATATGATAGTAACAGCAGTAACCCTTTTGTACATACTGCAAAAATAAAAACAGATATTTCTAACCTTACTGACCATCTGCGTGAGGATATTACTAAAATGGATGATCCATCTGCAAAAGCTCTTTTCGAGGTTACAGCCGAAGTGCTTACTGGTCTTAAAAAAGCGTTTGTAGATTTTGAGGAGAAAAATGAAAAGGCCTGGCAAAGCTGAGGGGTGAAGGGATGCGCTTTTAAACGGCAAAACCCGCCAATTATAGCGGGTTTTAATTTTTCCTGTTGACCCATAAGGATTCGAACCTTAACAGACAGAACCAAAATCTGTAGTGCTACCGTTACACCATGGGTCAATCCTGTACCATCACCTTTCGGTTTTGGGAGTGCAAAAATAGGGTTTAGCTCTATTTCTCCCAAAGGTTTTTGAAAAAATAGTTGACCGCTTAATCCTGGCGGCTGAAACTTCCGGCAGAGGCGTTCTCCCGCTCTTTCAATTCCTTTATTTTATCCAGCGCGCCGGCCACCACATCACACATGATAGTGTAAAGGGCACCGGAACGGGGGTGATTATAAATATATTCCAGGGCCTCATTTTCGTCGGCAATGATCATAGTCGGTATTGAAGGATTTACCCGGTCAATACCTTCTTTCAACAGGCCAATGATCTCTTCGGCTGTCCGCCCACGCAGATTTTTGTCACAGCGGATGATTATTTCGTCGAAATATTGGGCCGAAATTTCCCCTAACTCACGAATATCTTCGTCCCTTCGGTCCCCAGTACCCGAAATAACGCCTATCCTGGTCTCATAATCCAGCTTGCTGACAAAATCACATAACAATTTTAAACCATGTGGGTTATGAGCAAAATCTGCCAGCATGCTGTAGTTCCGGAAATGGAAAAAATTCAACCGCCCTGGTGTCTGGGTAGAGGAAGGGATGAACGTACTCAATGCAGCACGGATATCCTCGATCGAGATGTCGCGGAACAGGTAGGTGGCCAGCACAGAAGGCAGGCAGTTCTGCACATTATGAATGGCTTTTCCTTCAAAAGTGAGCGGAATGTCTTTGACCGGCATCACTCTTATTTTCCAGGTGCCTTTCATGATGCTCACATAACCGTTTTCAAACACGGCGGCCAGCCCTCCATTCGCACAATGTTTCTTAATGCGGGGATTATGCTCATCCATACTGAACAGGGCGACATTGCAATCCAGTCCTTCCTTCATTTTATACACCAGGTCGTCATCTGCATTCAAAATAGCATAGCCATGGGGAAATACCGTTTCAGGTAATACGCCTTTCACTTTGGCCATCTGCTCAATCGTATTGATGCCACCCAACCCGATATGATCGGCGGCCACATTCGTCACGATCGCTACATCACAATGCTGGAAAGCCAATCCTGATTTCAGGATGCCTCCCCTCGCACATTCCAGCACTGCAAAATCGACTGTTGGATCTTTTAATACAAAAGAAGAACTCACCGGCCCTGTGCAATCACCTTTCATCATCAACTGGTTCTGGATATACACCCCGTCACTGGTAGTGTATCCTACTTTTTTACCAGCGTTCTTGGCAATATGTGCGGTAAGGCGTGTGGTGGTTGTTTTGCCATTGGTACCGGTAATGGCAATGATCGGTATCCGGCCCGCGCTTCCTTTAGGGAACAGCATGTCCACTACAGGTTCTGCCACATTTCTTGCCAGCCCTTCCGACGGTTCGATATGCATGCGGAAACCTGGAGCTGCATTCACTTCCAGTATAGCTCCGCCATTTTCATTTACCGGTGTGCGCAGATCGGCTGCCATAATATCGATGCCGCATATATCCAGCCCGATGATGCGTGCAATTCTTTCACACATAAAAATATTAGCCGGATGCACTTCGTCCGTTACATCAGTGGATGTGCCACCGGTTGAAAGATTGGCGGTTGGTTTTAATAATACCAGTTCGCCTTTGGGTGGCACGGTGTCCAATGTATAACCTCTTTCATCCAGCATTTTCTGTGTAAAACTGTCAACTGTGATCTGGGTCAGCACTTTCTCATGGCCATAACCGCGGCGGGGATCCTTATTCGTTATATCGATAAGCGATTGAATATTGTTCACTCCATCGCCTACTACTGAAGCAGGTGTGCGCAATGCCGCGCATATAAATTTATAGTTGATCACGAGGCAGCGGAAATCAAATCCCGTAATAAACTTTTCTACGATCACACTCCGGCCATACTGGTGGGCGGCTTCCAATGCTTTTACTGCCTGTTCCCAGGTAGTGATATTGGTGGTATTGCCTTTGCCATGGTTGCCATCGATAGGCTTTATCACTAATGGATAACCAAACCGGGCAACAGCATCTTTCAATCCTTCTTCCGTGCGGATCACTGTTCCTTTTGGTACCGGTATTTCCGCTGCTTCGAGCAGGCTTTTGGTTTCTTCTTTATCACAAGCGATATCAACGGCGATATTGGAAGTAGTGGAGGCGATAGTGGCCCTGATCCTTTTCTGATTCACTCCATAACCCAGTTGCACCAGGCTATGTTTGTTGAGTCGTATATAAGGAATGCCGCGTTTCGCCGCTTCCTCCACGATGCAGCCTGTGGAAGGCCCCAGCCTTGTATCTTCCCTGATCTCGCGCATGGCCTGGATATCGGCGTCGAGATCATATGGCTCATCGTTGATCAACGATTGGGCAATCCTGGCCGCAGCCCTGGCAGCATACACGCCCGCATCTTCCTCGAGATAATCAAACACTACAAAGTAAATACCTTCCCGTTCGCCGGAGCTTCGTGTTCTGCCAAAACCGCAATCCATGCCTGCCAGCGTTTGTATTTCCAATGCTATATGTTCGATCACATGGCCCATCCAGGTGCCTTCTTCCACACGACTGAAAAAGCCACCCGGCGCATCTTCGCTGCAGCGATGTTCATACAGGGTAGGGATCAGCTTTTCCAATCTTTCCCTGAAACCGGGAATGGTATTGGTAGGGCGTTGTTCCAGCTCTTCCAGGTCCAGTTTCATTTGTATCAGTTTAGGGCGGCGGATACTCCAGTAGTTCGGACCACGGAGCACTTTTACTTCGAGCACTTTCATACGCGGTGTTTGTTTGCAGTAAGTTAACTTTTTTTAGACTAAATCGTACATTAGCAAAAACCCACCACTATGACCGATCGCCGCAAGTTTCTTCAAAAAGCCTCCGCCCTGTCTTCTGCCGCTTTGATCAGCTCCATTCCTTCCTGGGCAAGGGAGCTGGACCAGGCCATCCGGGCTACCCAGGGAATTTCTG
This sequence comes from Chitinophagaceae bacterium, assembly GCA_051954695.1. Lineage (GTDB taxonomy): Bacteria > Bacteroidota > Bacteroidia > Chitinophagales > Chitinophagaceae > Terrimonas_A. The sequence continues at coordinate 104,706 of JBQCHL010000014.1, forward strand.
CTGATGCAATGGCCACGGAGGAAGACTTCTGGTATTATATCCAGCAGGCATTTACTGTATCTCCCGGTATTATCAATCTCAATAATGGTGGTGTATCGCCTGCTCCACGGACAGTGCAGGAAGCCATGAAGCGATATTATGATCTCAGCAATGAGGCACCGAGTTATTATATGTGGCGTATCCTTGACCAGGGCCGTGAACCACTGCGGGCCAACCTGGCAAAAATGGCCGGCTGCAGCCCCGAAGAAATTGCGATGAACAGGAACTCATCTGAAGGATTGGAAACTGTCATATTCGGCCTGCAACTGAAAGCGGGTGATGAAGTGGTGCTTTCCAAACAGGACTATCCCAATGTGATCAATGCCTATAAGCAAAGGGAAAAACGTGACGGGATCAAACTGGTTTGGGTGAACCTGGAACTGCCAAGCGAAAACGAAGACTATCTCGTGAGCCAGTATGCAAAAGCATTTACAGCACGCACCAAAGTGGTAAATGTTACGCATGTGATCAACTGGAACGGGCAGATATTACCTGTAAAGAAGATTGCCGCTGAAGCACATAAAAAAGGAATAGAAGTGGTAGTGGATGGCGCACATAGTTTCGCCCATCTCGATTTTAAAATACCTGACCTCGATGCTGATTATTTTGCCAGCAGCCTGCATAAATGGTTGTATGCTCCTATCGGCAGCGGCTTATTGTATGTAAAAAAAGAAAAGATCAAAACGATCTATCCCTTGTTTGCTACGGCTGATGATCCATTGCGGGATGATATCCGGAAATTTGAATCGCTGGGAACACGTCCTTTCTATATCGAACAGGCCATCGGCAAAGCAGTTGAGTTTCATGATATGATCGGCAGCGAACGGAAACAAAAACGCCTGCACTATCTGAAGAATTACTGGATGGAAAAGGTGAAAGGCCTTCCGAAAGTAAAATTCAATACTTCCATGGACCCCCAATGGGGAGGCGCTATCGGCAATATTGGTATCGAGGGAAGAAAGCCGGGAGAGCTTGACAGCTTCCTGATGGATAAATATAAAATACATACCACTACAGTAGTGTGGGAAAATATCAGCGGTGTAAGGATTACACCCAACGTGTATACAACAATTAAGAACCTTGATGTGTTAGTAGAAGGGATCACTGCTTTCGCAAGGTCTTAATTGCTCAACAACCAACTGTTTTATATTGCCTACACAGCTCAACCGCAAGATCACTCTGTTACAGGCCACTTCTATTAATATGATAGATATGGTCGGCATCGGACCTTTTGTTGTAATGCCCTTTGTTGTAAGCAAGTTCCAGGATGGCCTGTTTCTCTGGGCCTGGATATTCGGTGCGTTCACTGCTTTTATGGATGCAATGATCTGGAGTGAACTGGGAGCAAAATATCCACTGGCTGGCGGCACCTATAATTTCAATCGGATTGCTTTTGGTGAAAAGAATGGCCGGTTGATGAGCTTTCTTTTTGTTTGGCAAACGGCTATACAGGCGCCACTGGTCGTTGCTTCCGGCGCTATTGGCTTTGCTCAGTATCTGTCTTACCTGGTGGACCTTGGTTTTTGGGGACAGAAAATGGTTTCAGGGGCACTGGTCATTTTTATTTTCTTCCTCTTATACCGGAAAATAGAAACGGTGGGCAAAATATCAGTAGCCCTTTGGTCGATCGTAATACTGACGGTATGCTGGATCATTTTCAGCGGGCTTACGCATGGCCAACACGAGGTAAAGCTATTACCTGAAGGCACTTCTTCTTTTTTCAGTTGTGCATTCTGGGCTGCGATAGGGCAGGGCTCTCTCAAAACAGTATATAGTTATCTTGGATATTATAACGTATGTCATCTCGGAGGTGAGATAAAGAATCCCGGAAAGAATATTCCCCGTAGCATTTTCATTTCCGTTGCCGGGATAGCGCTGTTGTATTTATTAATGAATGTAAGTGTGATGCGGGTGGTTGACTGGCATTATGTGCGCGAAGATGATAAATACCTTGTTAGTCATTTCATGCAGTTGATCTATGGGAAACAGGCAGCTATTGTTGTTACGGTGTTGATCCTTTGTATCGCCCTGGCTTCACTGTTTGCAGTAGTTCTGGGTTACTCAAGAGTGCCGTATGCGGCGGCTGTTGACGGAAATTTTTTCAAAGCATTTGCCAGATTGCATCCGACTAAAGATTTTCCTTATGTTTCTTTGATCGTTTTATGTGTAGCAGGTTTTGTGTTCAGTTTGCTGATGAAGCTGAGTGATGTGATCACAGCTATCCTTGCCATGCGCATCCTTGTGCAGTTCATTGCCCAGGCCGTTGGGGTAGTGTTGCTTCGCCGCAGGTTTGGTACAAAGGACTTGCCTTTCAAAATGTGGCTGTTCCCCGTTCCGGTTATTTTGTCCATATTGATATGGTTATTCTTGTTTTACTCCGCCGGCTGGTTTGCATTATGGGGAATATTGATCGCGATCATAGGTATACTGGTATATTTTGTGGTGAACAAAAAGCAACTGCCAGGCGCTGTTCAATAAACAACTTCAATGAAATTGGTTACTTTTGTCGTTAATCAAACCCTCAATGAATGAGCCTTCCTAAGGGAAAACTGATCGCTGTTGGCGGTGCTGAAGACAAAGGCACTGACCTGGAAAAAGGAGAGATACACCGTAGTAACCTCAATTTTTTTGAGCTGGGCATTCTTCGCCGCATTGTAGAAGAAATTGGCGGGCCTTCATCCCGTATCGAGATCATTACTACCGCTTCCATGATCCCCTACGAAGTAGGGAATAACTATATAGACGCTTTTGGAAAAATGGGTTGCACCAATGTGGAGCTGATGCATATCCGCAACCGGCAGGATGCTGCCCGCCCTGATTACCTTGAGCGTATCCGCCGTTGTGAAGGCATTATGTTTTCCGGGGGAAACCAGTTGCGCCTGAGTGCTATTTTCGGCGGTACCGAAATACTGCGCATCATGCTCAACCGCTATGCAGAAGAAAACTTTACCATAGCAGGCACCAGTGCCGGCGCGATGGCCATGAGCAATACCATGATCTATGAAGGCAATGCCATGCGCGCACATCTGAAAGGGGAAGTGAAAATGACTACTGGTCTCGGTTTTATCGATGACGTGATCATCGATTCCCATTTTGAAAAAAGAGGGCGTTTCGGCCGGCTTGCACAGGCAGTGGCTACCAATCCGCAAGCCATTGGCATCGGCCTTGGAGAAGATACCGGCATGCTCATCACTGAAGGCGGCAATAAGATGGAAGCTATCGGCAGTGGGCTGGTGGTGATCGTAGACGGATTTGATATCCGCCATTGCAATATTGCTGATATCCCTGATGGTAATCCTATCAGCATTGAAAACCTTAAGGTCCATTTCTGCGAAAAAGGAAATGGCTATCTGCTTAATGAACGCAAGTTCTTACCTGAAGCAAGGGAAGGGGCAGTGATCAGGAAGCAGGTCTCTATTGAATAGTCAGCTTTCTGAGTAGGGCTGATACTTCCTCATGCTTATCAAATGTCAATGTATGACTGCCTCCATGAATGGTATAATCCGGTTTTACATAGCGGAGGCGTAATACCCTGTCGCTTGTGCCGTGTATCTGTACAATGTTTGGCGTTGAGATGGTGCTATTCCAATGTATCATTGCCCCGATAGCCCAGCGTACAAAAGGGATATCAGCATCGGCAATGATCTGGTACAGCACTTTCTTTTGCTGAGGGTCCTTTACACCGAATGAATAAGTATATACACTTTGTATGCTCTTCAGTACTTTGCCAGGAATCCATTTGTGGGCAGGAATGTATTTGAACAGCCGCAAATAAGAAGGAAATTCTGTACTGGTCTTATTGCTGGAGATCAGTATGGCTTTTACCTTGTTGTCTGCTTTGGCCATTTCAGCAGCCATCATCCCACCCAGGGATAATCCCACCACCAGAGGTGCTTCTTCTGGAATAAGAGCCCGTAATCTTAAAGCATAGGAAGGAAGTGATTCTCCCTGTTCAGGGTTTATCCAGTCAATAAAAACAGGTTCACAGAAAGAGAGGTCCAGGAATGAAAAAACGCGCCTGTCTGCGCCAAGCCCACTAATGAAATATATTTTCGTAGTTAGTTTTTCCATGCCATTGTTTGTATTTCTTTGTGTTCTTTGCGTCTTTGTGGGCGGTTATCCCACAAAGACGCAAAGAACACAAAGAATTTTTTAGTGAGGTTTATCAAACAGCCTTTACAAGGAAGTAATTCTTTTTTCCTTTTTGAACCAGTATGTAAGTGTCATGAAGCAATAACGAAGAGTCAACTACGGATTGTATCCCTTCTACCTTTTTCCGGTTAATGCTTACTCCGCCACCCTGTACTGTTTTTCTTGCTTCTCCTTTGCTGGGGAAGATGCCTGTCTCGGCAAGGAAAGAAACCACATCAATGCCAGCAGCTATTTTTTCTTTGGGAAAATCGGTGTTTACTACGCCTTCCATTCCTTCCAGGTCTTCCATGCTCAGGCTTTCTGCAGGCGCCTGTGCATTGGCAAATAGTTTGGCTGTTGTATCAAGTGCTTTCTGGTATTCTTCTTTTCCATGAACGAAACTGGTTACTTCTTCAGCCAGCTTTTTTTGCAGCAACCGCTGACCCGGATCGCTGGTGTGTGCTGCAAGAAGCTGATCAATTTCTTCTTTTCCGAGGAAAGTAAATATCCTGATCCAATCAGTAGCATCTGCGTCAGAAGCATTCAGCCAGAACTGGTAGAATTGATAAGAAGAAGTACGGTTAAGATCAAGCCATACATTCCCGCTTTCTGTTTTTCCAAACTTGGTGCCATCGGCTTTTTTGATCAGCGGACAGGTGAATGCAAATGCTTCACCACCGGCTTTCCGGCGGATGAGTTCTGTGCCTGTGGTGATATTCCCCCACTGGTCGCTACCGCCCATCTGGAGCTTACATTTTTTATTTTCGTAAAGCCAGTAAAAATCATAGCCCTGCATCAGTTGGTAAGCAAACTCTGTGTAGCTGATGCCTGAGCCTTCATCAAAACGTCTCTTTACACTGTCTTTTGCCATCATATAATTGACGGTAATATGCTTGCCTGTATCACGGAGGAATTCAATAAAGGAAATGGTCTTGAACCAATCGTAGTTATTGGCCATTTCGGCGGCATTGGGTTTGGCCGGATCAAAGTCGAGGTATCGTTCCAACTGACCTTTCACCCCCGCGATATTGCGGTTAAGGGTTGCCTCATCGAGCAGGTTCCTTTCCTCGCTTTTACCGCTGGGATCACCTACCATCCCTGTAGCACCGCCCACCAGGGCGATGGGTTTGTGCCCGGCTTTTTGCAGATGCACCAGCAGCAGGATGGGTACCAGGCTGCCGATATGCAGACTCTCGGCTGTGGGGTCAAAACCGATATAGGCTGTGGTCATTTCTTTCTTTAACTGCTCTTCTGTGCCGGGCATGATATCCTGTATCATGCCTCTCCAACGTAATTCCTCGATGAGATTCATCCGGTATTAATTTTTTGCGTCCAAGGTTTGAGCCGAACCGGGCATTATGTAATACCGGCTTCGGGTTCATTGCTTTATAATTTGATCGGGAGTGCAAAATTAAGCCAGAACGGGGAAGCTTGGATTGAAAAGCAATATTTTTCTAATTCCCTCGTTTTCAGCATCTGGGATTTCCTCTTTCCGGCTATGATTTTCGCAGGCGAAGTCCTATTTTTACAGGCGGTATCCCTGTAAAACGCAGCTTATTAATTGCTTATTTGAAAACTATCCTGATGAAATCGTGTCGTCTATACGTCGTGACCCTGCTTGGGCTATTCCTTTCTTTTGCTGCTACCGCTCAGTTCCGTAAATATTCTAATGAATTCCTGAATATCGGCGCCGGCGCCCGTGGCCTGGCAATGGGCAGCGCCCAGATCGCTTCTGTGATGGATGGAACAGCCGGCTACTGGAACCCGGCCGGATTGGTAGGAGTAAAGGACCAGCCACAGATCAACCTGATGCACGCTGAATATTTCGCCGGTATCGGTAAATACGATTTTGCCAGTGTTGCTTTTCCTTCAGCCAATAATAAAAGAACTTTTGCTGTTACCGGGCTTCGTTTCGCCGTAGATGATATCATGAACACCCTGTTCCTGGTAGAGCCGGATGGTTCCATCAACTACAATAATATCCAGTCGTTCTCTTCTGCTGATTATGCTTTCCTGCTTTCTTTCGCCCAACGCCTGAAGGATACAGAAAAAAAGAAAGTTCAGTTCGGTATCAATGCAAAAGTGATCCACCGAAATGTAGGCAAGTTTGCCAAGGCCTGGGGATTTGGTATCGATGCCGGCCTTCAGATACACCAGGGCAAATGGCGGTTCGGTATCACAGGCAGGGATATCACTACTACTTTCAATGCCTGGACATTCAACTTTACAGAAAGGGAAAAAGAAGCACTTTATCTTACCAACAACGAAATACCTGTTAAATCAACAGAAATGACTTCGCCCAGGCTGGTGCTGGGCATTGGCCGTGAGTTCAAACTGGGACGCAAGTCAAGCCTGCTGGCAGAAACCAATATCGATCTCACCTTCGACGGCAAACGTAATACACTGATCAGTGCCGACCCCGTAAGTGCCGATCCGAAACTGGGACTGGAATACAATATGAACAATGTGTTCTTCCTGCGTGCAGGCATCAATAATTTTCAGCGTGCACTGGCCGATGATGATACCCTGAATCAAAAGAAAGTATGGATCTATCAACCCAGCGCTGGAGCCGGGTTTAAAATACAAAGTGTAACGATCGATTATGCTTTCACCAATCTGGCCAATCAATCAAGCCCGCTTTTCACCCATGTGTTTTCCCTGCGGCTTGACCTGGTGAATAATGATAAGAAAAAGAACAAGAAAAAATAACCGTACCACTACAAACCATCTTCAATGAAGAGAATTCTACTTGTTTGGTTAACAATTTTATCACTTGCAGCTGGCGCTCAAACTTATAATAATGAGTGGATAGATTATTCCAAAACATATTATAAGTTCAAAGTAGGTGCTACCGGCCTTTACAGGATCTCGCAACCTGTTCTCGCTTCTCTTAACCTGCAAAATACCAATGCTGACCATTTTCAGTTATGGAGAAATGGTAAACAGATACCGATTTATACTTCTGTCAGTAATAACGCTTTTGGAGCTTCCGATTATATCGAGTTCTGGGGAGAAATGAATGATGGTAAACCGGACAATCCTTTATACCGTGAGTCCGATTATCAATTAAATGATAAATGGAGCCTGCAAACAGATACGGCTGCTTTCTTCCTTACTGTAAATACAGGCGGCGGCAATCTGCGGTTGATCAATACAGCCAATAATGTAGCAGGCAACACACTGCCGGCAGAGCCTTTTTTTATACATACGGAAGGCAGTTACAAAAAGAATATGATCAATATGGGCCGGGCTGAAGTGGTGATCACTACCAGTGTGTATTCTTCTTCGTATGATTATGGTGAAGGGTATACAGGAAATAATATCGCTAATGGTGGGACGGAAACAACGAACTTCACTAATCTTAATGTCTATACCGGTGCAGGTGCCCCGTCTCCGGAATTGAGGATCAATTTAGCGGGCAATGCGATGAATCAACGGAAATTCCGGTTGAGATTGAATGGGGATTCCATCCTCGGCCAGTCCCTGGACTACTATGAATATTTAAAAACAGGACAGGTATTTCCTGTATCAAAGATCAGTACCAACAGTGCTGCAGTGCAGGTATCCAATCTGGGGATAGCTCCCAGCGACAGGCTGGTAACAGCTAAAATTGAGCTGGTATATCCCAGGAAATTCAATTTTGGGAATGCGGTGAATTTTCCTTTTGAATTACCGGCTAATACGGTAGGCAACTACCTGGAAATAGCAGGATTTAATTTTAGTGGTACAGCTCCTGTGTTATACGATCTGACTAATGGTCTCCGCTATACAGTAGATATTACCACTCCTTCACTTATTAAAGTAGTGCTGCAGCCTTCTTCCGTCAACCGTCAACTGGTATTGGTAAGCGAAGCAGCTTCCAATATCAAAGCAATAACGGCTTTGGAGCAGCGCGACTTTATCGATTATGCCGCAGCCCAAAACCAGGGCGATTTCATGATCATTACCAATGCTCTTCTTACAGGAGCATCAGGCCCTGGCGACCCGGTGGAAGATTATCGCCAGTACCGGAGTTCTGCTGCCGGCGGTAGCTTTGCAGCCAAAATATATCTGATAGATCAGCTGGTTGATCAATATGCCTTTGGTATAAAAATGCATCCACTGGCTATCCGAAATTTTATCAAAGCAGCAAGAGATAAAAACGGACTAAAGCCAAGATTTGTATTACTTATTGGCAAAGGGATGATCTATACATCTTTCAGGACAAACGAAGCCAGTCCGAATATTGCAAAACTGCAATTGGTGCCTACGTTCGGCAACCCTGCCTCTGACAATTTGTTGACTGCCCAGGGAAATAGTTCTGTCCCCCTTACCCCGGTTGGCCGGCTATCCGTTATTTCAAAAGATGAAATAACGGCTTATCTGGAAAAACTGAAAGCGCATGAGTTAGAACTAAAGACCTCTTCTTCGGTCATCGCTGATGCAGGCTGGAAAAAAAATGTGCTGCACGTAACCGGGGCAAGTGATGAAGGAACTTCAGTTCTGCTATTGAATGCGCTTAACGGGCATAAAAAGATCATCGAGGATACAGCTTATGGAGGGATTGTTTACACTTTCACGAAGACTACTGCCGATGCAGTAGAACAGGTGAGCTCTACTCAGATAGGCAATCTTTTCAGGCAGGGAGTTGGTTTGCTCACTTATTTCGGACACTCGTCTGCCACTACTCTTGAATTCAACCTGGATAATCCTGAAGCTTATGATAATGCAGGAAAATATCCCATATTTATTGTAATGGGATGTAATGCCGGTAATTTTTATTTGTACAATGAAGCCCGGCTTGTTACCAAAGAAACAATTTCCGAAAGTTATATCCTGGCTCCGCAGCGTGGAGCGGTCGCATTTCTGGCCAGCACTCACTTGGGTGTTGTTCATTACCTGGATTTATACAATGCCCGCTTTTACCAGGCTTTATCCATTCTCAAATACGGGAGTGCCCTGGGAGAAGTTATGGATGAAGCGATCAAGAATATGATCAGCTTTGCTTCTTATGATGATTTCTTTGCCAGGTTCCAATGTGAGCAATTCACCTTGCACGGAGATCCTGCTGTAAGAATGTATAGCTTTGAAAAGCCCGATTACGCGATTGAGCCATCCATGATCAAAGTGACTCCCTCATTTATCCCGATTTCTGAAACAGAATTTAAAGTGATTGCCCAATATGTGAATATGGGTAAATCTGTTAACAAGAAAATTGTTATTTCCCTGAAAAGGACATATCCGGATCAAACTACAGAATTGATCAGGAAAGATACAGTGACACTCAGGAAGTATATGGATTCACTTACCTATACGTTACCAGTCGTTGCATCGCGGGATAAGGGTCTGAACAGGATCACCATTACCCTGGATGACGGGAATGCCGTAGATGAATTGTATGAAACCAATAATACCGTTACAAAAGATGTATATATTATTGAAGACGACGTACGGCCGGTTTCTCCATACACTTATTCCATCGTTAATGAACAGAATGTAAAACTGGTGGCGTCTTCTGCAAATCCTTTTGCCCCTGTAAGAACCTATCAGGTGGAAGTGGATACAACCGAACTATTCAATTCGCCATCTAAAGTTTCCAGCACGGCAAGTTCTTCTGGCGGGGTTTTCGAATTTGCGCCAGCGATCAACTTTACTGACAGTACTGTTTATTACTGGCGGGTTTCTCCTCAGAATTTGTCTGGTGAACCTGTCTGGAATGCATCTTCTTTCCAGTACATTGCCAATGGCCAGCCAGGATTTTCACAGGCACATTATTTCCAGTTCCTGAAAAATAGCTATGACCGGATCGAATATAAAGAAGATCGAAAGTTTCATTTTAAAGAGTCGGTTTCCGATGTGGAGGTTACAGCCGGCATTTACCCAACAGCCAACCAAACAAGTAATTATGCGCTGTCAATAAACGGTGTACGGCTTCAGGCAGGATTAAATGCTCCTCTATCCACAAATGCTAATTCAATCAGATTTTATGTAATTGATAAAAAAACGACCCGCCCCTGGGAGAATCAGAACCTGGGAGGTGTTGGTATGTATGGAAGTTATGCGCCGATACCGAATAACAGCACTGTAACTGCCAGCTTTTTCCTGTTCGATATATCCACGACTGCAGCAAGGAAAAAGGCTATGGATTTTATTGACCTGATTCCTGAAGGAGATTATATTATCATTACAAACAGTACTATGATCTCTACGGTTTTACCTGCAGTGTGGCTGAATGATACAACAACACTTGGCTCAGGCAATTCTCTTTTTCATAAAATAGCCGGACTGGGTATTACAAACCTTGCAAGCATGACTTCATTCGTGCCCTTTATTTTCGCAGTGAAAAAGGGAGACCCCACACCGATACGGCAGATCATCGGGCAGTATCAATTTGATTTGCTTAAGGCTATTTTTGAAATAAAGGGAATATATCCCAGGGGATATATTGAGTCGGAACTGATCGGGCCTTCTAAACGGTGGGAGACGTTGAAATGGAATGGCTATCCCCTGGAGCCGGGAGATCCTGATCATCCGGTCATCAAGGTATTGGGCGTAAAAGCAAACGGTAGTGTTGATACGCTTATCACGGTTCCGGAGAATCAGTATTCTGTGCCTCTTGATGGTATTGATGCTGCTATTTATCCAAATCTGCGGTTCCGGCTTGAAACAACGGATTCAGTTAATTTCACTCCGTACCAATTGCGTTACTGGATGGCCACCTATGATCCTGTACCTGAAGGAGCGATAGCGTCTAACCTGTTCCTGTCCATAAAAGATACGGTAGAAGTAGGCGAGCCGCTAAACCTGGGTATCGGGTTTAAAAATGTCAGCAAATCTTCCTTTGACAGCCTGCGGGTAAAGATAGCCATGACCGACAGGAACAACGTGGAAAGCATCATACCGGTGCCCAGGCAGAAACCGCTCCTTCCTGGCGAGGTTCTGCAATTGAATGTGCCGGTCGATACCAAAACTCTCGCAGGAGAGAATACGCTTTATATCAATTTCAATCCTGATAAGGACCAGCCTGAACAATATCTATTCAACAATTATGCGTTCCGGAATATATATGTAAGGCCTGATAGCATTCAGCCCGTCCTGGATATTACTTTCGATGGAGTGCATATACTTAATAATGATATTGTGTCGGCTAAGCCAACCATTCTTATCAAATTAAAAGATGAAGCCAAATGGATGCCGCTGGATGATCCTAGCCTGGTATCAATACAGGTAAAGTTCCCCAATGGCACAATGCGCAGCTATGCCTTTGCGAACAATGATACGCTTCAGTTCCATGCCGCAGGTCAGGCACCGAATGCACAGAATACAGCAAGTATCGACTTTAAACCTTATTTCCCTGAAGATGGTGAATATGAATTGACCATTAAAGGGAAGGACAAAAGTGATAACTCTGCCGGGAATATTGCATACCGCGTGGTTTTCCAGGTCATCAACAAGCCGATGATTTCGAACATGCTTAATTACCCGAATCCGTTTACTACTTCCACCGCGTTTGTATTTACACTGACTGGTGCTGAAGTGCCGCAAAACCTGCGCATACAGATTCTGACCATAACGGGAAAAATTGTCCGTGATATTACCAAAGAGGAATTAGGCCCGCTGCATATCGGTAGAAATATAACGGAGTTTAAATGGGATGGTACGGATCAGTATGGGCAGAAAGTAGCTAATGGAGTTTACCTGTATCGTGTTATTACCAACCTGAATGGTAAATCACTGGATAAATACAAGGCCAAAGATGATAACACTGATAAATACTTTAACAACGGGTATGGTAAAATGTATCTTATGCGGTAAGCAATGATCAGGTTGCTGATCATTGGGCCTGACCCGGTTGAAAAGCAGCCTGCCGCTGTATATACTTACCCAGCAGGTCAAATTCAAGATTGACCGCACTGCCCGGGTTTACTCCCTGTATAGAGGTGTGGGCAAATGTGTATGGGATGATCGCTACAGTAAAACGGTCTTTTTCGACGGCAAAAGCAGTCAGACTGATACCATCAACGCATATAGAACCTTTTTCAATGATCAAAGGGGCGAAGCTTGAAGGAAAGCCGATCTCAAATTCCCAGCTTCCGTTCTTGTCTGTTCTACTGAGGCAGGTGCCGGTAGTGTCTACATGGCCCTGCACAAAATGACCATCAAGGCGGCCGTTGAGAGGCAGGCAACGTTCGATGTTTATGATATGGCCCGGCGTCCAGTTGCCGAGATTGGTTTTTTTGAGTGTTTCAGCAATGGCGCTGACACGATGGGTGTTCCCCTTTATTTCTTCGACGGTCAGGCATACGCCGTTATGGCTTACACTTTGGTCTATCTTGAACTGGTCGGAAAGTGGGGATTCGATCCAGAATGTTTTATTGGTGCCGCTGACAATAACCTCTTTAACCGTTCCGGATGATTCAATAATGCCTGTAAACATGCTGCAAAGCTCAAATTCTGGCAGGCAATTTCCAAATCTGCCATTGGCAGATCGTTTGAAGAAACTTTATACTATCAATTTTTTCCCCTATCTTTGCCCCTCTAAAAAACATACCAAGGAGGTATTATACCATGCTTATTATTGATTCAAAAGATTGCGAAAACATCGACAAGGCCCTGAAGAAGTACAAGAAGAAATTCGAGAAATCGAAAACTTTGTTGCAACTTCGTGAGCGTCAAAGCTTTACAAAGCCTTCCGTGAAGCGTCGTGGAGAAGTGCTGAAAGCAATCTACAAGCAAAGCATAGCAAGCGGAAAGATCGAAGGATAAGCCTTTGATTCCATTCATAATGAATTATAGCTGCAGGACCTGCTGGTTTTGCAGCTATTTTTTTGCCCGGAGGAACCTCTTGGGGTAAACATTTCTTAGCTTTGAAATGAACATGTCTGCACCTGATCTACAACGGATACAGCCTTTCCTGGACTACCTGAAATTCGAAAAAAGGTATTCCTCCCATACCATTATCTCTTATGAGACCGATCTGGTGGATTTTTTTGAGTTCATGGACAAAACTTATGGGGATTTAAAACTGGGAGAGATCACCCATGGGTTTATCCGGAGCTGGCTGGCGGGGCTGAAGGAGCAGCAGCTTAGTTCCAGAACGATCAACCGGAAAATATCCAGTCTCCGGTCTTTTTTCAAATACCATCTTAAAAGAGAGGAGATAGAGGTTGTGCCCACTGCGAATATCGTTTCCCCCAAGATCAGCAAAAGGCTACCTGTTTTTGTGAAAGAGTCGGAGACCCGGGATTTAATTATCAGCCTTAACCATGGCGCTGAAGACTGGAAAAGCCTGAATGCGAAAATGCTGATCACCCTGTTTTATGCAACAGGCATGCGGTTGAGTGAATTGATCGGGCTGAAGGAAAAGCAACTGGACCTTGGCCGGTCAAGGATCAAAGTGCTGGGAAAAGGCAACAAGGAAAGGGTGATCCCTGTGAGTGCTGAAGTAGCGGATTGTATCCGGGATTATCAGCAATGGAAGAAAAAGGAGTTTGAAACGGCGGCGGATGTGTTGCTGGTAACGGAAAAAGGAAAGAAGTTGTATCCGAAATATGCTTACCTGTTGGTGAACAAGTATCTGTCGCAAGCGAGTACGCTTGACAAAAAAAGCCCACACGTGTTGCGGCATACATTTGCAACACATTTGATGAATAATGGAGCCGACCTGAATGCAGTGAAAGAACTGCTGGGGCATGCAAGCCTGGCGGCTACGCAGGTGTATACACATACCACCATCGAGAAGCTCAAAGATGTGTATAAAAAGGCCCATCCAAAAGCCTGAAAAAAAGCTTCATTTATACAATAATATTTAGCAAAATTTTGTTGCAAAAGCCTCCCTTTTACAGTAACTTCATATCGATCACTGCAGAGTTGACTTACGGTGATTTTTCTACTGATTAGTTCTTTAATTTATTGTTTCACTGTTTTAAAAAAGACGACTATGAACGTAAACATTCAGACAGTTCGATTTGATGCGGATGCGAGGTTAATCGAGTATATTAACCGGAAGCTTCAAAAGCTCAACACATTTCATGACCGCATCATTCAGGTTCAGGTGTTTCTGAAATTAGATAACGTGGTTCATACGATAAAGGATAAGATCGCGGAGATCAGGATTCACGTACCACGCCACGAATTTTTTGTAAAGTCAACCAGCAAATCATTTGAAGGTTCATTTGATAATGCCCTGGATTCAATTGTTACACAGATAAAGAGAAAAAAGGAAAAACAGGTGGCCTAACAAAAACAAAGACCCGGGTAACCCCGGGTTTTTGTTTTTGTAGTCGGGAGTCTTTAGTCGGCAGTCTATAGTCGGGGACTTACAAAGATTAAAGACACACATTTCGATATCGAAAAGCCTGTTATGCTTTCAAAAATTGCCGACTATAGACTGCCGACTATAGACTCCCGACTCTGAACCGTCTCCAAAACGATTCAGCATTTGCCTGAAAACGTTCCCAACGAATTTTATTTCCTGATTTTCAGCAGAAATTTCTTTCCTAAAATTTTTACAATATCCAAATTCCCTTACCTTTGCCTTCCCAAAAAAGGGGGTAGCTCTTTAGTGTATTTCCGTCTTGTATCCAGCAAGGGCGGAATTTTGGAAAATAAGCCACCTTAGCTCAGCTGGTAGAGCAACTGATTTGTAATCAGTAGGTCGCCAGTTCGATTCTGGCAGGTGGCTCACATGGGCAGATGGCCGAGTGGCTAAAGGCGACAGACTGTAAATCTGTTCTCTCACGAGTACGGAGGTTCGAATCCTTCTCTGCCCACACGCCCCGCGAAAGCGGGGCAATCGAATTATGTTTAAAAGGTTTAATAAGTTTAAATTATTCACCTTAAACTTGTCAGGCCTCTTAAGCATTTTAACGTTAAACCCAGTAGGGTTTAAAAAGTTCTTTAAGTTCAGATAAGCGGGAGTAGCTCATTTGGTAGAGCGATAGCCTTCCAAGCTATAGGTGGCGAGTTCGAGCCTCGTCTCCCGCTCCACAGAGATGACAGACAAGAAACGGCTGGATTGAACCGGCAACAACGGCTTGCCTGCTTGTCCGCCGAAGCTTTAGCGTAGGCGGACCCATCAAAGCATTAGCGTAGGCGGACCTCCCTCGAAGCTTTAGCGTAGGCGGGCCCCGTCAAAGATTCTATGAAGAGATGGGGTATATATCTCAGGATTGAAAAAGGCCGTTGTAGCTCAGTGGTAGAGCACTTCCTTGGTAGGGAAGAGGTCGTGAGTTCGATTCTCACTAACGGCTCAATAAGCCAAGCCAGTGTGGGGAGAAAGAAGAAGAATGATAAATGGCAACGTAAGCTGCTGACAAAATCGACAGCTTTATTATAAGAAACAATAATTGGGTAAACACAACTAAAAACAGATAACAATGTCAAAAGAGACCTTTAAGAGGGACAAACCCCACGTAAACATTGGTACGATTGGTCACGTTGACCATGGTAAGACCACTTTGACTGCTGCGATTACCGAGATCCTTGCTAAAAAAGGTCTGGCGCAAGCAAAAAAATATGACGAAATCGACGGTGCTCCTGAAGAAAAAGAAAGGGGTATCACGATCAATACTGCACACGTAGAATATCAGACTGACACTCGTCACTACGCTCACGTAGATTGCCCTGGTCACGCTGACTACGTTAAAAACATGATCACTGGTGCTGCTCAGATGGACGGTGCGATCCTCGTAGTAGCTGCTACTGACGGTCCTATGCCACAAACAAAAGAGCACATCCTCCTGGCTCGTCAGGTAGGTGTTCCCCGTATCGTGGTATTCATGAACAAGGTTGACCTTGTTGATGATCCTGAACTGTTGGATCTCGTTGAAATGGAAATCCGTGATGAGCTGACAAAACGTGGCTTTGACGGTGACAATACTCCAATCATCAAAGGTTCTGCTACTGGCGCTCTTGCTGGTGAAGAAAAATGGGTTGGTGCTATCACTGAACTGATGGATGCAGTTGATGCTTACATTCCGCTGCCTCCCCGTCCAGTTGATCTTCCATTCCTGATGTCAGTTGAAGACGTATTCTCTATCACTGGTCGTGGTACTGTTGCTACAGGCCGTATCGAAAGAGGTCGCGTTAAAACTGGTGAAGGTGTTGAGATCGTTGGTCTGATCGATGCTCCTCTTACTTCTACAGTAACAGGTGTGGAAATGTTCCGCAAAATCCTTGACGAAGGTGAAGCTGGTGATAACGCCGGTCTGCTCCTCCGCGGTATTGAGAAAACTCAGATCCGTCGCGGTATGGTTATCTGCAAACCAGGTTCTATCACTCCGCACACTGAGTTCAAATGCGAAGTTTACGTACTGAGCAAAGACGAAGGTGGCCGTCACACTCCATTCTTCAACAAATACCGTCCTCAGTTCTACTTCCGTACAACTGACGTAACTGGTGAAGTTTCTCTGAATCCTGGTACTGAGATGGTTATGCCTGGTGATAACACTTCACTCACTGTGAAGCTGATCCAGCCCATCGCGATGGAAAAAGGTCTGAAATTCGCGATCCGCGAAGGCGGCCGTACAGTAGGTGCCGGTCAGGTAACTGAGATCATTAAATAAATAAGCCCTCGTTTGTCCGCTTCAGGCGGACTTACGAAAAGCTTTATATACTTTTGCAAAGTACTTGGGTTTACCCGGGTACTTTGTAATTATACGGGCATAGTTCAATGGCAGAATAGCGGTCTCCAAAACCGTTGATGGGAGTTCGAATCTCTCTGCCCGTGCAATGAAAGTTTAAAAGTTCAAACGTTTAAGGGTTTACATTAAACTCTTAAACCTTTAAACATTAAACTCTTAAACTGTAAGAACATGAACAAGATAACAACTTACTTCAGAGAGTCATACAAAGAACTGGCAGAAAAAGTGACCTGGCCTGATTGGGCACAGCTTCAGCAGTCAACTATGATCGTGCTGGTAGCTACCCTGGTTATCACAGCCCTGGTGTCACTGATGGATTTTGCAGCAGGTGGCGTTCTGAAATTTGTTTATAACCAATTATTTAGTTAATGGAAGCGACTACGACTAATACAGATAATGCGCAGCAGCAGGAGACGAAGTGGTTTGTGCTTCGAGTCGTGAGCGGAAAGGAGAGAAAGGTAAAAGAATACCTGGACAAGGAAATTTCACGTGGTGGCTGGAGCGAAGTAGTGAAGCAAGTATTTCTGCCGGTTGAAAAAGTGTACAAAGTAGCCAATGGAAAAAAAGTAATGCGCGAGCGTAACTATTATCCCGGCTATGTAATGATAGAAGTGATCGACGGAAAATTGAATGACGATCTCCGCGATACCATCAAAAACACCAATAGCGTTATTCATTTCCTCGGAAAGGATAATCCTATTGCCCTCCGCAAAGCTGAAGTGAATAAAATGCTGGGCAAAATGGATGAAATGGCTGAAGCCGGCGGCGTAAGCATGAGCGAGCCGTTCATCGTTGGTGAAACGATCAAGATCATTGAAGGACCTTTCAACGATTTCAATGGCGTGATCGAAGAAGTAAATGATGAAAAGAAAAAACTGAAGGTTACAGTGAAAATATTCGGTCGTTCTACACCTGTTGAGCTTAATTATATGCAGGTTGAGAAGATCAGTTGAGAAAAAACACAGTAACTACTCAATTTTAACGAACCAAAGCCATTCCTTAACCGGGATGGCTTTTATATTTACCACCTGAAGGACAAAGGTTGCGGGAACAACCTTGTGCATTCAATCGCGCACAGAAAATGACTGCAAAATTTAAATTCATTCTGCTTTATTTTTTAAGCTGGGTCATCTTTTTTGACCTGATGCGGCTGGTATTTTTCCTTTACCATTTCGGTAAAACCAAACACCTGCCTTTCCGTACCATACTCGGAAGCTTTTGCTATGGCACAAAGATGGACCTCGCTGTAGCAGCCTATATCACTGCACCCATTTGCCTGTTTGTTTTATTAAGCCTTTGGGTACGCTTTTTCAAACGGCTGCCGATCTATAAAATATATACCATCGTTGTGCTGCTGCTTATATCAGTAATATGCCTCGCCGACCTCGAAATATATTCTTCCTGGGGAGTAAGGCTCGATACAACGCCGCTTCGTTTCGTGGTAACACCTAAAGAAGCATATGCTTCTATCAGTCATATACCCCTGTTCTTTGTGGGGCTGATATTTCTTGCAGCCTACATATTTTTCTATTTCTGCTTTGTATTTATACTGAAACGGATATTCTTCCAGGAACAGCATCATTTTAAAATACAAACAGCCACACTGTTATTACTTTTCACCGGAGCCCTGATCATTCCTATGAGAGGCGGTTTGCAGCAGACCCCGCTGAATCAAAGCAGCGTGTATTTCTCTACACACAATTATGCCAATCAATCGGCGGTAAACCCTGTATGGAACCTTTTGCATAGCGCTATGAGCAAAGGGAATTCGGGCCATAATCCCTATGATTACTTACCGGAAGAAAGAACAAAGATCATTACAGACAGTCTTTACCATTCAGGCCTTCTGCTCGATTCTGTAATAAGAAAAACGGATGCTCCTGTGAACGTACTGGTTGTTGTATGGGAAAGTTTTACAGAAAAAGCCCTGCATGTTTCTATAAAAGATAAAGAAGTGACCCCGCGCTTCAACCAACTGAAGAAGGAGGGTATATTCTTTGCCAATAACTATGCAAGCGGCGACCGCACTTATAAGGGGCTGCCAGCTATTTTCAGCGGGTATCCTGCAATGCCGAATACAACGATAATTCATTCGCCCGGCAAATCCATTAAACTGGAAGTACTGTCCAACCTGTTCAGGCAAAAAGGATATGCGACGCCTTTCTTTTATGGAGGTGAGCCGGAATTTGCCAATATCAAAGCCTATCTCCTGCAGGGCGGATTTGACCCCATCATCGGAAAAAATGATTTTGATAAAAAGGATATGAATTCCAAATGGGGCGCTCATGATGGTGTGGTGATGAAGCGTGTGTTGCAAGACCTCGATAAAGAAACCAAACCTTTTTTTGCAGCATGGCTTACTCTTACCAGTCATGAACCATTTGAAACGCCCGTGCCAACCGTATTCAATGGTATGGACACCAAGACCAAGTTCCTGAACTCATTGCATTATACCGACCAGGTGATAGGGGAGTTCATCGACTCCTGCCGACAGCAACCCTGGTGGAAAAACACGATCGTGATCATTACCGGTGATCATGGGCATATCCTGCCTGACACAGACCATCGGGCCGATGATTTCCGCACACCCCAGTTATGGCTGGGGGGAGCGCTGAACCGGACAGGGATTACGATAGACAAACCGGTTTCCCAACTGGATATCGCAGCAACTTTATCCGCACAGTTTGGGCTTGACAGAACGAAATTCCCGTTCAGCAAAAATGTGTTTGATCCTGAGACAAAGCCCTGGGCTTTCTTTACTTATAATGATGCTTTTGGCTTTATAGATACCACCGGGCGCCTGGTATTTGATAATATCGGCCGGAGGCCGATAGAGCGGGAGGGGACTTCCGGTGCGAGGCAGGTGGAAGCGGGCAAGGCTTTGATGCAGACAGTGTACGGGGACTTTATCAAAAAATAGGGTGGTTTTCTTCAAAAAATCCCTTTAAACTCCTACCTTTGCAACCCCAAAGAGTTCTTTAAAGCTCTGCCGTCGCTAAAGCTATGGCGGACAAGGATATTGGGAGACCAAGTATCTGCCAGACAGAGAAAGGTCGTTAACACCAAAAAGTATAAAAATGGCAAAAGAAATCTCAGGCTTTGTAAAGCTGCAGTGCAAGGGTGGCCAGGCCAACCCGGCACCTCCGATCGGTCCGGCATTGGGTTCCAAAGGTGTGAACATCATGGAATTCTGCAAACAATTCAATGCCCGTACCCAAGACAAAATGGGAAAAGTTCTTCCCGTATTAATTACCGTTTATTCTGACAAGAGTTTTGAGTTTATCATTAAAACTCCTCCGGCAGCTATTCAGTTGATGGAAGCCGCTAAAATTCAGAAAGGTTCCAAAGAAAGTAACCGTGCAAAAGTAGGTAAGGTAACCTGGGCTCAGGTTGAGGCTATTGCGAAAGACAAAATGCCTGATCTGAACTGCTTTACCGTAGAAAGCGCCATGAAAATGGTAGCCGGTACTGCCCGCAGCATGGGGTTAAACGTGGATGGTAAAGCTCCGTGGGAAAACTAAATCTTCTTTGTCCGCCGAAGCCCTTTAAGGGCGTAGGTGGATTGAACCAACCCACCTACGCCATAGGCTTCGGCGGGTAAAAACGAATTACAATGGCATTCATCAGTAAAAAAAGAAAAGTTGCCAATACCAAGGTAGACGGCAATAAACAATATTCCTTAAAAGAGGCATCTGCACTGGTAAAACAAATTACTACCTGCAAATTCGATGCTTCAGTTGACCTGCACGTTCGCCTGGGTGTTGATCCCAAGAAAGCGGACCAGGCTATCCGCGGTACAGTTACTTTACCTCATGGTACAGGTAAAACCAAAAGAGTGTTGGTGCTTTGCACACCTGATAAAGAAGCGGAAGCGAAATCAGCCGGCGCTGACTATGTTGGCCTGGATGAGTTTGTGACCAAGATCGAAGGCGGATGGGTAGATATCGATGTGATCATCGCTACTCCTTCTGTAATGCCTAAGATAGGTAAACTGGGTAAAGTGTTAGGTCCACGCAACCTGATGCCCAATCCTAAAACAGGTACAGTTACCAATGATGTGGCAAATGCGATCAACGATGTAAAAGGTGGTAAGATCGCTTTCAAGGTTGATAAAGTGGGTATCATCCACGCTTCTATCGGCCGTGTAAGCTTCGCTCCTGAAAAAATTGCAGAGAACAGCCAGGAATTGCTGAACGCGATCATCAAAGCAAAACCTGCTACTGCAAAAGGAACCTACCTGAAAGGTATCAGCATGGCCAGCTCAATGAGCCCCGGCGTTGCAATTGACACAAAAGCATTTGTTCATTAATCTTAAGTGGTTTAAAAACTTATTATCATGACTAAAGATCAAAAAAACGAAGTGATTGAACTGCTGAAAGGTAAGTTCTCCCAATATAACAACTTCTATGTTGCAGATACAGAATCACTGTCTGTTGAGCAGGTAGGCAAATTGCGCCGCGCTTGTTTCAACAAACAAGTGGAAATGAAAGTGGCCAAGAACACGCTGATCAAAAAAGCGCTGGAATCTCTTGACGCTGAAAAATATTCAGGTGTTTATGAATCCCTGAATAAAGTAACGGCGCTGATGTTCTCTGAGAACCCCAAAGAGCCTGCGCTGATCATCAGTTCTTTCCGTAAAGAAAGCAATGGTGAAAGGCCTGTGCTGAAAGCAGCATTCATCAATGGTGATGTGTACACTGGCGACAATCAACTGAAAACACTGACCCAGATCAAGACGAAGAACGAACTGATCGGCGAAGTGATCGGATTGCTGCAATCTCCTGCAAAACGCGTGTTGGCTGCATTGTTGCACCACCACGAGCAAAAAGCAGGCGGCGCAGAAGCTGCTGCAGCAGAGTAAGTGAAGAGAAATACATTCAACTGTATTATATGATCACTGCCCGGATGGTGTATAAAATAAAGGGGTAACAAAACAATTTTTTTAAACTCCGTCGGATCTGCTGAAGGCAGATATGAAGACGGGAAAAATTCAAAACAATGGCAGACGTAAAAGCATTAGCAGAAAGCCTGGTTGGCTTAACTGTAAAAGAAGTTCAAGAATTAGCTGATTTCCTGAAATCAGAATATGGTATCGAGCCTGCTGCAGCAGCAGTAGTAGTAGCTGGCGGCGGCGACGGTGGCGGTGCGAAAGCAGAAGAGAAAACTGCATTCGACGTTATCCTGAAGAGCGGTGGTGCTTCTAAACTGAACGTAGTTAAGATCGTTAAAGACCTGACTGGTCTTGGTCTGAAAGAAGCGAAAGACCTGGTTGACGGCGCTCCTAAACCAGTGAAAGAAGGTGTTTCTAAAGCAGAAGCTGATGAAATCGCAGCTAAGCTGAAAGAAGCAGGTGCTGAAGTAGAAGTAGCTTAATTCTTTGAGATAAAGAATCTAAAAGCCCTGGCGAAAGCCGGGGTTTTTTATTATTAGCGCTTGGGAATACTTTATCCTTCCTAAAATACAGGCAATTAATTATATTAGCTTACGTGCCAGTCTCAAGAGGCAATAGTTTCATTATATTGACTGGGTAAGATCACATTTGTAACGTTTCGATCCATATCTGATATCCGATTAAGTGTTTTAAAATTTATGTACTTATGAAACCACTAAAACTTTTACCTGCTTTAGCGCTGATATTCTTGATCTCTTCCTGCGAATCAGATGTAGATGAACCTCCAACACCAAAACCTGGTGCTGATGAAACCAAGCTAATGGAAATAGATAAAGATGTTTTTAGCCTGCCTGGATCTGCTTCCTACCCGGAGATCAGGGCATTGGTAACTGTAGATAGCAATCAACGTACAATTACCACATGGTTTGATAATGATATCGCGAAAGATGGCTACGAGCGCCGTTATTTTGATGAAGCATGGAGATTAACAAAAGTGGTTACCGATAATCCTGCCCTGAGTTCCACAAAAGATTCGGTCCTTATTAAAAGGAGCGGAGTGGGGATATTTGATATTGAAGGTGGTGGAAAGATATTCCGGTACACGGTGTCTTCTACACCAGATGGAGGAAAGACTATTTCGGTCTTGGAATTGAATGATTCGCAGTTTCAGAGCCGTATGGTTATCGATAAGAACGGTTTGCTGGTCTATTCAGCAGTCGATCAGCAGGCAGAGTCAGGATTTCCCCGGCATTGGTTTCATCATTTCAGCTACAATGCGGACCGTCAATTGATCAAAGTAAAGGATACTGCTTACTTTATGCCAGCAGTCAGGGTATTTGAACACACAATAACCAAGAATAGCTCAGACAATTCTGCCTTTATCTCTGTTATGAAGAAAATGGTGGGAACTGATCTTAGTGATTGGATACTCTACGATGCCAGGAATGGGATACCGCCTTTTCGGTTTGTATACGAATTTTCCAACTTCTTGTTTCTGCAAAATGGGGCTTTTGTTACCAACCGATATCCGGTATTTGAAGCTTTAGATGGAGTTAATTTCGAACCTTCTCCGGTCGGCAATGGAGTTCCCGGTAATGTTTATGAGTATGGGTACGAATATGAGCATGATAATAAAGGACGAATGACGAGCATGAAGGAAATAGAAAATTCAAAACTTACCGTACAGTTTAGGTTCAGATATTTCGACTAGAGATCCCTTAAATAAGAAAACCGCCTTTTAAGCGGTTTTTTAGGTGATGTTTCATGGCTTACGGCAAATGGTAATAATTTCTCACCGCTTCATAGGAGAAGAACAGGGCGGAGGCAATGATGACGATCAGAATGGGTATTGGTTTCAGTGTTCTTCAACCTTGTAATCAGATAACTGATAAATGCAATCAGAGAACCTGTAATAATAGTAATTAATGTGTTTGTTCTTGCCGCTATTGTATTGCTTGTTTCTCTTTTATGGAAGATGTTCAACATAATAGAACTACAATTACCTGGCGCTTTTGAATAGGATTTAGTTTTCCTGGTTAATAGTGAGATAAGCTTTCATCTTTTCAAATTGGTTTACCTCAATTGCAACTATTCTTTTTAAATCTTCCACTGCTGAAAAAGTTCCGTGCTGCTGTCGGAAATTGATAATAACTTTAGCGAGATTATACCGGATATAAGGATGAGATCTCAATTCGTTTAAATCTGCGGTATTGATATTGATCTTATGAATGACTGTAACATCGTTCAGTCGTAAGTACACTTGAATCTTTTGGAAAACCGAATCTGCCAGTCCAAACGTTTCCCCCACCTGCTCCACAGAATAAAACCCTCCTAGCTTTTCCCTGAAATGAATTATCCTCATCGCCAGTTTTGGGCCGATCCCGGGTAATGCTTCAAATGCTGCGCTATCTGCTGTATTTATATCAACTACGCTTATTTCTTTCCTGGAAGGATACACTGGTTTTACAGCTGCAGTTTTATTGGCCTCCGCCAGGGCAGGGGCGGGTCTTTCAATCTGCACATACCCCTTCAGTCGTTCATATTCTTCCTCTCTTAAACCATACACTTTTTGAAGGTCCTCCGGTTTTTTGAACCGGCCGCCTTTTTCAATATAGTTCCTGATCGTTTTGACAGTCTTCTCCCGTAATCCCAGCTTCTTCCAGCCTTCTGCAGAAAGGGTATTCGGGTTAAAACTGAACAATTCACCTTTTAGCTCGTTATTATATCCGCCTTCAGCCCGGTCGTACACATAGTCATCATAGCTTTTGGTGTTCCTTTCTCCGGAGAATCGCTCAGTTGTAGCGGATTCTGGCTTTTCCAACTGCTGCAGTGCAGCGATCCAGCCTGTGTCAGTAACAGGTTTTTCCGCGAGAAGCTGGTTTTCCAGCATAGAAGGAAGCAAGCAAGAGGCCAGTAAGATCAAGGCTATGATCAGTATCGCGATCCGGTCTTTACGGGTAAAGTGAAAGTATTCGCTGATTAATTGTTTCCTTTTCATGGCAGTATTTACCCCTAAATTATTTCGCCGTGAAAACCCAAAGAGGTGTTTTTCACAGGATTTTGGCGGGGTTTTTGTCGGCTCATTTTTTTTGGCGAAACGCTTTTTATCCTTACCTTTGCAGTCCTTTATTTTGGCCAAATATATTTTGACATCCCAGATCATGTTTAACTAGTTGACAATCACTGTCTTTCGTTTTTTCTAAAATGAGAGCTGAATGTGATTTGTGTGTCATTACTCTTTTAAACCGGTTATTACGTATATGTCTTCAACAAAATTGAATCAGAGGGTGAATTTTGGTAAGATCAAGCATCTGGCTGAAACCCCCGACCTTCTTGAAGTTCAGATCCAGTCTTTCAAAGAGTTTTTCCAATTAGAAACAACTCCTGACAAACGGAATATCGAAGGTTTGTTCAGGGTGTTCAAAGACAATTTCCCTATCACTGATACGCGGAACATCTTTGTGCTGGAGTTCCTGGATTACTTCATTGATCCGCCCCGTTACACCATCGAAGAGTGTATGGAGCGCGGCCTTACTTACGCCGTTCCCCTGAAAGCGAAATTGCGTCTGAGCTGTAACGACGAAGAACACGTGGATTTCCAGACCATCGTTCAGGACGTATTTCTCGGAAATATCCCCTACATGACACCCCGTGGTACATTTGTGATCAACGGCGCTGAACGTGTAGTAGTGTCTCAGTTGCACCGTTCCCCCGGTGTATTCTTCGGACAGTCAGTTCACCCCAACGGAACCAAGATCTACTCTGCACGGGTTATTCCTTTCAAAGGAGCCTGGATGGAGTTTGCGACCGATATCAACAACGTGATGTATGCTTACATCGACCGTAAGAAAAAATTCCCGGTAACCACCCTGTTGCGTTCCATCGGATACGAAACAGATAAGGATATCCTGGAATTGTTCGGTATGGCCGATGAAGTGGCTACTGATAAAAAAACACTGGAGAAATACCTGGGCAAACGCCTGGCTGCCCGCGTTCTCAGAACATGGGTGGAAGACTTCGTGGATGAAGATACCGGTGAAGTAGTGTCTATCGAGCGTAACGAGATCGTGATGGAGCGTGACACTGTGCTGGATGAAGAAGCGATCGAGACCATTTCCGAAATGGATGTGAAAAGCGTGTTCATCCAACGTGAAGACGTGGGCGGTGATTATGCGATCATCTACAACACACTGAATAAAGATACTTCCAACAGCGAGCTGGAAGCGGTTCAGTTCATCTACCGCCAATTGCGCGGTGCTGATGCTCCTGATAACGAAACAGCACGCGGTATCATTGATAAATTATTCTTCAGCGACAAGCGTTATGATCTCGGCGAAGTAGGCCGTTATAAGATCAACCGCAAGCTGAACAGGGATGCTCCGCTGGATCAGAAAACACTGACCCGCGAAGACATCATCCTGATCATTAAATACCTGGTGAAACTGACCAACGGTAAAGCAGAGATCGATGATATCGATCACCTGAGCAACCGTCGTGTACGCACCGTAGGTGAGCAATTGTATGCTCAGTTCGGTGTGGGTCTTGCCCGTATGGCACGTACTATCCGTGAGCGGATGAACGTACGTGATAACGAGGTGTTCACCCCGGTTGACCTGATCAATGCAAGAACACTTTCTTCTGTGATCAACTCCTTCTTCGGAACATCACAGTTGTCGCAGTTCCTTGATCAGACCAACCCGCTTTCCGAGATCACCCACAAACGCCGTATCTCCGCACTCGGGCCAGGTGGTCTGAGCCGTGAGCGTGCGGGCTTTGAGGTCCGTGACGTACACTACTCCCACTATGGCCGTCTGTGTACGATCGAAACACCTGAAGGACCAAACATCGGTCTGATCTCCACACTTTGCGTTCACGCGAAGATCAACGATATGGGCTTTATCGAAACTCCATACCGTAAAGTGGAAGGTGGTAAAGTGAATATGAAAGAACTGGAATTCCTGAGTGCAGAGGAAGAAGACCTGGCAAAAATCGCCCAGGCCAATACTCCGCTGGATGAAAAAGGGAATTTCGTTGAGGAAAAGGTAGTAAGCCGCGAAACAGGCGACTTCCCGATCCTTGATAAAAATGAAGTGGAATTCATGGATGTTGCTCCTAACCAGATCGTAGGTTTGAGCGCTTCCCTGATCCCCTTCCTGGAGCATGATGATGCCAACCGTGCGCTGATGGGATCAAACATGCAACGCCAGGCTGTTCCGCTGATCCGTCCTGACGTACCTGTAGTAGGTACCGGCCTCGAAGGAAAAGCTGCCCGCGATGCACGTATCCAGATCCACTCTGAAGGAACTGGTGTGGTTGAGTTTGTTGATGCAAACGAGATCCATGTTCGTTATGAGCGCGATGAAGCAGAGAAACTGGTAAGCTTTGAAGAAGACCTCCGTGTTTACAGGCTCACCAAATTCATCAAGACCAACCAGGAAACCTGTATCAACCTGAAGCCTGCTGTGAAGAAAGGCCAGAAAGTAAAGAAAGGTGATTTCTTAACTGAAGGTTACGCTACACAGAATGGTGAGCTTGCTCTTGGTAAAAACCTGAAAGTGGCGTTCATGCCATGGAAAGGTTACAACTTCGAGGATGCTATCGTGATCAGCGAAAGGGTGGTAAAAGAAGATATGTTTACTTCTGTTCACATCTCTGAATATGAACTGGAAGTACGCGATACAAAACTGGGTGAAGAAGAACTGACCCCGGATATTCCTAACGTTTCTGAAGAAGCGACCAAAGACCTGGACGAGAACGGTATCATCCGTATCGGTGCCAATATCAAGGAAGGTGATATCCTGATCGGTAAGATCACACCTAAAGGCGAAAGCGATCCTACTCCGGAAGAGAAACTGCTCCGCGCCATCTTCGGTGATAAAGCCGGTGATGCTAAAGATGCTTCTCTGAAAGCACCGAACGGTGTGGAAGGTATCGTGATCGGCAAGAAATTGTTCCAACGCGCGAAGAAAGACAAGAATGCGAAAGTGCGTGAGAAAGCCGCTATAGAGAAACTGGAAAAAGTGCATGAAAAGAATGAAGCGGACCTCATGGAAGTGTTGCTGGAAAAACTGACCACATTGCTGAGAGAACATGTATCAGCAGGTGTAAGCAACAACTTTGGTGAAGTGCAGATCGGTAAAGGCGCGAAGTTCACTGCGAAAAACCTGACTGGCCTGGATTATGCCAACATCAATCCGCTGGGCTGGACCGGTGATAAGAAAGTGGACGATCAGATCAACATCCTGCTGCACAACTACAACATCAAGTACAACGAAGAACTCGGACGTTACAAACGCGAGAAGTTCAATATCTCTATAGGTGATGAACTGCCTGCCGGTGTATTGAAACTGGCTAAGGTTTACCTGGCTGTTAAGCGTAAGCTGAAAGTGGGTGATAAAATGGCGGGTCGTCACGGTAATAAAGGTATCGTTGCCAAGATCGTTCGCCAGGAAGACATGCCATTCCTTGAGGATGGAACTCCGGTGGATGTGGTGTTGAACCCGCTGGGTGTACCTTCCCGTATGAACCTCGGACAGATCTATGAAACCGTACTGGGTTGGGCCGGTCAGAAGCTGGGGCTGAAGTTCGCCACTCCGATCTTCGATGGTGCTACCACTGAAGAGATCGAGAACTATTGTGCAGATGCAGGTATCCCGAAATTCGGTCACACTTACCTGTATGATGGTGAAACAGGAGAACGTTTCCACCAGAAAGCAACCGTGGGTATCATCTATATCATTAAGCTGCACCACATGGTGGATGATAAGATGCACGCACGTTCTATCGGACCATACAGTTTGATCACACAGCAGCCGCTGGGTGGTAAAGCTCAGTTCGGTGGTCAGCGTTTCGGTGAGATGGAGGTTTGGGCACTGGAAGCTTATGGTGCGTCCAATATCCTGCAGGAATTGCTCACTATCAAATCTGATGATATCATCGGTCGTGCTAAAACATACGAATCGATCGTGAAAGGGGATAACGTTCCAAGAGCGGGCATCCCTGAATCGTTCAACGTATTGGTGCATGAGCTGCGTGGTCTCGGACTTGATCTGAAGTTTGAATAAAGTTTAAAAGTTTAATGGTTTAAAAGTTTAAGGTTAAACTTTTAAACCATTAAACCCTTGAACCCTTAAACTTCAAAACACAAACAACTTTAAAATTTAGAAACTCAAATATGGCTATCAAAAAAGACAATCGTCCCCGGCCAGCTTTCTCCAAGATCACTATTGGTCTGGCTTCTCCGGATACCATCCTGGAAAGAAGTTATGGTGAGGTGCTGAAGCCCGAAACGATTAACTACCGGACTTACAAACCGGAACGTGATGGTTTATTCTGTGAAAGGATCTTTGGACCAGTAAAAGATTATGAGTGTGCTTGCGGAAAGTACAAGCGTATCCGTTATAAAGGCATTGTGTGCGACCGTTGTGGTGTGGAAGTAACGGAAAAGAAAGTTCGCCGTGAAAGAATGGGTCACATCAAACTGGTGGTGCCTGTTGTTCACATCTGGTATTTCAAATCATTGCCTAATAAGATCGGTTACCTGCTGGGCGTTAGCTCCAAGAAGCTGGAAACGATCGTATATTATGAAAGGTTCGTGGTGATCCAGTCCGGTATCCGTGCTGATAAAGGCCAGAATGTCGGTGATTTGCTCACTGAAGAAGAATACCTCGATATCCTGGATGCATTGCCTAAAGACAACCAGTATCTTCCTGATGATGATCCTAACAAATTCATCGCGAAGATGGGTGCTGAAGCGGTACATGATATGCTCCAACGCATTGATCTGGACCAGCTCTCTTTCGACCTGCGCAATGCTGCTGCTACAGAAACATCACAGCAACGTAAAGCTGATGCTCTGAAACGCCTGAGCGTGGTGGAAGCTTTCCGTGATGCCAATACAAGGATCACTAACCGTCCTGAATGGATGGTAATGCAATACATCCCTGTTATCCCGCCGGAACTGCGTCCGCTTGTTCCCCTGGATGGCGGCCGTTTTGCTTCTTCTGATCTGAATGACCTCTATCGCCGTGTGATCATCCGTAACAACCGTTTGAAACGTTTGCTGGAGATCAAAGCGCCTGAGGTGATCCTGCGTAACGAAAAACGTATGCTGCAGGAAGCGATCGACAGCTTGTTTGACAACAGCCGTAAATCAAATGCCGTTAAAGCAGAAGGTGGACGTGCGTTGAAATCACTGTCAGATGTATTGAAAGGTAAACAGGGTCGTTTCCGTCAGAACCTGCTGGGTAAACGTGTTGACTACTCCGGCCGTTCTGTAATCGTGGTAGGTCCTGAGATGAAACTGCACGAGTGCGGTCTGCCAAAAGACATGGCTGCCGAGCTGTTCAAGCCGTTTATCATCCGCAAATTGATTGAAAGGGGTATCGTTAAAACCGTGAAATCTGCAAGGAAACTTGTAGATAAAAAAGAATCGGTGGTTTGGGATATCCTTGAAAATATATTGAAGGGTCACCCGATCCTTCTCAACCGTGCCCCGACGCTGCACCGACTTTCTATCCAGGCTTTCCAGCCTAAGCTGATCGAAGGTAAAGCGATCCAACTGCACCCATTGGTTACTACCGCGTTCAACGCCGACTTTGACGGTGACCAGATGGCGGTGCACGTGCCACTGAGCAATGCTGCGATCCTTGAGGCGCAATTGCTGATGCTGGCATCACACAACATTCTTAACCCGCAAAACGGTACGCCGATCACCCTGCCTTCACAGGACATGGTACTCGGTCTGTACTATATCACCAAGGGTAAGAAAACAAATGCGAATGAGACTATCAGGGGAGAAGGAAAAGCCTTCTATTCTTCTGAAGAAGTGATCATTGCATACAACGAAGGAAAAGTGGACCTGCATGCATGGATCAAGGTGAAAGCCAATATCCGCAATGCTGATGGTTTGCTGGAACATAAGCTGATCGAAACAACTGTAGGACGTGTGATCTTTAACCAGCACGTACCTGCTGAAGTTGGTTTTGTGAATGCATTGCTGACTAAAAAGAACCTGCGTGATATCATCGGTGACATCATCGAGATCACCAACGTTCCGAAAACAGCGAAATTCCTGGATGATATCAAACAACTTGGTTTCCGTACAGCCTTCCAGGGTGGTCTGTCGTTCAACATCAATGACCTGATCATCCCCGATGTTAAAGAAGAATTGCTGGAGAATGCGAAGAGCGAAGTGGAAGAAGTATGGGACAACTATAACATGGGTCTGATCACCAACAACGAGCGTTACAACCAGATCGTTGACATCTGGAGCCGTGTGGATACCCGTATCACAGAAACATTGATCCGCGAGTTGAGCAGCGATAAGCAAGGTTTCAACTCCGTATACATGATGCTTGATTCCGGTGCCCGTGGTTCTAAACAGCAGATCAAACAGTTGGCTGGTATCAGGGGTCTGATGGCAAAACCAAGAAAATCAGGTTCTACAGGATCTGAGATCATTGAGAACCCGATCCTTTCCAACTTTAAAGGCGGTCTGAACGTATTGGACTACTTTATCTCTACGCACGGTGCGCGTAAAGGTCTTGCGGATACCGCCCTTAAAACAGCGGATGCCGGTTACCTTACCCGCCGTCTGGTTGACGTAGCACAGGATGTGGTGATCACTGAAGAAGATTGCGGCACACTGCGTGGTATTGCAACATCTGCATTGAAAGATAATGAGGACATTATCGAACCATTGTCAGACCGTATCATGGGACGTACTTCTTTGCATGATATCTATAATCCTACAACAGAAGAACTGATCATCGCTGCAGGTGAAGAAATATCTGAAACCCTTGCCAAGAGGATTGAAGAAGCTGGTATTGAGACTGTAGAGATCCGCTCCGTGCTGACCTGCGAAAGCAAACGCGGATGCTGCGTGAAGTGTTATGGTAAGAACCTGGCTTCCGGTATACTTGCACAAAGAGGTGATGCAGTAGGTATCATCGCTGCACAGTCGATCGGTGAGCCTGGTACACAGCTGACACTGCGTACTTTCCACGTGGGTGGTGTGGCTGGTTCTGCTTCTGTTGATTCTACATTGACAGCTAAGTTTGATGGTACGATCCAGTTCGATGGTCTGCGTACAGTTACAACAGAAAATAATGAAGGCGATAAAGTACAGATCGTAATCGGCCGTACTGGTGAGGTTCGTATCATCGATACGAAGAATGACCGTCTGCTG
Source organism: Chitinophagaceae bacterium (assembly GCA_051954695.1). Classification (GTDB taxonomy): domain Bacteria; phylum Bacteroidota; class Bacteroidia; order Chitinophagales; family Chitinophagaceae; genus Terrimonas_A. Next base: position 136,579 of record JBQCHL010000014.1, read on the forward strand.
ATCACGAATAACATTCCTTATGGTTCTACATTGATGGTGAAAGATGGCCAGAAAGTGAGCAAAGGAGATGTGATCTGTACATGGGATCCGTTCAACAACGTAATCGTTGCTGAGATCAATGGTGTGCTGAAATTTGAAAACGTGATCGAGGGTGTTACCTTCCGTGAAGAAGCGGATGAGCAAACCGGTCACCGTGAGAAAGTGGTAATTGAAACCCGTGATAAAACAAAGATCCCTTCTATCGTGGTAGAGGGAAAAGAGCTCAAATCATATAACCTGCCTACAGGTAGCCATATCATGCTTGATGAAGGTGATGATGTGAAAGCCGGACAGGTGTTGGTGAAGATCCCGCGTGTGCTTGGTAAGCTGCGTGATATCACCGGTGGTCTGCCTCGTGTAACAGAGTTGTTCGAGGCAAGGAACCCAAGCAACCCTGCTGTGGTTTCTGAGATTGACGGTGTGGTATCAATGGGTGCTATCAAGCGTGGTAACCGTGAGATCGTGATCGAAGCGAAAGATGGTGTGACCAAGAAATACCTGGTGCCTCTGACACGTCAGATTCTGGCACAGGATGGTGACTTCGTGAAAGCGGGTTCTCCATTGTCTGATGGTCAGATCTCTCCGCAGGATATTCTTTCTATTCAGGGGCCGTTCGCTGTACAACAGTATGTGGTGAATGAGATCCAGGAAGTGTATCGTTTGCAAGGTGTGAAGATCAATGACAAGCATATTGAAGTGATCGTTCGCCAGATGATGCGCAAAGTGAACATTGTTGATCCAGGTGATACCAAGTTCCTCGAAGACGATTCAGTAGATAAATTTGAATTCGTTGAAGAGAATGATTATGTATTCGATAAGAAAGTGGTTACAGAGGCCGGAGAATCTACCAAGCTGCGTGCAGGACAGATCGTAAGCCTGCGTGATGTGCGCGAAGAGAACTCTATCCTGCGCCGCTCAGATAAGAAACTGGTTGAATACCGCGATGCGAAACCCGCTACATCAGCGCCTACGCTGCTCGGTATCACCAAGGCTTCGCTGGGTGTACAAAGCTGGATCTCTGCAGCTTCCTTCCAGGAAACAACGAAAGTATTGTCTTCTGCCGCTATTCACGGTAAAACAGATGATATGCTCGGCCTGAAAGAGAACGTGATCACTGGTCACCCGATCCCTGCAGGTACAGGTTTGCGTGAGTTTGAGAATATGATCGTGGGCAGTAAAGAAGAGTATGAACTGCTGCAAACGACCCGTGAGGCGATGACTTTCGACGAAGAAGAATAAGAGCGATTTATCAAATGATAAAAAGGAGTAAGTGACCCTTACTCCTTTTTTTTACTGTGCGCCGAAGCTTTAGCGTAGGAGCATCGCTAAAGGTTGGGCGGACAATGAAGGTTAAGGGTTTCATAAAGTGACCTGAATCCTTATATTTGCCCGGTAAGGAATTTAACTTGCAAGCCATAACCCCTGTTTTGTGTAACAGGCGGTGATTTTTAAAATAAAAGAGAAACACAGATGAAAAATGGTATCGTGATATGGAATGTACTATTGACGCTTCTTGGCGGATATCTTCTTTTTACTCAATTAGGTAAGAAAGGAGGGGATTCTACTTCAAGGAAAACGCTCAATGATACAGTATCACTGAACAAGCCTTTCCGCATTGCATATTTTGAGATGGACTCTATTGAAGCCCATTTTGACATGGTGAAGGATGTGAAATCGGAGATTGAAGGAAAGGAAAAGGAATATAGCAATGGACTTTCCCAGCTTGATATGACATACCGGAAGAAGATCCAGGAATACCAGCAGAAGCAGTCGACCATGACGCAGGCGGATTATGAGCGAGCGCAGATGGAGCTGAAGCAACTGGAAGATGTGTTGAAGGGAAGAAAGCAGGATATGGACCAGCAGTACCAGGAGTTTGTGACCCGCCGTAATTTGTCGTTAAAGAAGAAGATCGAGGAGTTTATTGCGGAGTATAATAAGGGAAGGGAATATGCGTATATAGTAGCGAATGATCCGGGTGTGTTTTATTATAAGGATACGTTGTATGATATTACGCCGGATGTGATCAGGGGGTTGAATGAGAAGTATAAGAAGGAGAAGCAGTAGGGGAGATAACTAAGGTTCGATCTGAACCTACCCCTTGCGGGGCCCTCCCTCCCCCGCCTTCCAGCCTACCAATTTACAGTTGCTACTCACCAGGCAATAACATAATCAGGGCCTATTCAGGCCCTATACCTATACCTCTATCTCTATATCCCACACCTCTATCCATTCCACCCGCACACCTCAAAGCGATTAATCAAAGCAAATATCCCCTTTTGCAAATCCCAAGCCTTGGGAAAAAACCAGATTTTTCCCCGGAAAAAAACGTAGAAAAAATGATGAAAAACTTTTTCGTTTTTCACTTAGCTTTATCCAAATCACAAACTGCATGAGTCAACAGCAAACCTCTTTTAAACCTACCCTGGGTTTATTCGACGGCACTATGATCGTAGCCGGCTCCATGATCGGGTCCGGTATTTTTATTGTCAGCGCTGATATCACCCGCAACACCGGCAGCGCCGGCTGGCTGGTCGCCGTATGGCTTCTCACCGGCTTTATGACACTTACAGCCGCCCTCAGCTATGGTGAACTCAGCGGCATGTTCCCCAAAGCCGGTGGCCAATACGTCTATCTCAAAGAAGCTTACAATCCACTAATGGCATTCCTCTATGGCTGGAGCTTTTTTGCCGTGATCCAAACCGCAACAATTGCCGCTGTAGGCGTAGCGTTCTCGAAGTTCCTCGCTTATATGGTGCCAGAACTGGGAAATGAATATCTCCTGTTTGATGCAGGAATAACAAAAGTATATTCCGGTCAACTGGTCGCTATTGCCATTATCATCTTACTCACCTATATCAACTCAAAAGGAGTTAAGGAAGGAAAGTTTATCCAAACATTATTTACTTCTGCCAAACTGCTGGCATTATTCGGATTGATCATTTTTGGGTTTTTACTGGTAAAACAAAGCTTCTGGGCTGAAAACTGGGAAACCGGTTTTACAGCAAGACGGGCCGTAAAAAATGCAGATGGAGCATTTATCCCAGGAGCCTGGGAAGGTATTGGCGGTGCGGCACTGATGGGTGCCATCGCAGCTTCTATGGTAGGCTCTATCTTCAGCAGTGATGCCTGGAACAACGTAACGTTTATCGCTGGCGAAATGAAAAACCCTAAACGGAATATCGGCTTAAGCCTTTTCCTGGGCACACTGACAGTAACAGTCATTTATGTATCTGCAAACCTCATGTACTTAAATGCACTGCCATTGAATGAACTGGCCCTGCCTCAGGATGATCGTGTGGCTGTGGCTGCTGCAAATAAGATATTCCCTTCTTTCGGCACAATGCTTATTGCCGTACTGATCATGGTATCTACATTCGGATGTAATAACGGACTGATCCTTGCTGGTGCAAGGGTATACTATACCATGGCGAAGGATGGGCTGTTCTTTAAGAAAGTAGGAACGCTTAACCAGAATTCAGTACCGCAGACGGCTTTGTGGATTCAATGCCTGGTAGCATCTGTCTGGTGCCTGAGCGGTAAATATGGCCAATTGCTTGACATGATCTCTTTTGTGGTGGTATTATTCTATATGCTTACCATTATCGGCATATTTATCCTGCGCAAGAAAAGACCCGAAGCCGAAAGACCTTACAAAGCATTCGGCTACCCTGTTCTTCCCCTCTTATATATCCTGATGGGAACGGCATTTTGTTTGTTATTGATTATCTATAAACCTGAATTTACCTGGCCAGGATTTATTATCGTTTTGCTGGGTGTGCCCCTGTATTATATCGCCATCTCATCAAAACGGAAAAACCAGGAAGGGTAATTATTGCTTTTATCAACGGCAGGTGGTTCAAAGGATTTCATTATGACAAAGCACACACTTGTAATACATGGCGGAGCCGGCACCATTCTCAGGGAAAATATGACCCCTGAAATGGAAAAAGCTTACCTGCAAGGACTGGAAAATGCATTGAATGCCGGTTATGCTTTATTGCATAAAGGAAGCTCTGCCCTGGATGCTGTTAAAGCCGCTGTTATGTCACTGGAAGATAATATCCTGTTCAACGCCGGTAGAGGATCTGTATTTGCAAAAGACGGCAGCCAGGAAATGGATGCCTCTATAATGGATGGGAAAACCTTACAGGCCGGAGCAATTAGCGGAGTACATAATATCCGCAATCCGGTTGAACTGGCATATGCAGTGATGACCCAAAGCCCACATGTAATGCTGAATGGAGAAGGCGCTACAGCCTTTGCTGCTTCAACTGGTATAAGAACGGAACCGGATGATTACTTCTTTTCAGAGTTCCGATATGATCAATGGTTGAAAATAAGGGAAACAGAAAACGCAGCGTTGGACCATAATGTACAGGTAGACGAGAAGAAATTCGGGACAGTTGGTGCAGCCGCCTGCGATCAGTTTGGTAATATAGCCGCTGCTACCAGCACTGGGGGTATGACCAATAAGCAATGGGGAAGGGTAGGTGATAGCCCGATTATCGGAGCCGGTACATACGCCAATAATAAAACCTGTGCTATCAGTTGCACCGGCCATGGCGAAATATTTATTCGCGCTGTAGCAGCCTATGATGTAAGCTGCCTGATGGAATATAAAGGATTGTCCTTACAGGAAGCAATGGATATCGTTGTGCAGGACAAACTGGTAAAAATGGAAGGCGAGGGGGGAATGATCGGTGTGGACGCCAAAGGAAATGCCGCCCTGGTCTTTAACAGTGCAGGAATGTACCGCGGTATTCAGAACAATGAAGGATTAAAAGAAGTAAATATTTACCGGTAAATGAAATACTCTTTAATACGCACATCATTTTTATTCCTGGCATTTGCCCTTTATATACAAACTGCCTTTGCACAGGCGGATGACGATTCATGTAAAGTGCTCCCCCGCTACACTGCTTCTTTTGAGGGAGTACAGGCCAAAGGCATGCTTTCTGTGGAAGATCTGGCTAAGATCAAAAAGTTAAAGCCCGAAGAAACCGGTATAACAATCATCCGATTTACTTATATTATTGACTGTGGTGAGGATTGCGAGCCTCATCAAAGAACTGTATACGGTGATACATTCTCAGAAGAAGACGCCAAAGCAATCCAGGCTATGAAAAGCAGGAATGTGCTGTCCCTTGAATGTATACTTGGAAAAGATAAAGACGGCAACCTGGTTTCCTTCAAGCCATTTCTTTATTATATCCGGTAAATTCCGATTTTTGCATTCATGAAAAAATATGCTGTAATAGTGGCTGGTGGTTCCGGCACAAGAATGGGCGCAAGCATCCCCAAACAGTTCATGTTGCTGAAAGATAAACCCGTTCTTTATTATTCCATTAAAGCTTTTGTTGACGCTTACCCCGATCTGCAGGTGATCCTGGTTCTACCGGTCGAATACATGGATATGGGACAGGAGATCATCGATGCTTATTTTGATAAAGACCGTATCCGAATCACTGCCGGAGGCGACAGCCGTTTTCAATCCGTAAAGAATGGACTGGAACTGGTAGAGGAAGAAGCTGTGGTGTTTGTACATGATGGGGTACGTTGCTTATTGTCAGGCGATCTGATCCGCCGTTGTTATACAATGGCAATGGAAACCGGTAGCGCTATTCCTGTAGTTCCCAGTAAAGACAGCATCCGCATGCTCACGGAAGAAGGTAATGAAGCTGTAGACCGCAACCTGGTGATGCTGGTGCAGACCCCACAGGTATTTCACAGTAAGATATTGTTACCCGCCTTCCAGATAGATTATAAAGATAAATTCACTGATGAAGCTACGGTAGTGGAAGCGTATGGACTTAAAGTATCTCTTGTGAATGGGGAAGAGAATAATATCAAGATAACAAGACCGGTAGATATGCTGCTGGCAGAAAAGTTATTGGATGAATCAGCCGCAGCAAGCTCCAATCCCTGATCATTTTTTCAGCCATCTCAGATAAAACGGCAACCTGTTCAATCTTACAGCCGAATAGTTTTCTTCTGTAGCTCCAAAACTGCTATAGAAAAAAGCAAGGTTGCGTATATCCGAACCTTCAAAATCGAGTAGCATTTCCTCACCAGCATGATCTTTAATGAACGCATCGATCAGCGCATGCGAGGCACCCAGTGTACGGCCATCAGGATGATTGCCTACCAGGATATAATAAGCCCGGTTATGGGAAAAGAAAAATACACAGGAGGCTATCAATTCGTCTTTGGAAGAAAAAATACCGTAGCAGATCGCCTGTTTTCTTTCATATAAGAAATCATAGAGCTTCCTGAAACGTTCAATATTATCTGTGGACTCTTTTGTATAACCACGCATCTGCAACACAGCCAGCTCTATTACTTTTTCAACAGGAACATCTTTTGTCGCCTTGCAGCCTAATTGTAATGCTTTCTTTATATTTCTTTTTGTGTTCTCCCTGTATTGCTCATACAGTTCAGTGTAGGATTTATGCAGTGGCAGGACAAAATTCTTCCGTTGATATAAAGAAAACCGCTCAAGCGGGAAGATGTTTTTATGATTGAAATAAATATCCCAATATAAGTACCTCGAAGGAACAGCATCCAGGAATGATTGCAGAAGGCCTGCTGTAATATTATTACCAAACACACCCAGCTGGGCTGCCAAAAATGGCTGATAAAGATAGGCTACTCCATATTTTTTATGCCAGGTCAATGGCATCACAGCTTCATAATCGCCATACACCAGCGCATTCCATTGCCTCGACATATTATCCAGGTAATAAGAATATCCATAGATCAGGCCATTGGAAGCATTCACAACACAATGATCCCATTTCCAGAAATCAATTTCCTTATATGTCAGGTATTGTATGTGAAATGACTGACTCATTCAAATGGTATGTCCCTAACAAACTTGCGCATCCTGAAATGAGAAATATCAATGGAAAAAGAGATTTTTTTCAGGAACCTGTTTTCAGGTATGGTTGACCGTATATAATCTTTATACAATTTACTATACAGCAGTGGTATATAGATATTCACTGTCTCTTTCAGTAAAGGTATATGCAAGCCTGCATCAAAAAGGAAACGGTCCTGGCCCGAAGTCCTTTTCCAGCTTTCTGCGCTTGTGCCGATATCCAGGAATACTTTTAAAGGGATTTTCACTGGCAACAGGTTAAGCGGGTTGAGATGGGAGGGGATAGAGGAACTCAGGTTAATAGCCGCCAGCCAATCATCTGTTTTACCCACCTTATTTGAAAGCAGATCTGTCCTTATTTTAAATCCTCCATCCCTTACCATGATCTGCTGGCTTGATGTTCCTTCAAATTCATTACGGCCAACAAAATAATCACTGTAAGTATAGTCCTCATAACCATTAGGCCCTGTCATGTTAAGATGATAACGGTCCGTTTCAGATTGCTTGGTAAATGTTTTAGAGGTCGTATAAAAGAATTTTCCGGCAAACAACCGGAGATCCAATCCGCCCCCCTTTGGATAGTTGAAAAAATAATTACCGGTAAAACCTGCACGGATAAAATCTTTTCCCTGCTCGAGCTTAAGTTCTCCGCGATAAGGATACAATACCCGGTTATTTTCCCAAACCAGCATCAGTTGGTTAAGTGTGCGATTGTTGGATATAACGCTGTATTTGTTTTCTATAGTAGTGTCAGCTCCGGTTATTGTTGTGTCGCGATAAAAACGCAAAGCTTCTTCAGTAATAAAAAATGTTTTGAATTGCAGGAAGCGGTTAAGCGTGCTTCGTGGATTACGTTCTTTTAATGTCAGCCGGAGAGAAGGCACTATTTTATGAAAAGACATATAAGTGGTCTTGTCATCGTCCTTGAACCGGTTGATGCCAAATGCAGATGCACTAAGCCCCAGGTTTATTCTCCGGAATGCTCCATCAGGGAAGAAGGAATAATTGATCAGACCGGTACCGGTCAGTTTTTTTGTAGCAATGCCATACATCGGTGCTACAAAAAACTGTAATCGTGATGCAGGAAGTTTATAATTCGTTATAAAAATACCTGCCATTAACCTATCATACCTGTTGACGCCGATTGCTGGCCCAATGCTGATAAGATTGGCAACTGGTGACCGGATATATGATGCATAAGATTTCAGGTCAAGAATAAAAGCAGCTTTTGTACCTGTTCTGTGTTGATCGGGTAAAACTCCTGTTGTGTTCAGGTAAGAAAACAAACTGTCTTGCTCAATGCCCAGGCTTTCACTGATGCTTGCCTTAAGATCTTCCGGCCCCGGATGCTTGAATTTCCATTGTTGATAATAATGTTGAAAGGCTTTATCCAGTTGAGACCTTCCGGTTTTCTGTTCAAGGTAATCGAGCCAGGCGGCTGTTTTTATATAAGCAACGAGGGGATAGTTATAGGAAGAAAGACTGTCGCTGGTGGTATTGATTGGCTGGTCGCGATGGATCGCTGCTATTGATTCAAACAACAATCTTTCCGCATCTTCTATAAGGAAACTGGACTTGCCAAGCCGTGTATCTCCCTTGAGACCGTATTTATAACGGACATAACGATTACCATAATAAGTATTTATCCCTTCATCCATCCAGGGATGGAGGCGCTCATTGCTGGCAAGTATGCCATAAAACCAGTTATGTCCTATCTCATGCTCGATCGTACGGTCAAGGTGGCCTATGTCTGCTGTAGGGACTATCACTGTGATCGTAGGGTATTCCATTCCTCCACCAGCACTGAGCGGCCCCTCTACTACACTTATAACAGAATAAGGATACTCGCCAATCCACTCACTCCGGCTTCTTACAGCATCTTTTGCAAAGGACAGGCTCTTCTTCCAACTTGTTTTTTCTGCAGGTAAATAATAGCTGCCGACTTCAATGATCTTACCTGAAGGAAGGCGGCAGGTGTCGAGATCAACAATAAAACGCTTATCAGCAAACCAGGCGAAATCATGTATACGGTCCTGGCGGAACTGAAGCATTTTAGTCCGTTGAGATGAAACAGGAAATTGCTGCTGAACCGTTTTATATCCTCCGCCTTTTGTTTTGATCTTTTTCTTTAGCGGCTCCCAATTAAAATCCTTCCTTGTGCGAAGCCATTCTTTTTCCCTGGCGTCCTGCAATTCCCCTGTAGCAGCTACTACATAATTATCCGGCACTGTAATATTCACGTCGAAGCTGCCAAACTCGCTGTAAAATTCACCCTGGTCGAGATAGGGCATAGGGTGCCAGCCATCCTTGTCGTATACTGCTGGCTTGGGATACCATTGCGTTACCTGGTAGCTTTCCCCATCATGACCGCCTCTGGAGAAATTATTAGGTAGTTGCACATGAAAAGGTGTTGTGACCAGGATTTTTTGCCCTGGCAATAATGGTGAAGGAAGGATCAGTTGTATGATATCGATATGCTGTGGATGATCTGCTGTTTCCGCGGTTATATCATTCACTTTAAAATCCAGCTTATTGATATAGCCCTTTTGCTCTTTACCGGAAAAATAAAAATCAGTATTCCCGTTTTCCAACTGCTGATCTGTAAATGTAGTCTTATCATTTTTATAGGCATTCGGCCAAAGATGTATCCAGATAAAACGAAGCGTATCAGGTGAATGATTGATGTATTCCATCCGTTCAAATCCATCGAGGCTATGCTGCCTGTCGTTCAGCGACACATCAATGGAATAATTCACTTCCTGTTGCCAGTATGGACGCTGGGCCTGGGCATTAAAAAAGAAACTACAGCTTATGAGGAAGAAAAAGAGTTTTACTGGTTGCATTGGCTGGTTTAATGTAAGGGATGCTGTGCCCACCGAAGCCTTGGCGCAGGCGGGCCGGCCCCGGACTTGATCCGGGGCAAAAATACTTATTTCCCCTTGCCTTTAAAAATGATCCGGAGGGTATGTATCATGATCTTGAAATCGAGAAGCAGCGATACATTTTCGATATAAACCAGGTCGGATTTGCTGCGTTCGATCATCTGTTCAATGTTTTCTGCATATCCAAACTGGATCATCCCCCAACTGCTGAGACCAGGTTTTACTTTCAACAGGTATTTGTAATAGGGAAACCGGGCCACTATCTGGTCGATGAAAAAACGGCGCTCAGGGCGGGGCCCAACAAAGCTCATGTCTCCTTTCAGGATATTCCATAGCTGGGGAAGCTCGTCCAGCCTCCATTTTCGCATCACTTTGCCCCAGCGGGTAATGCGGGGATCATTGTCAGAAGAAAGAACAGGGCCATTCTCTTCCGCATTTACGATCATGGACCTGAACTTGTACATCATAAAAGGCTTTCCTTTATAACCGATCCTTTCCTGCACATAAAATACAGGACCTTTGGATGATAATACCAGGCGGATCACTGTATAAAGCATCAGCGGAAAAAGAAACATCAATGCTGCAGTTGCAGTTACCACATCTATTAGCCGTTTGATATGCTGCTGCCATTCAGGCATCAGCCCTGTATTCAAATCTATGAGCGCAGGGCCCATTACATTATTGGTTTTAACGGAACCCGAGAGTATATCCATTGTATCTGGCTGGATCTTTATGGATACATCTTTTTCACTTAACTGGGCAACCAGGTTTTCCAGCAGGCTGCTTTCTGATTTTTCCAGGGCAAGCACTACCAGTTGAACATTGTTTTTATCTATCAATCTTTCCAATTCCGGTAGAGTTCCCAGCAATGGCAATGGCGAAGAATTGGTATCAGCATCAGCCGGACTGGCGAATCCAATATAGCGGTAACCTCCATCGTGAAGGTTCTTTTTAGTTCTCTGAAATATGCTTGTGGCATTTTCCCGGTTGCCTATGATCAGGGCATTGAAATAAACATCACCATTGAGCAATTGTTGTTTCACTTTTCTTAACACCAGCCACCGGCCAAAAAAGACAAGGAGAAAGTTAAGCAGAAGCAGCAGTAGAAAAGCTTTGTTGTAATAGGCAGCCGCAGATATGGTATCATTCCTCACATCGTCCATTACAAAAAAGAAAAACAATACAGAAGTTCCGATCAGTGTGCAGATCAGGGTGGAACTGAATTCATACAACCTGGATTTTGCATACAGGGAATGATAGGAGCCAGCAATGGTAAACAAAGCCAGCCAGCCCATAGGGATAAAAAGAACGCCTATCCAGAAATGATAGTCCGTTTGCCACAGGCTGCTTGCCGGAATGTCTTTTTCCAGCAAAGCCTTTCTTATAAAATAGTAAACCGCCCAGGCAAGGGCAGACATGAGATAATCAACTGCAACATACCAGGCGATGGATATTTGTTTGCCTGTACTCATATCAGTGGGTGATCACATTATTCCCGATCTTCTGCAGGATCTTGTGTGCTACATCCATGGCCATAAAGCCGTCTATTTCTGAAACGATCGGTTTGGTGTTGTTAAGAATGGCTGCTTTAAATTCTTCCAGTTCTTTTTTAATAGCGTTTACTTCGGGCACAGCAGGATTGGCCACAGCGATTGTTTTAACACCGGAAGGCGTTTCTATATCAAAAGCAAATACATTGGAATCCTGCGCTTCCTTCAGCTTAATGATTTCTGTTTTTTTATTGAGGAAATCGATGCCGATATACGCATCTTTCTGGAACAATCGCATTTTCCGCATCTTTTTCATGGAAATACGGCTGCTGGTAAGATTGGCCACGCATCCATTGTGAAATTCGATGCGGACGTTGGCGATATCTGGTGTTTCCGTCATCACGCCCACACCGCTGGCAGAGATCGATTTTACATCACTCTTCACAATGCTGAGCACGATATCAATATCATGGATCATAAGATCGAGGATCACGCTCACTTCAGTACCACGCGGGTTGAACTGCGCCAGGCGGTGCACCTCAATAAACATCGGGTTAAGGGCTACATCCTTCAGGGCAAGAAAAGCAGGGTTGAACCTTTCCACATGGCCTACCTGCACTTTACTGCCTGATTCCTCTGCCAGTTTTACCAGTTGACGGGCTTCCTCCATGGTATGGGCCAGCGGTTTTTCCACAAAAACATGCTTCCCCTTTTTGATCGCTTTTTCACACCACTGGAAATGGTGATTGGTAGGAGTGACCACATCAATGGCATCGCAGGCATCCATCAGCGCATCAGGGTCAAGAAAACGGGGGAGCTGATATTTTTCAGAGACCTCCCTGGCCGTATCATCATGCGGATCATAAAAACCCACGAGGTCCACACCGGGTATCTCTTTCCAGTTGTTCAAATGAAATTTGCCCAGGTGGCCAACGCCATACAATCCGATCTTTAGCATAAGAATGAATTAATGCCCAAAGATAAAGATTGGCGCCAGCAGATAAAATATTAGTTCAGCATGGTGGAACGGGCGGAATAAGAAACGCCCGGTTCATAAATAAAGAAACAGGTGTTATCCCTTATAGTATTGATAATAGGCTGTGCTTCTTTTTCAGGAACTGCAGGGCATCCCAGGCTTCGGCCAATATAGCCCTGGCTTGATGCATAGGACTCATCAACGTAATCTGCTCCATGCACCACGATGGCCCGGTTATAAGCATTATCATTAATGCCCTTTTCCACGCCATTTAACTTAAGCGAATAGCCGTGTTTACCATTGTATGTTTCTCCTGTGATATAAAAACCGGGACTGCTTTTATAAGAAGAGGACAGGTTGGAAAATGAAGTAGCCAGTTCCTTACCGGAGTTGCGCCCATGCGCTACAAGGGTTTGGAAAAGGACTTTATATTGTTTCAGGTCCAGGATATATAAGCGCTTGTGGCTGCTGGGCTGACTGAAATCGGCGATAGCCAGCACAGCAGGATTGCTGAGCCGGCCTTCATGAAATAATTTGTTCCAGCCTTTTTGTGCATACTCAAAAGCCTCGCGGCTCAGGCCAATGCTGTCTAAGCGAAGGCTATCATAAATGGACTTTCCGCCAGAAAAAGGCGAAAGACTATCCGTTTTTGTTTTGTCTGGCGCAAATGCGGCAAAAGTGCGTGAACCGAAAACATTTTTGCCAAATGCAAATGACAAATGCAATAACGCAATTAACAAGGCCGAAACAAGTAAATAAGTTCCCTTTAATTTTTTCTTCATGTTTACAGATTAACCATCCACCCGGGGGAGGATATTCAATTTTTTAAGGTAAAAAAATGACAACGCAATGCAATTTCTCAGAGTTGATTGCTGATGATTAAAATCCTTCCCGGGCAGTGATGGTTATTGGTAGTACGCCTGAAATCGGCATCGAAAGATTGGCAAAGTTAGGTATTTTAACCGGCAGGACAGACTTTTTTTCTGAATACAATAATTACCTGCCCTTAATCATATACGGAGAAGATTATATGTATTATGGGTTATGAGTTATGTTATAAGTGTTTGTTTCCCAAAAAAGTTTAAGTTTTTCTAAAACGACCCCTTCTCGTCCTTCCCGCCTTACCGGTAAAAACTTACCGGTAAGGCGGGAAGGACGGGAAGGATGGACTTATGAGGAGCATTTGATATTATAATAGCTAATCCTTTGCATTAATTAGCCGGGTATTTTGGCGGGGGTGAAAATGTGCTAATTTTCATTGTTTTAGAATTCAAAAACCTGGCTGCTTATGAAACTGATGGCTTTTTTTCTTTTCTGTTGCTTTCTTTCTTCTGCCTGTTTTCCCATGCCGCCTGATACTCGGTATAAAATTGTAGAAGATGGGGTGCTGGTTTACCCGGATCAACGGTTTTCAACCGGGGTAAAGGTGGTGAAACTACAGGTTGTAACAGAAAGGATCTTTCGCGTAATTGCTTCTCCTGCTGCTGAACCGTTCCCATCAAAAAGCCTGGTGATCGTTCATACTCCACAGCAGGTAAAATGGAACACAAGCACAACAGATAGCAGCCTTACCCTTTCTACTACTGCTCTTAATGCAACCATCGATCTTTTCTCCGGCACTGTTTCTTTTAAAGATGAAAAGGGAAATTCTTTATTGTCCGAAAAAAAAGCAAACGGTAGAGAGATCATACCGGTTGTTTGGGAAGGTGAACCTATGTACAGGTTGCAACAGGTGTTTGATATCGCTTCCAACGATGGGTTGTATGGATTAGGGCAGCACCAGGAAGGAATATTTAACTACAAGGATCAGCAGGTAACCCTGTTCCAGAATAATACAGAAGTGGCTGTACCATTTATGATATCTGTAAAGAACTATGGAATTTTATGGGACAATTATTCCTTTTCAAAAGCAGGCGATACCAGATCCTTTCTTCCGCTTTCCAACCTGCGCCTGTTTGATAAAAAAGGTATGCAGGGGTGGCTGACGGCCAGCTATTGCAATGACCGTAACAAGCCCCTGGATATTGCTTTTGAAAAAGCAGAATCATCCATTAATTATCCGTATGTAACGGATACCAAACTAAAACTTCCACCTGAGTTTGCTATACAAAAAGGGAGCATCACCTGGGAAGGAGCTATTGCGAGCGGAAACAGTGGCCATCATAAACTTCGTTTCACTTATGCTGGTTATATTAAAGTGTGGGTGAATGGCGAACTGTTGCTGGATAAATGGAGACAACCCTGGAACCCTGGTTCCGGTGTCATCAACCTGCAACTCGAAAAGGATAAAAAGTATCCTATCAAAATAGAATGGATACCGGATGGCGGAGAATCGTATATCAGCGCTAACTGGCTGCCGCCTTTGCCGGATGGATGGAACAATACTTTCGGTTTTGACTCCGAAGCCGGTCGCCAGATCGATTACTATTTTATTTATGGACAAAACATGGATGAAGTGATCAGCGGTTATCGTCAATTGAGCGGTAAAGCACCGATCGTTCCCAAATGGGCAATGGGGTTCTGGCAAAGCCGTGAAAGGTATAAAACACAGGAAGAGATCATCAACACGGTTGCAGAATTCAGGAAAAGAAAAATTCCACTGGATAATATCGTGCTCGACTGGAGCTATTGGAAAGAAAATGATTGGGGCAGCCAGGAATTTGATAATACGCGATTTCCTGACCCATCAGGCATGATCGATCTTTTACATAAAAAATATAAGGCAAAATTGATGATATCCGTGTGGCCGAAATTTTATGAAGGAATAGCGGCTTATCAACAATTCGATGCAAAAGGATGGCTCTACAAAAGAAATATTGCCGACCGCCAACGAGATTGGATAGGGCAGGGATATACTTCCACCTTTTATGATGCTTTTAATGATGAAGCCCGGAAAGGTTTCTGGCAACTGATACATGATAAGCTTTACACCAAAGGAATAGATGCCTGGTGGATGGATGCGAGTGAGCCAGATATTTTGTCCAACGTTTCTCCTCAAAAAAGAAAGGAGCAGATGAGCCCCACAGCTTTAGGCACTGCTGCTGAATACCTGAATGCTTATCCTCTTCAGAATGCAAAAGGTATTTATGAAGGACAACGCAGCGTTGATCCTGATAAAAGAGTGTTCCTGCTTACCCGTTCCGGATTTGCTGGTTCGCAGCGTTATGCTGCTTCCATCTGGAGCGGCGATATTGCTTCACGCTGGGAAGATATGAAAGCGCAGATCAGTGCAGGTCTTAATTTCTCCCTTTCAGGCCTTCCTTACTGGACTATGGATATTGGTGGTTTCTCTGTTGAGCCCCGGTATGAAAAGCCCAATGAAGCGGACCTGGCTGAATGGAGGGAACTGCAGACCCGCTGGTACCAGTTTGGCGCCTTTGTGCCTCTTTTCCGCGTGCATGGACAGTTCCCTTTCCGTGAAATTTATAATACTGCTCCTGAGGGACATCCTGCTTACAATAGCATGTTGTATTATGACAAACTCCGCTACAGGCTGATGCCTTATATCTACACACTGGCTGGTGATGCTTATCATAAGAACTCGACCATCATGCGGGCACTGGTAATGGATTTTGGAAAAGATGCAGCAGTGAAGAATACAGGTGATCAGTTTATGTTTGGCCCCTTCTTATTGATCAATCCTGTGTACACATATAAGGCTTTGAACAGAAGTGTTTATTTACCGGCTGACCAGGGCTGGTATGATCTGTATACCGGAAAATATTATGAAGGTGGACAATCCATTAATGCAGATGCTCCCTATCAGCGGATGCCTGTTTTTGTAAAAGAGGGAGCGATCATTCCCACAGGTCCTGAACTGGAATACACTGATCAGTATGCTGCTGATCCTTTGATTGTATATGTGTATGCGGGCAGGGACGGCCGGTTTGATATGTACGAAGATGAAGGCCTGAATTATAATTACGAGAAGGGAAGCTTTAGCCGGATTCCGTTTAGTTATAATGAAGCGGGGCATACCCTGACGATCGGAGACAGGGAAGGGAGCTTTAATGGTATGCTGCAAAAAAGAACGATCTATATACAACTTATCAGTCAGGCCAAACCACTGGGAATGGATTTTATTATTTCCGGGAAAAAAATAAATTATAACGGTAAAAAGGTAGAAGTAAGATTGTAGCAAAGTTTTATTGCTTCAGTCTGGTAACACTTCTGCCCTAAACCCATATTTCTCCAGCAGCAGGATAAGTGGGTCGGCCTGCACAATTCCTGAAGAGGATTTAACACGGAGAATGTTGTCACAATCATCCAGGTCAAAATTGGCTGTGTAACCGGTATACATTTTATGTATCTGCTCTACAAGAATACTGGCAAATATCTTGTCTTTAACATCTGTTTTAAAAACTTCTATCATAGTGATATAATTCCTTCATAAAGATATTATGCGGTCCGAGGTTTAATGAGGTCTGAAAGCGACAATCTGGAGGGTGATCGCGACGCAAAGTGTGTTACTTTTAATTAGAGCTAATAAAATATGCGAATTAACCTGGTTGTTAAACACTTGGTTGACAAGGGTTCACTTCCTGTAGTAATTTAATTCTTCTAAGCCCCGATTAATACCGTACCTTCACCAGAAGTGATTTAAAACTACCTCAGCAATCAGTTCAGATCAGCATCAATCTTTTACTCGTCAGTAATAGTTCATCTTCTCTTCGCTCTTGTTGTCGTTCTTTATCACTAAATATTTTTTCTATTAAACTAGTTTTTATGAACATGTACGTATCAAACCTGGGTTTTCATCTCGTTGAGGAAGACCTCAGAAAATTATTTGAACAATTTGGGCAGGTAAGTTCTGCTAAAGTGATAACAGACAGGGAAACTGGCCGCAGCAGGGGGTTCGGATTTGTGGAAATGGGCTCTGATGCAGAAGCCAAAACGGCAATGGATAATCTGAACAATAAAGAAATTGAAGGCAGGCAGATATCAGTAACGCAGGCAAGGGAAAAAACAGACCGTCCCAACACCAAGCGCTGGTAGATCGCTGGCTTTGCAGGCTGAGTTGTGAAAAATATAAATTGATTATTGTTTCAGCTCTTTAATCTAAAGTTGTTTATATGGTCTATCAAAAAAACGATATGGAAGGCCGGTTTTACAAATGGATCACGGATCCTTCGAGAGCTATATTTGCCGGAAGGCCAAGCCGGCGGTTATTCGACAGGTTTAATGGAGATCAGGTATTATTTATCATCAATTTTTATGCATCCTTTTTTGAAAGGTTCACGTTGGAAGAGGCCCGCGAACTGGAACGGCAGATAGCCAATAATTTGCCAATGGAAGCAAAAAGCGAAATATCTGTATTTAACTGGATAAAAGATACGTCAAAGCAATTGCTTCCGTAATACCTGAATTAATAATATTAAAGCTTTTATATGACGTACGAAGAAATAGAAAGATTTATGAAAAACAAGCTTAAGGGCGATAACCCGGTTCGTATTAATTTCAAGACCCGGAAGCCCATTATGGGTTTGTTTATTAAAACAGATGATTATCCTGAACTGAGTCGTAAAAATCTGTGGCGGATCGTCAGCGAAACACATCTGGAATCCTATAGCACTTCAAAGGATATCAACCTGGCGCGCATTTTTAATGGCGCTGAAATGACCAGGCTGGAAAATGTTTGATTCTTGTATTCACACATTGATTGTGTACTGGTCAGAGTATCATTTTTGACCAGCTTAGAAAATCATAACAAATTCAATCACTTACCGGCTTAAATAACCGTTACGTGAGTACGGCTGAAAAATTAAATATGGCAAAACCCAAAGAAACATTTAACAAGAAAGAAAAAGAAAAGAAACGTTTAAAACAACGGCAGGAGAAGCAGGAGAAAATGGAGGAAAGAAAAGCGAATGGCAAGAAAGGTAAAAGCCTGGAAGAAATGATGGCTTACATAGATGAGAATGGTAATATTTCCTCAACGCCTCCTGATCCAAGAAACAAAAAGATGTTCAATCAGGAGGATATCCAGATTGGCGTTCCAAAGCGGGAAGATGTGGTCGAGCCCGTGAGGATGGGAACTGTCAGCTTCTTTAATGATGCAAAAGGATTTGGTTTCATCAGTGATAAGGAAACCGGGGAGCGGGTTTTTATACATATTAATAATTTAACTGAACCTATAAAAGAAGGTGATAAAGTTAATTTTGAAGTAGAAATGGGAGATCGCGGACCCAGCGCAATAAATGTTAAAAAGATCTGAGCGGCTCTACAGTAGGTAATTTAACTATTCACCAGATGTGTTTTATTTGAATGGCATTAATAGATTACATCCTTCAGAAACCATCCTACGGCTGGACAAACGAAAACGGTAAACTGGCCGTTCCCTCTACCCGCCAATTGTGGAATGAAGCATTTTCAAGGATAAACATTTTTAAAACCAGGAAAAACTGGATATCCATGATCAGTTGGCTGATGGTCTGCTGCATGGTACCTTTTTTTGTTATTTTTTTTGTTTATCATTTTTCATGGCTACTGGCGGGCATTATTGCTATTTATAGCCTGGTAGTAATGGGCACGCATGGTACCATATGGTTTCACCGCTTCTGCACACATAAATCATATAAGTTCAGTCATCCTGTATGGCGGTTTGTTACGCAGAACCTTGTTGTCAAAACCTTTCCTGAAGAAATTTATGTAGTATCGCATCACGTGCATCATGCCAAGTCAGACCAACCTGGCGACCCGTATAATTCACAGGGAGGGTTCATGTATTGTATGTTGTCTGATGTAAATCACCAGAGCATTGCCAAAGATCTTAATGAAGCAGATTATAAAAAAGCATCCTATTTTCTTCAACACACAGGTGTGAAGCTTAATAGTTTTGAACAGTATAATAAATGGGGTTCTATCGCCACCCCTTTTTATACCGTTACCCTTTGGCTGTTCAACTGGGCTTTTTGGTATACCGTTTTTTATTTGATTGGCGGGCATGCATTAGCTTGTGCTTTATTTTCAGGGGCCATGCTATGGTTTGTATTTGTAAGGGCTTTTAACTACACCGGCCATGGAAAAGGCCAGGAAAAGCATATTGATGGAATTGATTTTGACCGCAGTAATCTCTCTATCAATCAAGCAAGGCCTGGACTTTTTGCAGGTGAATGGCATAACAATCACCATCTTTATCCCGGAAGCGCCCGTGCAGGGTTTCTTCCCTACCAGCTTGATTTGGCTTGGGTATATATCTTTTGCCTGTATAAGGTAGGGGCAGTTTCATCTTATCATGATTCTAAAAAGGATTTCCTACGGAAATACGTGACCAACCACCGGCGGTGAAAATGCAGCGATAGTTCAACTTTCTTATCCTTGCCACCAGAGCACCTTTTTCTCCCGGCTTTTATGTAGTTTTCAACCCAGAGCTGGTAAGGCTTTTGCAGTTTCTGCAATAAAAACGATAAAAATTGGACTCGCTTACACATATTGTTCTCGGCGCCTGTATTGGTGAAGCAGTGGCCGGAAAAAAGCTGGGCAAAAAAGCCATGCTTCTTGGAGCTATCGCTCAAAGCCTTCCGGATATTGATTTTGTTACCGCATTCTTCTTAAGCGATACGCAGGACATTATAGCCCACCGGGGTATTACCCATTCCCTTTTGTTTATTGTGGTAGGTACGCTTGTTCTGAGTTTCTTATCAGACAAGATCTTCCGGAAAACACCTTTGAGTTATAAATCCTGGTTCCTCTTATTCGGGATCAACCTGTTCGTGCATGTGTTCATTGACAGTTTTAATGCTTATGGAACAGGATGGTTTGAACCCTTTTCGCATCAGAGATTTTCTTTCAATGTGCTTTTTGTGATCGATCCTTTCTTTTCGGTATGGCCGTTCCTCGGTGTGCTTGGATTATTGATACTGCGGGGGCACGACAGGCGAAGAAAGCGTTGCTGGGAGATCGGTATTGGCCTGAGTGTGCTTTACCTGGCTTATGCCATCACCAATAAACTGCAGGTAGATAAAGTAGTTCGTGAAAATCTTGCAGCGCAGCACATCCCTTCCGATCATTATTTTACCATACCGACCATAATGAATACCTGGCTTTGGCAAGCTGTGGTAAGAAAGGATGATGGGTATTATATCGCTTACCGCTCTGTGTTTGACAGAAATGACCAAATGAATTTTACCTGGTTTCCCCGACAGGATTCCTTACTTGATCTCGTGGAGAACAAGGAAGAAGTAAAGGACCTCCAGGTATTTGCCAATGGATACTATACAGTGGAAAGAAGAAATGATACGCTTATTTTTAATGTACTTCGTTTTGGACAGATAGCCGGCTGGGAGGATCCAAAAGCAAGATTTACGTTTTATTATTATTGCGACAGGCCCGAAGCAAATAATCTCGTGGTGCAACGGGGACGTTTTGAAGGATGGGATTTAAAAAGGACCGGATCATTTATCAGGAGGATAAAAGGGAATTGATCATTCCTTTTGCCTGAAATAAAATGTACTTACTGTCATCATTATCCGGACCCACTGGAAAGCGATCCATTGCAGGAATTGCCTGAAAGAAAATAAACGGGTTGTATAAGTCATCGTATTGATCGGTTTACAGTCTCTCTGAATGATCCGGTCAATTTCCTCGAGCACTTCACTGGCAAATTCTTTGTCTTTCACCTCAATATTCAGTTCAATACTGGCATGCCTGCTGATATTATTAACGTTGTATGACCCAATGGTCAGCATCTCACCATCAGCTATGGCCATCTTTGCATGCAATACGGTAGGCTGGTATTCGTAGATCTCTATTGCATGCCGAAGCATCCAGCGGTAGAGATACCGTTCCGCATATTTTGAAACAGGGACATCAGACCTGGAAGCGAGCACCACTTTTATTTTTACACCTCTTTTTGCTGCACGTTTCAACTGTGTGCGAAAGATAAGGCCTGGAAGAAAATAACTGCATACGATAGTAATGCGATGGCTGGCTGATCTGAACAATTCCATATAAGTGGCTGTTACTTCCTGCTGACGTTTCACCCAATCATTTATTCTTATTCTTGCCGTAACCCCTTCATGAACGCCTGGATCATCCGGCACAGAATAAGACGGTCCCGTTTTTTTTCTGAACCTTCCTTTCTTCAACCATAATTGCTGGCAAATATGATACAGTTCGTTTGCTGCAGCGCCTTCTATATACAAAGCCAGGTCAAACCAGGCAGGCTGCCCCTGCAAAGTATTGTACCTGTCAGCTATATTCAATCCGCCTATCAATGCGCAGGCTGCATCTATTACCACTACTTTGTGATGCAATCTCCTGCCAAAATAAAGATACCTGCTTTGAAAAAGCGGTTCAAAGAAACGGAATCGAACACCTGCTGCCTGTAGATTACCGATAAAATCAGCCGGCAGATGTTGAGAAGCATAGCCGTCAACCAGCAGGAATACCTCCACTTTTCGCTTAGCCGCAGCGATGAGGCTGTCAGCTACAAGCGTCCCCGTATGATCATCATTGAAAATATATGTATGAAGATGAACCGATTGCTTTGCTGAATCGATCATGCGGCAGAGCGTATCAAAGAATTCCGGACCGCTATGAATAAGTTGCACTGTGTTGCGGCTATATTTTTTAGGCATACAGGTATTGCCTTATTTATCCTTGTCTTTGGTCTTGTCGTCCGTCATTGCTTCAATGTCTGAAGCAAGATGACTGATCATTGAAGCAATTCCTTCCTTTCTTATCCTGATTTTATTGTCGATCTGCTTCAGGCCTTTGACGGTAAATATGACTAGGATACTTTGCTCCAGTGCTTTTGAATCGGCTACCATACCGGTTAGCAATACTGTTCTGTGTTTGACTTTGACTTTAATACCAGTGGCATCCCATGTAGTAATTGCATTGAATTTCCGTTTGATCTCCTCTTCAATCCGTCTGTCTTCCTGCTCCTCTGGTGGCAACGGATTTTTGGAATGGTTTACCATGGCCGTTATTTAAAGTTCCTGTATATGATCTTTCTATGCAGGATCAAAAACTGAACCTTATTCCATAACTGGTTAAACAAAGCATGTGTTCTGCGGCTAATATTCCAAAAAGAGCACTTGCAGGTCAACTGTGTAATATCATCCCCGCAGCAGGGAATGATATTACACAGTTCATCCCTTACTCAGATCCGTGAAGAAATTTCAGAGATCCCTTCTGTTTTTTTTAATTCATCAAGAACAGCCAGAACGGATTCACGGGATGCTTTTTCAGTAAAACTGATTTTCAGACTACCTCTCTCTTCATCTTTACCGGTCTGCAATATCATCTCTGCAGGTGAGAGCTCATTTTTCTTCAGCAATTTTTCAAGGTCAATGAGCCCAAATCGTTTGGTATTAAATGAAAGATTGATCGTATGATCACGGTTGTTTCTAAACATCCTTTGCTCCAGTGGCTTTATCAGGGCAAGTATTATCAGCACCACTACTGTAGTAATAATAGCTGCGGCATACAAACCGCCGCCAACGGCCAGCCCGATACCTGCAACACTCCATAACCCTGCAGCCGTGGTCAATCCTTTTACGATCTGTGGTTTCAGGAACAGGATGGTACCGGCCCCGAGAAAACCAACACCACTGATCACCTGCGCTGCAATCCGGGAAGGATCGAGAGATATGCCAGGGTGGCCTATCACATCTTTAAATCCAAAAGTGGAAACGATCATGATCAATGAAGATGCGATACAGACCAGCATATGCGTTCTCAGGCCTGCAGCTCCTTCTTTGCGTTCTCTCTCCCAGCCAATAAGACCACCTAAAACAACAGCAACAAGGAGCCGGATAGTAATTTCTTTTATATCGAGTACATAGCTATTCATAAAGGATAGTTTTCAAAATTTGAGCCAGGGGAGAAAGAAGTAATAATATGCGTTCATCGCGAATCAGTAAAGGTACTATATTTAACTATGCTAATGGCTATGCAGCCTGATGCTTAAAGTATGTATAGTAAGCGCGATGGATTTACAATTTAAGCGAACAAGAATTGCACCCACTCCAAGTGGTTTCCTTCATTTGGGAAATGTATTGTCGTTTGCATTAACAGCAGTATTGGCCCGGCAAACCGGCGCGCAGATATTATTACGGATCGATGATATGGACAGGGAACGTGCTGGCAGGGAATATGTGCAGGATATTTTTGATACGCTTCATTTCATGGAGATACCCTGGGATGAAGGTCCGCGTAACTACACGGAATTTGAAAAAGAATTCTCCCAGCTTCATCGCTTGCCCTTATACGAAAAAGCATTATTGCAATTGCAAGAGCAGGGACGAGTGTTTGCCTGCACCTGCTCAAGAACACAAATCCTTTCTATAAGCCCTGCTGGGGTTTATCCTGGCACATGTCGTGATAAAGGTCTTCTCCTGGATACAAAAGATGCCTGCTGGCGTTTGCAAACGGATAACAGAGAGCTCGGGATAAAAACGGTTGACCAGTCAATCATCAGGGATATATTACCTGCCAGCCTGAAAGATTTTATCGTAAGAAAAAAAGATGGTTTTCCTGCATATCAGTTGACCTCTCTTATTGATGATCTGTACTGGAGTGTGGATCTGGTAGTGAGGGGAGAAGATCTCCGGCCTTCGACTCTTGCGCAACAGTATCTTGCAACAGTACTGAATAAGCCTGCTTTCAGCGAAGCCTATTTCTTTCATCATCCCCTGCTTGCCGGAAAAGATGGATTGAAGTTTTCCAAATCGGCAGGTTCCACTTCGATACAATTTCTACGTAAGGAAGGAAAAAAGCCGGCAGATATTTACGCAATGATCGCCCGGATGATGAGCCTGCCTGAACCGGTAGGAGACAGGGAATCCCTGGCCCGTGCTTTGCGCATTATATAATCGCTGCACTGCGGGCCTTCTGTTTTTAACAAGACATTCCCTGTAAGAAAACCGGAAAATTTGGGTTTTGTTGAATACATTTGAAGCATGAGACTGATCCTGCATCTGCTGGTCATTGCGGCAATCGCCTATATTCTTTCACAGGTATTGCCAGGTGTGCATATCAAAAGTTACGGCACAGCTATCTGGTTTGCGATCGTGCTTGGATTATTGAATGTTTTCCTGCGCCCATTACTCATATTGATCACCCTGCCTTTAACGATCTTTACATTCGGCCTTTTCATTTTTGTGATCAATACGATCATAGTATTAATAGCAGGTGCATGGATAAAGGATTTTAAGATAGATAGTTTCTGGGCAGGTCTTTTATTCAGTTTGTTATTATCTCTCACTACTTCTGCACTGTTCAGGGAAGAAAGACGGCAACGGCGTATGAATGACCAGGGATGATACTGGTCGCAATAACCCCCCAGATTGTCGTATTTGCACACTTCTTGCTCCGAAGCTTCTTAATATTTTTGTTCTATCACAATTAAAAAAGGAGGCTATCATGGCTACATTCCAAAGACTTACATCCTGCTTGTGGTTCGATAACCAGGCGGAAGAAGCAGCAAAATTTTATACATCCGTTTTTAAGAATTCCAGTATTGGCAAGATCGCTTACTATGGAAAAGAAGGACAGGAAGAGCACCGTCAACAACCAGGCTCAGTGATGACTGTGGAATTTGAACTCGACGGGCATAAATTTCTGGGACTGAATGGCGGCCCTATTTTTAAATTTAGTGAAGCCATTTCCTTTGTTATTAATTGCAAAGACCAGGCTGAAATAGATTATTACTGGGAAAAGCTGACTGCTGGTGGTGACCCCAAATCGCAGCAATGCGGCTGGTTGAAAGATAAGTTCGGGCTTTCCTGGCAGGTGACGCCGGTTATCCTGGAAAAAATGGTAACCAGTGAAGATAAAGCCAAGTCGGGCCGGATGATGGCGGCTTTAATGAAAATGAAAAAGCTTGATATTGCCCAATTGGAAAAAGCATTTAACGGAGACTGATTACCTGAAGCGTATCACTAACCAGGTTTTAAAATAAGATAACGGCCACTGATCTTCAGTGGCCGTTTCATTTTATCTTTAGTAAATCCAGAGTCTGAAAAAATAAACTATGCCTGCTGAAAAAATATCTCTTCCCCGTTTAAAAGCAATTATTGGTGGTTCTATTGGTAATCTTGTGGAATGGTACGACTGGTATGCCTATTCAGCATTCGCATTATATTTTTCTTCTTCCTTTTTCCCGGAAGGTAATACAACCGCCCAGTTGCTTAATACAGCAGGAGTATTTGCACTGGGCTTTTTAATGCGCCCGATCGGCGGATGGTTATTTGGCCGCATTGCGGATAAGCAGGGCCGCAAAAAAGCAATGACATGGTCTGTATTACTGATGTCATTTGGTTCATTGCTGATCGCACTTACGCCTACCTATAAAGCGATCGGTATCGCTGCTCCTGTGATCCTGTTGCTGGCAAGGCTGCTGCAGGGGTTGAGCGTAGGTGGTGAATATGGTGTTTCTGCTACCTATCTCAGCGAAATGGCCACCCGCAACCGGAGGGGCTTCTATTCCAGCTTTCAGTATGTGACACTGATAGGAGGTCAGTTGATCGCTTTAGGCATACAACTGGTGTTGCAGAAATTATTATTGACCGAAGATCAGTTGCATAGCTGGGGTTGGAGGATTCCTTTTGTGATCGGCGCTATATTGTCTGTGATCGCACTTTACCTGCGCAGCAATCTGCATGAAACGCCTTCTTTCGAATTGCATGCTTCAAAGCATAAGCGCCAGAAAGGGACTATCAGGGAATTGCTTAAACATCCGAAAGCAGTTCTTACTGTAGCAGGACTGACACTGGGAGGTACACTGGCATTTTATACCTATACAACGTATATGCAAAAGTTCCTGGTGAATACAGTACATCTTACCAAGCAACAATCTACCACACTTTCATTCATATCCCTGTTATTGTTTGCTTCGTTGCAGCCATTGTTTGGCGCTTTGTCAGACAGGATAGGAAGAAAACCCCTGCTGATCAGTTTTGGTGTGCTGGGCGTTTTATGCACAGTGCCATTGCTTACAGCTTTGAGCCAGACCAGTTCTTTAACTGTCGCCTTCCTGTTGCTGATGGCCGCTCTTGTTATTATAAGCGGCTATACCAGCATCAACGCGGTAGTGAAGGCAGAATTATTTCCAGCCGAAGTAAGAGCACTTGGAGTCGGATTGCCCTATGGGCTTACAGTGGCCATTTTTGGTGGAAGTGCAGAGTATGTTGCTTTCTGGCTGAAAGATATCGGATATGAATCCTATTTTTACTGGTATATCACTGCCTGTATTGGAGTATCCCTGTGTGTGTACCTTTTTATGAAGGACACAAAATATTCTTCCCGATTGAATGAAGAGCTCTGAAGCCATCCATCCGGTTCAGGCATAGTTTTTATTTTAAAACAATAAAACATGGGAAAGGAAATCTCACCTGATTTATTGCATAAAATAGATGCCTACTGGCGGGCTGCCAATTATTTATCCGTGGGGCAGATCTATCTGCGGGATAATCCCCTGATGAAAGAGCCATTAAAGACCGATCATGTAAAGAACATGCTTCTTGGGCATTGGGGCACAACGCCGGGACAGAACTTTATCTATGCACATCTCAACAGGATCATCAATCAATATGACCTGGACATGTTTTATATCTCCGGCCCCGGGCATGGCGGGCCGGCATTGGTTGCCAATACTTATCTTGAAGGGACCTATTCGGAGATCTACCCTGATATTACACAGGATGCAAACGGGTTGAAAAAACTATTCAAACAATTTTCCTTCCCTGGGGGAATTCCGAGCCATGTTTCCCCTGAATGCCCGGGTTCTATGCATGAAGGCGGTGAACTGGGTTATTCATTAAGCCATGCTTTCGGCGCTGTTTTCGATAATCCCTCTCTTATTGTCGCTTGCGTGATTGGAGATGGAGAAGCAGAAACCGGCCCGTTGGCAACGGCCTGGCATTCCAATAAATTCCTTCACCCCGTTAATGATGGTGTTGTGTTGCCCATTCTTCACCTGAATGGATACAAAATAGCTAACCCTTCCCTGCTGGCTAGAATCAGCCATGAAGAACTGGACCAGCTTTTAAAAGGTTATGGATGGAAGCCATATTGGGTGGAAGGAGATGAGCCTATGCCAATGCATGCGGCAATGGCCAACACACTTGATTCGGTGATTGAAGAAATAATGCTGATCAAAAAAAACGCGGCGAAAGAAAAGATCAAAGAAAGGCCTACCTGGCCGATGATCATTCTGAAATCACCAAAAGGATGGACCGGCCCCAGGATGGTAGACGGCTTGCCGGTGGAAGGAACATTCCGTTCCCACCAGGTGCCTTTATCAGAACCACGTAAAAAGAAAGAACATCTGCAACAGTTGGAAGAATGGTTGAGAAGCTACAAGCCACAGGAGTTGTTTGATGAAAATGGAACACTGCTGCCAGCCCTTGCTGCCTTAGCGCCGAAAGGAGAAAGAAGGATGGGAGCCAATCCACATGCTAATGGAGGCTTCCGGTTGCAGGACCTTCATATGCCCGACTTCAGGGAATATGCCCTTGATATAAAACAGCGAAGTGATATGGGGCCAGGTGATACAAGAGTGTTGGGAACATTTATCCGCGATGTGATCAAACTGAACGCAGATCAAAGAAACTTTCGCTTATTCGGCCCAGATGAAACCCTCTCCAACCGGTTGAATGCTGTGTTTGAAGTGACCAACCGGCAATGGCTTGCGGAGACTGTCGATACAGACGAATTCCTGAAACAGGAGGGCCGTGTAATGGAGATGTTGAGCGAGCATCAATGTGAGGGATGGTTGGAGGGATACATACTTACCGGAAGGCATGGGCTTTTTAATTGCTATGAAGCATTCATCCATATTGTTGACTCCATGTTTAACCAGCATGCAAAATGGTTAAAGATGACAGCACATCTCAACTGGCGGAAAAAGCTGCCTTCTTTAAACATCCTGCTTGCATCTCATGTGTGGCGGCAGGACCATAATGGTTTTACTCACCAGGACCCGGGATTCCTGGATGTGGTGCTGAATAAAAAGGCGTCTGTAGTAAGGATCTATTTACCACCTGATGCCAATTGCCTTCTTTCAGTGATGGACCATTGCCTGCAAAGCCGGCATTATGTGAACGTGGTGGTGGCAGGGAAGCATCCTTCCCCCCAATGGCTGTCTATGGATGAGACAGTAGTACATTGCACCAAAGGTATTGGTATCTGGGCCTGGGCCAGCAATGATGCTAGCGCAGAACCCGATGTGGTGATGGCATGTGCAGGTGATGTACCGACATTGGAGACCCTGGCGGCTGTTTCCATTTTACGTGATAACCTGCCTGAATTGAAAATACGCGTGGTGAACGTAGTGGACCTTATGAAACTGCAACCCCACACCGAACATCCGCATGGCTTAAATGATAAAGACTTTGATACACTGTTTACAAAAGACAAACCGGTGATCTTCGCTTTTCATGGTTATCCCTGGCTTATCCACCGGCTTACTTACAAGCGTACCAATCATGATAATATCCATGTAAGAGGATATAAAGAAGAGGGCACCATCACTACCCCCTTTGATATGACCGTACTTAATGATATGGACCGCTTCCACCTGGTAGAAGATGTGATAGACCGTTTGCCAGCACTTGGAAGTAACGCTTCCTACCTGAAACAGGAAATGCAGGACGAACTGATCAAACATCGTAATTATATCAACGAAAACGGAATGGATATGCCCGAGATCAGGGAATGGAAATGGAAATACTGAACAACAAGAATAGTATGAAAATTCTGGTGATCAATGCAGGTAGCAGCTCCGTGAAGTTCAGGCTTTACAAAATGCCTGAAGAAACCCAGCTTTGCTCAGGGGTGGCTGAGAGGATCGGCGAAGAAAAATCGTATATCCATTTTACTATTGGTGATGATCCTGAAGTGAATGAATTGAATGTGCCGGTGGCTGATCATGCAGAGGCTGTGAGGCAGGTGGTACTGTTGCTTTGTAACCCCATCCATGGGATCATTAAGGACCCGTTAGAAATAAAAATAATAGGCCACCGGGTGGTGCATGGAGGAGAATATTTTTCAACAGCAGTTGAAATCACTAAAGAGGTAAAAGAAAAAATCAGGCAATTGTTTTCGTTTGCACCGCTTCATAATCCTGTAAATCTACGGTGTGTAGAAGTGACAGAAGCTTTCCTTCCTTCGGCAAAACAGGTAGCTGTTTTCGATACAGCTTTTCATCATCAACTTCCGCAGGTTGCTGCGCAATATGCTCTTCCACTCACTTATTACAAAAACGATAAGATCAGGGTTTATGGATTTCATGGTATCAGCCATAAATATATAACCCGGAAAGCCAGCGAATATCTTAATAAGCCGGATGCAAAACTGATCAGTATGCACCTGGGCAACGGCTGCAGCGTTGCTGCTGTGCAGGCGGGCAGATCAATGGACATCAGCATGGGATTCAGCCCCCTGAGCGGATTGGTAATGGGATCCAGGGTTGGAGATATCGATGCCTCAGTGGTATTGCACCTGCAAACACAATGCGGGCTGAATGCAGATTATGTAAACACTTTGCTCAATAAACAATCGGGGCTTTTAGGGCTTACAAGACATAGCGATATGCGTGAAGTTCATAAAGCTATAGCAAATGGAGATAAAGAAGCCCGCTTTGCCTGCGAACTGTATGCTTACAGGATAAAAAAATACATCGGCGCCTATGCTGCTGTGTTGAATGGCCTGGACGCATTGATCTTTACTGCAGGTGTAGGAGAGAATGATGCACAGGTCAGGGAAATGGTTTGCAGTGATATGGAGTTTTTAGCTATAGACATTGACAAGCAAAAAAATAAAATGAATGCTACGGAGATCAATACTAAAAATGCCAAAGTTAAAGTACTGGTTATCCCTACAAACGAGGAACTGGAAATTGCAAGACAGAGCATTCCATTGAATTAAAATAAAAATATGCTGAAGCAGATCTTCAACAGGCACGTAAATGTTGATGGGATTGATATTTTTTACCGGGAGGCTGGCAGCAAAGCTAACCCATCCCTGTTGCTGCTGCATGGATTCCCGACTTCATCTGTAATGTTCAAAAACCTGATGATCGCCCTTTCAGACAGATTTCATCTTGTGGCACCGGACTATCCAGGTTTTGGTTTCAGTGCTTTCCCTGGCAGCGATGTTTTTGAGTACACCTTTAAGAATATATCAGCATATATCAGCAGGTTTACGGAGGTTATAGGCCTGGAGTCTTTTACCATTTATCTTCACGATTATGGATGCCCCATTGGTTTGAGGCTTTGTATAATTCATCCCGGCAGGATAGAACGGATCATTGTTCAAAACGGGAATGCATACGATGAAGGTATTGGGCCGCAATGGGATGAAACGAAAGATTACTGGCAAAATCCTACTGAGGAAAAAAAGAAAAATGTTGCTGCATTCTTAAGTGAAGAAGGGGTCAAAATGCAATATACTGCCGGAGTACCCGGCGAGCTGCTACCCAGTATCAGTCCTGAATCATGGATGCTGGATTGGGAACTGATGAAAAGGCCGGGTAATATTGATATGCAATTTGAGCTGAACTGTGATTATAAAACTAATATTGAAATGTTTCCCGCTTTTCAGCATTATTTCAGAACGCATCAACCTCCCGCACTGATTATATGGGGGAGGTATGATACATTCTTTGATGTGAAAGAGGCCCATTGCTACAAAAGAGATTTACCGGATGCTCAAGTTCATATAATCAATGGCAGCCACATGGTACTGGAAACAAATTTTGATGAGGTGTTGAACCTTATTGATCATTTTTTGAATAACCGGTAATATTAGCCCTTCTTTTTTATCACCAGCACTTCCACTTCTCTTTCTGCTTTTTCCCAATATAATCCCAGGGCGGCAAATGCTTCTTTTAAAGAATCCTTTTTCTCTGGTTGCCATTGGAAATAGATATCATAACGGCCATCCAGCCCGGTTTCATTGATCACTTTTCCTGGAAACAATCCAAACCCTTCCATGTATTCTGCCAAAGCATCCAGTTTTACTCCATTCCCTTCAAAATGGCCACCGCCTGCATTGAAATTATCATTCTTTTCAGATGAAGGTTTGAGACGGCTGACCGCATCCTTATTTGCCTTGATAAGCAGAACGGTTCGTTTGCGTTTTTCGAGTACCGATTCCACATCCACAAAATGTTTCTTGAGTTGTTGTTGAATAAACAGCATCAGTTTTGCTTCATCAGGTTGTTCGATCCATGCATCAAGAGAAAATTTCTCCATATCGGCATAGCTGCGCTTCACGGTATCATATTCGTTGATCACGAGATGGAATGTTTTTCCATACGCCAGGCGGAAAAGACCATCGAGCGTCATATTAATAATGCTTAATCTCCTGTCTTTAAAAATGCCTGTATTGTACCTTTTTGACATGGATCCTGCTCCTTCAACCGATGGCAGTAAGCTGAAGTATTCAGGCTTCGTTGAGTCTGCTTTCAGGTATTCGTCAATATCAAAGTCGACCCGGTCTTTTTTGAATGGAAGATTGAGAGCTACGCCCTGCAAAGCCAGTTTTAAGATATCCAGGGAAATATTATCAGCATTGGTGATAGCATACACTTTTCCTTCCGGCCCTATTAACACTGTGTGCGGAATGGTTCTGTGAGGGAAATAGGATTTAAGCATACCGGATGTATCGCTTGTTAATGTGAGCGTACTTGGCCTGGCTTTATTGAACTTAACCAATCGCTCTGCCGGTTCTTCAGAAATAGCTACTACTTCCAGCTTATCACCAAGTGCGGATTTGTATCCTTCCAGCTCTTTCATTGAGCTGATACAGGGACTGCACCAGGTGGCCCAGAAATCAATGATCCATAATTTTCCTCGGAAATCTTTTACTGTTTTGGAGGGTCCTCCGGACAGGGACGCGGGCAGAAGAATATCCGGCATTTGATCGCCGGGAGAAAGCGCCTGTGAAAAGCAATCTGCTTTAAAAAGAATAACTAACAGGTAGATGATTATTGTTCTTTTCATACGTATATTTTTAATTGACGAAACGTCGGTATAATTAACCAAACAAACATAAACCTGCTTTTGCCCAAATCCGGTTAACCGCTTACGAATCATTGTTAATGTTTGTTAATTGATTTTCCCCGTCCCATACAAACCCGATACATTTGCCTGGTATGAAGCACCGGCTAAAGCAATTATTTATCCTTTCTGTTATTGCATCTGTTGGATTGCTGTGTTTACAAGCCTATTGGATAAGCGTGGAATGGAACCGCGGAAGAGATATCTTGAAAAGGCAGGTGGATTATTCATTTCAACAGGCTATTGAAAAAGAGTGGTACAAACGGAAGGATACGCTGTCTGCCTACCTGGAAGAATTTCTTTCAGACACGAATTTTATTGGTATCGGTACAAAGTACAATAAGAAGGAGAATTTATGGATGATCACCATGTATGATCCCGATAATCCGTCTGACTATTCTTCCTGGTCAAGCAAAACATTCCCGGTAGGAGAGAAGCTTCTTCCTGGTCAGAAAGAACAGATCATTAAGACATATATATCGGATAATGTGAGGCGGAATGTGCTCAACGACGTGATCTTTTTTTATACTCAACGGTTTGGAAAGGTCTGGACAAAAAAGCATGCGGAAATGAATATAGATACAGGACTGGTGAGTAAATTGTTTGCCGATGAGCTTAGTAAGAATGATATCAAAACTGGTTTCAGGATCCGTTACAGGGACACTACAATACAAAAGGAACCAGCAGGAGAAAAGTTCAGTGTCGTGCGCAGCATCGAATTACCGGTCAATTATCTTACGCTGAATGATTACGACAAGAAATATAAAGCTGTTGCCCTGGTGGAATCTCCCGGCTTTGTATTGCTGAAGCGGATGTGGCTGGCTATTCTTTCGTCCGTGATCTTACTCGGGCTTGCCCTTTTTTGTCTTTTCCGTATGTACAGAACGATCATCAGGCAAAAACAATTGGATGAGCTCAAGAATGATTTTATCAGTAATATGACACATGAATTGAAGACACCGATTGCAACCGTTGCAGCCGCCGTTGATGGCCTTCAGTATTACGACGCTTTGGAAGATAAGCAAAGGACCCAACGCTATCTTAATACTTCCCGGAAAGAATTGAGGAAACTGGATGAAATGGTGTCTAAAGTATTATCGCTGTCAGTGACAGAAAACCTCAATGGAAAACTTAAAAAAGAAAATTTTTATTTAAGAGAGTTCCTGGAAGGCTTGCTCTCGTCTTTTACAGTGCAGGCTTCTTTTTCCTGGCAACTTGAAATAGAACCGTTGTTAAAGATTTATGGCGACAGGGAAAAGCTGATGAGCGTATTCCAGAATATTATTGAAAACTCGATAAAATATGGAGGTGATAATGTTGTAATGCATGTCAAAGCCAGATCAACAACAGATAAGCTATTGATCGAAATAAGCGATAATGGTCCGGGAATAGACAGTGCCCATTTACCATTTGTTTTTAATAAATTTTACCGGGCTTCTTCTGAGAATACAGGAGTCAAAGGATTTGGGCTTGGATTGTATTATGTAGCCCGGATCATCTCGGCACATGGTGGACGTGTTGAGGCAATCAACAACAACGGGTTGAGTTTTCTGATCCAATTACCCATAAAAGATTGAAAAACGGTTATTCCATATTGCTGTCCGAAGATGAGCAGTCGTTGGGTTCTATTATTGCAGAGAACCTTGAATCGGCTGGCTTTTCCGTAACGCATGTGCTTTCAGGCCTTGATGCACTGGCTGCATTAAAGATGCAGGCTTTTTCCATCATTGTGCTGGATGTGATGATGCCCGGCATCAATGGATTTGAATTGGCCCGTGAGATCAGGAAGTCTGATTCACTGGTGCCCATACTTTTTCTGACCAGCAAAACCATGCCCCAGGATGTGGTGGATGGTTTTGAAAGCGGTGGCAATGATTACCTCCGGAAACCCTTTGCCATGCAGGAGCTGGTAATACGGATCAAGGTGTTGCTGAGCGATGGGCGCTTATTGAAAAAGCAGGAACAGAGAGGTCCTGTCAGTATCGGGCTTTATCAATTTGACCCTGTAAAGCAGGAGTTGGTATTCAATCTTCGCCGGCAAACGCTCACTGCCCGCGAAGCTGAACTGCTGTGGTTATTGTATGAGAACCGGCAGGAACTTAACAGCAAGAAAAAGATACTGGAGGCGATCTGGGGTGATGATAATTTTTTTAATTCACGGACACTTGATGTGTTTATTACCAAATTGCGGAAGCATCTGCGGGAAGATGCAGGTGTGCAGATCATTAATATAAGAGGGGTAGGGTATAAGCTTGTTTGGTAATTTTTTACAGGAGATACGGTTATTTAGAGATCAACCTGATGAACACCTCAGTCCCCATTCTTTTTTCAATAGAATTATAACAAAGCTCCATTGTCTCAATCAAAAACTTTTCCTGAAAAAGCGCCTTGTATTCTTCAGCCGTTCCGCCGAATGGTGGACCAGCCTCTTCAAACAACCGGTTGAACAGTACTCCAACAAGTTTGCCGCCCGGCTTTAGCAGCTTATGCATCTGCTGTATATATGCATGCCTGTTTGAAGGTGGCAGGGCGCAGAAAAATGTTTGCTCCAGTATGAGGTCATATTTTCCTTTCAGTTCAAAAAAATCGCCAGTAATGATTTGTAATTGTTTGCCCAGGTAGTGTTTGAATTTCTCTTCAAGAGAGGAAGTCAGCGATGGTGAGATATCAATAAGTGTAAGGTCAGTGAAGCCTCTGGCCAGTATATACCCGGCTTCGTAGCTGTTGCCGCAGCCGGGTATAAGAATGGATTGCCGTTTGTTTTCAAGCTGGTCAATATACTCCTTCAGCGGGGGTGAAGGGTAACCAATATCCCAGCGT
This sequence comes from Chitinophagaceae bacterium, assembly GCA_051954695.1. Classification (GTDB taxonomy): domain Bacteria; phylum Bacteroidota; class Bacteroidia; order Chitinophagales; family Chitinophagaceae; genus Terrimonas_A. The sequence goes on from JBQCHL010000014.1 coordinate 171,675, forward strand.
GTTTCTTTGTTTTGATATAACTGGTCCCAGTATTGTTGTCCGGCTTTGGTTTCCATGATCATTCAACCGGCATTCCGGCTTCTTTCCAGGCTTTGATTCCGCCATCCAGGTGAGCAACGTTTTCATAGCCCATATCCTTGAGTGTTTTAGCGGCCAATGCTGATCTGCCACCGGATGCGCAATGAAGGATGATCCTTTTGTTTTTATCGAATTCGGGCTTATGGTAGGGGAGCGATGCATCGGCATAGAATTCGAGCATGCCCCGGGGTGCATGAGTGGAGCCCGGGATTTTGCCTGTTGTGGTTAACTCTTCCGCTTCGCGGATATCGATAAGCTGTGCTTTACCACTGTTTATTTCTTCCTTTACCTGGGAAGGTGTTAGGTTTTCAATTTGTTGCCTGGCTTCCTTTACAAGGTCCATCGCAGATTTTGCTGACATATAATAAGGTTTAAGCTGAATAAATACCGGTAGTGTGCCGACCACCGGCCTGATAAAGATACAAAACAAAAGCTAACAGGCTCATGGGGGCCCCTGAGCTATAGCTTTATATGAGAAGGCTGTTTGCCTTTTAACAGAAAGATATCTGGATTGATCATTTCCCTCTTTATAGAGGTTGCAGTGTAAGTGGAGCTTCCTGATTTATAGTTGTAGGTATATTCAAGTGCCAGTCCTGGTAAACTGGCAAAAGCAGGTTCACAAATTGCGCGGAGGGGTTTGATCGCTTCAGTGTAATAAGCGGTGATAGTGCGCCCGTCTTTCAGGTAAATAATGGCTTTTTTGCAATTGTAGCCGAGTATCTTTTTGCTTTCACCAACAACGGGTTTATAGTAGGCACTATCATATTTAAGATTCAGCTTCTGCCAGCTGGATAGAGATACCTGCCTGGGGTTGGCTTTGGCTGCTGATTCTTTTTCCTGGTAAATATGAATGGTTGAGTCAGTGCCGGGAAGAAAGAAAAAGCTCTCGATACGCATCAAGCTTAATAATCGTATTCTCGTTTTGTTTTTTGAAATAAAAACCGTTTTGCTGCCGCCATTATATGTTTCAGCGATACTTGTCCGTTTTGAGCCGGTTTTTATTTCAATGTTATAGGATATTACCATATCGTCTGAAGACGAATCGCCTGCTGCAAAACCTTGCGCATTGCTATGTGTGGATAGCTGTAAAACGAAAATGAACAATAATATTTTGAAAAACTTTTGCAGCATGGCTCTAATGCAGGAGAATTATTTTTTATTGTTATTGATCAGGAATTCAGTAAGGTCAAGAGGGTCTAATGCTGTTTTGGATGATTCGTTGTCAAAATAAGCGGCATCTGCTTTCTGCCATTTTACCAGGATCCTTTTTGTTTTTCTCGACTTATGTGTTGATTTGCCTCTCCGGTTTGTTGTGTACAATGCTTGCATGAATAAACGCATCTTGTCGCTGATAGCTACTGCAGAATACTGATCAATATCGAGTATGATCCTCTTCTTTTCCGTAAAGTAAGCTGCAAAATTGCAATTGGTGCATTCCATCAATGAAGAAAGCAGATCATTATTTACAAAAGGTATTTGCTGGGTACCGGAACTATGCCAGGCAGGTACGCTACGTTTTTTTGGTTTGACCTGTCTTGTTATGGTATCTGCATTTACGTTGAGAGTTGCTGAATCAGATTTCCGGGTACTGTCAATCGGTTGGCCGGCAGGGACAGGCTTTCTTTCTGCAAGTGGTTCAACTGTTCTTTTTCCAGGAAGCAACATGTAAATGGCTACAGATAATATGCCTGCCAGAAGAATGGCAGCAATTGCCCTGTATTTACGGATAAAAAAGATGGGAGACCTTTTTTGTGATCTTTCCTGCATCCATTTTTGCCTGATATGCCGGTATAGTTCGGGGGGCGGAGTAAAGGAATGATCTTTCAGATCCTGCCACCCGTTTTCCTTATGCCCATGACGAACTTCTCCGAGTATCTTCTCAAAAAGAAACTCAGGGGGCTTTTCCTCGTGTTGGAACAGGCTTTTGAATATATCGTTCTGACTATCGGGCATTTTGCTTTAAAATGATCTCCTGTAATTTTGCTCTTGCTTTTGAAAGCTGCGACTTGCTGGTGCCTTCATTGATCTTAAGCATGTCTGAAATTTCTTTATGGCTGTATCCTTCGATGAGATAAAGATTTACAATCGTTCTGTAGCCATCAGGCATACTCTGGATTATTTTTAATAAGTCATCGCTTGACAGGGTAATGGAATTTTCAGCTTCAACAGATGGATGGATCGCTTCCTCTTCTTCCATATTTTCCAGGAAAACCATTTTGTTCTCCTTTTTAAGAAAATCAAGACAGGTATTTACAAAGATCTTTCTTATCCATCCTTCAAATGAGCCCAGACCTTTATAATTAGCAAGGCTCCGGAAAACTTTGATTGACGCTTCCTGGAACAGATCATCAGCATCCACTACACCGGCATACCGCCTGCATAGACTGTACATTTTCCCGGAATAAAAATTATAGATATATCGGAAAGCGTTATCATCTCCTTCCAGGGTCTTTTTAATAAAGACTCCAATATCGCTATCTCCGTTGCCCTCTGCAGAAGTTCCGCTATTTAACCCGATGGGATTCATTTAATGCTTCTAGTAGTTTTTGGGAAATGCAAAAGTAAAACTACTAGATATAATAAAAAATTAACATGTAGGGCAACCTTTTTGATTTTTATTCGTCAGGCGGATAAAATGATATACTCTTCTTTCTTTTTTAATTCTTAGGCAACCCGGATACTATTCGGTCGTCTACATAGTATATCGCGGCCAGCAGGCCTCCCGTTAGGGTTGAATGGTGGCGGAAGACGATACAACTTTTCCCTTATGAAAATTCAGGAAAATTGGAAACCTGCAAGAGATAAAATAGCAGCGTGTTTTTCATAAAGCAGGCACTGCAGATTTTAAAAACGGATCTCAAGTAGGGTTACTCTATGAAAGCTTAGAGACCATTCCGAATACAGACTCAGGATTCCCTGTTGCTAACCTGTGAAGGAATGGTCTCTGCTTTTACCCACCTGAAGAGTATAAACTGATTTAAAGAAACTTCCTTGGAGAATATCTTGGTTAATAATGAGCTGATCGAGCTCTTGAAGAAGATCCCTGATACCACTATCTGGGGAATTGGTATCCAGCTTGCTTTTTGCACTAATTATGATCCTTCCCTGCTGGTAAATGATTTAAGAAGCCAGGCTAAAGACAGCCCCGAAGTTTTACAAAGCATAATCGGTCAAAAAGCATTTGATCTGTTAATGACAAATGCATAACAGTTGTGCACTACTTCAGGAGGGCATTCATTTCCTTAATAAGCGACTGCATCAGTTCTGATACTTTTGTATGATGAAGCACCGGTGCTATCTGACCGCTCCAGAATAACAGCAGGTCCCATTTCTGTTGTTCGATCGCAGCTTTTCTTAAAGAAGACATGAAGGTACCCTGCAAAGGAAATGGTAAAAACTGATCTTCTTTTCCTACCAGGTCTTTTGCCAGTTGAGTAGCAATTCCCCGGCCCAACCGTCCTGTAAACGCTCTCGTCAAACTTGTATTTTTTGCTGCACCGGATAATAGCATTTGCCTATGGGCAGGTAATGCTCCTGATTCTTCCGTGGCGAGAAAAGCAGTTCCTATTTGCACACCATCTGCTCCCAAAGTGAGCGCGGCCGCAATGCCACGGCCATCAGCAATCCCACCTGCAGCCACAATGGGCAACTTTACTTTTTCCCTGATCAATTGCAATAACACAAAAGTCCCGATAGTCGACTGCTCTGCCGGAGCCAAAAATGATGGGCGGTGCCCGCCTGCTTCAAAACCGGCTGCAAGGACCAGGTCCACACCAGCATTTTCTAAGGCAATAGCCTCATCCAGGGTAGTGGCTGCTCCCGCTGTTTTAATACCGAGTTTGCGGCATTGTTCCAAAACATCAGCAGAAGGTATACCGAACACAAAACTGAATAGCTTTGGACGGATATCTAGAATAACCTGCAATTGATTCTCAAACCTTGATTTGAATGGCGCAGGTTTTTCAGGCATAGGTATGCCAGCCTGATCAAAATAAGGTTTGAATATTTTTTTGGTTGCTTCGTATTGCTGATCAGTGACTGTTCCACCTGGCACATCATTATCCGATACCCATAGATTGATATTATATGGTTTGCTGGTCGCAGCTTTGATCCTGGTATTCACATCAATGATCTCCTGCGGACTTAAAGTGTAAGCACCATAACCACCGATTCCGCCAGTATTGGATACAGCAGCCGTCAATTCAACTGTTGAGAAGTTGCCGCCAAAAGGACCTTGCATGATAGGGTATTCGATGCCTAATAATTCAGTGACTTTGGTGTTGTACCACATTGTTAATGATTTTACCGGGGGATGATAAATTGCGGCAGGCAATAGTAATTGGTTCACAAGTTAATGCATATCTAAAGTTTTGCGGTCTTTATCGGTTTTCAAAAAAATATTTTTTATATCATGGAATCCTTATATTTGTAATAGACCAGACCAGACTAGACCTAACGAAAATAGTCCTTTTATCCAGGTCTGAAAGACGATTACAAATAAAACGATTGCCATGCATATGATCTTTCTTACCCGTTACGACAGTAGCTGATAGCTCCTGTTCAATTCCCGCATCTCCAATTTTATTCCTTCAGTCATAACCAAAAAACAAATTATGAGAAATTGTTTTTACTGGGGATTGCTATGTGCAATTCCCAATAATTCCAAACGGTTGCGAACAACCGTTTTTATATTGCCATTGCTATTAGGCTTTGGGCTTTCGGCGCTGGCACAAACTGCTACGCGGATAAGCGGTCTTATAAAAAATGAAAAAGGCGAACCTGTTGCCGGTGCTTCCATTACGGAAAAAGGAACCACTAACGGGGCAGTCAGCCTGGAAGATGGCCGGTTCAGTATTTCTGTTGCTGGAAAAAAATCGGTACTCCTTATATCTTACACTGGCTTTACTTCCATTGAAGTTAATGTCGGGAATAATGCGAGTCTTGATATCACGCTGACACCTGAATCAAAATCAATGAACGAAGTAGTTGTAGTGGGATATGGCTCACAGAAAAAAGCAACGTTGACCGGATCGGTTGCTTCTGTAAAAGGCTCTGATCTTGTTCAAAGCAGCTCTCCGAATGTTTCTAATGCTATTGCTGGACGTATACCAGGCGTTATCGCTAATAACCGGTCAGGCCGGCCCGGTGCTGATGGCTCCTCTATTTTTATCAGGGGATTCAATTCTTTTGGTGGTGGTACCAGTCCCTTGATTGTTATTGATGGTGTTCCCGACAGAGATTTCAGCCGGCTTAACCCCAATGATATAGAAAGCATTACTGTATTGAAAGATGCATCCGCTGCTATCTATGGGGTCAGGGCTGCCAACGGTGCAATCCTGGTTACAACCAAACGTGGTAAAACAGGTAAACCTGTTATTCAATACGATGGTTCATATAGTATACAACAGTTAACCAGGCTCCCAAAAATCGTGAATGCCTGGCAATATATGACTTACTACAATGAGATTAATCCGGGTACCTACTCACTGGCAGATATTGAAAAATATAAAGCGGGTAATGATCCTAACTATACAAGTACCGACTGGATTAACGAAGTGTATCGCAAAAACGCTCCGCAAACTGCACATTCTATTTCTGTAAGCGGAGGCAATGAAAATGTGAAATACTATTTCTCCGGACAGTACATGGATCAGTCGAGTAATTTCAGGAACAGCATTGAGCATTACAAACAATATAACTTCCGTTCAAATATCGATGCGCGGATCTCCAAAAACCTGAAAGTGAACCTGGACCTGGCAGGAAGAATGGAAGATCGCACTTATCCTACTTATAGTATTGGGAGCATAATGCATGAAACCCGCTCTATGTATCCCTTTATTCCTACTCATTGGCCTGACGGTTCTCCAAGTGCAGGCGTAGCAGCAGGTCGTAATCCTGTTATCCTTGTAACCGGTGCTCCGGGGTATGACAGAATTAAAAATTATGTACTTACTCCTTTAGCAGGTTTTGAATGGAAAATGCCTTTTATTACGGAAGGGTTGTCTTTAAGTGGCTATGCTTCTTATGACGTAAACATGCGCCACGAAAAAATATTCAACAAGCCCTGGGATGCCTATTCCTATAACAGGACTACTGGTGTTTATTCCAATCAGCGTAGCAGCACAGCCATTTCAGCTGTAACGCAAGATGAAAGCATGTACAACGGTAGTACCCGCTTTATTAAACTCGCTTTCGACAAGCAATTTGGTCCTCATCAAATCAACGCGTTTGTGGGTTATGAAGCAACCAACACGACCAACTGGGGTGCCTATGCATTCCGGAAGAATCTGTTGAGTGACCAGATTGATCAGATATTTACAGGAGCAGCTGATGGGCAGGTCGCAACTGGATCTGCTTCGCAGGATGGCCGTGCCAGCTACCTGGGACGTGTAGCCTATAACTACGCCAATAAATATCTCCTGGAAGTAACCATGCGTTACAACGGATCATTCAATTTCCCTGCCGATAATCGCTGGGGACTGTTCCCGTCTGTATCTGCCGGATGGCGTATTTCAGAGGAAAAATTCTTTAAAGATGCCCTACCCTTTATCGACCAGTTAAAATTGAGAGGCTCCTGGGGCATTCTTGGAAGTGATGCCGTTGATCAATACCTGTTTCTTACCAGGTATCAACTGGTAACCAACACCAGCTATTTCTCTTATTTTGGCGATAGCTATTCGCTTGCAAACTCCATTTATTTATCCAGCACTCCTAATGAAAATATTACCTGGGAAAAACAGGACACGCGGAATATAGGGATCGATCTGGGCTTGCTGAACAATAAACTTAATATCACTGCAGACTATTTCCGTTATCGAAGAACCGATATTCTTGCATCCAGAAACGCTTCTATCCCTCTCTATACCGGTATGAGTTTGCCAAAAGAGAATATCGGAGAATCATTAAACAGAGGATTTGATTTTTCAGTTTCTTATAATAATGCCATCGGCAATGTGAATTATGTTATTGGCGCTAATGGGACTTTTGCAAAGAGCAAAGTGATTTTCAGTGATGAAGCAGCAACGGTTCCCGATTGGCAAAAAATTGAAGGACATCCCATTGACTCCTGGTTATTATTTGCCAGCGACGGCATTTATCGCTCGCAGGATGAAATCGATCAATCAGTTCATATTCCGGGTGCGAGACCAGGTGAACTAAGAATAAAAGACACGAACAAGGATGGCTTTATCACTTTCGATGATGCGGTGAGAACCTATGAATCGGCTATTCCTAAAATCGTATATGGTTTTACGCTTGGTCTTACCTATAAAGGGTTTGCATTCAATATGCTTCTTTCTGGTCAGGCAAAAGCGAAACAATTGCTTAATTCACAAATGCAGGGTTCATTAATCGCGCCTCCTCAATGGTTGTATGATGGCCGTTATACCTCCGATAACGAGAATAGCCCTTATCCCCGGGCCTTTAACGACAACAGCAGCAATTCCTATTACTATAACAACTCCGATTTCTGGCTTAGAAATGCCGCCTTCCTGCGGTTAAAAAACCTGGAGATAGCCTATAACCTGCCTCCTGGAGCATATTCCAGGCTGGGGCTTTCAAATGTGCGCGTGTACGTTAGTGCATACAACCTGCTTTCTTTCGATCACATGAAAAAGTATGGTATTGACCCGGAAACCAATAATACTACCGGCATTAATTATCCGCAATCAAAAATATTCAGGTTGGGGATCAATATCGGGTTATAGATTTTCTCAGATTCTAAAAATAAACTTATGAACTCTAAAATAGTCGTTGCATTAAGCATTTTTTGTACAGGACTCCTGCTATCATCCTGTTCCAAGGTGCTGGATAAAGCCCCCCTGGATTCTTATACGGATGAATCCGTTTGGCAGGACCTAAAGCTGGCGGAAGCATATGCCAATAATATATACAATGTTCTGCCAACTTTTACGGTAGACTGGGAGCGTTCTTTAAGCCGAAGCGTTGTATTGTCGTCTGCGAGTGATGAAGGTTTTACCAAGTTTGGGGACAGTTATACCTGCGGTTCAAGGAATGTATTGAACAAGGGGTTGTTGTCGCCTGACAATGCCGGAAACTTCGATATCTGGTCCAAGAATTACAGCCAGATCCAGAACGCAAATATTTTCCTCTCAAGAATTGACAATGTACCAGGCGATGAGAATTACCGGAACAGGCTAAAGGGCGAGGTCACCTTTTTGCGGGCATACGCATACTTTCAGCTTATTAGTGACTATGGCGGCGTGCCGCTGATTAAAGAACCTTTCAATCTTAATTCAGATTTTAATGTAGGCAGAAGCAGCTTCGATGATTGTGTAAAATTTATTAGTGACGAATTGGATGCTGCTGCAGCTTTATTAGCAAATATGAATGCGCAAAGAGGCCGGGCTTCCAGTGCTTTGGCGCTTGCCATCAAATCGAGATTATTGCTGTACGCGGCCAGTCCGTTATGGAATACCAACAACGACCAGGCGAAATGGACGGCTGCTTCAGCTGCAGCAAAAGCTGTTATTGACCTGCCTGCATTTAGTCTGTATACCGGCAATTATGCAACCCTGTTTACGACCTCAAACAGTGAATTGATCGGGGTGCGCCTTTCTGGTTACCGGGGTGAATGGGACCCATTTACCGGTCTCGAAATGATGTGCTTTCCCAATGGCTATCATGGTTGGGCTGCATTTACACCTACCCAGGATTTAGTGGATGCTTATGGTACCGCCGATGGTAAATATATCAGCGATCCGGCTTCAGGGTACAATCCGCAAAACCCGTATGTGAACCGGGACTCTCGTTTCTATGCCAGTATAATTTTTGACGGAAGGCCTACCGGCAATCCCGCTTATTTCACGGATCGTACTACTACGCAGGCGCAATTTTATGAAGGAGGTTATGATTCCGACGAAGGGTATGATGTATGGAATAATAGTTTAACGCGCTATGCTTTTCGGAAATATATGGACACAACGTACAACTTTAATGTTACTACACAAACCAACAAGTTCTGGATACTATCGCGATTGGGTGAAATTTATCTTAATTATGCCGAAGCAGAATTTTACCTGGGTCATGAAGAAAATACCAGGACCTATCTGGACAAGATAAGACAACGGGCAGGTATCACGGTGCCCCTTGTAGAAAGCGGTGCGGCACTTGAGAAAAGACTGCGCAATGAAAGACAGGTAGAGCTGGCATTTGAAGGGCATCGCTATTATGATGTTCGCCGTTGGAAAATTGCTGAGATAACGGATAATAAACCAGTACGGCAAGTTATCATTACCCGTAATGCCAACACCGGTGTAAAGACCTACCAGTATCAGGACCTTGAATCAAGAAGTTTTGATAAGACAAGGCATTACCTCATGCCTGTTCCCAGAACGGAAATAAACAGGACCGGCCTGACGCAAAATCCTGGTTATAATTAATAGCAGTAAGGGGTTATTATGCTCTTTTATGATAACCCCTTATTGTTTTATGTTTTAATAAAATGGTATAATCTGTTATCTTTTCGTCTCTATATTCCTTCTGGATGCAAACAGATCGATCCGTTTATCTTATAACAATATGAAATGGTACAAAAAGCTTGGATAATATTGAAACAGGTGGCATACAGGCTTTCTTTCCTGCTGTTGTTCTGCTGTGTTTGTTTTGATTCCCGTTCGCAGGTATCTTCTATTGAATTCAGTTCTTCCGATACAGCGCTGCAAAATTCTTTTTACAGGGCTAAAGAAATGGCTCTTTCCTATAGAGGAGATCCTGCTGATCCCGTTGGCCCCTGGTATGAAGCCGCATTACCTTCCCGAAATGCATTTTGTATACGGGATGTATCTCATCAATCTATAGCAGCCGAAATACTGGGATGGAAAGCTGCGAATAAAAATATGCTGACAAAGCTTGTAACGAATATTTCTGAAGCAAAGGACTGGTGCACCTATTGGGAAATGAACAAGTTTGGAAAGCCTGCTCCTGAAGATTACCGAAATGACAGGGAGTTCTGGTATAATCTCAATGCCAACTTTGAACTGATCTATACCTGCTGGCGCCTGTACCTGTGGACAGGCGATAGCAGCTATATCACTACCCCGGCCTTTAAGTTTTTCTTTGATAAAACTGTTAAGGATTATTTAGGACGTTGGACATTGCAGGCAGATTCCTTACTGAAGAGATCAGCTCATCCTAATGCTCCTGTACCCTACAACAGCAAAGATTATTTTCATAGCAGCAGAGGCCTGCCCTCGTACAATGAAGCGGTAGCTGATATGCGGATGGGAGTGGATCTTGTAGCAGCTATTTACCGGGCTATGAAAACCTATGCTGCCATTGCCCTGATGCAGGGTGAACGCCAGGTAGCTGCGATGTATTTGGCAAAAGCAGAAAGGTATCGTCAGCATCTTGAAACTTTTTGGTGGGATAAAGACACCGGTTCATACTATACTTATTTTACCGATCAGCAAACATTCGGAAGAGGGGAGGGGGAAACTTATTTGCTCTGGTACGATGCTTTGACCGATAGCAGCCGCATAAGAAGCACTATCGAACATTTGCTAAACATGTCTTCGAATGTAGAAAATCTATCGTACCTGCCTTACCAGTTATGCCGGTATGGGTATCCTGAAGAAGCGTACAAGTATATTCTGCACCTGGCGCATCCTGCTACAAAGAGAAGGGAATACCCTGAGGTGTCTTTTGGCGTGATAGAAGGAATTGTGCAAGGGATCATGGGAGTGGAAGCGGATGCAACTTCGAATCGCTTAACTACGATTTATAACAATAAATCGGCTGATTCTTCAGAACTTCGCAGCCTGGATATCCTTGCATCGCGTATAGACCTGAAACATTGGCTTAAAGGCAGCAGTTTGACAAATAATGGGAAAAAAACAATTAGCTGGAGGGTATCCTTTCATGGGCTTATGCCTGTTATTCAAATAGAAGGTAAAAAGATAAGAGCTATTCTGCAAACAGATAGTATGGGCAATATGCGTTCTTATGTGGATGTGAGGGTCTTGCCCGGCAAAACAATAATGGCTATTTTGCCATAATGTATGGCAAAAGGGATTTATAATCGATAGTGATGGAGAAAATTATGAATGTATTGGGAAAGATCCGGGAGTTGGAAAAGGTAGCCGCCTATTCCAAGCACGACAGGCTGGTGCAAGGAGTTATCAACGCCATTAATGAAAAGATACTGCTGACAGATGATGTTCTTCCAACGGTCAATCAAATGATCCGTGAGTTGGGATTTTCAAGGGAAACTATCATAAAAGGATACCGTGAACTGGTAGACCGGGGTATTATTGAGTCGAAGAACCGGCTGGGTTATTATGTGTCCAATGGCAGCACGGAACAATTACTGAAAGTGGCCCTGTTGATGTACAACCTCGATAGCTTCGAAGAACAGTTTTACCGTAATTTCAGGAACACCCTGGGAAGCGCCATCAACCTGCAGGTGTTTTTTCATCATGGCAATATTGAAATCTTTGAAACCATCCTGCAACGGATCAAAGGTCAGTTCGGCATGTACGCTATTGCACCTATCCCACATCCCAGATCAAAAGAATTGCTGGATGGCATTCCCCGTAATAAATTATTGATGTTCGACAGGTTTGAGCCACTTGAAGGGGAGTTTAATCATATTACCCAGGAATTTGAGCAATCATCCTATAAAGTATTTGTTGAACTGGCTGATGAAATAAAAAGATTCGATGAGTTTATCTTTTATCATTCTCCCGATTCGCTTGATCCAAAAGAAATATTGAGCTCATTCCGGAAATTTTTAACGAAGTACAAGGTAAAAGGAAGGATAGTAAAAGAATTTATTCCAGGCACTATCGAAAAAGGAAAAGTTTATTTTACCCTGGACAACTTTGCTATATGGGAAATATTGAAAGAATGTAAGGCCAAGAAGCTTAAACCGGGTAAAGACATCGGACTGCTATCGCATAACGATGAACCGGCCAAAGAGTTTGTAGGAATAACAACTTATTCTGCAAACTTTGCCTTGATGGGTACTATGGCTGCTGAGGCTATACTCAAAAAAGAAAAAATACAAATAACCATACCTACTACGCTGGCAAGAAGAAGCACGCTTTAATCAGGTAGAACAAAACAAACAAAAACAGGATGAAAAAAATAATTCTGCCGGTATTATTACTGGTTGGGATTTCTTTATTTGCCCAACAAAAATACTGGCATCTCAAAAGCGATGGGAGCATTCAATGGACCGTGCAGCCGGGGCAAACACATACTGATCATATAGAGATGAGCGGTAAACAGATCTCTGCGATCGTCCGGTATGGTCTCAAATCGCCTGGGGCAATGTATATCAGCAGAAAACTTGTTTTCCCTATGCTGCGTACGATCCCGAATGATACCAGGGGTAATCTGATCAGGGAATTCAATGGCAACCTGGTTGATTCTATCATGATCGGAGGTGAAAAAGCAAGTGAAATTCCCCAGTCGTTTTCCATCAGGGGTGTGTTGCAGTCCAGAAGTATGCTGAAGCAGGGGCTCAGTTTGGAAAGAAAAATATTTCCCTCTACAGATAAACCGGCATACCTGGAATCCTATATTATCCGGAACAATACTACTGATCCTGTATCAGTATACATCCCGTCGATCGACAGCAATACCATTACCGATGAAAACAAAGGTGTGTATGGTTCGTATGTTATCAATTACAAGGTATACAATGGAGGGCGCCAGCTTATCCCGGCAAATGGGGCCTGTCATTTCTGGTTGGTGATTTCTGCCAGGAAAAAATCAGATGAACCTTTTTATTGTGCTGACGGATATGAATGGGAAAAACGACAAGCATTGGTAAATGAACTGCAGGAAAAGTTGGTGCTTCAAACACCTAACGATACAATTAACCGCATGTTTGCTTTTGCCAAGATCAGGGCCGCAGAAAGCATCTATGAAACAAAGCAGGGCTTAATGCACGGCCCTGGCGGAGGTGAATACTATGCAGCCATTTGGGCCAATGACCAGGCTGAATATATCAATCCTTTTTTTGCATACCTGGGAAATGCTGCAGGGCTTGAATCGGCCCGAAATAGCTTCCGTCACTTTGCCAGATATATCAATGATTCTCTCCGGCCTATTCCCAGTTCGATCATTGCTGAAGGAACCGGTTATTGGAATGGCGCTGGTGACAGGGGCGACCAGGCCATGATAGCTTATGGAGCATCGATGTTTGCGCTAACCTGTGCCGATACGCTCGAAGCTTATTCCCTTTGGCCATTGATAGAATGGTGTAATCGTTTTTTACTGCATAAGAAATCCCAGGAGGGTGTTATCTTTTCTGACTCTGATGAGTTGGAAGGGCGGTTCCCTTCAGGGAAATACAATTTGTCAACTAATGTGCTTGCCTATGGGTCATTCCTGTATGGCTCAAGATTAGCTGCAGTACTAAACAAAACAGAACTGGCAAACGAATGGAAAAAAGAAGCACAGGAATTGAAGAATAATATTGAACGCTATTTCGGAGCATCAGTGGAAGGGTATAATACGTATCGTTACTACGATGGTAATAATAAACTCCGTTCCTGGATCTGTTTGCCATTGGTGATGGGTATCTATGACCGTAAAGAACAAACACAGGCAGCATTGCTATCACCTAAATTATGGACCCGGAATGGTTTGTTGACAGAATCCGGTTCCACTACATTCTGGGACAGGTCGACATTGTATGCATTCCGCGGATTGTTAAAAGCAGGGGCCACTGATACGGCACTTTCTTATTTATCTTATTATTCTGTTCAACGCCTGCTGGGTGAGCATGTGCCTTATGCAATAGAAGCCTGGCCTGAAGGTAATCAGCGGCATCTTTCAGCAGAAAGCGGACTTTACTGCCGTGCCCTGGTGGAAGGCCTTTTTGGATTTGAGCCGGTAGGGTTTAAAGAATTTATGATCTGTCCCAAACTGCCGAGAGAATGGGATCATATGTCGTTGAAAAATATTTATGCTTTCAATACAAGGTTTGATATTAATGTTCAGCGGACTGGAGGTAAATGCCAGGTCACTGTAAAGGAAGAAAATAAACCCGCGAAAGTGGTTAGCTGGGATGGGAAAAAAGCATTTGCAGTTCAGTTGTGATTGTAACATACAGCTTCATGAATATAGAATGATAAGGATCACCATAACTCGTTCAAATATGAGGCAGAGGTTGCATTACTGATCGGCCAGCCACTAAAACTTATAAAACTCCCGCATACGGCTCATAAATATTTCTTTCTTTCTCCTGCTCACTTCCACGTCATGCCCGTTTGACATAATAATGGTGCCCCCTTCGCCACGGACGTATTCTTTTACATGTTCCAGGTTTATTACAAACGATTTGTGAATGCGTAAGAAACCGCTGTCCTTCAGCAGCAATTCATACTCATGTATCGGCTTGCTGGAGCATATAAGAGGCCTTTCGGCAAAGTGAAAGTTTGTATAGTTGGTGCTTGCTTCGCAATAAATAATTTCGGAAAGGTTTACTACCTGGAAACCTTTTAACGACGAGATGCATATTTTCATCTGCTGCCCGCCTTCTCTACTGCGCAGGTTGTGCAGTAATGTTTCAATATGATTGTCAGTAGTTTTTTCTTCTATCCTCTTTGCTGCTCTTTTTACCGCTTCAGTAAGCAGGTTATCTTCCACAGGCTTTAATAAGTAATCCACAGCGCTGAAGCGAAAAGCACGAAGCATAAAACCATTGTGTGCCGTTACGAAAATAATTTCAAAATTTATGCGCCCCAATTCATCCAGCAGGTCAAACCCCGTTTTCCTCGGCATGGCAATATCAAGGAATACCAGTTGCGGTTTCACCTGTCTTATTTTTTCCTTCGCTTCATCGGCACTGCCACAGGTGGCCATAATTTCCACTTCGGGGCAGTTGAATTCAAGCAACTTTTGCAAAGAAGATAATCCTCTTGGTTCATCATCAACCAATATGGCGCTTAGTTTGTTCATACCTCATTTATTTCAAGGGGGAGACAAATCGTTACTACTGTTCCTGTGTCGTTGCTACCGGAGAAATCCTGTTTGTCGCAGATATTTACCTTACATTGCAGCCCATATTTTTCATTCAGCAGCATAATCCTGTCCTTAATATTGCTGATACCATGCGGCTGGTACAGGCCCCTGTTGTTTATTTTATTTTTTTGCGCCTCGTTTATCCCGATGCCATTGTCTTCCACTGTGCAATAAAGGTAGTTGTTATCCTTTTTGAAACGAATGGTGATGTGAATAGCTTTGTTGCCTGCCTCTACACCATGCCATAAACCGTTCTCAATAAAGGGCTGTATCAGCATGGGCGGGATAAACGTTTCATCCTGGTCAATATTTTCATCCATTTTGATATCAAATGAAAAGAGATTGTTCCTTATTTGTTCCATCTCCATATACCGCTGCAAATAATCCACAGTATTGCGGAGAGATACAAACGATTGCGCAGACTGGTCTAAGGTAATACGGATAAGATGTGCAAACTTGCTCAGGTAATGCGAAGCGTCTTTATTTTCATTATTGAGTATCATTTCCCTTATACTGTTAAGGCTATTGAAAATAAAATGCGGGCTCATCTGGGCCTGCAGGGCTTTCATTTCAGTTTGGGAAAGCTGTTTGTCAATTTCCGCCTTTTGACGGATGAATTTGATACGGCGGCGGTAGAAAAAGTATATTCCCGAACCAATCAGCAATATGGCCAAACTGATGAACCATCCTGTTTTCCAAAAGGGAGGACGAATAGTGAAGGAGAGAAATTTCGTTTTTTCTGTACCGAGCTTACCCGATGCTTTCAATTCCAGTGTATAGTTTCCTGGCGACAAATTACTCAGGCTGATGCTTCGCTGGTTGCCTGCCACGTTCCAGTGATCCGAGTTATTCAACCGCCACGAAAAAAGATAATTGCTTTTTTCGAAATCGATTACCGAATAGCTGATATTTAAATTATTCTCGGTATATCGAAGTTCAAAAGATTTTTGAGGTAAGTATAAGGTCCTCTCGCTGTTCACGGCTATTTCTTCGATCACCAGTTCACTGCCGGGATCGTTTGGTTTTTGAGGCGAGAAAGGAAATCTGGCTATGTATTCATTGGAACAAAGGTAGACAAACCCGGTTTGTTCATCATGGTACATTCTTCTGCCTGTCGGCCTGTGCCCAGGCAAACCGTCATGGTAATCATATACTGTAAACTGTTTGTTTTTACTATCAAACAAACTAAGTTGACTGTTGCCGGCCACCCAGAGCTTATTGTCAATTACCTGGCTCATGGATTGCAATACATCTGATGGCAGACCGTCTTTCATGGAATAAGCTACAAATTTCTTTTCCTTAATGCGATACTCCAGCAAGCCGTTAAATGCATTGTGCAGCCAGAGTGAACCGTTATTGTCCGCTGTTATAGCAACGATATCATCATTGTATTTGTTATCGCCGCCATAAACGGTTATTACTGTATCAAATATTTTTTTTTGATTGTTCCACCTTGCCAGGGAGTGACCACTGATCCATACGTCACCGTAAGAATCATAAACAATGTTCTTTACTCTTTCAAATGGCAGGGCGGGGGTTGTTTGTGCAGTATATAAGGTAAATGTCCTGGTGGGAATATGATACCTCACTACTTTCCCGTCGAGGTACCCGCAAATCCATGCATAGCCATCACTACGTGCAGGAGCTAGTATCGGAGAAAAATCCTGGGCCCATTTGTATTTGTTTTCATCCAACACCTTTCCATACTGTTCAGTCCTGGTATCGAACCAAAGCAATCCTCCGCTGGTGCCAATCCACAGAGTATCGGGATGGTAAATCTCTATATTTCTTATTTCGTTCCAGTTGGATTTATCGGAGAAGAAATCAATTTCTTTTACCAGCTTCATAGTGGAAGGGTCGATAATGGCAAGTCCCTTACTGTATGAATAGCGGCCTGCATACAACTTGTTTTTATAACGGTACAGAGTGCTGAAGCCTCCCGTGTATTTTTCACCACCTGTGGGTTCGTAATGCCATGCATTGATCACAGGTGTTTGCAATTCCTCTTTCAGTAAACCTTCCGTGGTTCCTGCCCACAAGCGTCCGTCTTTGTCGGAGTAAAGGCAATAGACCTTGTAATCTCTTAAATATTTGTTACCGTCAGCAGTAACAGTTCCTGTTTGCCTGTTTATTTTCAATATATAAAACCCATTCGTGTTGCTGTTAATGGCAAGCGTGCTGTCATTCAACGCGGTTATTTTGCTTTCCCAATTAAGCGAATCGGCAATATGGAATGAAAGGGGTGAAACAACTGTCTTCTTCAACAGGTGATTATAATAGGTAATTTTATTCTGACCATTGCGGATAAAAAGAAATTCATGGTCGCTAAGCTGATATTTTACCGTCCAGAGTGTTGTTTCCTGAAATGGTGAGGGCGCCAGAATGATCCTTTCTGTTTTGTCGGTACCCAATTCACGAAAATTTTCTTTTTCAACATCATACATTGCAAGTCCCGCCTCATTTACATACAACAGGTATCGTTTTTCAGTGAGTTTAAAAAAATCCCGACCATACAACATTCTTTTCTTTCCAATATCATCCGCTGAAAAAGCGTCATGCCTGTACAACAACGCGCCTTTTTCACTAAACCTGTAAAACCCGGCTGCAGTGGATAAGGCAAAAGATTTATCAGGCAATTCTACCGCATCCCATGGCATATTCACATAAACACCGATGGCTGTGCTGTCCGGAACCCTGTACGGTTGTATGGAATAATTTTTTGTATTCAGTAAAATGAATCCTCCCTGGGTGAAAATCCCAATCCGGCGAGGACCAAATTGTTTGATTCTTTTTATGCTTATAGATGGCAACTGCAATGGGGCAGTGCTCCTGTAAAATTTCCTGAAACTGTTGCCATCAAAACGGTTCAGTCCTGCATCGGTGCCGATCCATAAATACCCCTGATCGTCCTGCTGCAGGCAGTTGATATTATTATCACTCAGCCCGTCTCTTACGGTATAGAGTGTGAACTTTTTTGCCTCATACTGTGCTTTAGCAGGCATGCCGGCATAAATAATGAACAGGAAAGAAAAGAATAGATATGTCCGTCCAGCTAACATGATGATTGGTTTCAGCCAGTACAATAAAAGTAAACCAAACTAACGGGAAAAATTGGGTCAGTAATACTGCTCGCCCGGGCAACCGGAAATGGTGCGACGGCTGCCACCGTTAGTGAGGATAAGACCGCCATTGGTGCAAAACCAATATACAAATAATGTTAAACAGCCTTTTCCGTAAAATCAAAGGGTGCCGCCATTGGTGAAAAAGAGCTGAAAATCGTTTCCAGCCCAATCTACTTTTACTTCCGAAAATAATAAAAGCCATGAACCTAATGGTAGACTGGCGAAAATTATGGAATCATTTACTACTTAAACCTTATTTATTATGAAACAACAAGCAATTGTACTTTTCGCAGTTATGGGTGTATTGAGCATGGTGGCCTGCAAAAAAGATAACGATACACCAAAATTTTCCGCTAAAGGATTCTGGACAGGCAAAGTGTATTTATATGACGCAGCGCTTTTAAACAGGGATAACGGCACCACCAGGTTTTATATCGGCATGACCAATAGTGATACGGCAACGGCCTTGAATATAGTCGAGGGGGTTTATTCAGCGGGCGAAAACATATTTGAAGCAGCATACCCTGTTGGTAACGATGATACCGCCTACCTGAAAACGGACAAAACACTTGCCGGGCTCATGTCGGGGTCTTACCGGACAAAGAACGTACCAGGCGTCAGTTTCCCTTTTGAATTTAAAAAGCCCTGAGCCATTGATAATAATTAAAGACATTTTATGAATCCAGCGTCAGTAAAATCATGCAGGCCAACTATCCTATCCCTGTTTGCCTGCTTTCTTGCTTCTTCCTTTTTGTTTTCCTGTAAGCCAGTCACCAAAATACTTAATAGAAATACTATGACAGACATTCTAGTTGATTTAAGCCATACCATCGAACATGGGCTTGTTACTTATAAAGGGTTGCCTGCACCAATTATTTGTGATTATTTGAGCAGAGAAAAATCAAAAGAGTTTTACGAAGAAGGAACTGAATTCCAAATTGGCAAAATTGAAATGGTTGCCAATACAGGAACATACATTGATTGCCCCTTTCACAGATTTGAGAACGGCAAAGATCTTTCCGAAGTCGGACTGGAACGTTTTGTTGACCTTGATGCCATTGTGATCAGCATTCCCTTTTCTGAGGCATTGGAAATAACAGAGAGGCATTTGAAAAATTACCAGGTCCGAAACCGCGCAGTTTTAATTCACACAGGATGGGACCGTCATTGGAATACTGAAAAGTATTATGAAAATCATCCCTATTTAACAAAAGCTGCAGCCGAATATTTGAGAGATAATCATGTGAGGTTGGTAGGTATTGACTCTCATAATATCGACAATACATCCGGCAAGTCCCGCCCGGTTCACACTACACTATTAGCAGCAGAAATTTTAATTGTAGAACATCTATGCCTTCTACATTCATTGCCGAAAGAGGGTTTTACGTTTACGGCGGCGCCACCGAAATTCAAAGGAGTGGGAACCTTTCCTGTAAGGGCAATGGCTAAACTGGTAAAACCGCATTAATCTATTAAACAACGAACCGCCAGCAGAGACATAAAATTTCAAATTCATGAGCACAAAAGAAATACAGGGGCGATTGTGGAGCACGGCTCCCCATAACTGGGCAATGTATTTTGAACCTTTCTTTCTCCCTCTTTACCAAAAAGCATTGGAGCATGTTTCCTTAATGGGAAATATTTCATTACTCGATGCCGGTTGTGGCTCTGGGTTGTTCAGCCACATGGCCATCCGTACGGGTGCAAATGTTATCGGTATTGACGCAGCTCCTGGTTTATTGAATATAGCCAGAGAAAGAAACCCCAGGAATAATTTCCTGGAGGAGGATATGGAAGCCCTTCCTTTCGCCAACGAATATTTCAACTATGTAGTCGGCTTCAACGCTTTTCAGTTTGCAGGAAATACCCACCATGCATTAACCGAGGCAAAAAGAGTACTAAAAAAAGGCGGACGCCTTGTTGTTGGCATCTGGGATAAACCTGAATGCAGTGATGCATACAATGTGTTAAAAGAAATCGTATCCTTAATGCCCCCTCCGTCTCCTGATACCCCAGGCCCTTTTTCGCTTTCTGAAGATGGCAGAATGATCAAACTATTTGAATCATTGGAGTTAAAACCGATTTATCAAACCAGGGTAAGCTGTCCGTTCTTATATCATTCATTGAGTGATGGAATAAAGAGTTTTATGGGCATTGGCCCGGCTGCTGCTGCCATGAACTATGCCTCCAGGAAACATGTGGAACAAACTATTGCAGGAGCACTGCAACCGTATCACTTAACTGAAGATTTGTATCACCTGCAAAACAGTTTCTTATTGTTTATTGCTGAGAAATAAGACAGGGAAACCATTGTTGAACGAACATAGACGATACAAACAAAGAGAAATCAAAAATTAATACTCCCTTAAAATAAATTTACAATGAAAAAATATTTCTTTGAAAGAATGATCGCTGTATTGACAGCATCAATTATCCTGCTGCTTGGCAGTTGCAAAAAGGATCATACTGTAAATGATAGCCCTGCCAACCAAACAAAAATATTCGCAGGCCTGTACTCCAGCTTTACGTTAAAACCTGACAAAACATTATGGGCAACCGGTGAGAACTATTATGGGCAATTAGGCGATGGCACTACTGTTGACAAAATGATTCCCGTAAAAATAATGAGCAATGTCAAACAGGTTGCAGCCGGAGAAACGCATACGCTTATTTTAAAAGAGGATAATACGCTTTGGGCTGCCGGCGAAAATAGCGATGGCCAGTTTGGAAATGGCCCCACCACCGATAGGTCTGTTCCGGTACACGTGATGGACAATGTAAAGACAATGAGTACAGGAATCTACTTCAGTCTTTTTGTAAAGACCGATAACACTTTATGGGCATCCGGCTACAATATTTATGGACAATTGGGTGATGGCAGCTCCACGGGCAAACCTACCCCGGTAAAAATTATGGACAATGTAAAGGCTGTGGCAGCCTTGTCTTCATTCAGTCTTATACTTAAAATGGACAATAGTTTATGGGCAACCGGCCGAAATTCTTTTGGCCAGTTAGGCGACGGCACTACTGTTGATAAAAAGACGCCAGTAAAGATTGCGGACAATGTGAAGGCCATAACGGCAGGTTATGCCAGCAGCTATTTCATTAAAACCGACAACTCATTATGGGCAACTGGCTATAATAACACCGGACAATTAGGCGATGGCACTACTACAAACAGAACCCTTCCGGTGAAGGTCATGGAGAATGTGAAGGAAATTTCTGCGGGAGGTGATCATTTACTGGTACTTAAAACAGATAACAGCTTTTGGGTTACAGGCCATAACCTGTTCGGTCAGTTAGGTGATGGCTCGAATACGGGGAGAATTACCCCATTCCGGCTTTTTTCTGATGTGCATTCCATTGCTGCGGGAGGAAGTCATTCACTAATTGTAAAGAAGGATAACACCGTATGGGCAACAGGCAACAATGAAGACGGCGAATTAGGCGATAGCACGAATACAGATAAAAACAGTTTTGTAAAAATGAAGTTGCCATAAAATTTCTGGGAACAAATTTTACTTGTTTGGACGTTTTAGCCCGATTAATACAAGGAAGTCAACAATCATTTCTTTTAATCTATGTTGATATCACTAAATTGAAAAGCATATACAATACATGTGTGGCCCCAGATTATAGATACATCACAAATAAAATTTAGTAACCTTATAGCCTGTCAACGGGAAGAATAACTAAGAAGAATGCAAGAAGGGTAAAGTGGACGAACATTATAGACCAGCAAATAGATCAAAAATGAATAAGTCGCCGAAAATCAGCGACTTATTATAAAAGTTTGCGGACCGGACGGGACTCGAACCCGCGACCTCCGCCGTGACAGGGCGGCATTCTAACCAACTGAACTACCGATCCGTACCCGTTGTTTTCGGGACGGCAAAGATAGGAGTGCACGCCTTTCTTTCCAAAACTTTTTGAACGGTTTTTTATTTTTTATTCAGGCATTTTATTGACGCAGGACAAACTTCCTACTGAACACCTCATCGTCTGTTTGAACCATCACCAGGTATGTGCCTGCAGGCTTGCCCTGAAGCCCTTGCAATTTGAGCTGGTTATATCCTTTTTGCAGGTTGAATTGAGTGCTATGTACCAAAATGCCATCCGCAGTGTAGATCCTGATCTTTGCAGCAGACGTTCTGGCTACTGTCAATTGCATTTGTAGCCATTCAGTTGCCGGATTAGGATATATTGTCAACCGTTCGCTGGAAGATGTAGATAATTGTATAGCGGGACTTACCTGCCTCGATCCATCTTTATTTACCAGCACGATCCGGTAATAAGCGGCAGAAGAATTATTGATCAGTGTTTCGTTGAATGAATACGAACCTGAGAGGGATGCTGATGGTACCATATCCATGCGGCCTGCCACCGTAAAACTCTTACCATCTGAACTGCGCTCGATCTCAAAACGCTGGGCAAAAGAATTGTTCCTGACCTTCCAGTGCAGTGAAGCAGTTGTGCCTGTAAGTGATCCCTTGAGATCATAAAGTTCATTTGCGGAGAGCACCGTACAACCTGTCATCGGCACTATATTGATCGTGTCGGTTGCATAGGGCGCACAGCCGTCATGCAGCGTTTGCTTTACAATATAAGTACCAGGTTGGTCTACATATACTGAAGTGGCATTAGTAGGGGTTACAAAGTTACCGTTAGCGGTACTCCATTCATAGATCGATCCATCAACAGGGTTGGTAACAGATAGTTCTGCTACCGATCCCTCACACAATAAAGGAGTTTGTGAAGTTACGTCGGCACGTGAGGCCAGGAAGAAATCAAATGGTCCTATAAAATCTTTTAATTCAGACGTGAAGGAACTGGACGACCTGGTTTTGGTCAGGATGCGTCGAAAAGGCATGGCACATTGGTTCCCGCCGAGCATACCTGAACCATCGAGACCCAACTTGCTCAGGTTCACAGAGAATTCTACATATTGATTGACAGCGTAAGTAGTTACAAATGATTGATCCCTTAATATGATACCAAATGGGCCGCCCCAGACACCTGCACTATTAGCAAGCCCTGTAAAATAGGTGCCTTCCTGTTTAGGGCGGATACCCGCATATCCATAAGTCGATCCCATAGAAATCCCATCAAACGTACCGCTCCAGTCAAACGCCGCCGGGGTAATTGAAAGTGCAGCCCTGTTCACCCATACACGGGCATCTATCATTGTAAGCGCAGAGTTTTGATATTCCGCACTGAAAATGATATCTCCTGTTGTTATTACATTCCCCGCTGCATCGAATTGCCAACTGGTATGTCCTGCATCAGGACCATAACCGGAGAATTTCCGGGTGTTGCGGTCAAAAAGGATATCTGTCTGGTACATTTCGAAATCGAAATAACGGTTACCCGTGTTATTGTCCATAGAAACACCCCCGAACATCCAGAGTGAGTCGGTAGGCAGTGTACCTTCCCGGCGGATATGGACCATCATATCCAGGATATCATTTTTGTCAGGAATAGATTGTGCCAGCGGGCTGTTCCAGTTGCCCGGGCTGTCGCCATTCTTATTTCCCCCTGAAGCAAATACTGTAGAATCGCTATCATGATAGTCACGGATGAACACTGCATCGATCCAGACCCTGTTGTTCACAACGGTAAAAGGGGCTACCCTCATAGGCCTGAAAAAGGGCAGGCGGCGAAAATTCATGTCTGTTGCATAGCGGGCCATGATGGCGGCAGCTCCCGTGGTATCGATCACCGATTTACCATTGCCCATGGTTGAGGCAGCCGTGAACCAATCATCCGTATTGAGCGCCATGGCCGTTCCCTTGTAATTGGAACGGAGTTCGCCATCTACACCGAAGCCGGCGTTGATAACTGGTGTAACGATCTGAGTATGAGCATTAATGGAGCAAAGCACCATTAATAATAGGGCAGGTAGAAGTGTCTTCATGGGTATCAGTTTTGAAATACGGCGATGCCGGTCTTTCTCAGGACTGGATTTCGCACAAGATAAAAAAGCCTTTAAGGTTACTATAGTCTTAGAGGCTGAAAGGGGTAAAAAAAAGTCAGTATTCAAAAACTTACTGGTAATCTTTCCCGAGTAGCATTAGTATCTTTCCTATCATACCCGTTTGAGTTCTAATGGCGTGGCTGTTTTTTTTATTCACAGCTTCAGGCTCATTCATAACTCATTCGCGCTCATTCGCATTTAATCCCTTAATTTTAGCCCCACATTTTTAGACTATGCCATCAAACGCCAATAGACAATTTTTGGATTTTGAAAAACCGGTTAAGGACCTGATTGACGAAATTGAGAATACGAAGAACCGCCAGGAGAAGACGCATATCGATATGAGCGACATGATCCAGCGGCTGGAGCAAAACATCATTGAGAAACGGAAGGAGATCACTAAAAACCTCAGCAGCTGGCAACGTGTTCAGCTTAGCCGTCATCCGGACAGGCCTTATACCACGAAATACATTACCAAAATGACCGAAAACTTCGTGGAGCTTTTCGGCGACCGGAATGTAAAGGATGATAAAGCCATGGTCGGTGGCTTTGCTTCACTGAACGGAGAAACGGTAATGATCATTGGTCAGCAAAAAGGAAGCAATACCAAAATGCGTCAACTGCGCAATTTTGGAATGGCCAATCCTGAAGGTTATCGCAAGGCGCTTCGCCTGATGAAACTGGCAGAAAAGTTCAACAAACCAATCATTACACTAATAGACACTCCCGGTGCATATCCCGGTCTGGAAGCAGAAGAAAGAGGACAGGGGGAAGCTATCGCCCGCAATATTTATGAAATGATCCGCCTTAAAGTGCCGGTCATTTGCGTAATCATTGGAGAAGGCGCCAGTGGCGGCGCACTCGGCATCGGTGTAGGCGACAAAGTGTTCATGATGGAAAATACCTGGTACACCGTGATCAGCCCTGAAAGCTGCTCCTCCATTCTCTGGAGAAGCTGGGATAAGAAGGAAGTGGCTGCCGAACAACTTCGACTCACAGCCGATAAAATGCTCGGCTTCGGACTTATAGACGGCATCATTCCTGAACCTATCGGCGGCGCCCACTGGGATTATGACCAGGCTGCGCAACTGCTCAAGGATTATCTGCTGCCTGTTCTCCAGGAACTAAAGCAAAAAACACCCGAACAAAGAGTCAACGACCGTATTGAGAAATTCGGCAAAATGGGATTCTGGGACGAAGGTTGAGTCGGGAGTCATCAGTCGATAGCCAGGACTCAATCAGATAGAATCCCTAAATAAAAGATTCAAACATCAAATTCTAAAAACAAATTCTAAAATCAGACTAGTTCAATTCGCGTAATTCGCGGCAACTTCATATCTCTCGCGCATTTCGTGTTTATTAGTGTAATTCGTGTTTATATGTCACTTCAGCAAAAATTCACCGGCACCGGTATCGCCATTGTAACACCTTTTCATGCAGATGGATCCATTGATTGGGACAGCTATAAAAAGCTGATCGAATTCTGGATCACTGGTAAGGTGGAATACCTGGTTGTATTGGGCACTACCGGCGAAAGTGCTACCGTGCATGGTGACGAAAAGCAACAGGTATTTTCTTTTGTTGCAAAAACAGTGAATGGTCGCCTGCCCCTTGTGGCCGGTATCGGCGGTTACGACACAAAAGAAGTGCTTGATGGTTTTGCCAAATTCGATCTGCAGGGTTATGATGCGATATTGTCTGTATCGCCCTATTATAACAAGCCTAACCAGGAAGGTTTATTCCAGCACTATAAAGCGCTGAATGATAAAGCGCCATTGCCGATCATGATGTATAATGTGCCTTCCCGTACAGGGCAGAACATGACCGCAGCAACTCAGCTTCGCATTGCACATGAATGTAAAAAGATCTTTGCTACCAAAGAAGCAAGCGGCAATATGGAGCAGATCATGCAGATCATTAAATACAAACCTGCCGATTTTATGGTGATCAGTGGTGATGATGCATTGACCCTGCCTATGATAGCATTAGGCGCTGCCGGTGTTACTTCGGTTGTGGCCAATGCTTATCCAAAAGAATTTGCTGAAATGGTAAGGCTTTGCTTGGCAGATAAATTTGCGGAGGCACGTGAACTGCATTATAAATACACAGATATTATCAACTCCATGTTTGCAGAAGGTAGCCCCAGCGGTGTGAAAGCTTATCTTTCTGAAATGGGATTATGTCAGAATACTTTCCGTCAGCCTGTTTGGCCGGTAAGTACTTCTTTGCACGCAACGATCAAGGAGTTAATGAAACAGTAATTTGATTCACGCTGATCGCGTTAATTTCTATACTTTATCATGGTCCGGATATACTTTTGCTTACTGCTACTCTCAGCTCATTTAACAACAATGGCTCAGAACACTGTTCGTATTGAAATAAGTAAACTCCCGGAATATCATCCGACGGGCAGTGATATTTTTGCCGCCGGTTCTTTCAATGGCTGGAATCCTGCAGATACTAATTACCGGTTTAAGAAAACAGGGAATGGTGCTTACTATCTCGACCTGACATTGCCCGATACCTCTTATGAATTCAAACTTACCCGTGGTGCCTGGGATAATGTCGAATGTCAGAAAAACGGGACACATTCGCCCAATCGTATCCTCAAAACAACCGGTAGCAAGACCATAGAACTGGAAGTGCAGGAATGGGCCGACCGTTTTCCTGCTCAATCTAAAAAAAGTTCTGCAACAGCGCAGGTGCATATCATCGATACAGCTTTCCTGATACCGCAATTAAAACGTACCCGGCGTGTATGGATCTATCTCCCTAAAAACTATTCAACGGATGTAACAAAGCGTTATCCTGTACTGTACATGCATGATGGTCAAAACGTTTTTGATAATGCCACTTCCTATTCCGGCGAATGGGGAGTAGATGAGTTCCTGGATTCCACCAAACTTGCTCAAAGCATTGTGGTAGCCGCAGATCATGGTGGCAATAAACGGTTGAACGAATATAATCCTTACGACAATGAACGCTTCGGGGAAGGAGAGGGGAGTGCTTATGTCGACTTCCTGGTAAAAACATTGAAGCCCTATATCGATAAGAATTATCGCACATTAAAGGATAAAAAGAACACGGCTGTGGCCGGTAGTTCAATGGGCGGATTGATCTCTCTTTATGCTGTTTTGAAATACCCTTCAGTATTCGGTGGCGCGGGTGTGTTCTCGCCTGCATTCTGGATCAGCGGAACACAGATCTTTGATGATATAAAGAAATATGGCAGCAAAGTGAATTCCAGGATCTATTTCTACGGTGGCAAACTGGAAGGCGAAACAATGGTACCGGATATGCAAAAAGCGTATGATCTTTTGCATGCTGTTTCAAAGTCGCCATTGGAGATCCGGGTACTGGAAGATGGAAAACATAATGAACCAACCTGGCGGAAAGAGTTCCCGCTTTTTTATCAATGGCTGCATAAATAAAGATGGGATACCTTTACACCCTGTAAGTAACACCTTCCTGCGCTATATCTGTATTGGGGAACACATCCCTTGCTTCACGCTCAAACTCTTCCAGTGTATCGTACTTACTACTGAAATGCCCGATCAGTAATTTTTTTACATTAGCCTTCTGTGCTATCAGTGCAGCTTGTTTGGTAGTGGAATGAAACCGTTCATAAGCACGGTCACGCAAGTTGTCGAGATAAGTGGTTTCATGATAGATCATGTCCATATCCCTGATATGATCGATAATGGGTTCAAAGTAACGGGTGTCTGCACAAAAAGCGTAGCTTTTTCCTTTTGGTGCAGCTATGGTGAGCCATTCATTACGGATCACTTCACCGGCAGTAGTCACAAAATCTTCCCCGTTTTTCAGGTTCTCATAAAAATGAAGCGGAATATTATTTTCTTTCACACTCTCCAGGATCAGTCTTCTTGGTTTCTTTTTTTCCCGGAAAGAAAAACCGTAGCATTCAATGCGATGCTGGGTGGGAAAACAACGGATCTCGATCTTATCATTGTCTACCAAAACTGCTTCGCCACTGATGACATGAAAATGTAAAGGATAACAAAGCCTGGTATCTGCTACCCGCAACTGCATTTCGATGATCTCCCGCAAAGGAGCAGGAGCATATACATGCAACTCCTGTTGATGACTAAGCAGGCCAAAGGAATTGAGCAGGCCAACCAAACCAAAATAATGGTCGCCATGCAGGTGTGAAATAAAAATATGGGAAATCTTACTCCGGCGGATTTTATAGTTGATCATCTGGATCTGCGTACCTTCTCCACAGTCCACCAAATAATTAGTACCATCCTGGGTAACTACCTGGCTGGTGGGGTGGCGGTCGAAGGCCGGTACGGCAGAGTTATTTCCAAGAATCGTTACAGCGAGCATCAGCTAAAATACAAAGGAAATGTTACATCAAAACTTTTCATACTACCGACTTCTGACTATTCACTACCGACTCAAACTTAAACCTCTCCATCCAGCAATTCCCTTTCAATTTCCTCCATTTGCACAATGTCCCAGGCTTCGCTTTCGGTGGGCGTAACATTCATCAGCTCCAAAAGTTCATTTTTGTCGAGGAATTCCTCCACTTGTTTCTGTAGCGAACAAACCACAAAGGAGGCGTTATTTTCATAGAACTTTTGCTGAATATCTACCAGTTTGCCAGCCGCAGCATAATCCATATTTTGAATGTCTTGGAGTATCAGTACCACATTTTTGACCTGCCCATCGGGTTGCTGCGCGTCATTTTGCAGGTAAGGGGCTAAGATATTTTCCAGTTCTTCTGTCATTGTAGCAGAAAGTGTTGGGCCTGGCACCGTGATGGCATGAAATTTCTCTTTGGTATCTATTTTGACCTGCATACTGTAAATTTAGATTCTTGTCCAGGCAAATAGCAAAATTTTAGCATCCCCTGACAACTTAAATTATCAACATTCCGTTTATAAATAGGGGGGAGCAGGAATCCGAATTAATTTGTTAATATTGTATAACAACCAATTACCTAAAAATGGATAATAATTTTTCAGCCCAGGTAAAGGAGATCATTTCGTTCAGCAGGGAGGAAGCACTGAGATTGGGAAATGATTTTATTGGTACCGAACATCTCCTGCTCGGTTTGATCCGGGAGGGAGATAACACAGCCGTCCGTATTCTTAAAAGTTTTAATGTTGACCTATACGAGCTACGAAAAGAAATTGAGTTGGCCGTTAAGGATAAAACAGGAAAGAATATCGCGAACATCAACAGCCTGCCTTTAACCAAACAGGCCGAGAAAGTAATCAGGGTAACTGTGCTGGAGGCAAAAGCCCTTAAAAGCACTACTGTTGAAACAGAGCACCTGATGCTTTCGATCTTGAAGAACAAAGAAAATATTGCAACACAAATCTTAAATCAGTTTGACGTGGACTACGATCTGTTCAGGCAGGAGCTGGGCATTGTAAAATCCAATGACCCTCGTGCCGAATTTACCGATGAGAACGAAGACGATTTTGAAGATGAGAAAAAGTATTCCCAACAAAAAGGATCCAAGCAAAGTGGTAATGCTAAAAGCAAAACACCTGTACTGGATAATTTCGGCCGCGATATCACCAAACTTGCGGAAATGGGAACCCTTGATCCGATTGTAGGAAGGGAATCAGAAATTGAAAGGGTATCACAAATACTTTCCCGCCGGAAAAAGAATAACCCGATCCTGATCGGTGAGCCTGGCGTGGGTAAAACAGCGATCGTGGAAGGACTTGCCCTGCGCATCGTACAACGTAAAGTTTCCCGTGTACTGTTTGATAAAAGGGTGATCTCACTCGATCTGGCTGCTCTGGTGGCCGGCACCAAATACCGCGGACAGTTTGAAGAACGCATGAAAGCGATCATGAATGAACTGGAAAAGAACCGCGACGTGATCCTTTTCATCGATGAGCTGCACACCATTGTTGGTGCAGGCGGAGCCAGTGGCTCACTCGATGCCAGCAATATATTCAAACCGGCACTTGCCCGTGGTGAACTGCAATGCATCGGTGCTTCCACCCTGGATGAATACCGTATGTATATTGAAAAGGATGGAGCATTGGACCGCCGCTTCCAGAAAGTGATGGTGGATCCCCCAAGTGTGGATGAAACCATACAGATCCTGAACAATATCAAATCCAAATACGAGGATTATCATAACGTAACGTATAACCAGGAAGCAATTGAAGCCTGTGTTAAGCTCAGCGACCGTTATATCACTGACCGTTTGTTGCCTGATAAAGCCATCGATGTAATGGATGAAGTGGGCGCAAGGGTGCACCTGAAAAATATCAACGTTCCTCAAAACATCGTTGATCTCGAAAAGAAGATCGAAGATGTGAAGAACGAAAAGAATAAAGTGGTAAAAAGCCAGAAGTTTGAAGAAGCCGCCTCATTGCGCGACACGGAAAAACGCCTGGCAGAAGACCTCGAAAAAGCAAAAGCTGATTGGGAAGAAGAAAGTAAACACAAACGCTATCCCATCGATGAAGAAGCGATTGCTGAAGTGGTAAGCATGATGACCGGTATTCCTGTTAAACGCATGGTTCAGGCGGAAACAGAAAAGCTGCGTAAGATGACAGACGATATGCGCGGCATGGTGATCGGTCAGGACGAGGCAATTACCAAAGTGGTGAAAGCCATCCAGCGTAATCGTGTAGGTCTGAAAGATCCGAAAAAACCTATCGGTACATTTATCTTCCTCGGCCCAACCGGTGTAGGTAAAACCGAGCTGGCACGTGCTCTCGCCCGCTATATGTTCGATTCAGAAGATGCGCTGGTGCGTATTGATATGAGTGAATATATGGAGAAATTTACCGTGAGCAGGTTGATCGGTGCGCCTCCCGGATATGTAGGATATGAAGAAGGTGGTCAACTCACCGAAAGGGTACGCCGTAAACCTTACAGCGTGATCCTCCTCGATGAGATTGAAAAAGCCCACCCGGATATTTACAATATCCTGCTGCAGGTGCTGGACGATGGACAGCTTACTGATGGACTGGGACGTAAAGTGGATTTCAAGAATACACTGATCATCATGACATCCAATATCGGTGTAAGACAATTGAAAGATTTCGGTGCAGGAGTTGGTTTCACTACCACTTCCAAAATGGAACAGGAAGATGAAGCAAATAAAGCAGTGATTGAAAAAGCACTGAAACGTACATTCTCTCCTGAGTTCCTTAACCGTATCGATGATGTAGTGATCTTCAATAGCCTTAGCAAGGAAAATATCTTCAGCATCATTGATATCCTGATGAAGGGTGTGATGAAACGCCTTACCAGTCTGGGATTCAGCCTGTCGCTGACAGAAGATGCAAAATCTTTCCTGGCAGATAAAGGTTACGATGTACAGTTTGGCGCCCGCCCGCTGCACAGGGCTATCCAAAAATACCTGGAAGATCCACTGGCAGAAGAGATCCTGAACATGAATGTAAAAGCAGGGGATGTGCTGGAGGCTGACCTGGATAAAGAGAATAACAAACTGAAATTCTCTTTCAAGAAGATAGAAACTAAATCGAAAGCATAAGAATTTATATATAAAAAGGATAAAAGGAGCGTTCTGACGAACGCTCCTTTTTATTTCGCTCTTCATTCTTATTTTTGCCCTGTGGCAAAAAAAATCATTATAACTATAGATGGCTGGTCCAGTTGCGGAAAAAGCACGCTGGCCCGGCAACTTGCAAAGAAACTCGGTTACGTATATGTTGACAGTGGCGCCATGTATCGCGCCATTACGCTTTATTTTTTACGTAATCATGTTGACTGGACAGATACCAAAGAAGTCAATAAAGCACTCAAAGAGATCCACCTCGATTTTCATTTCAACGAAAAAACACAGACAAGCGAAATATTCCTGAATGATGAAAATGTGGAATACGTGATCCGCGACCTGGTAGTGGCTGAGAAAGTAAGTGAAGTGGCTGCTATCCGGGAAGTGCGTTCCTTTGCTGTGGCCCAACAGCAGAAAATGGGGAACAAAAAAGGTATTGTGATGGATGGTCGCGATATCGGTACTGTCGTGTTCCCTAAAGCAGAACTGAAGATCTTCATGACGGCTGATAATGCTGTAAGAGTGGAGAGAAGGTTCAGGGAATTATTTGAAAAGAACCCCAATATCACCATCGAAGAAGTGAAATCCAATCTTGAGATGCGTGATTATATAGATTCTCACAGGGAAGTAAGCCCGCTGCGCCAGGCAGATGATGCGATTGTATTGGATAATACTAATCTTACAGAGGAACAGCAATTGCACAAGGCACTGGCCTGGGTCAATGAACTTAAGTGATCGATGGCTGCACGTTAGCTTCCTATTGTCACCCCGCCCTGGTTTAAGAAAACTAACTGGTATAATACGCTAAGAGCCGGGGTCTCCTCAACGTTGGGGGAGACCCCGGCTCTTATATTCTTTAAACTGGAATGTGTCCTGAACCAGGGCCGGGGTGACAGATGGAAGTAGCCACCCGGTCATCGATCAACGAATTCTTAATGCGCTTTCTTCACATCAATCAACTCCACATCAAAGATCAAAGCTGATCCACCCGGAATAGGACCATTGTCTGAAGGGCCATAAGCCAGTGTGTAAGGAATATAAAGTTTGTATTTGGAACCGACAGTCATCAGTTGCAAACCTTCTGTCCAGCCTGGTATTACTCTGTTAAGTGGGAAAGTAATAGGCTCACCGCGTGAATAAGAATTATCGAATTCCATACCATCTACCAATGTTCCCCTGTAATGGCAGGTAACACTGTCAGTAGCCTCAGGTTTGATGCCGGTACCTTCTGTGATCACTTCATATTGCAAGCCGCTGGCAGTTGTTTTTACACCGGGTCTGGCTTTATTCTGACGAAGAAAAGCTTCTCCTTTTTCAATATTGGGTTTTGATTTGGACTGCTGCAGGTCGGTCATCATTTTGTTCATCACATTATTGCAGGTCATTTCATCGAGGGTAGTAGGCTTGCTGCCCATTACATCTGCGATAGCTTTGGACACGAGCGCTGCATTGATGCTGGTAACACCTTGTTGCTTATAAAAACTTGCCAGGCTCACTCCCATGGCATAGCTGGCAGAATCATTCAGCGTTTTCAGAACAGGCTTTGCAGCGGCCGCTGCCGGCTGCACTTTCTTAGGGACGGTTTTTACAGGCGTCTTGGGTTTGGCTGTTGTTTGCGCCGACAGGCTTGCTGCAGCGGCCAGTGCCAGGACGGACAAGGCGATTTGCTTCATATGTGTTTTAAATTAAAGAGCAAAAATAAAGGCTGTCATCCGTATTTCGACAGCCCATTCGTTAATTTCGCAATGGTCTAATAATTAATCAGCAATGAAAAATTTTACCCAGGAAGTGCAAGTCCGTTGGTCCGATCTCGACCCTAATTTCCATCTCCGTCATTCCGTTTATTACGATTGGGGCGCATTTTGCCGGATCAGTTCACTGGAGCAACATAATCTTACAGCAGCCGTGATGCAGCGCCTGCAGATCGGACCTATCCTGTTTCGTGAAGAATGTGTTTTCAAAAAAGAGATCCGCCTTGGCGACAAAGTCACCATTAACCTCGAACTGATCAGGGCCAAACGTGATTTTTCCCGCTGGTCTATCCGTCACACTGTTGTGAAAAATGATGATGCTGTTTCTGCTCTTATTACAGTAGATGGGGCCTGGCTTGATCTTGCCCGGCGTAAGCTGGCCACACCTCCGCAGGAAGTGCACGCTGTGTTTTCTCAAATGCCAACGAGCATAGACTTTGAGTGGCTCGATTAAATAGAATCGAATAATTGAGGTATGCTTACTAAACCTGGTCCGGGGTGACAAAGGGAAAGGTATTATTGGATTGAAGGAGGCCCTTCCAGTAAAAATTTCACTTTTTCAGGAAACCTTTCCGCATAAGAAGACACAAGGTTCCGTATAAACAAATTCTCTTTATACGGCGTGATCCTCTCTTTCAGTTCTTCTGCCTGGGTAAAAGGCGTATCTGTTGGTAAATACCCCATACCATAGAACTTCCCATTCCATACCAGCACACATGATTTTTCAGCAGGCCCAAGCCCATTATCAATGATCATATAAGAAGCCTGGGTTTCGGTAAGCGACCGAATGGCAGCCAGCACTCTTTCATTATAAGCAGCGGGTGCTTCTTCCTGCTCGCAGGCGCCATGGCAATAATGTTCACGTTTTCCTTCACATTCTCCCAAAGTTTGCAGAAAGCATAGCTTGGGGCAAAGATTATATTCTTTGATCAGTTTGCGGAGAATAGCATGCCCGTCTGTGAGATAATGAAAGGTATGCACGGGCCTCAATTGCTTTTTATTTCTTTCAATGGCCAGCCTGTGATACCCATTCTGATCTTCATACAAGAAAATGCCATACACATTCTCTGCATTCTTCTGGGAGTAATTAAAAACAGGCCATAGCTTTTTGATCTCGGTCGATTCCAGGATCTGTGCCATTAATTCTGTTGCGCACGACTGATAACTGATAGCATATGTATGGCGCAGAAAATTCTGACGCTGGCGGGAAGCAGAGTTGTTGCTGAAATGACTGTTTACCCGGTAACGGATATTCTTTGCTTTACCTACATAAATGATCTTGCCTTTCTCATTATGGAAATAATACACACCGGGTGTATAAGGCAATTGTTCAAAATGTTCCTTAGGTACATTAGGTGGTAATACCTGTTCTTTGGAACTGCGGCCGAGGCTTTTTACAATGAACTTATCCTTATCATTTTTTAACAATAAATGGAACAATGTTACCGTGGCAGTAGCGTCTCCGCTTGCACGGTGCCGGTCATTGATCGTTATGCCTAACGAATGACAGAGATTACCGAGGCTGTAAGATGAATGCCCGGGAATGATCTTCCGGCTTAAACGGACGGTACAAAGCTTTTTTGTCTGCAACGAATAACCGGCTGCTTCAAGATGGGCTTTGATAAAAGAATAGTCAAAATTTACATTATGTGCTATGAATATTTTATCCTGCAATAGCTCATGCACTTTCTGGGCAACCGTTTCAAATACCGGTGCATCTTCCACCATTTCATCCGTGATGCCGGTCATAGCCTGGATATAGCGGGGAATAGGTTGAAGGGGATTGATCAGTGAATGGAAGGTGTCCACGATCGTTTCACCATCAAAAATATGAATACATATTTCCGTGATACCGTTGGCAGAAGCGTATCCACCTGTTGTTTCTATGTCTACAATGGCGTACATGGTTGTATGACTAGGGACCACTAATTTCGTAAAAAATTAGCAGGGTGGAAGAAGAAAAAATGATCATGTTCAGGAACAGACTGATTAAGGTTTATCGTCATTTAAGCAAGCAGGCCAGGCGCTTGCAATTGAGCTGTTACAGGCTGTATGATCATGACCTGCCCGAATTTCCTTTTTGCATTGAGTTCTATGGTGAAAAATTATATGTAGCGGAATATAAAAGAAGGCATGGCATGTCGGAAGAAGAACATGACCACTGGATGGAAAAAAGCCTTGAAACCATATCGGAAGTATTATCCATTAATAAAGACAATATTTTCCTGAAACTTCGTCAACGCAAGCCGGGAAGGCTCGGGCAATATCAACGTATTAATGAGGAACAACATGAATTTGTGGTTACAGAAAACGGTTTGCAGTTTATCGTCAACCTCAGTGACTATCTCGATACCGGTTTGTTTCTTGACCATCGCATTACAAGGCAAATGGTAAAAGAGAAAAGCGCTGGCAAAAAGGTATTGAACCTATTTGCTTACACAGGCTCTTTTTCTGTGTATGCTGCCGCAGGAAATGCTGATGAAGTGGTGACAGCCGATCTTTCTAAAACCTATTTGCAATGGGCAGAGAAGAATATACGATTGAATGGGTTTAATGATCCGGCAAAATATTCGTTCGTTCAAACGGATGTGATGCAATATCTCAAGCAAATACCTGCTAACTATTACGATATTATCGTGATGGATCCGCCTACTTTCAGCAACAGTAAGCGGATGGATGATTTCCTGGATATACAGAGAGACCATGTAAGCATGATCAATGATTGCATGAGATCGCTTAAGCCGGGAGGGATGCTTTACTTCAGCACCAATTCCAGGAAATTCATGCTGGATGAGAGATCAATCCAGGCTTCCTCGATAAAAGATATTACCAAAGCCACTACACCTTTTGACTTTGAAGGAAGGCTTTTCCGGTGGTGTTACTATTTGGTCAAATAGATCTTGTTCAGCAAATAATAATAAGGCTGGAAATGGTGATGCATGAAAGTCTTTTCCTTATCGTAAGGATATAAACGGTTATACTCCTCATCGGGCATCAGCACAATGGGAACACCCGCTCGCATATAATTGCTGTTGTGCACGTATTTAGGTTCTTTCAATTGCGGCAACACTTTTCTTACAGCAAGCCTGTACATTTTGCAGCCTAGATATTTTTCAAGCTTCCGCTGTGCTTTGCGGGGTTTCCTTTCCAGTTTGTTATACACCATATTGCCTGCCAGCCGGATAAAGAATTTCTGTTTTTTCAGGTAATCTTTGGCATTGACTAATGGGTTGGGCAAATGGAGGTCTGCCAGGGTTTGAATAGAGAAAGGCGTTTCCGGCACCCAGTCGGCCGCATTTACTACAGTAAAAGCCCAACCATTGCGGGTAATATAATCAAAATCATAAGCATAGCGCATATCACCTACTTTGGGTGCAGCGCTGCAATAGGTTTTCAGGACGATATCTTTTGGAATATGCCCTTTTTTCTTTTCATATTCCAGGTATGAGCGAAGGAGGGTGGCCAGTGCACCTCCCTGGCTATGCCCGAAAATGAGAAACTCTTTTATTTTCTTATCGCTGTAAACTGTATTGATATTTTTTACGATCTCCGGCGCAAGAAAACCCAGTGCAATAGTCCAGCCCACATGCACAGCGGCTTGAGGGTCTTCGGCGAGTTGATAGTCGAACACAGTGCTGTCGTTAAGTTGCAGGCTGCCAGTGGCCGGGATCATGGCTGCATAAAAATTAGCAAGCCAGCTTGCAGTTTGATTCACTGTTCCCCGCATATCGATAACAGCCACATTGTCTTTCCGCAGGTAAAGGGTCCATCGGTTAAGGAGACCTACTTCGGCCGACTGGAAATCCATTTTGTAAGGGTCTTCTTTTGTCAGTCGCTCCACAGAATCGGCAATGCTGCTGCGGTAAAAGGCAATGGATAGTAATTCTCCGTATTCTTTCGGGTCAAATCCGGGTTTTAATTTCTGGGCTCCGGCTTGGATCAACAGGCCTGCCAGGAGCAGGCTCAGGAAATATTTCATAAGCAGGTAAAATTATGCGTTACAATTTAAGCCATGCCGCCATATTCTTCAAAATGTATCGTATCGACGATAAAAAAAATGGAAAAAATTCCAACCTTTTCCCATCTTCATTCTCCTAAGTAAGAATACCGTTTTGGAGCCTGTAACCAACATACTAATTGCAGTGGTAAAACAAGCTGGTGAGGGCGACGAAAAGGCCCAAAACCTGCTTTACCGGCAATATGCCAAAGCGATGTTCAATATCTGCATGCGGATGGCAGCCAACCGGCAGGATGCAGAAGATCTTTTACAGGAGTCATTTGTGCTGGCTTTCAGAAACCTGAAGCAATTAAGACAGGAAGTCAATTTCGGCGGCTGGCTAAAGCGGATCGTAATAAATGAATGTGTCCGCTATAGCAAGAAGAAAGTGCACTGGAAGGAACTGGAAGAGCATCATTATGAATTGCCGGAAACTGACCAGGCAGAATGGATCATGGAAATATCCTTTGAACGGATAAATGAGGAAATAAAGAAACTGCCCCAGGCCTGCCGCACTGTATTTAACCTGTACGCTCTGGAAAATTATTCACATAAAGAAATAGCCGTGGTATTGGGCATTTCTGAATCAACATCAAAAAGCCAGTATCACCGTGCCAGGCAATTATTAAAAGAACGTATTCTGAAACCTGAGATCAATGGATGAACTGAAAAAATATTTACAGAATAACCGCAGCCATATTGATACCGATATGCCTGATGATGAGCTTTGGAAAGGAGTGAAAAACACCCTTCATCCTCCTGCCACCATTCCCCTGTTCGTGAAATGGATGGCTGCCGCCTGCCTGGTGCTTGCTGTGGGGACAGGCGTTTATTTCTTTACCCATCCCGCGGAGAAAACATTGGTGATAGAAACATTTCCCAAGGATACATCATCTGCAATTGCTCCTTCAGATACAATTGCAGATGAAAAGAAGAAGGTAGAAAAACAATCGCTACTACAGGTTGCTCAAGAAAAAGAGCCTGTGATAGTTCATAAGAAAAAAGCAACTCTGAAGAATACTGTTATGGCTTCCAGGCAGGAGAAACAAACCAAACCAGCCCCTCTGTATGGATTTGAAGGAATTGAAGCAAGCTATGCTACCATGCTTGATATTCAACTGGAGCGCGTTCGAACCCAGCCTATCTATGCAGAAGATCCGGGATATTTTCATCTGTTTAAAAAACAGTTTGCTGATCTGGCCAAGGACGAAGAGCAGGTGAAACAGCAACTTAAACTGAGTCCGTATGATGAGACACTACTGGATGAACTGATCACTATTTACCAGCGTAAAATATCAGTGTTAAAGCAATTGCAATTTGAAATAAATAAAATGAATAACAAGGTGAAGCAAAGCAATGCCGGCTTGCTGCAGCAGAAGCCTTCTTATATTATCCTTTAAAGTATAGCCATGAACAAAAAAATCGCATCACTCCTGATAATAGCAATAACCATGATACTGTCTCAGCCAGTACTGGCGCAGGAACAGAGAGGCCGGAGTAATAAAAATACGGTCGTTGCAAAGCCGTCGGCAGACACTGTCATGATTGCTAAGACTGTGTTGAAGGAACTGGCGCAGGAATTACCTGCCGATAAAAACGCGGTCATAAAGATCGTAAACACTACCTGCAACCTGGATATCCGCCCCTGGGCTGAAGCTAAAGTGAGAATGGTGACAACGGTTTATGTGGCAGAAGAAAAAGCCGAAAAGATCACTCCGGAAGAAATAATGAAAAATACAGGTATTATCTTTAAATCTTTTGGCAACCGTGTCGACATTCAAACACGTGCATCCTTTGCAAACGAACGCCCCAGCCTGTACCAGAAGATAAGCAGGGCAAATGATACTGTACAGCAGGTTATAGTTGATAATTATGCTGTAACATCATCCCTTTTTGATAATATTCAATCAGTGAGGTGGAACATAACAGGCCCTGATACCCGCCAGAAAATGACGTTGTACATCCCTAAAGGAAGCAAGCTGGATATAGACAACAAGAATACCAGTGTTATTATCAATGATGATATCAGTGATGCAAGGCTCAAACTCAATCATTCCAACCTTGATGCAAGGAACTTTGGAAAAGTGTATATCACGGCAGAATATTCCATGATCAATATTTCTGATGTACAGGAAGCAGAACTTGAACTGGAGAATGGCAATTTTACCGGTGGGATCCTTCAAGCGCTCGATCTTGATTCAAAGGCTTCCGAAATAGATTATGAAAGCGGTATGACGTTATACCTACGCAGCCAGAACGATCGTATTACTGTAGATCAGATCACAAAAGTGGCCGGCCGGAAACTGTATGGAGACCTCCGTATTGGGAAACTTATCACTGAACTTGATATTGAAGGGCTGAATGCTGATGTCAGGATCCGGAATATTTCACCATTGGCTGAAAAAGTAAAGATCATCGACCAGTATGCCGATCTGCGGTTGCCTGTAAAAAATATTACCAATTATGCTGTTCTTTTCAAAGGCGATAAATCGACTGTTTTCACTCCTTTTGAAAAGGTGGCAGTACTTGATCCTATTGTAACAAAAGGAGAACAGAAAACTACAGGGAAACCAATAACTACTCACAAATCGCAAATGGAAATCCATCCACTGCCAAAGGAGGTTGAAGGCATGACCTCGGCCGAAAGGCAACGATACCTGTTTGAACTGCTAAAAAAAGATGCTCCGAATTCTACTGCTTCTTTTTTGGGGGAAAGAGCTCCGTCTCAGTTCAAAGCATCTAATGGCGATACCACCGGTAAACATACCAGGTTTGAGATCACCTGCAATCAATGCTCTGTTGATTTCAAATAAAGCGTAATCCTTTTTTTAAGGCTGCAGTAACAGCCCCTTTCAGGGAAGGGGTTCTTATTGCCCAGCCTGATCACACCTCAACCAGACAGCATGGGAAACTTTTATCAATATATACTGAAGCTGGTAACTGTTATCGGGTTACTGGCAGGTGCTTACGATGTTAAAGCACAACAA
Organism: Chitinophagaceae bacterium; assembly: GCA_051954695.1. GTDB lineage: Bacteria > Bacteroidota > Bacteroidia > Chitinophagales > Chitinophagaceae > Terrimonas_A. Next base: position 212,097 of record JBQCHL010000014.1, read on the forward strand.
AAAACAAAGATCACAGGATTGCTGGAGGATAGTACCAATAGCAAGCCTGTAGCTTGGGCTACAGTCGGCTTATATAAAGTCATCAATACGCAAAAGCCTTTGCAGAATATTTTTTCCAATGGCAAAGGGAAATTTGAGTTTACAGAAGTTGATACCGGGCACTATGTTGTGATCGTTACTTACACTGGCTTCCGTGAAAAGGAGTGTCCGGTAAAGGTCGATACCGGAAAGTTGTTGATTGAACTTGAACCGATCATTCTTTCTCCTGATGCCCGTCAACTGGGCGCTGTGTTGGTAACGGCTGCTGTGCGTAAGCCATTACTGGAGCAGGAAGATGAGAAGATGATCTTTAATGCAGAAGCAGACCCTTCTGTGGAAGGATTGACGGCTGCCGATGTATTAAGAAAAGCGCCTTTTGTTTCAGTGGATGGAGAGGGTAATGTTCAACTGAATGGCCAAACAAATTTTAAAGTATTGTTGAATGGGAAAGAAACAGCCATGTTTACGAAGAACCTGAAAGATGCCATTCGTTCTTTTCCTGCGAACCTGATCAAAAAAATAGAAGTGAGCACTACTCCTTCTTCCAAGTATGATGGTGAAGGAGTAGGGGGGATCATCAATATCATTACTCAGAAAAAAGTAATGGGTTATAATGGTAATGCTGGTATTAGTTACAACACTCTTCGTTCCTACAGCGGAAGCGCCAGCCTGAACTTCAAATATGGAAAACTTGGTTTGTCTGCTTATTATGGGACCTACAGCGGGCGGCCTCCGACCAGTAATCTGTTCAGCGAAATAGAATCATTAAAACCTGTTGCTTTCTATAAGCGTATTTCCAATGGCGTCAATAAGGGAAAATATTTTTATAATTATGGCAGCATGGAACTTGCCTGGGATATAGATAGTCTTAATGTATTAAGCCTGTATGCAGGACTAAGTGGCGGTAATGGAAATTCCAATACAGATACGCGGTATGATATGGTCCTTCCCGGCAATGGAGGTACGGAAACCAGTTTCCTGTCAAACAGTACCCGGTACAATTACCCCTCTTATTATCTTGGCCTGGATTATGTCAGAAAATTTAAAGGACGGGAAGGAAAGGAACTTTCTTTGAAAGCTTATTATGACGATTCGAGAGACGATAACTATTTCTCTAGTGAGCAGAACACGAGTAGCGGTGACCGCTTTACGGTTAATAATAACCAAGCGCCCAATAAACAACTCACATTGAATGCAGACTTCACACAACCGTTCAAAAAAGGCAGTAAAATAGATGCAGGACTTAAATCGATCATCCGCCAGGCTTCTTCAGATTATCTCAGCCTGATCAAGTATGATAAAGACCAGGAGTATGTAGAAGACATTGGCAATACCAACAACTTTGATTATCGCCAAAACGTATACAGTGCTTTTGCTACCTATTCCTTCAAATGGGAAAAAATCAGTTTTAAACTTGGCAGCCGTTTTGAGCAAACACATATTGATGGGAATTTTAGCAAAACAACTACAAGGGTATTGCAGGATTATGGCACATTCATGCCTAGTATCTATCTCTCACGCAAGTTCAATAAAATACATACTGTATCGCTTTCCTATACTAAACGCCTGCGGCGTCCGTATATCTGGGACCTGAACCCCTTTGTATCTAATACAGATTCATTCAATATCAGTTATGGCAACCCCCAACTCGGTCCTGATATAATCCACATTGTTGAAACAGGATATTCAGTGTTTAAAGGCAATACAAATATCAATATCCGTTTTTCCCAGAGCTTTAGTAACCGCCAGATCGTGACCTACACTGAGTTTAATGAGGCCACAGGCGTAGCAGCATCGGTAGTCGATAATGCAGGCATTTCCCGTGTAACAGGGTTGAATCTGAATGTGTCCACCAAATTCAGTAAAAAGCTGAGTTTTAGTTTGAACTCAGGCCTGCGTTATACTTTTTTGAAAAACCGCTTCCGGCCTGATCAGCGGAATGATGGAATAGGAGGGTTTAATAATACTAATCTTACCTATCAGGTTACAAAGAAATGGACCGGTTATGTTTCCGCTTATTATTGGATATCCGATCCTCAGCTACAGGGACAAGCTGGAAGGAATTTTACTTATAGCATTGGTACTAATTACAAGCTTTTCAAGGAAAAGGTTACAGCAGGGATCACAGCCAATAACCTGTTCAGTAAATATTATAACTGGAGGAGCAATTACCGGGACGAAAATTTTATCCGTAGTAATTTAAGATGGAATATACAAAATGCTGTTACGTTCAGCCTGCGCTGGAACTTTGGAAAACTAGCAGAGAATGTATCGAGAAAGAGAGGCGTTTCAAATGATGATATAGCGAAATAAGATTATCTTCTTCAGGTATAGCACATTAAGAGTCGGGGCTTCCTCAACATTGAGGAAACCCCGACTCTTATATTCTTTAAATCTGATGCTTACAGCGTTTTCAGCACATCATTCATGCTTCTTACTGCTGCAGCGCTCTTATCAAATTCAGCTTGCTCTGCTGCATTCAGTTTGAAGTCGATGATCTTTTCCCAACCGTTTTTACCGATGATAACCGGTACGCCCAGGCAGATATCTTTCTGTCCGTATTCACCATCGAGGGCAACGCAGCAGGTAAACAGTTTTTTCTCATCGCGCACGATAGCTTCAACCAGTGCTGCTCCGGCTGCTCCAGGTGCATACCAGGCAGAAGTACCGATCAGTTTGGTCAGCGTAGCGCCACCCACCATTGTGTCGGCAACGATTTGTTTTTGTTGATCTTCACTCAGGAACTGTGTAACCGGAACGGAATTCCAGGTTGCCAGGCGGATGAGCGGGATCATGGTCGTGTCGCCATGGCCACCCACTACTACAGCATTGAGATCAGCAGGGCTGCATCCCAGGTGCTGGCTCAGTTGATATTTAAAGCGGCTGCTGTCGAGCGTACCACCCATACCAATGATGCGGTTTTTAGGAAGGCCGGTTGATTGCAGTGCCAGGTAGGTCATGGTATCCATCGGATTGCTGATCACAATAATGATGGCATTGGGAGAATGTTTCAGAATGTTTTCTGTTACGCCTTTTACGATGCCTGCATTCACACCGATCAGTTCTTCACGGGTCATACCTGGTTTGCGGGGCAAACCTGAAGTGATCACTACCACATCGCTGCCGGCTGTTTTGCTATAGTCGTTGGTAGATCCGGTGATCTTTGTATCAAATCCCAGCAGGGCCGCAGTCTGCATCATATCCTGTGCTTTTCCTTCGGCAATCCCTTCTTTGATGTCGAGCAAAACAAGTTCAGTCGCTAATTCTTTCCGGGCAATATTATCGGCACAAGTGGCTCCTACTGCTCCTGCACCTACAACAGTTACTTTCATGAATGAAGTTTTTAGAGAATGAGGAAATTAGTTCTGCCACCCGCCAGGAAGCGGGACTTGGCGGGGGCAAAGGTAAAAGAAAGTTTCCCGTTTGGGAGGTCAAAACAAAGTTATTTCTTTAGCTCTTCCAGTACTTTATCCATAGGCATCGACCCTTCAAAAACTGAGATAAGCTCCTGTTTTTTATTATAAAAAGCCAGGAAAGGGAAGGAGCGGATATTAAAAAAAACGGGCAGCATGAAGTTGGCATCCTTGCCCATTTTGATGTTTTTGTATTTACTCAGGCCATAATGATCATAATACTCCTTCATCTTGTCGAAGGGCATAGGAGTGGCCATGATGATCTGTACATCATTGAAGTCTTCAATGCGCTTGATCAGTTCTTCTGTTTCGTGTTTGCAATGATCACAATCGGGGCTGAACAGCATGATCATCGTTGGTTTTTTCTTGCTCAGGTTTTCTTTGGTGAAAACAGTTACACTATCTGTCAGCAATAGTTTGAAAGGCGGCACATTCGGGAATTTCTTATAGGAAGGAATTGTTGAAGCGTCCTGCTGGGCTATCCCGTTAAAACTTACCAGGATACCAAGGACTATGACGAGTGTGCTGATGCGGATACGTTTTACTGTTTTCATCTCCCGTGATTTTATTCAAAGAAACGAATTTTATGCCCACGAGGATAACAATATCCCACTATTCACTTTATGTTCTTTGTGGGAAGCTATTTCCCACAAAGACAACAAAGAACACAAAGAATAATGAAAATAATAAGATCAGGTTTTTGAGGAAGACAGGCAGTTTTAACATTTTCAGGGAAAGAAAAATTTGGGAGTCTACGAATAATTCGTAAATTTTACGAAAATTTCGTAGATATGGAGAAATTAACCTACCAGGAGGAAGAAGCCATGCTGGCCATCTGGAAAGCCGGGGAAGGGAATATCAAATCCTTCATGGAGCAGATGAACACCTCATTGCCTTACACTACTGTTGCTTCCACGGTAAAGAACCTGGAAAAGAAAGGTTATCTCGGGAGTCGCCTTTTGGGCAATACTTATTTGTATAAGGCTATTATTTCAGAAGAGGAATACAAAAAGAAATTCATGGGAAACGTGGTAAAAGAATACTTCGACAACTCTTATAAAGAGCTGGTGAATTTTTTTGTGGAGCAGAAAAAATTATCAGCCCGCGAATTGAAAGAGATCATAGATATGATTGAAAAAGGAAACAAATAAACTCTTCTCATGCCTGTTATTTTTCAATACCTGCTGAAGTTTTCCCTTAGTTTGGGGATCGTATACCTTTTTTACCAGTTCCTGCTTCGCCGGCTCACCTTTTATAATTGGAACAGGATTTACCTGCTTGTATACACTGCTTTGTGTTTTTTTCTTCCATTGATCAATATCACTCCTGCGCTTGAAAACAATAGTTGGCAAACTGGCAGGATAGCCAATATAATTCCTGCCTGGCAGATATCAACTGCATCCGTGCATGAAACAGGAGAAGCGGCTGCTGATATGCCCTGGAACTATTGGACCCTCCTGGCTTTATTGTTATTAACCGGGACCATCGTATTTCTTTGCGTTTTTATTATCCGTTATATTTCTTTCCTGCGCATCCGCCGGCAAGCAACTCTTTTATCCGGAGGGCCATTGAGCGTTTACCAGGTAGATAAAAACATTATCCCCTTTTCTTTTGGCAATGCCATTTTTATCAACCATACCCAACATAACCAGGAAGAGTTGCGGGAGATCATCCGGCATGAATTTGTTCATGTACGGCAAAAGCACAGCATCGATATTATCTGGGCTGAACTGTTATGCATGATCAACTGGTACAATCCATTTGTTTGGCTGTTGCGTAAAAGCATACGGCAGAACCTGGAATTCATTGCCGATCACCAGGTGATCAAGAGCGGCCTGGATAAAAAGCAATACCAGTATATGTTGTTGAAAGTTATCGGTAACAATCATTTTAGTATAGCCAGTCAGTTTAATTTTTCTTCATTAAAAAAACGTATAGCCATGATGAACAAAGTTCAAACCTCAAAGCGACAGTTGTTGCGCCTGCTGTTGTTATTACCTGCAGTTGCTGCATTGCTGCTTGCTTTCCGTCAAAAAAACATTATACAGGATGCGGGTTTGCTAAAGGCAGTCCGTATTCAGGGATCGGCCTTGAGTGAACCTTCAATGGTTTCTGCTCCGGGGAATGCAGAAGCTATTTCTATTGCGCAGATTAGCGATCCTCTTGATACGATACCTGTAAATGAAAAAGGTTATCAGATAATTGTGCATGATAATAACGGGAATTGCACGATAATAGTAAAAGACAAAGACAGCAAAGTAGTAAAGAAAATCTTAATGACAGATTGGAACAAGGACCCGGAGCACTATGAGGAACTTTATGGTGAATTGCCTCCTCCACCTCCGCCTGCTCCACCTGTTCCTGCCGTTGCTCCTGCCGGAGCTCCGGCTACGCCTCCTGCTGCTCCTTCAGCGGAAATGCCTGTTCCCCCTGCACCAGCTATGATGGAAGTTGCGCCTGCAACTCCTCCTGTGCCGCCAACGCCACCTGTGATTCAGATGCCGGCTGGTGTAAAGAGCATGACTATTAACAATAACCAGGTTATCCTGATTGATAAGAAAGATAAAAAGGAAACCTATGATCTGAATGATCCTGCACAGAAAGCGGCATTTGAAAAGAAGTATGGAAAATTCCTCGAACAGGAGCCAGCACCAAAAGCAAAACCTGCCGCTGCCCATAATTTCACTTATCAGCTTATGCGGTCACTGTCTTTAGCCCCCGATGCAGGTTGCTGAAATAATTAGGAGTGTGCCCTGCCGATCATAGAACTTATGATCAGCAGGGCATATCTTTTATAGTCGCCCTGTCCGGCCAAAATTAAATATACTTTTCCGGTAGATACCCCCTCTTTGGTTTACGGAGGCCAAACCCTATCTTTGCCGCCTCAAAAAAGATTTTTTATGGCAAATACTTCAGATATCAGCCGTGGTATGATCATCAAGTTGGATGGCAGTCTTTACTCCGTTGTTGAATTTGGTGAAAACAAAACGGCCCGTGCAGCGGCTAAAGTGTGGGCAAAACTGAAAGGGGTGGATAATAACCGCTCTATTGAAAAAACCTGGAACTCAGGTGATAACATTTATCCTGTGCGCGTAGAGAAAAGGGCTTACCAGTTTCTTTACAAAGACGATACAGGGTATAATTTCATGGATAACGAGACTTTTGAGCAGATCGCTCTTCAGGAAAACCTCGTTGATGCCCCTCAGTTCTTAAAGGATGGCCAGGAAGTGTCTGTATTGATCAATACAGAAACAGAACAGCCTATGAGCGTGGAGCTGCCCGATAAGATCGTAATGCTGGTAACTTACACAGAACCAGGCCTTAGAGGCGATACAGCTACCCGTACGCTGAAACCTGCCACTGTTGAGACCGGCGCTACAGTAAGCGTGCCCCTGTTTGTAAATGAAGGCGAACTGATCCGCGTAAACACCAAGACTGGTGAGTATGTGGAAAGGGTGAAAGAATAAAAGGAACTTTATAAAAAAAGGCCTGGAATTACTCGATTTCAGGCCTTTTTTCATAGATTTTACCTGATTTTGGGCCAAAAACGGGAAAAAATACTTGATTTGCTGAAATTGATTTCCCTATCTTAGCCGTCCTTTTGATTAAGTAAATATTAACAAACCCGCGGATCATAACTTTTTCACTATTAAAGGGTAAATGCTATGATCTGTTTAGAAAAATAAAATACCTGTTAAATTGAAAAACATGGACTTTAAACAGATCCAGGAGTTGGTCAAGATGATCAACAAATCAAACATCGGAGAGCTGACAATTGAGCAAAAGGATTTCCGGATTACCATCAAGCAAAAAGAAGAGCAGGTGACACAGGTTGTCCAGGCTATGCCTACTGCCCCGGTTTATTCCGCTCCTCCACCGCCTGCTGCCGGTCAGCCGGTGCCCCAGGCTGCTGAGAAAGCAAAAGCTCCTGAAGCAGCCACTCCTTCCAACCTTATTACTATCAAGAGCCCGATGATCGGTACTTTCTACCGTAAGTCATCACCCGACAAACCCAACTTCGTTGAAGTGGGAGATGAAGTAGCTCCGGGTAAAGTGGTTTGCATCATCGAAGCCATGAAACTTTTCAATGAGATCGAAAGCGAGATCAGTGGTAAGATCGTAAAAGTATTGGTAGAAGATGCTTCACCAGTGGAATATGATCAGCCTTTGTTCCTTGTAGAACCATAATGGTTTAAAGTTTAAAATGTTTAATAGTTTAAAAGTTTAAGGTTGATCCGTTAAACTTTTAAACCCTCAAACCCTTAAACCTTGAACGATGTGGGGGTTGTGATTTTTTAATCTTAATTGACTATTCGTGTTTAAAAAAATACTGATCGCAAACCGTGGTGAGATTGCACTTCGTGTAATCAGGACCTGCCGGGAAATGGGCATTAAAACGGTAGCTGTTTATTCTACAGCCGATCGCGATAGCCTGCATGTGAAATTTGCAGATGAAGCCGTTTGTATCGGCAAACCTCAAAGCAGCGATTCCTATCTCAATATTGCACATATCATGGCAGCGGTGGAGATCACCAATGCCGACGCTGTGCATCCCGGTTACGGCTTCCTGGCAGAGAACGCCAAGTTTGCCCGTATCTGTAATGATCATGGCATCAAATTCATCGGCCCAACAGCTGAGATGATCAATGGAATGGGAGATAAGATCACTGCAAAAGAAACCATGATCAAAGCCGGTGTGCCTGTAGTACCCGGTGGCGAAGGTTTATTGCAAAGTCTTGATGAGGCCAAAGGCCTTGCCCGTAATATGGGCTATCCTGTTATTCTCAAAGCTACTGCCGGTGGTGGTGGTAAAGGCATGCGCATTGTATGGCAGGAGAGCGATATGGAAAAAGCATACGATACCGCCAAAGCTGAAGCTGCTGCTGCTTTCAAGAACGATGGTATCTATATGGAAAAATTTGTGGAAGAACCCCGCCACATTGAGATACAGGTAGCCGGTGATCAATACGGAAATGTATGCCATCTCAGTGAAAGGGATTGCTCTATCCAGCGCAGGCACCAGAAACTGGTGGAAGAATCACCTTCTCCATTTATGACTGATGAACTTCGTGCCAGGATGGGAGAAGCTGCCAAGAAAGCTGCCGGCGCCATCAATTATGAAAGCGTGGGCACAATCGAGTTCCTGGTCGACAAACACCGGAATTTCTATTTCATGGAGATGAATACCCGTATCCAGGTAGAGCATTGCGTAACAGAAGAAGTGATCAACTTCGATCTGATCAAAGAACAGATCAAAATTGCAATGGGCGAACGCATTTCCGGAGAAGACTATATCCCGCAGATGTATTCAATCGAATGCCGTATCAATGCAGAAGATCCCTATAATGATTTCCGCCCTTCACCCGGCCGCATCACAACGCTGCACCAGCCCGGTGGTCATGGGGTGAGGGTCGACAGCCACGTGTATGCAGGTTATGTGATCCCGCCGTATTATGATTCCATGATCGGCAAGTTGATCACAGTGGCCCGCACGCGCAATGAAGCAATCGATACCATGTATCGCGCACTCAGCGAATACGTGATCGAAGGAGTGAAAACAACCATTCCTTTCCATCTTCAACTGATGCAGGATGAAAGGTTCAGAAGCGGTGATTTTAATACAAAGTTCCTGGAGTCATTCCAACTCAGATAAGACTTTATCCCGGCGAAATGCCGGGATTTTTTTTGCCCACAGTTTTTCGTTTAATGTCTTTGTGTTTTTTGTGGGAGCAATATCCCACAAAGACAACAAAGAACACAAAGAAAAACTCTTGTGGGCTTTTTCGTTTTCTTACCGATCTTTAGGAGAGTAAACTAAACTGCCAATGAAAAAAGCGTTGGTCCCACTACTCCTGTTTGTCTCTTTTATTTCTGCAGCCCAATCAGCGAAAAGCATTCATCGCAAAGCTATTGTTGTGGATACCCACAACGACGTGCTCAGTTCCCTTACGCTGAAAGGTATTGATATCTCGCACCGTCAAACGCAAGGCCAAAGTGATCTCGACCGATGGAAGGAGGGAGGATTGGATGTTCAGTTTTTCTCCATCTGGACGAGTGAAAAACCACGTGGCAAATCTTTCTATCTCGATGCCAATGAAGAAATAGATTCCCTGAAGCGGCTGATACTTCGTAATTACAATCGCATGGCGGAGATCACATCTTACAGAAGCATAAAGAGAGCAGTAAAAAAGGGCAAACTTGCCTGCCTTATCGGTGTGGAAGGTGGCCATATGATCGAAGATGATCTGGCTAAACTGAATGCACTATACCTCCGTGGTATGCGGTATCTCACACTGACCTGGAACAACAGCACTTCCTGGGCCAGCAGTGCCATGGACGAAACAGAACATCCGGGTAGTCTCAAGCAAAAAGGACTTACTGAATTTGGTAAGCAGGTAGTAAAAAAGCTGAATGAGCTTGGTGTAATGGTTGATGTTTCGCACGTAGGTGAACAAACATTTTATGATGCTATTGCCACAACTACCAAACCTGTACTGGCTTCACATAGTTCAGTTTGGGCACTTTGCCCTGTATTCCGCAACCTGAAAGATGATCAGATAAAAGCTGTAGCAAAGAATAAGGGAGTGATCTGTATTAATTTCTATTCAGGCTTTATCAGTAAGGCTTATGCCCAACGCCAGGAGCAAATTGATGGAAACGAACGCAAGCGTATCCAGGATTCGCTATTTGCAATAACAAAAGATTCAGCACAGATGCGCAGGCAATGGCGGGAATATTACCGTACTGAAATGGAAAAGCTGCGTCCTTCCATCGCCGATGTTGTAAATCATATAGATTACATCGTAAAACTGGTTGGCGATAGCTATGTAGGTATCGGCTCCGATTTTGATGGAGTAAGCTCATTGCCGGTAGGCCTGGATGATGTGACTACCTATCCCAAGATCACTGCTGAACTGGTGCGGCGTGGTTATTCTAAAAAATCAATAAAGAAAATATTAGGAGGGAATATATTACGGGTAATGAAAGCAAATTTCAATTAGTCAGGCTTCCCGTTCCTGGTAAAAACTTACCCGTTTCTCTCAAAGAAAAAAGCCTCCCGGAAGAATCCAGGGAGGCTTGTGTTTTCTCGTGTGTGATAAAGCTTATCTCAGGAAAAGCATTTCCCTGTACTTGGGCAAATACCATTCCTTATCATCTACCAGCAGCTCGAGTTTGTCTACATGGTAGCGTATCTGATCAAAGAAAGTATCTTTCACTTGGCTTTGGTAAGCGATAGCTTTCGTGCGGGTGTCTTGTATAGCATTGCAGATCTTTCTTGCTTCAATCATTTTTTCAACCAGGTCGCTGGCTTTATTGATATGCTCGGAGATCTTGTCAAGTATTTGTTTCTGGTTGCTGTAAGCTGATTCAGGCAGGCCTACTGCTTTCAGGCCATTGATATTTTTAGCCAGCAGGTTCTGATAGCGGATAGCAGGAGGAAGAACATGGCTGGTTGCCAGTTCACCCATAATACGTCCTTCGATCTGAACTTTCTTGATATAGCTTTCCAGTTCGATCTCGTGACGCGCTTCCAGTTCTGAATGCGAATAGATATTATTGCTTTCAAACAGATGCTTGGCTTTTTCTGTAACCATTGCATCCAGCGCGAGCGGAGTGGTTTTAACATTGGGCAGGCCTCTCTTCTCTGCTTCTTTTTCCCATGATTCGCTATAGCCATCGCCTTCGAACAATACTTTTTCGCTGGCAACGATATATTCGCGGATCACGTGCATGATAGCGATCTCTTTCTTTTCTCCTTTTTCAATAAGGGCGTCTACGTCTTTCTTGAATTTTTTCAGTGTTTCAGCCATTACTGTGTTCAGGACAGTCATAGGGTTAGCGCAGTTGGCTGAAGAACCTACAGCGCGGAACTCGAATTTATTGCCGGTAAAAGCAAATGGGGAGGTCCTGTTGCGGTCGGTATTATCCATCAGCAGTTCAGGAATGCTTTTATGGATATCGATCTTCAGCATGCTTTCATCCTGTTCGTCGAATTTGTCTCCTACTCTTTCTTTAACATCCTGCAACACTTTGGTGAGGTATTGACCGATGAATACGGAGATGATAGCAGGAGGAGCTTCGTTGGCACCCAGACGGTGATCGTTGGGGGCTGAAGCAATAGACGCTCTCATCAGATCTGCATAATCGTGTACCGCTTTAATGGTGTTTACGAAGAATGTCAGGAACATCAGGTTGGTCTTTGGCGTTTTGCCGGGAGCCAGGAGGTTTACACCGGTATCGGTGGCCATGCTCCAGTTGTTGTGCTTGCCGCTTCCATTGATGCCGGCAAATGGCTTTTCATGAAACAGCACACGGAGTTTATGACGGAGGGCTACTCTCGACATAATATCCATCAGCAATGTATTGTGGTCAACAGCAAGGTTGATCTCTTCAAATATAGGGGCGCACTCAAATTGAGCTGGGGCTACTTCGTTATGACGGGTGCGCAGGGGAATACCAAGTTTGTAACATTCGGTCTCGTAGTCCCTCATGAATGCATACACTCTTTCAGGAATGGAACCAAAGTAATGGTCTTCCAACTGCTGGTTCTTGGCAGAGTTGTGTCCGAAAACAGTGCGTCCGCACATTACCAGGTCGGGACGTGCATTGAACATTGCTTCATCGATAATGAAATATTCCTGCTCCCATCCGAGTGTGGCAGATACTTTGGAAACATTTTTATCGAAATAATTACAAACATCAACAGCCGCTTTGTTCAGCGATTCAACGGCTTTCAGTAAAGGGGCTTTATAATCCAGCGATTCGCCGGTATAAGAAACGAATGCAGTAGGGATGCAAAGTGTTTTGCCTTCTCCTATCTCCATAATGAATGCAGGAGAAGAGGGGTCCCATGCTGTGTAACCGCGTGCTTCAAAAGTAGCGCGCAGACCACCACTGGGGAAAGAAGAAGCATCAGGTTCCTGTTGTATTAAAGAATCTCCTTCAAATTGCTCGATAGGAGTGCCGTCACTCTTAAGCGTAAAGAAAGAATCATGTTTTTCGGCAGTAGTACCTGTAAGTGGCTGAAACCAGTGTGTAAAATGGGTAACACCTTTACTTTCAGCCCAGGCACGGATGCCGGTGGCAATTTGATTGGCTACAGCCCGGTCAATTTTCTGGCCGGCTTTAATAGAGCCGATCAGGCTCTTATAAGCTTCATCACTTAAAAATTCACGGGCAGTTTTCAGGGTAAATACATTGCTGCCGAAAATGGCAGTGACTTTTTTAGAGCCCTCTACCTCAGTTGCCGGGGAAGCGTTCAGCTTGGAGATTGCGTTAAAACGAAGGGACATAAATTTTCTAGTTTTAAGCAAAGCAAAGCAATTAGAAGATTTACGCCAATTTTTTTTGGTTAATCTGAGTTTTTGGGTTGAAAATGTGGAAAAATCTAAAAAAATAAGGAGGTGCTACCCTGTTTTTTTCGATTTGGTTAATATTTATTTGAATTATTTATTTTTATAATGTTGCTGAAAGACAGTATTGGAAGCTTTTTCCAGTCAATGCAGGCTGCTATGATGGGGACCAATAGCGGCAGTGCAATGCTCCTGTACCGTACAATAGCTCCCAGGTTATTGACGCTGAATCCAATGGTCACTAAAAGCGACAAGGCAAAGAAAATGCAGAAATAGATCAGCTTCCGGTCTTTTATTACACCCTTTTTACGCCAGATAAGAAAGGCAAGGAATAGTAATATCAGTAATAATATCTCTACTGCGGCCGCCATAGAGAACAAATGGTGAATATCGCTCGGGTAAGGACGGAAAGCAGAAAGTGTGATGGCTTGTGGTGCATTGATCAGGAAGCTAAGCGCATCGGGCTTCAATTCACTGATGGGAATGCTGCTGTTGCCGGCAAGTGTCAGGAAAGCCTGTTGCTTGTCGACCACTGCCTGCGGAAAATCCAGTTTTGGGAAAATATATCGCAGGCAAAAAAACAAAATGGCGGCTATGCTATATACTGCACCAAAGCAAGCCAGTTGATGACGGGGCCAACGGCTGGCCAACAACCAGGCAATAATTGCAGGAGCGATCAGTATGAGCAGGAAATTCCGCAGCAGGAGGAACAGGAATATACCCAGGAGAATACCCAGCCATCTTTTCAACGGCCATTTTTTTTCCTGCAATGCAAAATATACATGATACATAATGAGGCAAAGGCCAAGAAAAAGCAGACCTTCTTTATGAAGGCCGGATGCCCAGTATAAAAAGGATGGCACAAAAAATATAGCGATCAGTACGATGATCTTTTCCTGCGGGAACACTTCTTTCATCACCCTGTACAGTGCAATGGGGCCGAATAAAGTGATGTAAGAGTAAAAGATCACATTTACATAATAGTTCCCCATGCTGAAAATGTCGAAAATGGACAATACTTTGATGAAGATCATTGATTTCAGATCATTCCAATAGGAGTTGTAGGAACCGAAGAATTCCCCCAGGTCTTCACCTGACCGGGCTGCGGGAAGAAGGCTGCTGAAATATTCGTGAGGATTGGTGGTCAGCAGTTTCAGCTCTTCAATGGATTGATAATGATACGACCAGGTATCCACCATTTTTGCATAACTGCCATAATAAATACCGATCCAGCCATAAAAGATGCCCGCAATTACTTTTACCAGGAAAAGAATGACCAACTGATCCTTATTTAGGCCTGCATGATTAAAAAAACGGGTCCTGGTAACCAGCCACGCAAATACGACGAGATAGACAACAAAGAGAAGGTACTCCAACAGCAGTTGTTTTGTTGCACAAAATAGACATTTACTACCACTCTTTCCTTAATTTTGCGGCTTCTCCAATCAACCCCTTTACATGGAAATAACAGCAAAAACCGCACAGCAACTCAGGCTTACAGAAGAAGAGTTTGAACTGATCAAAAAAAAATTGGGTCGTACCCCTAACTTCAATGAGCTCTGCGCTTTCAGCGGCATGTGGAGCGAACACTGCAGTTATAAGAATTCCATTAAATGGCTTAAAACCCTTCCCCGCGAAGGTGGAAGAATGCTTGTAAAAGCAGGAGAGGAAAATGCCGGGTTGATGGATATCGGCGACGGCCTTGGCGTAGTATTCAAGATCGAATCGCATAATCACCCTTCTGCTATTGAACCATTCCAGGGCGCAGCCACTGGGGTGGGAGGTATTCACAGGGATATTTTTACGATGGGGGCCCGTCCTATCGCTTCGCTGAACTCATTACGTTTTGGCAACCTTGAAGAAGATAAAACACAACATCTTTTATCCGGCGTGGTGCACGGCATTGGCCATTATGGCAACTGCTTTGGTGTGCCTACTGTTGGTGGTGAAATATATTTTGATCAATGCTACCATACCAATCCTCTTGTAAATGCTATGAGCGTTGGTATCGTGAAAGCAGGAGAAACAGTTTCTGCTACCGCCCTTGGTAAAGGAAATCCCGTGATGTTTGTTGGCAGTGCAACCGGTAAAGACGGTATCGGCGGGGCATCTTTTGCTTCAGCAGATATTACTGCGGAGAGTGCACAGGATCTGCCCGCAGTGCAGGTAGGTGATCCATTCCAGGAAAAGAAATTGCTGGAAGCCTGCCTGGAAGTGATCCAGACCGGTGCTGTTGTAGGCATGCAGGACATGGGAGCTGCAGGTATCATCTGCTCTACTGCCGAAATGAGTGCCAAAGGCGGAGTGGGAATGAGGATTGACCTGGATAAAGTGCCAACACGCCAGAGCCAGATGAAAACATGGGAATTGCTCCTGAGCGAAAGCCAGGAAAGAATGCTGCTGGTAGCACAGAAAGGAAAAGAACAGGAAGTACAAAAAGTGTTTGAAAAATGGGACCTGCCCTGCTCAGTGATCGGTGAAGTAACAGAAGATGGCATCCTGGAGTTTTATATGAATGGAGAACTGGAAGCATCCCTGCCTGCAGAGGAACTCGTGCTCGGTGGTGGTGCTCCGCAATATGACAGGGAATACCGTGAACCAAAATATTTGGGAGAGATAAAAAAATTCAAGGCAGACAGTGTGCCAGTACCGGAAGATCTGAGAGCAGTAGCGGAAAAGATCATCAGCCTGCCTTCCATCGCATCCAAGCGCTGGATATACACGCAATATGATAGCATGGTCGGCACTGTTAATACATCTACTAACACGCCTACCGATGCAGCAGTAGTAGCAGTGAAAGGAACAACTAAAGGCCTTGCTGTTACAACCGACTGCAATAGCCGCTATGTATATGCCGACCCATATAAAGGCGCGATGATTGCGGTTAGTGAAGCAGCCCGCAATATTGTTTGCAGCGGAGGACAGCCATTAGGCGTTACCAATTGCCTGAACTTTGGTAATCCTTATGATCCGGAAGTGTATTATCAATTTGTGCATGCTATTAAAGGAATGGGAGATGCCTGCCGCCGCTTCGATACACCGGTTACAGGAGGTAACGTGAGCTTCTATAACCAGAATCCTGATGGTCCTGTTAACCCAACCCCAACTATCGGTATGGTAGGATTGCTGGAAGACATCCGTGAAAAAATGACGCTCGACTTCAAGGAAGAAGGCGATATCATTTACCTGATCGGTAATATCACCAACGATATCAATTCATCTGAATACCTGCACCGCATACAGGGAGTGAAATATTCACCTGCCCCACATTTTGAACTGGAAGAAGAGTATGCACTGCAGCAGCAACTGGCTTCTTTGATTACAAAAAAACTGGTGCGTTCCGTTCATGATATCAGTGAAGGCGGATTATTTGTTACGCTCAGTGAGAGTGGCTTCAATCGTGGGCTTGGATTCTCCGTGTTAAGCAAAGGTGGTATAAGAAAAGATGCATTCCTTTTTGGTGAAGGGCAAAGCCGTGTAGTGGTAAGCGTGGCACTGGAAAATGTGAAACAGTTTGAAGCATCGCTGAAAGTTCCTTTTGAAAAGATCGGTGTGGTAAGCAGCGGGGAAGTAGCAGTGGATGGGGAGTTCTGGGGCACGATCGATTGGTGGAAAGAGCAATATGATACAGCAATTGAAAATTACCTGGCAAAAGAAGACGCGGGCTCTGCGCTTAGTTCTATTTAGGCGTTGACCGTTGACCGAATTTCTACGGAACAGTAGTTTTTTGCCATTGTCACCCCGGCCCTGGTTCAGGACACTTACAAGTTTAAAGAATATAAGAGCCTGGGTCTCCTCAACGTTGGGGAGACCCAGGCTCTTAGTGTACTATACCTCTTATCTCACTAAACCAGGGCCGGGGTGACAATGGCAAAGGCTTTCGGTCAACGCTTCCCCCTCAATCCTTCGCAATCTTCTTATAACTCGCCACAACCCCTCTTATCAGCGAAGAGCTGAATCCCTGATGTTCCATTTCATTCAGGCCGGCGATAGTGCATCCTTTAGGAGTGGTTACTTTATCAATTTCCTGTTCGGGATGGGAGCCTTTTTGCAATAATAATTCGGCTGCGCCTTTAACGGTTTGCGCAGCAATAAGCGAAGCCGTTGTTGCATCAAAACCTATTTCAATACCGCCCTGGATATTGGCCCGGATATAACGCATGGCATAAGCCGTGCCGCAGGCGCCAAGAATAGTTGCCGCTTCCATCAGCTTTTCATCAATGGTCACCACTTTGCCAAGCGTGCTGAACAGTTCATTTACATATTTAACGGTAGCCGTATCGGCATCCTTACTGCAGATGCAGGTCATACTTTCCTGGATGGCGATGGCGGTATTGGGCATGGCCCTGAAATAAGCTATTCTTTTCTTTATCAATCCTTCCATATCGCTGATCAATACGCCGGTTACAACGGAGATCAGTATTTTATTTCCGTTCAGTTCTTTTTTTATTGAATTCAATACTTCTGACACCTGGAATGGTTTAACAGCAAGGATAATGATCTCACTTTTACTAACGGCTGCGGGATTATCATCCATTACCTGGACGCCTTTTTCTTTTAGTGATTTTAATGTGGAGATATTACGTTTGGTAACGATCAGTTCGCTGGCTTTACTGAAATGGCTGTTCAGTAACCCTTCTGCAATGGCTACACCCAGATTTCCTCCGCCGATGATGGCGATACGCTTGCCCATAATTTATTTTTGATAAAGATAATGGATGCAAATTTTCTTTTTCGCGAATAAAAGCGATTCGTAGGGATCATGCCTCTATTCTCCGCATTTTGTAATACAATCTGAGGATATTTAATAGATATGGCCGTTCTCCATATCCAATTGATATACCTGCCAGTTAATAATATCTTTTCGGAAATTATTAATGTATAGATCAGTCCCTCCAAAAATGAGATTAGGCCCTACAGTAGGTACAGATATGATTTTGCTTTTTAGACGGTTAGTTCCATACATGAAGAACCCATTTTCATTTCGCTGTAGTTTGAAAAAATGGCGGTCTGAAAAAATATACCTGTCCCTACCATCGCAATAACCCCATGCTTCGACAAAAACAGAATCTTTGCCTTTCTGATTTTGCAGATGTATACTGGTAGTGCCTCTTTTTGTTTTTACAACAAATGGGATGTTTAGCGGCTTATTCTGGGTAAAATCCTCAAAACTACGATAAACTCCTTTGATTGGTGTTTCCTGCAAAGCAGGGATCTGAAATCGGTTTTCATTATAAATGGTAACATCGTATTGGGATAAGCGTTTCCCATTTTGCCTGACTTGTTCCCAGTTCAGGTTACTTATCCGTTTAATACTGGCAACAACTGCCTGTTCGAGATAGGTATGCCCAGCCGTCCAGACAGTAGGATTGCCATAAAAAGTAGTATCAAAACGATAAAACGGAATAAATATATCCTCTTGCTGACCATAAAACTCAGCTTTAAAAAGCACTCCGGATTTTTCTTCAATTTGTACGCGGGATATTCCGTTTACCCGCCTGTCGTCTATCAGAATTGCGTCTGTAAGTTGTAATTTTTTGATATAGCAATGAAGGGTCAGATTTTGTGGATTATCTGTAGAAGGGATAATCAGTTTAGCATAATAATCGGTGACGGCTTTCTCAATACCATCCTTCAAACGCAAGCGTAATATTGTATTATCTGTTGTTTTTATGAAACCAATATTAGTAGTGTCATACCTGCAATCATGAACTACAATAGCATTAAACGGTATACTAACTTTCTGTTCAGGCTGATTTAAGTCGATTATCCGGGTCTTTATTTTTTGATAGTCGATCGGGTCAATATTTTTCTGACCATAACAAGGGGCAGTTGCGTAAAAAAGTATTAATAAACAATTAATAAGATTTATTCGGATATGCATGAAAAAATAACTTTGATAGTGTAAAATCCTAGTTTTCCACAAAAAAAAAGTAAGATTTTCAGACCCCAAAAAATTGGCTTAGCTTTGCATGACCTCCCGGAAATTTTCTTGCATTATCTCTTTCCGATGGTCAAATGGGGCGGGACAAATTTCAATAAGTTTTATTTAAATCGGTTCTCATAGTAAAATAAACAGTAATGTTTCGGCAAGCTGTTATTGGCCTCTTTTTTTGTAAAAAAAGTAGAAAAAAATGACCATTTATGGCTAAATATATTTTTGTTACAGGAGGTGTTACATCGTCGTTAGGTAAGGGCATTATAGCGGCTTCATTGGCTAAGCTTTTACAAGCCAGGGGCTTGCGGGTCACTATTCAAAAATTCGACCCTTATATCAATGTGGACCCGGGCACACTCAATCCCTATGAACATGGAGAATGCTATGTAACTGAAGATGGTGCTGAAACTGACCTCGATCTGGGTCACTATGAGCGCTTTCTGAATATTTTCACTTCTCAGGCCAATAACGTAACCACCGGCCGCATTTACCAGACCGTAATCAATAAAGAAAGGGAAGGAGCTTACCTGGGAAAAACGGTGCAGGTAGTACCGCATATTACGGATGAGATCAAGCGCCGCATGATGGTGCTTGGCCAGGGTGATAAATATGATGTAGTGATCACTGAAATAGGTGGCACGGTGGGCGATATCGAAAGTCTTCCGTTTGTAGAAGCTGTTCGCCAATTGCAATGGGAATTGCCGGAGGAAGATACTGTAGTGATCCACCTCACCCTGATACCTTACCTGAAAGCTGCAAAAGAATTAAAGACCAAGCCGACCCAACACAGCGTGCGTATGCTGAGCCAGGAAGGTGTGCATCCCGATATTATCGTATGCAGAACAGAAAGATCACTCACTCCTGAGCTTCGCCGGAAGATCGCTCTTTTCTGTAATGTGAAGCCTGAAGCTGTGATAGAAGCCGCAGATGCTTCTACTATTTATGAGGTTCCCTTGATCATGATGCGGGAAAAACTGGATGTGATCTGTTTGAAAAAATTCAATATCACGCCTGCTCATGAACCTGAACTGGTGAAATGGAAAGAATTCCTCGATAAGCTGAAATACCCTAAAAGCAAAGTAACTATCGGCCTGATCGGTAAATACCTTGAATTGCAGGATGCTTATAAATCAATCCTCGAAGCATTTGTACATGCAGGTGCCATTAATGAATGCGAAGTACAGATCGTGAACGTGCACAGCGAATACATTACCGAAACAAATGTGAAAGAAAAGCTGGGTGGATTGGACGGCTTGCTTGTAGCTCCGGGCTTTGGAATGCGTGGTGTGGAAGGAAAGATCATTGCTGTTAAATATGCAAGAGAGAAAAATCTGCCTTTCTTCGGAATTTGTCTTGGTATGCAAATGGCTGTGATCGAATACGCCAGGAATGTGCTGGGACTGAAAGATGCCCATTCCACAGAAATGGACCCACAAACCAGGGAACCGGTAATAGACCTGATGGAAGAACAGAAAGAGATTACAGCCAAAGGGGGCACAATGCGACTGGGTGCTTATCCCTGCGATGTCAAAGAAGGTACACTGGCCTATACTATCTATGGTAAAACCAATGTAAGCGAGCGCCATCGCCACCGCTGGGAATTCAACAATTCTTATCTCGAGCGTTTTGAAAAAGCAGGCATGGTTGCAAGCGGAAAAAATCCTGGTACAGGCCTGGTGGAGATCGTGGAACTGCCCAGCCATCCCTTCTTTATCGGCGTGCAATACCACCCTGAACTGAAGAGTACAGTAGAAAGTCCTCAGCCTATTTTCGTTCATTTTATCAAGGCTGCGAAAGAATATGCTGAGAAGCAGGCGAATGTCAAAAATCCGCTGTTGCAAAGTGAAGTGATCTGATCAATTGATCGTTGACCGATGGCCAAACACATTTTCCATTGTCACCCGGCCCTGGTTCAGGACACATACAAGTTTAAAGAATATAAGAGCCGGGGTGTCCTCAACCTTTATGAGAACCCGGCTATTAATGTACTATCCCACTTAATTTTTTAAAAAAAGGGCCGGGGGGACCACAGCAAAGAACAAATATCAAGAAAAGAGTGACA
>JBQCHL010000015.1:0-41609 GCA_051954695.1 Chitinophagaceae bacterium
AGAGCCTATTAAGGTTTCGGACAACTGTGAAAGTTTCATCCACTTATATTTTGAGGTTAACGCTCGTTAGGTTTTCGCCCGCAAAAATACAGGGAATTAATTAATCCAAACGCCCCCTTCCCGTCCTTCCCGCCTTACCGGGAAAAAAAAACAGGAAGTAAAATTTTCTTACCGGTAAGAAAATAGTAAAACGGTATATAAGTTTTACCGGTAAGGCGGGAAGGACGGGAAGGGGTGGTTTGAACATAAAAGTGCCTCCTGTAAGGGAGGCGAGCTGTATAAATATGCTGTCCGGTATTATTCCGGTTTTTGATTGTATTTTTTTTCTGCTTCTTTGGCTTTTTCAAAATCCAGTACCACGCCGTTGATACAATACCGTAAGCCTGTAGGGGGAGGGCCATCATCAAAGACGTGGCCGAGGTGGGCTTTGCAACGGCCGCATTGTACTTCTGTTCTTGTCATGCCATGCGAGTGGTCAGGTGTGTAAATGATGCTGCTTTTACTGATGGGTTCGTAAAAGCTGGGCCATCCGCAGCCGCTTTCAAATTTGGTATCGCTTTTAAATAAGGGATTGCCGCAGGCTGCGCAATAGTAAGTTCCTTTGTCAGTAAGATTTTCGTATTTGCTGGTCCAGGGACGCTCAGTGCCTTTTTGCCTGGCAATATTATAAACGTCTTCCGGTAAGATTTTCTTCCATTCTGCTTCGCTTAATTCTACTTTGGACGTATCTGTTTGGGAGTAAACGGAGTTTTTCTTTGTTGAGTCCATATTATCAGGTTTATTGTGGTTGGTGCTGGATTGCGAATAGCTGCACTGTTGCAGCAGACCCGCAAAAATGAGTACCAGGATATTTTTTGTCAGCGACCTCATACTATGTGTTTAACAAATTTACGATAAGCTTGTTTGGCTTAATACCAGCTTAACATTTCATTGGACTGGGCCACGGCTTTCGCATTATAGTACCGGAAGCGATGAAAATTTTCTGAAAAACCTGTATGATCTTTAGACAATTAAAAATATATATATGAAAACGGTCAATGAATTTGCCGGTTAACCCGGTTTTTTTATCGTGTACACGTATATTTGTTGCTCACTAAGGCTTATTATAAATATGTTTAATTTGATCTTATTTGGTCCGCCTGGTAGCGGAAAAGGCACTCAGTCGGCTAAATTGGTTGAAAAATATGGCCTGATCCATCTTTCCACAGGAGATCTGCTCAGAAAAGAGCGTCACTTAAAGACTCCGCTTGGAATTGAAGCCCAGCAATTTATAGACAAAGGTCAACTTGTTCCTGATGAAGTAGTGATTGGTATGATCAGTTCTGCACTGGATGAAAACCCTGCTGCCCGCGGATTTCTTTTCGACGGTTTTCCTCGTACCGTGGCCCAGGCAGAAGCGCTGGATAAACTCCTGGAACTGAAAAAATCTTCTATCGCTCTTGTCCTTTTCCTGGACGTAAATGAGGACGAATTGATACAACGCCTGGTTAACCGCGGCAAAACCTCAGGCCGCAGTGATGATGCGGATGAATCCATACAGCGTAAGAGGCAGGAAGTGTACAAACACGAAACCCTGCCCGTGGCCGCACATTATGAAAAGTTCAAAAAAGTGGTGCATATTGATGGCATGCGTGGCATTGACGATGTATTTTCCAGCCTCGCTTTGCACATTGATAAAAAAATAGGGTAAGCTGATTTGCCTTGTTTTTGTAAAATTGCAGCTCTCAAACTTGCCGAATGAACTTTGAAAAGGAAAACTTTCTTCGTACGCGTTTCATTAAGTATCTGCAGCAGTTGGACCCTGCCACTCCGCCCAAATGGGGAAAGATGAACGTACAGCAGATGGTAGAGCACTTTAATATTGATGCTGTAAGAGTAGCAAGTAGCAAAACAAAATTCACAGAAATACTGACCCCACCGGGGCAGCTTCAAAAAATGCAGGAATTCCTTGTAAGCAATAAGCCGTTTAAAAAGGAACTGAAGAATCCCCTGCTGGGTGAAGAACCGGCACCATTAAGGTTCAATACCCTTCAGGCAGCTATCGGAGCACTGCATGAAGAACTGATCTATTTCTTTGAAGTGTTTGAAAATGATCAGTCCCTTGTCACACGCAATCCCTTTTACGGAGATCTGAATTTTGAACAGAACGTGCAGTTGCTTTACAAACACGCACTTCACCATCTTCGCCAGTTTGGTGTAGAGCCTTTAAATGTGTAATTATTTCAACAGCGAATCAGCTTTCTGAAGAACAGAAAGAATAGCGTCTTTCACTTTTGTTACTTTCTCCTTTTCCTCACCAAGATATTTAACACGTTTTTCCGTGTCATCATTGGCAGAGTCCACTTTAAATTCTTCCATCCATTTATTCATGGCAAATTCTGCATACTGAAGTTCTTTTGACAAAGAATCCAGCTTTTGCAGGTAAGGAGCAGATGCCTGGCGGGCTTTAGCGGGAAGTTTTCCAATCGAATCAACCATGCGTTGGGTCTGTTGTTCCAGTTGAGTAAGCTTTCTCATTTTGGCCATGCCGATATCATGCCCATGCAGTACGTCCTGCAAAAGGCTGTCGGAAAGGGTTTTTGCCTGGGGGCGTGTGCCCTCCTGGTTTCCGCAGGAGAGAAGGAAAAGGCTGAAGGCTATAAAAGGAAAAACTGCGATTTTCATGCTAACTGATTGAGCACGCAAATTAACCATCATTTCTGAGATATTGGTAAAGACTCAGCTACTCAATTAAGTTTTTTCACCAGGACGATAAAGACCACTTTAAATTCTTCCCAGGTATTTATTTACTCTTTGTCAGTATAGGAATAAAAAGGAAAAAATAATTCTTTGTGGTCTTTATCGTCCTGATGGGAAAATATTCAAACAGATCAATGGATAATTCTTACCAGTCATGGTTACCGTAACTTGAGCTAATTTAGCAGATCTAACGAATTTGCATACTATGACCCAATTTCAAAACTACATTACTGGCAAGTGGATCAATGGAGACGGAGAAGGACAATCCTTATACAATGCAGTGAACGGAGAATTGATCGGAATGGCTTCTACGAAGGGGCTTGACTTTAAAAGCATCCTTGAATACGGAAGAAATACAGGCAACCCCGCTTTGCGGAAACTCAGTTTTCATGAAAGAGGGAACCGGCTGAAAGCGCTGGCACTTCACTTGCAAAAACACCTCGATAAGTTTTATAAGATCAGCTATCAAACCGGTGCCACCAAAGCCGATAGCTGGATAGATATTGAAGGCGGCATTGGTAATTTATTTGCCAATGCATCGCTGCGGCGCAAACTGCCTGATGAGTCTTTTTGCCTGGATGGAGAAGCACATAACCTTGGCAGGCAAAATAGTTTTATGGGCACGCATATACTGGTACCAAAAGAAGGCGTGGCCATTCATATCAACGCGTTTAATTTTCCTGTGTGGGGAATGCTGGAAAAAATTGCGGTGAACCTGCTGGCAGGTATGCCGGCAGTGGTGAAACCCGCTACAGTAACCTGCTACCTTACAGAAGCTGTAGTAAGAGAGATCATTGAATCAGGGATATTGCCGGAAGGATCATTGCAATTGATCTGCGGTAGTGCCGGCGATCTCCTGGACCATGTGAGCTCACAGGATGTAGTAACATTTACAGGCAGCGCTTCCACAGGATTAAAACTGCGTTCACATCCGAAAATATTGAGTGAATCGGTACCATTCAACATGGAAGCAGATTCATTGAACTGTATTGTACTGGGAGAAGATGTGGGACCTGGAAAACCTGAATGGGATATTTTCATTAAAGAGATAAGAAAGGAAATGACAGCTAAGGCCGGCCAAAAGTGCACGGCCATCCGCAGGATATTTGTGCCTGAAAATAAAATGGAAGATGTGTGGAAAGCGATTGCGTCTTCCCTTTCGCAAACAGTGATCGGCAACCCGCTCAACGAAAAAGTGCGCATGGGCTCACTGGCTGGAGAGACCCAAAGGGAGGAAGTGAAAGCGCAGGTGCAGAAACTGCTGGCTTCTTCTCAATTGATATACGGATCACTCGATAGTGTAAACGTGCTGGATGCTGATGCTGCCAAAGGTGCGTTCATCTCGCCGCTTCTTTTGCTGAACGAAAAGCCTTTTGAAAATACTGCAGCGCATGAAGTGGAAGCATTCGGACCGGTAAGTACGATCATGCCTTACCGCAGTATGGATGAAGCCATTGCACTCAGTAAAAAAGGAAAAGGAAGTTTGTGCAGTTCCATTGTAACGGCCGATGAAAAGCTGGCAAAGCAATATGTGCTTGGAGCAGCCACACATCATGGACGGATACTGGTATTGAATGAGGCCTGTGCAAAAGAATCCACCGGTCATGGCTCCCCTCTGCCATTGTTGGTGCATGGAGGTCCCGGCCGCGCCGGTGGTGGGGAAGAAATGGGTGGATTACGCGGGGTAAAGCATTATATGCAGCGGGTGGCTTTGCAGGGCTCCCCGACGATGATCACAGCTATAACCAACGTGTACCAGCCTTATGCAAACGGAAAAGATCCGGGGCAACATCCATTCCGGAAATATTATGAGGAATTGCAGGTGGGAGATCAGTTGATCACTCCTAAAAGGTTGATCACCGCAGAAGATATAGACCGTTTTGCAGATCTGAGCGGCGATCATTTTTATGCTCATCTACGGGAAACTGATTTTACCGGTACCATGTTTGAGCGGCAGGTGGCTCATGGTTATTTTATTATGAGTGCGGCAGCGGGGTTGTTTGTCGACAGCTATGAAAAGAACCCGGTATTGCTCAATTATGGAATTGACGAATTACGGTTTACCAAGCCTGTTTATCCCGGGGCATCTATTTATGTACGTTTTACCTGCAAGGAAAAACTGCCCCAGGACAAAAAAGATGAAACGGATATAGCCCGGGGCATTGTTAAATGGCTGGTGGAGATACTGGATGAAACGGATGAGCCTGTATTGGGAGTGGCAACCATCCTGACCATGGTGGCAAGAAAAGGGTAGAGTGACCTGATAGTTGCAGTTATTTCCCCGGCTCTTAATATACTATTCATGTTAATTTCCTGGGTCAGTGCCGGGGGGACAGCAGGAAGAAAACTATTTTTAATATTTTTGACTCCAAACGTCTTAGTTCATGAGCACAGATATCAAGGAAGCATACGTAAGAACCGAAATACATAATGGAATTGCTACAATAGAATTTTTTCATCCGCAAAGCAATGCATTACCAGCAAGGATCCTGGAGCAACTGGCGCAGGCTATCCACAGCGCAGGAAATGATGCTGAAGTGAAAGTGCTGTTGTTGCGTTCGGGAGGAGAACATGCTTTTTGTGCGGGTGCTTCTTTTGATGAGTTATCGGCTATTAAAACCGCAGAAGAGGGTTTGCGTTTTTTCAGCGGGTTTGCACATGTGATCAATGCCATGCGTACCTGCCCCAAGATCATCGTCGGCCGGGTCCACGGTAAATGTGTGGGTGGAGGAGTTGGTATTGTTGCCGCTCTGGACTATGCGATCGCTACCGAAGCAGCAGAAGTGAAGCTGAGTGAGCTTGCTATTGGTATCGGCCCGTTTGTGGTGGGACCGGCTGTGGAAAGAAAGATCGGGCTTTCTGCCTTTTCCCAACTGGCCATCGATGCTACCATGTGGAGGAATGGAGACTGGGCAAGAAGAAAGGGGTTATTTGCAGAATTGCATCCAACAACAGAAGGCATGGACGAATCCATTGCCAGGCTCACCTATACCTTAGCGCATTCGAGCCAGGAAGCGATGGCCGAGCTTAAAAAGATCAATTGGAAGGAGACAGAGGACTGGGATAAGCTGCTGCTGGAGCGGGCAGCTATCAGCGGGCGGCTGGTGGTTAAGGAATTTTCCAAAAATGCGATCGCAGGGTTTCGTAAAAAATAATGCAACAGCACTTCTTATAGCTGGCAGATAATGAGCTAATAGGAGTATTATCAAAATAGATCAACCTGTGCCAGAGGTTTCGGATCTATTGTTTCGTTCATTATTGCCCATATAGATCGAACACAGGATGAGACCACCCTCATCAGACGCTTGAATATTAATTTTCAATGATATATGTGTTAATGAAAAGGCTGGAAAATTTTAACACAGTTAACTAGGGGTAAACGATTACTTTGGTTGTCAGTGTGGAAATAAATCATCAAAATCAGCCAGGTAGCGTTTTTGAAGCTGAATTTTCTAATATTGAAAGTCGTAATTTTGCGGTGAAAAATCTTAGTGGGTTCTAAGTGTTCCTAATTAGATCTTTTCAAGAATTGCTGCCATACCGTTCGAGGGTGCTATTCTATTAGTGCCGGACTGTACTGATGACAATATAATTTCTTGAAATAATGCAATTAACTGATTATTGCATCTATACAATATCAGGTAATTCATAAAGGCCTATGAACATCCAATGAATATTCACAAACATACATTTTCCAGGTTCTGCTCCATCCGGAGTTTGTATTCCCATCTTATTTCTTACCTCAGTACAGGAAGGAATGTACAGGTAAATCTCACCAAAATTAAACTTACCAATTCAATATCGTGTCCGAATACACGTTAAACAACGTATTCTGAAACCGATGCCTAACCAATACCTAACTATGAACTTTTATAAGGGCTTTCTCCTTCTCCTGCTTACTGTTATCAGTTCCTTTGTAATGGCTCAAATCCCTTCTGACCTTAGTGGGGTAAAGGCATCTCAGATTTCTAATAGCCAGTTACAACAATATTTGAGCCAGGCTAAAGCTAATGGTATTACCACTGCACAACTGGAATCGGAGTTATTGCGTCGTGGGTTGCCAGCTTCAGAATTGGAAGAACTTAAAATAAGGATAGAACAACTGGAAAGTGGTTCTTTACCTGTTTCAGATTCGACGGCGGTAAGCTCTGAGAAACCGGGTGGCCTCAATGGCACGCGCCAGGTCTCAAGAACCATGAACAGCATGAACGCAGTGCTGGAGGATATCATCAGCAAGCGTCCAAAGATTTTTGGGTCTGAACTCTTTGCCAATGCCAATCTGAGCTTTGAACCTGATCTGCGCATGGCTACTCCCAAAAATTATACCATAGGTCCGGATGATGAATTGCTGCTGAACATTTATGGCGCTAATATTTCCCAACAAACATTAAAGGTAAGTCCTGAAGGCACGATCAATGTGAAATATGCAGGCGTGGTCAATGTAAGCGGGTTGACGGTGGATGCCGTTACTTCTATATTGAAGAACAGGCTGACCAGGTATTATCCTGGCCTTAGCTCAGGCCAAACCAAACTGCAATTGACATTGGGAAATATCCGGAGCATCAGGGTGATACTGATCGGTGCGATCAAACGGCCGGGTACTTATACATTACCTTCTTTGGCTACTTTGTTCAATGCGCTTTATGTGAGCGGTGGCCCAGCTGAAAATGGTTCTTTCCGCAAAATTGAACTGATCCGTAATAATGAAGTGATAGAGACTGCCGACCTGTATGATTTCCTGGTAAGGGGAAATCAACTGACCAATGTGCGCCTGGAAGATAATGACGTGATACGGGTCCCTTTTGCGAACCTGCTGGTAACATTAAATGGAGAAATAAACCGCACTGGCATTTTTGAGCTGAAGCCTGAAGAAACACTGGAAAAAGCCCTTGAATATGCCGGCGGTTTCAAAAGCCAGGCATTCAAAGGCCGGATCACCGGTTCAAGGATCACGGGTTATGAAAGAAGGATCGTGGATGTATCAGGTGATTCGCTAGCTTATTTCAAACTGCAGAATGGTGATGAGTTTCTGGTTGACTCAGTGATCAACCGCTATCAGAACAGGGTCCGTATCAGTGGAGCGGTGTTCAAACCCGGTCCGTATGCACTGGAAGAAGGGATGACGCTGAAACAGCTGGTCAACAAAGCGCATGGATTGCGGGAAGATGTATATAATGGAAGAGCAATTGTAGTGCGTACAAAACCAGATCTGACAAAACAGTATATCGCGATTGACCTGAAACCGATCATGTCGGGCCAGGATAACGGTTTATACCTGATAAAAGAAGACAGTGTGCATGTGGCTTCCATTTTTGACCTGAGGGATACGGTTACAGTTACCATCAATGGCGCTGTGCGGAAACCGGGAACTTACCGTTATGAAGAAGGTCTTTCGTTAAAATCTCTCATTTTAAAAGCAGACGGTTTTTCAGACGATGCAACGGGAAGGGGAATTGAAATATCAAGGCGTAAGCGGGATGTGAATGTTACCCAACCGGGAAGTGATATCGTGGAGATCATAAGAGTGAACGACTCGCTTGATCTGGCGAGCAATTCTGCGGATGTAACACTGATGCCTTTTGATATTGTTGCTATAAAGGAAGACCCCCATTATCAGAAGCAGATCAGTGTGAAAGTTACAGGTGAGGTATTATCTCCTTCTACTTATTCTTTACAAAGCAGGGAAGAGCGGTTGAGCTCGCTGATCCAGAGGGCGGGAGGTTTGTTGTATACTGCCAATATCGCTGGAGCCAAATTGGTTCGCAAGAAAAAAGAAGTTGCAGATACAACAGAATTAAAGCGATTGTTTGCTTCAGTGGAAAAAGACTCATCTAAAACCGCCGCTGGTATGGTGATAAAAAATACAACAGAAGTAGCTATTAACCTGGATTATGTATTGAAACATCCTGGCAGTGCTGATGATATTACGTTGGAAGAAGGTGATGAGTTGATTATTCCAAGAATTAATAATACAATCAGTATTAGTGGAGAGGTTTTCAAACCGCTGGATATTATGTATGAGAAAGGGAAATCAATGGGTGATTATATTGATGATGCAGGAGGAGCAACGCCGGCGGGCAGCAAGAAAAGGGCATTTGTGATTTATGCGAATGGGAGTGCGGCGAAGATTAAGCGGCCTTTGGGAATATTCCGGAGTTATCCAAAGATAACGCCAGGGTCGAATATTTTTATTCCGCAGAGACCGAAGAAGGAAGGGTTTGATGTGGCTAAGGCCGGAATATTTATATCCGCCATAACGGCGTTGATAACTGCGGCAACATTGATCACCCGTTGATCATGATAAACGGATGATGCAGCAATAAGAGAGAGCAATGATATGGTGGAGGTTCTCTTTAAGCAATTTAGTTTTTGTGGAGGAATGGTCAGTTCAAAATCCTGTTTGTAACTGAGGTGGCGAAGCTGTGTTTATTGCAGGTCAATCGTTAAATTATTTAATAAATGAAAGATAGTAAAGAAGAATACTATTCCTTGAACGAGATTGTCAAGGTGATCAGCTCTTTCTTAGTATATCTTCGAAGAAAGTGGTGGGTGCTGCTCCTGGTTGGACTGGGAGGAGCAGGCCTGGGGCTTGTTTATCACGGTTTTCAAAAATCAAAATACGAAGCAGTCTGTACTTTTATATTAGAAGAAAAATCAGCAGCCGGAGGTTTATCCGGGTTAGCGTCCCAGTTTGGTTTGAGTTTGGGCGGATTAAATGCTGGTGGTGGATTATTTGCCGGAGATAATATTCTGGATATCCTGAGGTCAAAGAAGGTTGTTAAAGAAGTTTTATTAAGTCCGGTAGACAGTACGGCGCAGGGAGGTCAGACTTTAGCCGACCTGTACCTTGATTTCACAGGTCTCCGAAACAGTTGGAAAGAGAAGCCAGTCCTGGAAGGGATTAATTTTAGCAAAGCAAATGGCCGGATAAGCCCGATAGAAGACAGTGTTCTGAATATTATTTATAGAAAAGTAACAGAAAAGAATTTGCAGGTTGACCGGACCAATAAGCAGGGCTCCATTATCAGAGTCGCTGTTATTGTTCAGAACAGCCTTTTTGCCAGGTTAATGTCGGAACGGTTGGTGAATGAAGCTGCTAAGCTCTATCTCGACATCAAGGTTGGCACGGCGGAAGCCAATATTGCCCAGTTGCAACACCGGTCTGACTCTTTACTGATGCTATTGAACAGAAAATCATTTGCGGTAGCGGCCAGCCAGTTACTTGATGTCAATCCCGCTGCCCGTACCGCGATCGTACCTACAGAGATTGCTAACCGGGATAAAACAGTACTTGCTACTCTATATGCTGAGGTTACCAAAAACCTTGAGACCAGTAAGGTGTTGCTTTCACAGCAGACACCTGTTATTCAAATGCTGGATAGTCCGGGGTATCTTTTGGAAAACAAAAAGAAAGGCCGATTTTTCTTAATGGTCGTTGTTTCGTTTGTAGCAGGGCTACTGTATGTAGGAGGCGCATTTCTTTTTCTATTATTTAAAAAAGAGGGCATACAAGCCGGTACTACTGGCAAAAAGTAGATAATGCTGGTTGGATTTGTCTTGGAAAATCAAAAATAAATTATCTAAAAAAAAATGTATGATTAAAACAAGTATTCTACGGGATCAAACGATTTTAATAACTGGAGGCACGGGATCATTTGGCGGAAAATTACTTGAAAGGATCCTTTATCATACTGATCAGAAAGATTTTCCAAAAAGAATCATCATATTTAGCAGGGATGAAAAGAAACAGCATGACTTAAGGATCAAATACAAAGATTTTGACTTTATTCATTTTGTAATTGGGGATACAAGGGATGAAGATTCGGTGAACAGGGCTTTTAAGAGCGTCGACTATGTTTTTCACGCTGCGGCATTGAAGCAAGTGCCAGCCTGTGAATTTTATCCGATGGAAGCCATCAAGACCAATGTTGTGGGGTCTTATAACATTCTTAAGGCATCGGAAGCGAATAATGTGAAAAAGATAGTTGTATTAAGCACTGACAAAGCTGTTTATCCCATTAATACAATGGGCATGACCAAAGCGCTCATGGAAAAGCTCACCCTGGCCAATGCAAGCACTTCAACCTCTGATACATGTTTTTGTGGTGTGCGGTATGGGAATGTTATGTATTCCCGCGGCTCAGTGATCCCTCTTTTTATTGAACAGATAAAACATAATTTACCGTTGACCATCACCAATCCAGACATGACAAGGTATCTTTTACCTCTTGATGTTGCGATTGACCTGGTACTTTTTGCTTTGGAAAATGCCCAGAATGGTGATATACTGGTAAGAAAAGCGCCTGCTTCAACAGTGGAGACTATCGCCAATGCCATCGCAGAAATCTTCGATTATAATAGAGAGAAAAAGATTATCGGTATCCGCGAAGGTGAAAAGATGCATGAAACCCTGGTTACAAAAGAAGAACTCGTCAAGTCGGAAGAGTATGATAAATACTTCAGGATAAAAACCCTGACTAAGATCGATTACGATAAATACTATATCGATGGCAGCAAGGATATATTTCCTACAGAAGACTATACATCTGAAAACACTGACAGGCTTGATTTGGAACAGACAAAGAAGCTGATTTTGTCATTACCAGAGATCAAAAAGATTATCTCAAGTAGTGAAGAGTATTCATATGGAACGAACCTTGGCTGGAAAGGAGAAGATTAAAATGAGGAATGACTATAACGCGGTTTTTGCGAAGTATTATGACCTAATAAACACTGCAAAGAATTATACCCTTGAAGCACAGGCGGTCCTGTCGGCAATTCAACAGTTTCATCCGGGACCGGGTAAAACACTGGTGGATGTGGGTTGTGGAACAGGAAACTTTACTACCCTTTTCAAGGAGAATGGGTTCGAGGTGTGTGGGTATGATCCTTCAGGAGAAATGGTCTCGATCGCAAAGCAGAAGTATCCTGAAATCGATTTTTTTGACAGACCTTTTGAGGGCAGTGATAATAATAAGTTTGATATAATCACTTCTCTCTTCAATGTGGTGAATTCCCTGGGAGATTATGATAACCTTTGCGCTTTTTTTGCTTCAATCTCAAAAGGCATGAAGAAGGATTCTATTTTCATTTTTGATGCCTGGAATGGTATCGAGGTTTTTAAGGA
The DNA here is from genome assembly GCA_051954695.1 of Chitinophagaceae bacterium. GTDB lineage: Bacteria > Bacteroidota > Bacteroidia > Chitinophagales > Chitinophagaceae > Terrimonas_A. The sequence continues at coordinate 11,867 of JBQCHL010000015.1, forward strand.
AGCACCGAAAGTTAAATCGAAAGAAGTTCAAAAGGGAGATATTAAGGTTGTTAGAAAAGTAACGCCTGTTACCAACTTTTTTGAACAGTGGTCCTATCATACTTACGAAATTAGCGTATATCAAAAGGATCAATTGCAGGAAAATGCAGAAGCCATTTTGCATAATTACTTTTTTACCTATCAGGAGATAAAACGCGCACTCAGTGATGCGGCCCTGCAAATTGTTAACACGTTTCCCAATAAAGACTTTGGCCAGGAAATTAAAAACGACTTTATCATCAATTTTGTCTGTAAATTAAAATAACCATCGAATGAGAACATTGGTGCTCGGCTGTTCGGGATTGATCGGACATAAACTTCTGCTTAAATTTTCAGAAAGATTTACTGATGTAAATGGTTTCATGAGGAAAGATAAAAAGGAACTTTCCGTTTTTCCTCAGTTAAACACAGTTAACATAATTGATCATGCCGATGTGAACGATACCGTTCATCTGGAAGGGATTCTTCATGCGATTGATCCTGATGTGATCCTGAACTGTATTGGGATCACCAAGCGAAAGATCATAAAGGAGTTTCCGTTGGCCCCCATTTTTACCAATGCGTATTTCCCTCATTATTTGTCCAACTGGGCCCTAAAGCACAACAAGAGGGTGATTCATTTTAGCACCGATTGTGTTTTTGATGGAAAGATCGGGGATTATGATGAGACCAGTTTGACAACTGGAGAAGATGTTTATGGAAAAACCAAGGCGCTTGGCGAAATCAGGTATGATCACACCTTAACGATAAGATCATCTTTTATAGGCAGGGAAATAGCTGATTTTACGGAGTTGCTGGAATGGTTTTTAGCCCAGGGTGGAAAGAAGATCAAAGGGTTTACCAACGCACTGTATTCAGGTGTGTCTACAACTTATATGGCGAAAGTAATTGGCGATATCATTACTGATTACCCTGATCTTAACGGTTTATATAATCTGGCAATACCGGAACCGATCTCTAAATACGATCTGTTATGCCTGGCCCGGGATGCTTTTAATATCGATGTGGATATAGCAAAAGACGACAGTTTTTCAACGAAACCAACTTTGAACGGAAGCAAACTCCGTGCTATCATGAACCTGGAAACTCCCAGTTGGAAAGAGATGATGACAGGATTAGCCAATGAAGATTACTATAATAATATAAAGAAATGAAAATACCACAGTTTAAATCTTTTGTCGGAGCTTCAGATTATCAGGCACTCGAAAAAGTTTTTGAGAATAATTATATAGCTGAAGGGCCTTATGCAAAAAAATTCCAGGAAGAGCTTCTTAATATAACAGGCTCGAAATATGGTTGTTTTGCCAGCAATGGCACCCTGGCCATCTATTTAGCATTAAAGGCATTGAATATTAAGCCCGGCGATGAGATCATTGTTCAAAACATTACTTTTATCGCAACGGCAAACGCGGTTGAAATGATAGGTGCCAAGCCCGTATTTGCTGATATTGTTTCCTTTGACGATCCGACTATTGATCTGAAAAAGATCAAGATTACGCCTAATACAAAAGGGATCATCATAGCTCATTTATTTGGCACGGCCTGCAGCAATATTGAGGAGATCGTAACGTTTTGCAAGGATAATAACCTGATCTTAATTGAAGATGCCGCCCAGGCACTTGCTATCAAGAATGCACGAGGACATTGCGGCACTTTTGGAAAGATCGGGACCTTCTCTTTCTATGCCGATAAAACTATTACAACCGCTGAAGGCGGTTTTGTTGTTACAAACGACGAAGCACTAAATGAACGCCTGACATACCTGCGAAACCAGGGTAGAAAAAGAAGCGGCACATTCATTCATCCTGAGATCGGGTATAATTTCAGGATTACAGATTTACAGGCAGCTTTAGGATTAGCACAGCTCGAAAAACTGGAGTATATCATATCCTATAAGCAGAACCTTTTCAAATCATACAAAAAATACCTGGGCGATAAAGTTACTTTCCTGAAAGTGCGGGAAGACTTTACTTATATTCCTTTCAGGGTTGTTGTTTTTGTGGAGAATGCAGAAAAAGTGATGAAGCATATGGAAGCCAAGGGTATTGAACCGCGCTCAGTGTTTTATCCATTGCACAAACAACCTTGCTTCAAGGATTTTGGATTAACCGATGAAGGTTTTGAAAATTCTATAGAGTGCTTTAATAGGGGCATTTGCCTGCCAACATGGATCGGCCTAACAGAAGAGCAGATTGAATATGTTTCAAAAACTTTATTAGAAGCCATTTAATATCATTATATGAATTCCATTTTAGCACTTATAAGAAAAGTACTGGGAAAATTTAATACCCTTTACAGAAGACTAATTTTAAGCGGAGGCGTTTTCCGTAAGCTTATTAGAAAATCCTGGTCACCGAAAAAAGTCAATTTGGGTGACAGGAACAGAAATTTTGTTTGTTGGGGCTGGGAGACTGCTGATATTACAGATGCTGATTACGTATTAAATTTTCATGAGCCAAAGCTTCCTCTGGACAACTCATCGTGCTCGGCCATTTATTCTTCCGCGATGATAGAGCATATTTCTGATGAATCAGTAAGTAAGCTTTTTTCTGAAATTCATCGCGTTCTTAACACTGGGGGGAGTTTCAGGGTTGTCTGTCCGGATCTGGATAAAGCCATAAGAGCATACAAAGAGGATGATCTTTATTATTTTCTGTCCAATAGTATGTGGCTCTTCAATTCCATTAAGCAGGGCGCTCTTCCAAAAGAGGCGCTTAGTTTACATAATAATGTAATCAGGGTACTGGCATCATATATTGAAACCGGCGGCGGACCGATCGCTGATAAGAAAGTTTTTGAAGAGAAGTTTGCAGAATTGGATAAATATGAATTTGCGAAATGGTGTGTTTCCTTACTTAATAAAGATAAAATTACCAAGGATACAAATCTGGGTCACATCAACGCATTTGATTTCTCCAAGCTGGAAAAAATGCTGTATGCTGCGGGATTTTCAAAAGTGACCTTAAAAACTGCAACAGAATATGATAGTTCAGATTTCAGAAAGCCTGAATTCAATAGAATAGAGAAAAGACTGGATTGGCTTTGCGTATTTGTAGAAGCTCAAAAATAATTAAAATATAACTTGACTAGATTATGAAAGTAATGACCATTGTAGGCACACGTCCTGAAATTATCAAACTAAGCAGAGTAATTGCAGAACTGGAAAAGTATACAGATCACGTTTTGGTTCATACCGGTCAGAATTTTGATTTCGAACTAAATCAGATTTTCTTTGACGATCTGAAAGTGAAGAAGCCTGACCATTTTCTTGATGCAGTAGGAAAAAATGTCGCTCATACGATAGGCAATGTAATTGCGAAATCTGATGATGTGATGGAATTGGAAAAGCCCGATGCAGTTCTTTTATATGGCGACACGAATAGCTGCCTGGCCGTGATCTCTGCCAAACGGCGGAAGATTCCGGTGTTTCATTTTGAAGCAGGGAACAGGTGTTTTGATCAGCGGGTTCCTGAAGAGCTGAACAGAAAGATCCTTGATCATTTGAGCGATATCAATATGCCATTGACAGAGCATGCCAGAAGATACCTGATCGCCGAAGGAGTAAAACCTGAAACGGTTATCAAAACAGGGTCGCCTATGAAGGAAATCCTGGATTTTCATGCCCAGGAAATCGATAACTCAAAGGTGCTGCAGCAACTAAATCTGAAAAAGCGGGAATTTTTTATTGTTAGTACGCACAGAGAAGAGAATGTAGACTCTGAAGTTAATTTTAATGACCTGCTCGATTCACTTAATGCAATAGCTGAAAAGTACAAACGACCTGTTATTGTATCAACCCATCCCAGAACCAGGAAAAGGTTGGAAGCATTGAACAGAAGCGATATAAATCCGCTGATCCAGTTTTTAAAACCATTAGGTTTCTTTGATTACGTTAAGCTGCAAAAAGAATCCTATTGTGTAATCTCAGACAGCGGTACAATCACGGAAGAATCCTCAATCTTAAATTTCCCTGCTATCACAGTTAGGCAGGCACACGAACGGCCAGAAGGAATGGATGAAGGCACACTTATTATGACCGGGCTTAAAAAAGAGAATGTGCTTACATCAATTGATATCGTTACATCGCAGTTCTCCGAAGAGAAACGGCAGTTTAAACTGGTCAATGATTATGACGTGGACAATTTTTCCAAAAAGGTTGTAAGAATAGTAATGAGTTACACTGATTACATTAACAGAACTGTTTGGAAAAAGATGTAATTCCGGGCATAGGGTTTAATTGCATATATAGATGAAGATAGTTATAGTATCTGATGAGTCATTCTTTAGTGGTACTGCACAGGAGAACAGGCAATTGGCCTACGCAAGGGGGTTTTATGAATCGGGCCACTCTGTCAAAATTATAACACTGGTAAGAGTTGATCAACAGGAAGAAAGAAAAATACTCAATGATATTGAAGTTGAGTACCTGGATCATAAAAAGAAGGCCGGGATTTCAGGATGGCAGAAGATTCGTACAATAAGGTCTTCTATAAAACTTTGCAAGGTATTGAGGCGGGAAAACAGGCAACAAAAAATTGACTGCGTTATTATTCAAACGTTTTCAAATATATCTGTCGTCTTCGCTTATTTTATTACGAGGGTCTTAAAGATCAAACTTATCAGAGATCAGGCCGAATACCCGTTTATTCATAAACCGGCATACGGAAAGATTACCCTTTTCCTGTATACTAAATACTTTTATCGGTTTTTTGACGGGCTGGCTGTTGTGAATGATGCTTTGATGGATTATTTCAAGGGGAAGATCAGGAAGAAAGCCAAAATGATAAAATTCCCAATGATCGTTGATCCCCGGAGATTCCAGGAAGAAAGCCGAAAACCAACGAATGATAACTATATCGCTTATTGTGGCGATATGAGGAATAATAAAGATGGCCTTCCATTATTACTGGATGCATTCAAAATAATATCTGAAAAACATACTGGCATCAGGTTGTATTTAATCGGCAATACTGTTGGCGTTGGTGAAGCAGATGAATTGAAACAACAAATGAAAAATCTGGAATTGGATGAAAGGATCGTATTCACCGGAAGGATAAGCCGGGATGAAATGCCGGGCTATCTTAACAATGCCACAGCTCTGGTTTTATCAAGACCCAACAGCAAGCAAACAGAAGGAGGATTTCCAACCAAATTAGGTGAATATCTGGCCACCGGCCGGCCAGTAGTTGTAACAAAAGTGGGGGAGATCCCGAGCTATCTTATAGATGACACTGATGCTTTTCTTTCAGAGCCGGATGTTGAAAGCTTTGCCGGGAAATTGAACCATGTTCTTTCCAATCCTGAATTTGCAAATAGAGTTGGCCAGAATGGGAAGAGGTTAGCGTATACTACATTTAATTATAAGGTTCAGGCTCAGAATCTGGTTAGCTTTATAAACGCACTGAATTAGCATGTACAAGGATTTTCTTAAGTCGATTTTCTTATATGGATTGGCAGGTAGTATCGGAAAGTTTATAGGGCTATTATTAATGCCTATATATGTCAGGATATTTTCTCCTGAAGAATATGGGATCATTGATTTAATACAAACCGTGGTTATAATAATTTCATTGCTTGGGATGTTATTATTAGAATCTTCCATCCAACGGTATTACTTTGAAGTAAAGGATGATCAACTAAGAAAGAAATACATCTCTACTACTTTCTGGACAGTAAGCGTTTTATCCGTTCTATGGCTGCTTATCAGCGCTTTATTTTCAAAGCCTCTATCAGTAGTGCTGTTTCATGATGAAAAATATTACCTGTCTATTATCGTAGCGGCTGTAGGCATTCCATTATCCAACCTGTTTGTATTTTCTACCGTGATAATAAGGTATATGAAGTTGCCAGTGGCTTATCTGGTTATAGTACTGGTTCAGCTTCTACTAACCATTTTATTTACGATATGGTTTGTGATCTACCTGAAATTAGGGATAATCGGAGTTTTTTATGCACAGGTCCTGGGGCTGCTCATCGCAGTGGCTGCAAGCTTGTATCGCATAAGAAGCACCCTGCAGTTTTATTGGAATAAGGAGCTCATACTGGGACTTTTCAGATTTTCCATACCGCAGTTTCCGGCAAGAGTGGGCAGCATTGCCAACGCATATTTTAACCGGTTCATTATGCTGAGTTATCTGTCTTTGACAGATATAGGCCTGTTTACCATAGCTGCCAAAATAGCCTCAGGCTTTCAATTGATAGAAAATGCTTTTAGCCTGTCATGGTATCCTTTTTTTTATGAGCAGTTTGAGAATAATGCCGAGCACAGAAAGGTGTTTGTCAAAATTTCCCAGTATGTTACTTTATTAGTGTTCGGTTTGGCTATTCTGGTGAGTTTCTTTTCCAAGGAGATTTTGATGCTCCTTACTACGAAAGATTATTATTCCGCAACTCCAATTATCGGGATCCTGATACTCGCAAATGCACTGATAATTGTTAAATACCCGATTGATCTGGGGCCGCTGATCAGTAAGAAAACGATTTATGGCACATATATTTACCTGTTTAGTGCGGCCGTTAATATAATCTCTCTGTTCGTGCTGGTACCCAGCATCGGATTGATGGGTGTAGCATTGAGTTTACTGATCAGCTATTTCACCTTACTTGTTACCTCCTGGGTGGTATCTGAGAAACTATATCATATCGGATTTAACAGAGAGCACTTTGCAGTATCATTTGCTGTAGCGCTGTTGACTATCTTCATCACTACTTATTTTGATTTGAATATTGTTGTAAAATGTGTCCTCAGCCTTGCACTTTGCGTAACCGGGTATTTCCTTTTTACAAAGAATATCAGGTACATTCTTAACAGAAAAAAATAGTTCTTAAGCGAATGCTTCTCTTGGTGGAGAGAGGGTTTGATATGTTACCGGCTGGCATATAAAATAAAACATGCGTAAGGTTGTCTTATTCCTGGCTACGTGGTGGGTTTTAATATACAGCAATGCCCGGATGGCAGATGTACTTCCCACATATAAGGTTGTACATCTTTTTCCCATCCCACAGCCGGTAAGAATTCTGGAGCTGCTGATCATCGTCTTCCTGTATGTATTGGCGCTTGCAACAAAAATGACAAAAAGGATTCTTATACTTAACCTGTGTATTCTCTGCTACCTGATTATTGCCATAGCCGCTCTTGTGTTGGGCGGTAACGTGTCTTTAGATGCAATCCAGGATGTTTATATACGTGTTGCTCCTTTTCTTTTCTTTGTGGTAGTGCTTCAGGGCAGCCAGGTCATGAGATCTGAATTGAATTTTTTTACCAAATTTTTCACTATTGCAATTAGCCTTAGTGCTGTGATTGCCTTGTTGTATCAAATACCTTTTTATGGGTATTATGAAGATAATATAAATGGCTTCTTTGAGGATGCGCATATGTTTGGCGACTTTCTCGCAGTGTTTTCTATTGTATTTTTTTATGATTATATCAAAACAAAAAAATATAGCAGTCTTTTCTGGTCTTTCGGATTTTTATTGATATCGACATTTCCCAAGAATGAAAAAGTGATAGCCATAAATATTTTCATAATAGGTGTTTTATTTGTATATGATCTGATAAGAAGGGCAAGAGGGGCATTAACAAAGATGTCTGTTGTAACAGCATTGTTTATTCTTTTCTTCAGTGGGGTTGCTTATATAATGAGTATAAAAGATACTAATGAAAACCTTCGAAGGGCAAATATTGCTATTAATACAATAGGAGTAGAGAATATTGGACCAACACTGGCATGGCCAATAGCATTTAATGAAATTAAGAAATCCGGCTTTGATTTTTTCTTTGGTGTTGGGGCAGGACAATATGGATGGATAGCAGCCAGCAGAAGTGTTGCTGCAGGTAATGCATCTGTCCACTCCAAATTGTTTGAGTTTGAATTTAATCTTGATAATGAAAATAACTCCGGCTTCTTATTCCGGACAAACACCTGGAGCTCTTTGCTTGCAGAATATGGGATAATCGGGTTTGTATTATTCCTGGTATCGCTGGTTTTAATTGTAAAAGGAGTGAAATCCTATAAGACAACCGACCGGTTGGAAAGAAACCTTAAAGCAGCATTTTATTCGCTATTGGCATTGGTTGTTTTGCAGGGATTTTTTACTCCTTATTCTAACTGGAGTTCATCTGCACTAACATTTCCAATGATGTATCTGGCTGCTCATTTCCATCAGTCATCTTATTATCCACAAAAGGAGAATAACAAAGAGGATGATCTGCACATCGATTCCTTGTTGAAAACTTAAAGCCTTGGGAGTAGTAAAAAACAGCACGGAAACTTCAGGAACGAGCATCCATAAAGGCGTATACAAAAACTCTGATGGGCTTGCACATGATATTCGGGTAGTATTCATTGGCAATATGGCAATGCCAGAGAAGAATCGGGTATACAGCCTGAAAAACTATGCCCGGCTTTTTAATGAAATGGTGCAGCACCGGAATGTAAAAAAGCTAACCATTTTTGCGGGTTATATCTGTCCGGGTGAGACGGGATTTGACTTTTCAAATGATGAAAGCCTGCGTCAGAACATTCAATTAAAACTGTCGAAAGGTAACACGCCAGACACTGATTTCTTGCGGTTTTGCTGGAATAACCTTCTCCTATTCACACGCCTCACCTTCTTTAATTTCAAAAGGGCTGACTATTTTCTCTTTCTCCCGGCACCATTTGGGGTTTGGAGTACGCTGATACTTACTTTATTCAGAAGATACAGAACTCTTGGGATATATATAGGGGGATATTATGGAAGAGAGCAGGCTTTTGAGAAAAGGAATGGCTTTATAAAGAAAAGGATCAAAAAGCTGGTTGCTGTTATGGTCGATAAATGGGTTATTAAGGCCATTAAAAAAGCAGATTATGTAATTACGTCGTCATATGAATATGCTGAGATTTATAAAGATACCGGCAAAGTATTCCTGACCCCGCCGCTGATAAATGTGGATGAAAGGGACATAGCCAGTTCCATATCAGACAGACCGGCCAGTGTGATCACCTTCTGTGGGGAATTGCGGCATGCAAAAGGCATATTTGATCTTGTAAATGCTTTCTCTCTGTTAATAAATGAAAAAAGGATTCCGGATTGCCAGTTGAAGATCATTGGTGATGGTCAGGCATTGGGAGAGTTAAAAAAACTGGTAGAGAAAAACGGGATTAAAGATCGTGTCCTTTTTGAAGGGCAAATAAAGGATGCAAACACATTGAAAGACGCACTCAGAAATTCAACAATTTTTGTATTGCCCTCTTATAGTGAAGGCTTCCCAAGAGTGGCTTACGAAACCTTTACATTGGGTGTGCCCGCTGTGCTGACACCAGTGGGGGGAATTCCCTTTCTTTTGAAGGATAATATACATTGCCTGTTTGCCCATCCCGGGAATGTTGCGGATCTGGCAAATAAGATTGCTTTGTTGATAAATGACAGGGCACTGCAAACATGTATTGCCGAGAATGCAAGAGCGTTAATGGTAGAATCAGTTTTTCCCAGAATAAAAGCTGATGTGTCTTTATCGGAGATGATCATGAATAAAATGAACGAGGTAGCCTGAAATGACCATTCTTTTTGTAAGTATAGAGTTTAATTATTGCTGTGGTGTTTCTCAAAGTGTTTTTTCACTGGCAAGAGAGTTAAAGCAACGTGGCCACAAGATAATATTAGGTGCTCCGGGAGGAACGATGGTAAACGATTTTATTAACAGTGGAATGGATTTCGTGCCGATACCCATTTTGCAGAAGCAAAAGAATTTGAAGGATTCCTTGTCAAGTGTCACGAAGATCTGGAAAGTTATAAAAAAGTACAAAGTAGATATTCTCCATTCACATAACAGACTGGCTGATTTTTTCTCCTATGTTGCCAGTTTGCCGGGTAGTACGCCAACGGTTATTTCCGCTCATGCGTTGGTGGAAGGCAAAAAAATGTTGAGTTTCCGTTCGGATAAAATTATTGCTGTCAGCGATGCAGTATACAAGATGCTGGTAGAGGATTTCAAGATAAAAACCGGCAACATCGTATTTGTGAGAAATATTCCACGGAAGTTGAGAGTACCGGTGACAGAGGAAGTTGTGGAATACAGAAGGTCACTGAACCTGAGTGACAATGATATTATTGTCGCTGGCATTGGCCGGCTTCATCCTGAAAAAGGATTTGATATTTTGTTACAGGCATTGACATATTATAAGAATGACGGTATAAAAACCGTTATTGTTGGAAAAGGACAGGAAAAGGAAGCAATGCAAGCTTATGTCAAAGAAAATGCTCTTGATGTTACTTTTATTGATGAAACCAAGGATATTGAGCTAATATATGCGTTGGCCGATATCATTGTGGTACCTTCGCGCCAGGAGTCAGCAGGACTGGTAGCAGTGGAAGCAGGTTTTTTTAAAAAGCCGGTCATTGCAACGAGAGTCGGTGGTCTTGGGGAAACTATAAAGGATAATGTTACAGGCATCCTGGTGGAATCAGAGAATGCAGCCCAAATAGGAGAAGCGATACGGCGCCTTGTTGAGGACAGGGAATTGGCCCGGAAGATCGGAGAACAATTGAACAGCTATGTTACCACCGAATACGGAAGTTCCTATATAACTGATACGATAGAATCAATATACAAGCAGCTAATTACAGCAAATGGAAGCCGCGACCATTCTTGATCTCAAGATCCATAAAACAAACCCGTCCGAGTTAATTGAATACATCGCTGAAAAAATAAAAGACCACCAAAAGCTCCGGGTTTTTCACCTGAATGTGCATGCATTTAATGTTGCTTTTAAGGACAAAGCATTTGCGGATGTAATTAATGATGCGGACCTGGTATTCTGTGACGGTTTTGGAGTAAAACTTGGGGCGAGGATACTCGGAAAAACCATTGGCGAAAGAATGACACCTCCCGACTGGATCGATGATCTGTGTCAGGCACTGGCAAAGAACGGGCAAACGATCTATCTGTTGGGAGATGAAGATGACATTGCGGGAAGGTGCGCACAACGTCTGAAAGAGAAAGCAAAAGAATTGAAAGTTGTGGGAGCTCATCATGGCTTTTTTAACAAGGAAGGTGTAGAGAATGATGAAATGATACGGCAGATCAATGAAGCAAAACCGGATGTTTTGCTGGTAGGATTTGGAATGCCTTTGCAGGAAAAATGGGTGGCCGCAAATTTTGAAAAGCTGAATGTAAAAATTTTTATAACAGTCGGTGCAATGTTCCGCTGGTTGATTAAAGAGGAGAAAAGGGCTCCGCAGTTTTTGTCGTCAAATGGATTTGAAGGAGTTTGGCGCCTGTTCACTCAACCCAGAAAAGTGTGGAAAAGGTACATTCTTGAAGTGCCATATTTCTTTTTTAAGGTAATACAGGAGCGGATGAGAAAAAAGACGAGTGCTCTGGAAAATACTCCTCAATAACCTTACGGGAAGGCAGATCAGGCCTCACAATTGCTTAAGAAAAAACATATTAGTTAAAATCGGCAAGCAACGTTGCTATAACTATTATTGTCAAGATTAACTTACATGAAAATCCAATAGATCACCTCAACCTTAACTTATGCATAGATCATCCTATAATCCCTCGATTCGGGCAAAAATTTTGGCGGATCTAATTGTATTGGCTTTGATTATCCTTTCAGTGCAGGGTACTTTTGTTCTGCCGGATTCGAACCTGTTATCAAGCAGTAATTTTCTTATTATTTCACTTAGCCTCGCCTGCTGGTTCTTTTCAGCCAGGTCTATGGGTCTGTATAAAGATTTCCGGGCTATCCCTTTTTCTTTCGAGTGGACGGTCTTTCTAAAGACCCTGATCATTTATTCCCTGGTGACCTCTTTTTTATTTTCACAAGTAATTAAGGAATACCCGTTTAACCTGAATCTCCTACTCCTTCAATCCACACTGATCTTTGTTATTTTTCCAATACAGAAGCTGGTTATACGCATATTTTTTAAGAAACTGAGAAATAGTAAGCAGATCCGCCGTAAAGTACTTATCGTAGGTGCAGGTGATTCTGGGATGAATTTCTATCAGCATTATGTAAAGGATAATCACTACGGTTATTCACTGACGGGGTTTATTGACGATAATATCAATCCTTCTATAAATGGCCACTATTTGGGTAAAACTGCTGACCTTGATAAGGTGATTGCCACTCATGAGCTGGATGATATCATCGTGGCGATGCCCATCAATGATGAATCGCAGCTCGAAATGATCGTTTCTGCAGGGGAAAGGGAGGGAAAAAGGGTGAAGATAATCCCTCATTATCAAAGATTTAGTACAGGTAAGATCCATGTTGGTACGCTCGGCTCGCTGCCTATCATTACTCTCAGATCGCTTCCGCTGGATGTAGTGGATAACAAAGCCTATAAGAGGATTTTCGATATTGTCTTTTCCTTTCTCGTCATAGTGCTGCTACTCAGTTGGTTGATCCCTATTATTAGCCTGATAATCAAACTTACTTCCAAGGGGCCGGTATTCTTCAAACAAGAGCGCTGGGGATTGAACAATAAACCTATTGTATGTTATAAATTCCGTTCGATGGTAGTATCCAGCCAGGATGTAGATGAGAAAGGAGTTTACCAGCAGGCGAAAAAAAATGATCCACGCATTACCAGGATTGGTGCATTTCTGAGAAAAACCAATCTTGATGAGCTGCCTCAATTCTTCAATGTTTTTGTCGGCTCAATGTCAGTGGTTGGACCGAGGCCACACCCTGTTCCGCTCAGCATTCAGTCTAAAGACAACGTCGAAAAGTATATGATGCGCCACTGGGTCAAACCCGGAATCACCGGCTGGGCCCAAGTCAATGGCTACCGTGGTGAAACCCGCAAGCCTCATCTCATGCAGAGAAGGGTCGAATTCGATGTCTGGTACATGGAAAACTGGACTTTCTGGCTTGATCTTCAAATCATTCTTCAGACCCTTGTGAACATGGTCAAAACGGAGAAAAACGCATACTGATTTCCTTCGATTTTTGAACGAAGCTCTTCCAAGACGTGGTCAAATCCCCTGCCTCATACCTCCTTGTTTTGCTTTTCTTCCTTGTGAAAGCTGTTCCAGGCATATCCCAAAGCCTGCCCATAGGCACTCCTTTTCTTGAAGAGACCTCACGCCGACTTCAGATCACTGGTGCCAGCTCTCGCAATTCATCCTTTTCAATTCGCCCACTATTTGCTTATGCACCGGAAGATTTAGACTCTTTATACAACCCTCAAAACTGGATGGCCAATGTTGCCAAACCTACCCGGCTGAGCTATGCCAAAGGAAAAGGCGATCTTGTTTTTCTGCCCGCTACTATCAAACAACAATATAATTCCCATCATCCCTACGGCTGGAACGACGGCTCCATGATCCAGGCCAAGGGCTACCAGGCCCAGGCTTCTGTGGGTGTGTACACTAAGATCGGGCCCCTCAGTATACAACTGCAACCTGAATTTGTGTATGCTCAGAATGCCAGCTTTGAAGAATTTCCTGCATGGCAAAATGATACATTGTGGAAATATTACTATCAAACACTTAACCGGATCGATAACCCTGAAAGATTCGGGAATGGCAGTTATACGAAGGTCTTTGCAGGCCAATCAAGTGTAAGATTTAATTATAAAAAACTATCCCTGGGTGTTTCAACTGAAAATCTCTGGTGGGGCCCTGGCATCCGGAATTCCCTGCTTCTAAGTAATACAGCTCCGGGAATCCCTCATATCACCTTTAATACCCTGGCACCAGTTACAACCGGTATTGGTTCCTTTGAATGGCAGGTCATCAGCGGATGGACAAAGGGTTCGGGAATTCTTCCGCCCGATACAGGCAGGACGTTCGACGGAGTTCGACTGTATGATCCCAAACCTGTTGACAGTAAACGGTACATGAATGGAATGATCATAACCTGGCAGCCTAAGTGGACCAAAAATCTGTACGTGGGTTTTTCAAGAATGTTTTATGTGTATAGCTCGGATATGGAAAAATCGTTTGATGGATATCTTCCCATATTCGGCGCCTTCTTTAAAGGAAAAGCAAAAGGAGAGGATGAAAAAAGAAGAGATCAGTTATTATCTGTTTTTGCAAGGCTGGTGTTGCCTAAAGAAAAAGCAGAGTTCTATGCTGAATTTGGAAGAAACGACCACTCCCAGAACTTCACTGACCTGATGCTGGAACCAGAACATGCCAGGGCTTATATCATTGGTGGAAGAAAAATTTTCACCACAGCCAAAAAAAAGGATGTTGAACTGATGTTTGAGTTAACCCAATTGGAAAACTCTCCAACAGCCTGGCTCAGGCCGCAGGAAGGCTGGTACACGCATTACCAGGTAAGGCATGGCTACACACACCGTGGTCAGGTTATCGGTGCAGGCATTGGTCCGGGCTCAAACAGCCAGACTCTTGGCATTAGCTGGATCAAAGGAATAAAAAAACTTGGCTTTACACTGGAGAGAGTAGTAAGGAATAATGATTTTTATTACCAAGCATTTGTTCCAATGCAAAACCCAAGATTTCATTGGGTTGATCTTTCATTGAACGCGTATAAGGACTGGTATTGTAAACGCTTTATTTATTCAGCCAATCTTTCTTTCGTACGTTCGCTGAATTATCAGTGGAGATATCAGCATGATGCGGCAGGAAAAGAAGTACATACCAATGTGAATCAACTGCATGCCAGCTTATCGGTATCGTATGTTTTTTAATAAAACTTATTAATTAAATAAAAGAGCCGCAGTTTATTGCGGCTCTTTTATTTTTATCGATTAGTCTTGTTCTTAGATATTCAATCCTCCACACACACTGATCGTCTGCCCCGTTATATAAGACCCCATCTCCGAAGCCAGGAACAACACACTGTTCGCAATATCTTCTGCTGAAGCAAACCTTCCCAAAGGAATCCCTGCTTTATATTTATCTGCGGCATCCCCTTCTTTCAAATAACTCGTCATATCTGTTTCCACAAACCCCGGTGCTATTGCATTGCAACGGATATTCCGGCTGCCAAGTTCTTTTGCCACACTTTTGGTAAAACCAATGATACCTGCTTTACTTGCTGCATAACTGCTCTGCCCTGCATTGCCCATTTCACCGATAATAGAGCTCATATTGATGATGCTGCCGGCTTTGGCTTTCATCATAGGGCGGATCACCTGCTTGGTCATGTAGAAAGCGCTATTGAGATTCACGCGGATCACTTCGTCCCATTGCTCCGGGGTAAGACGCAGAAGGAGATTATCTTTTGAAATACCGGCATTGTTAACGCAGATATCAACTGTACCGAATTCTTTCAGCACATCATTGACGAATGCTTCGCATTGGGCAAAATCACCTGCATTGCTTTGATATGCTTTAGCTTTTACGCCCAGGGTTTTCAGTTTTTCTTCAAGTGCCAATGCTTTTTCCTTGCTGCTGTCGCTTACATAAGTGAAAGCGATATTTGCTCCATGTTCTGCCAGCTTAAGTGCAATGGCCTCGCCGATGCCGCGGGCGGCACCTGTTACAATAGCTACTTTGTTTTCTACCAGTTTCATTTATTAGTTTTAATATTTCAGTGTTGGATTTTTGCTTCGCTTTTAGCAACAGTATTCATTTTGAGTATTGCGTCTACATATTGCCTTTCATTACTTAGTCTCGGCACTTTATGCTGCCCGCCCAGTTTTCCCTTACTTCGCAACCATTCGTTGAAACTGCCTTTTTGCATGGCATGCACCACTGGTAATCCCAAAGCCATGTTCTTATGCCGCTTGGCCTCATAATCGCTGTTGATATTTTTGAGGGCGGTATCCAGTTCAAGGGTAAATGCCCCCAGGTCGGCGGGTAGTTTTTCAAATTCGATCAGCCATTCATGGGCGCCATTGGAGCTGTCGGAAAAATAAACGGGGGCGGCAGTATAATCATTTACAATTGCGCCTGTTTTTCTGCAAGCTTCGGCAATGGCTTTATCTGTATTATCAACAATCACTTCTTCTCCGAAAGCATTCATATAATGCTTCAATCTTCCGGATACTTTGATGCGGTAGGGTGCCAGGGAAGTGAAGCGGATGGTATCTCCAACGATATAACGCCATAACCCTCCGTTGGTACTGATCACCAGGGCATAGTTTTTTCCCAGTTCAACGTCCTGCAATCCTACTGTTCGCGGATGTTTTTTCCCGTATTCGCTCACAGGCATGAACTCCATGAATATGCCATGATCGGTAAACAGCAGCATACCATCATCACCCGGACGCTCCTGAGCAGCAAAAAAACCTTCGCTGGCATTGTACATTTCCAGGTAATGAATGTCTTTGCCGATCAGTTTTTGGAATTGTTCTTTATAAGGGGTGAAGGAAACTCCTCCATGCATGTATAATTCAAGGGAAGGCCATACCTCTGCCATGGTCGATTTGCCGGTGATCTCGAGTATTCTGCGAAAAAGCACCAGCGTCCAGGTCGGCACTCCGGAAATGGAAGTCACATTTTCATGGATGGTGCTTTCGGCCAGTTTCTCAATTTTACTTTCCCATTCGTCCATCAAAGCGATACTAAGATCGGGTGTCCGCAGCCAATGACCCCAGAAAGGTGTGTTTTGCAACAGCACAGCGCTAAGATCACCGTATTGCGCTTCATTGTTCATGGGGTTGATATTGTGGCTGCCGCCGAGCACCAGGCCTTTGCCGGTAAGCAAAGCTGAATCGGGGTTGAACTGGTAATACATAGTGAGCACATCCTTGGCTGCTTTGAAATGACAGTCTTCCAGGCTTTCTTCGCTGATGGGGATGAACTTGCTTTTATCACTGGTAGTGCCGCTGCTTTTGGCAAACCAGAATACGGGCGTGTTCCAGAGTATATTCTGTTCGCCCTGCATGATCCGTTCGATATAAGGCTTCAGATCGTTGTATTCATGCACGGGTACAGCCTGTTTGAACGAGCGGATATTAAAAAGCTCTGCAAAATTGTATTTCCGCCCGAATTCTGTGTATTGGGCAGAAGTAACCAGGTCCTGCAACACTTCCCGCTGTGCATCCAGCGGATTTTTCTTCCATCCTTCAATGCGCCAGAGGCGCATACGGGCAAGGGATGATATGGCAGGGCTTAACAGGCTCATAGTCGCTGGCAAAATAACTAATTTGAGGGAATCATCGGTAAAAGCTATTCTCTTCCTTCAGAAGCTTTCAGCGCTTCTTCGTGCAGATAATCTTTACGTTTCAGTTCAAAATTCCGTCCGAGGTAGAGTTTCTTTACCTGTTCGTCTGCTGCCAGCTCTTCGGCTGAGCCTTGCTGGAATATTTTACCGTCGATCAACAGATAGGCCCTATCGCAGATGGAAAGGGTTTCTGTTACATTGTGGTCGGTTATAAGTATGCCGATATTTTTATATTTCAAACGGGCAACGATGGCCTGGATGTCTTCCACAGCAATAGGGTCAATACCTGCAAAGGGTTCATCCAGCAGGATAAATTTGGGGCTTACGGCCAGTGCCCGGGCTATCTCTGTTCTTCTTCTTTCGCCGCCGCTCAATACGTCCCCATTGCTTTTGCGTACATGGTGCAGGCGGAATTCATCGAGCAGGGATTCCAGCTTGTTTTTTTGCTCTGCTTTGGAAAGATTGGTCATTTCCAGCACTGCGCTGATATTGTCTTCCACGCTTAGCTTACGGAATACGGAGGCCTCCTGTGGCAGGTAGCCGATCCCCATCTTGGCGCGTTTGTACATAGGCAGGGAGGTTATGTCGACCTGATCGAGGAACACCTGACCTTCGTCAGGGCGCACCAAACCCACTACCTGGTAAAAGGAAGTGGTTTTACCGGCACCATTAGGGCCGAGCAACCCTACGATCTCTCCTTGCCTTACCTCGAAGCTGACATGGTTCACGACCGTGCGCTTGCCGTATCGCTTTACAAGGTTTTTGGCATAAATAGCTATTGACATGGGTGGCAAAAATAAGGCATGCCGGGCTGATTATAAGGCTGGGCCGAAGTTTTAGCTATTCTTTCAATTAAGACCATTCTGTATTAGATTTGCACCCCGGTAAATAGCCTGAGGGCCTAAAAGTTGCTATGAGACGAAGCATGACTAATTTTTCTTACCCGGGAGAATGTATATGCAGAGTTCCATCCGACACCAAACAATAAACATCCAGGATGAAAGTTATCGACCATATCAAACAAGCAAACGGAACCCTGATCTCTTTTGAAGTGCTGCCTCCGCTGAAAGGAAAAGGAATTGAAGCTTTGTATAAGCATCTTGATCCTTTGATGGAATTCAAGCCCGCCTATATCAATGTTACCTACCACCGCAGTGAACATATTTTTAAAAAACGTGCCGATGGCAGCTTTGAGAAAGTGGTGATCCGGAAACGGCCTGGTACAGAAAGCATCTGCGCTGCCATCATGAACAAATACGATGTGGACACTGTACCCCACCTGATCTGTGGTGGTTTTAATATCAACGAAACCGAAGACGCCCTGATCAACCTTCGCTACCTGGGTATCGATAATGTGCTGGTACTTCGCGGCGATGCGGCTAAAAATGAGACCACGTTTGATGCAGAGCCTGGTGGCCACCGCTATGCCAGCGAATTGCTGAAGCAGGTGACCAATCTCAATGCTGGTATCTATCTTGAAGAAGATCTGAAAGGCACACAGAAAACAGAGTTCTGTATTGGTGTGGCCGGTTATCCTGAAAAACATTTTGAAGCACCCAATATGCAGACCGATCTCCGCTACCTGAAAGAGAAAGTGGATTGCGGAGCCGACTATATTGTGACCCAGATGTTTTTTGACAATGAAAAATTCTACTCTTTCGTAAAATCATGCCGTGAGATCGGCATTACGGTTCCGATCATTCCGGGTTTAAAACCGATCTACAATAAGAAACAATTGACAGTGTTGCCCAAAACTTTTCATATAGACCTTCCTGCGGATCTTGCGAATGAGGTATTGAAATGCAAGACTGATCTGGAGGTGGAGGAAATAGGAAAAGAATGGCTGTTGGCGCAATCGAAGGACCTGAAGAAAAATGGGGTACCCGTATTGCATTATTATACTTTAGGAAAACCGCATATGGTGGCGGATGTGGTAAAGCAGTTACTTTAACTTTTACTTACTGATCTCTTCCAGGACTTTCTCATCAACTGTCACCGGGTATTTCTTCCGTAATTCTTTTACCCATTGCTCTTCCAGCATTACCTGGTAGTCATTCATCACCAACCCCCTTGCTTCATTAAAAGAACGGGGACCAGGTTGAGGATACACTTTTATGATATAAGCAAATGAGGCTGTATTATCTGCCTGGTTTATCGTAAGTGGGGTTACAGTTCCTGGCTTTGGAGCATTTTTCCCATTATTCCCGGGCAATTGTGTCCACTCATACCGGGAAGAATCGGCCACAATTTTATCGCTTAATTTTTCTGCCAGCATCTTCCAGTCAGCAGGATTCTTTTTCAACTCATCAGCCAGTGACCCGGCAGTGGTTTGATCGGAAGAAAAGAAAATGACAGCATCGGCACTGGGCTGCCAGTTATATTGCGCCTTGTTTTTTTCATACAGGGACAAAAGAGCTGCTGAATCGGTTTGCGCCCTGTTCCAGACTTCCCTTTGCATGATCTCGAAGAAAAGATTGCCATCCCGGAACTCAGCCATCTGGTTACGGAATTCTTCATTGTAGTCTTCAAGGTGATCACGGTAGTATTGATACATGGAATTGTTGCTGAACTCTTCAAAGAGTGAGGGATATGGCCTTGTGGTGGCTCCGCCCGGCATATAGCGATACATCTGCGCATATTGTATCCAATCAGACATATGGAACACAGCATCTCCGATATGAAAAAGTTCGGCCTGTTGTTCAAAGCCTTTTACTGGTCGGCCGGCAATCAGGCTGTCGGTTGCTGCCCATAGCGCAGCATTGCTATAAGCGCCGTGCTGAAAGCCGGGATTGGCTTTAACCCTGGCGTAAATAAAATCTTTTGCCGTTTTCCATCGGTCATCCAATTTCACTTTCATTTCCAGTTGCTGGTTGTTTTCCTTATCAGCCGGATTGGAAACAACCGGCACCCATCCTGTCCTTTTTACAATATGATAGCCATGTTCGGTTGTAAAAGGTTTGCTTACAGCGCCATCTTTGGACAATGACCATACGATTTTTTCAAATGCGGGCTCATACTGCCCTACTGCCACATCAGGGGAACTCCCCTGGTGGGCTGCATTCATATAGTCATTACTGAAAGTAGCAGCCAGCTTGCCGAAATCATCTCCTTTATTGATGCGTTGATACAGGGAGTCTGCCAGCCGCACTATTTTTTGACGGTCACTTTCCGTCATCTCAGGAGGGAATGCCAGCAATATCTGCTGTATTTTCATTTTACCTGCAGCTTTTCTTTCGCCCAGGTTTTTGAAGATATGATAACCTGCTTTGGAAGCATAGGGTTTGGAATAACGGCCTGGAGGAGTGGAATAGAGAATGTTTTCAAATTCATAAGGCAGGGTGAATACCGTGATAAAGTCCAGGTCACCTTTATTGGTTTTGGCGGCAGGATCGTCTGACAGTTGCTGTGCCACCAGCATAAAATCATCCCCTTTGGCCAGCCTTTTTTGTACAATGGCCAGTTTCTGGCTGGCCTCCGTTGAGTCGCCGCTAAAAGCAATGAAGATATGTGCAGCATGAATGTCTTTCTGACTCCGCTGGAATGCTTCTTTGCTAAGGCGGCTGATAGCTTCCGGATCGCTTATATAATTATCCACGATCTGGTTGCGGAGGTTTTCTTCCTCCACTTTTATTTGTGGTAATGTATCATAACCGAGATCATATGCCTGGCGGATCTTTAAGCGGGAATTGATATACAGATCAAGATACTCCCGCATGGCCTTGCTTTTTGCGGCAGTGGGTTGCTGGTTGTTTTTATCAAAAGCTTTTATAAATTCTTTTGCATCGGCCTTGTGGGAACCATAGGTAAACAGGGTTTGCGAGGATGCAGAACCTGCAATAAAAGACAATGCTATCGCCGGCAGCCAGTTCTTGATCATAGTAATGGTTTCAATGGTATAATGTATGGTGATATCAGGGTTGCTTCAACTTGAGTTGCAATATCTCATCCGTTTGCTGCCAGGTCAGCTTCTTTGCGATGATCCGCTTCTCTTTGTCGAGCAAATAAACTGTAGGCACTGTTTGCGCATCATACAACTGTATATAGCCGGGGATATTGGCAGCTATCCTGTTCTTTTCTTCTTCTTTGGAATAATATACATTGGTCCATTCTTCCAGGTGGTGCTGGCGGATAAAGCTGAGCCAGTCATTTTTTGTTCCATCGGTTTCCCGGGCCACTGCATATATTTTCAATCCGCTGGCTTTCCATTTTGTCCTGTACATGGAATCGAGCAGAGGAAGGGTTTCTTTGCAATGCCCGCAGGTAGGGTCCCAGAAACAAACGAGCGTGAAGCGGGCAGTATCAGCATACAGCGCTTTTGTATTGCCTGCTGTATCAGGGAGTAAAATATTTTCAGCCGGGTTGCCCATAATATTTGCCATCAGGCTGTAAGCCCTGTCGGTGATCAGTTTTTTTCCCTGCGGGGTCAGCCAGTCATAATCCTTCTGTGCAAAATATTTTTCAAACAGGTGAACGAACACTGCATCTTCCCACATGTATTTCATGTTGAGATAGCGGGTCACAAAGCGTACCAGCAACACACGGGTCACTTCCTTGCTGGGGCTGGCAAAAGCCAGCATCCGGTCAATCTCTTTGTTAACGGAGTCAGGAGCAGGATAAACCAGGGTATTGAAATATTTATCCAGCCGCTCTTCAAACAGGGAAGCAGGTGTGCGGGTGATGCGGTCGTCCCAGAAATTGATCCCATCCCAGTAATGGTCTTTGAAATAATGATAGGCAAAAGTGGAATCATATTTTCCACCAGGTTGTTTATCCGCAGGCGGGATCTTAGGTTCTTCCATCAATTGCATCAGGAGGCTCAGCAGGGTATTGGGATTTTTGGCTATTACCTGCTTGCGGAAGGCTGAGATATCATCGGTTGATTTTTTCAATTGCGCACTCCAGTAAGTTGAATCTTTCGCGTTAGTGGATTTTTTCAGCCGGGTATTGAATGAATCGATGACCTTTCCTTTACCCATCATTTCCTGCTGATAAAGGGTGAATGCATCGTTTTCGGGCGAGTTAATGAACTTTCTATGACGGATGGGATCAGTTGTATCGGCAACGATGGAAAAATGCTGTTGTTTGTCTACCAGCAGCTCAAGGAACCTGTCTTTTTTGGGGTAAGCAATAATGTAAATTCCTCCTCCCAGTGTCTTATTTCCCCGGAATACTCCCTCACTTTTTTCATTAAGCTTAATGGAATCAATAACCGGGAACTGCTTACCGGAATAATGACCCAGGTAAATATATTGATTGGTAATTGGCTTGAGCGTTACTTTTATTTCATATCCCTGCTGTGCGGAAACCAGGGCTGTAATGCCTAATAAAGGTATGAGGATCAAATTTTTCATAAGACTGAATAGATAGTAAAGTTATTCAAAAAACGCATTTTCAATAAGTAAAAGATGTAAAGAGAGGGTTAAGGGTTGTTTCAGAGTCGGTCCGGAGTCGATGCGGAGTCGGGAGTCTTTAGTCGGCAGTCGATGGTCTGATCTTTCATTAAGCTAGCGGAGACTTTACGATATCAAAATGGGTATGTAAATTCTTTTGAGACCAGAACCGACTGCCGACTAAAGACTTTCGACTCAAACCTCTTCTCTTCGTAATTTCGCGCCCGTGAGTAGAAAAAAGAAAAATATTGTTCTTCAGAATATTCTGGTGGAGGACTACGCTGCGGAGGGTAAATCTCTCGCGAAAGTGGATGGAAAAGTCATTTTTATTGAAAATGTGGTGCCGGGCGATGTGGTGGATGTTCGCCTGGGAAGGAATAAAAAGGATTGGGCAGAGGGAGTGCCATTGAAATTCCACTCCTATTCGCCGGAAAGAGCGACCCCTTTTTGCCAGCATTTTGGGGTTTGTGGTGGCTGCCAATGGCAGATGTTGCCATATCAAAAACAATTACAATACAAGGAAAAGCAGGTAAGGGATAATCTGCAGCGTATCGGAAAAGTGGAATTGCCACCTATAGCGCCTATCCTGGGGGCTGCGGATACCCGCTATTACCGCAATAAGATGGAATATACGTTTGGCAATAAGCGGTATCTGAAGAGGGAAGAGCTGAATGATCCCACTGTCAACGGCATGCAGGATGTGGTTGGTTTTCATGCCCGTGGCATGTTCGACAAGATCGTGGACATAGAAACCTGTTACCTGCAGGCAGAGCCTACCAATGCTATCCGGCTGGCTATTAAAGAGTTTGCCCGGGCGCATGAGTATTCTTTCTATGATATACGGAATCATGAAGGGCTTTTGCGGACCATGATGGTGCGGCTTTGTACTACTAGTGAATTGATGGTGAATATCGTTTTTGGAGAGGATGATGAGCCAAAACGCAAGGCACTGCTTGAGTATGTCATGGAAAAATTTCCTTCTATTACCACTCTGCTGTATACGATCAATACCAAGAAAAATGACAGCCTGCACGATCTGGAGCCGGTGGCTTATTATGGCAAGGGATATGTGATGGAAAAGCTGGCCGCTACGGAAGGTGGCCAGGAGTTCTTTTTCAAGATCGGGCCGAAATCTTTTTTCCAGACCAATACCCGCCAGGGCGAACAGCTTTATCGCGTGACCCGTGATTTTGCTGAGCTTACAGGAAAAGAAACGGTATATGACCTGTATTGTGGCACCGGTAGCATTGGCATTTTTGTTAGCCCCGGGGCTAAAAAGATAATAGGAGTGGAAGTGATTGAAGCAGCTATCGAAGATGCCAAAGAAAATGCTGCCCTGAACCAATTGAAAGAAGCAGAATTCTATGCCGGCGATGTGATCGATATCTGCGATGACAATTTTTTTGCTGCCCATGGCAAGCCCGACGTGATCATTACTGACCCGCCCCGTGCGGGCATGCACGAGAAGCTGGTCAGAAAGATATTAGATATGGCTGCGCCAATCGTCGTGTATGTGAGCTGTAATCCTGCTACTCAAGCCCGCGACCTTAACTGGCTGGATGAGAAGTATGAGGTGACGAAGATCCAGCCGGTGGATATGTTCCCGCATACCCTGCATATTGAGAATGTGGTACAACTTAAACTTAAAACAAAAGGCTAAAAAGCCGGTAATGAACCTGTTTTTCCTTTTCCTCTTGCCCTCTTAGCTTAAATTTGTGGGATATGAATGATTTTAGATATTACAGGCCAAGCGCATTTCCTCCGGTTGTAAAGAACCTGATAATAATTAATGTACTGATTTTTATCGCCCAGGAAACTATTTGGAGCAATTCATATACGTTCGTGAATTTGTTTGCCCTTCATGACATTCATTCTGTTTTTTTTAAGCCGCATCAGATCCTTACCTATATGTTTTTGCATGGAGGTATAGATCACCTGCTGTTTAATATGTTGGCTCTTTGGATGTTTGGCAGTCAACTGGAAAACTATTGGGGTGCCAAAAGATTTTTGCAATATTATATTATCTGTGGTCTGGGTGCGGCTGTGTTGCATCTTGTGGTTTTGTACTTTGAAATGGAGCCGATTATGGCTTACTTCAAAACTCTCCCTGCAGATTATCAGCTTCAATTGGTGAATGCGTCTGACTTCAAGGTAAACATTCCCACGGTTGGGGCCTCAGGTGCTATCTTCGGCTGTTTGGCTGCATTTGGTTATCTATTCCCCAATACACTTATCTATGTATATTTTCTTATTCCGATCAAAGCAAAATGGTTTGTTTTCATATATGGTGCGATAGAATTAATGCTGGCTATCCGCAATTCTGCCGGTGACACCGTCGCCCATTTCGCCCACCTCGGAGGCGCAATAACCGGCCTTATAATTGTATTTATTTGGAACAAAACCAACCGCCGGACGTTTTATTAATAAGAAAAACGGGACAGAAGAAAGCAGCATTTTCTGCTTTAATCTTCTAATTAATTAACTCGCAGTATGACATATCACGAACACGAACAGGAATACCAAAAACGCCTATCCTTTGCACAGGCAAAAAATGCGCTGATCACCCTGGTCGCCATTAACCTGGTACTGTTTGTGATCCTGGCCTTTATCCAGGCCATTTATTATCTCCAGCATGGCGAAGCTGGCGTCGATCCTGTAGCTCTCTTCAATGCCCGCGTACTGAAATGGTTTGCATTGCCGGCAAATATGCATGAGCTCGTCACCCGGCCCTGGACCATCATCACCCACATGTTTGTACATACCGGCGTATGGCATATCGTTGGCAACATGCTTTGGTTATGGGTATTCGGTTATATTCTCCAGGACCTGACCGGCAACCGGAAAATATTCCCAATCTACATATACGGAGCTCTTGGCGGTGCACTCGCATTTATCCTCGCCTATAATTTTCTTCCCGCATTGAAACCAATGATGCCTGTAGCATCTGCCATTGGCGCTTCTGCGGGTGTAATGGCCATCGCAGCAGCCGTTACCACCATCGCTCCCGGTTACCGCATTTTCCCCATGCTGAACGGTGGCATACCTATCTGGATCATCACCATTTTTTACCTGGTGATCGATCTCGCCACCATTCCGCTCAATAACCCTGGCGGACATATCGCCCACCTTGCCGGCGCACTCACCGGCTTCCTCTTCGTTTATTCCTTCCGCCGTGGCCACGACTGGGGTGGATGGATGAACCGCGCCTATGATTGGGTAAATGACCTGTTCAACCCTGACAGGCCCA
This sequence comes from Chitinophagaceae bacterium, assembly GCA_051954695.1. Taxonomy (GTDB): domain Bacteria; phylum Bacteroidota; class Bacteroidia; order Chitinophagales; family Chitinophagaceae; genus Terrimonas_A. The sequence continues at coordinate 37,615 of JBQCHL010000015.1, forward strand.
GGAAAGGAAAAAGCATCAAACAGGAACTTTTCTATAAATCCTCTACACACCCTTATAAAAAAACGCCCAATGTTACCGCCCAGCGGGTCGATGAAATACTCGACAAGATCAATCTCCGCGGTTACAATTCCCTTACAGAAGAAGAAAAAGAGTTGCTGAAAAGAGCCAGCAAAGAAGATATTTAAGATCCACTTATTAACTTCCAGGATATCCGGGATATATCTGGACTACAGAACTCTTCCATTATCACGCCGCAGCGGCCTCAGAAAAATGGCGTTAAGAAAATTACTGTGTATGCCGTTCCTGCGCAGCAGGAAAGCGCGCAGGGTTGTTTGAGCCCGTGGCGTCTTCAACCTAAACGTAAGCTCGGAGCGAGTTCCCTGCGCGCTCGGCTTACACAGTAATTTTTAGCCATTTTTCTGCAGCCCTGATCTTTTTTGTTAGTTTTTTGCATCAAGGCAAAAAAGTAAATACGAAATTCGCTTCATGTCCAGTAAGGTTCGATCATTTACAAAAGGGTTCCTCCTGTTCCTGAATGCAGTGGCGGCGTTACTGTTCCTCCTGGCATGCCTGGCGCCTTCCGTTGATCCTGACCGCTGGTGGTTTATTTCTGTACTGGGACTCGGCTTTCCCATACTCCTTGTGATCGTTATCTTCTTCCTGGTAGGCTGGCTTTTTGTAAAAAGAAGACTGGCGCTTATTTCTGCAATAGCCCTGCTACTCGGTATCAGAAGCATCAGTATCTTTTTTGCCTTTCATCCTTCAGGTGAAAAAGCATCTGCAGAAGGCCGTAAAAATTCTTCCCTCCGGTTGGCGACCTGGAACGTGGCACGCTTTATTGAAATGAAGCGGAATAATAATAAAGGCAGCCAAACCCGCCTCCGGATGATGGAGCAGATACAGCAAACCAATGCTGATATTATTTGCCTCCAGGAATTTTTTCACTCACAGGCTTCCGATTATTATCCTAATCTTACTTATATCAGTAAGCATTTCAACTATCCTTATTATTTTTTTTCGCATGATGATGATGGGGATAAGCATTTTACCGGCAGCGTTATTTTTTCCCGCTTTCCTATCATCGACAGCGGGTTGATCCGTTATCCACGACCAACCCTGCCCGATGCGCTGATGCATGCTGATATAAAAGTGGGTGACGATACCATAAGGGTGTACACCACGCATCTTCAATCGATACAGTTCAACACCACGGATTACGAAAAGATCGAGAAGATCAAGGAAGGTGAGGATGGGATGGTATCCAATTCCAAATTGATTTTTGCAAAACTGAGAAGGGGAATGTCGGGCCGGAAAATACAATCGGAGATTGTTGCCCAGGTTTTGGGCGACAGTCCGCATCCTGTTCTGTTTTGCGGCGATCTGAACGATGTTCCCAATTCTTATACCTACCAGCAGGTCAGGGGTGATATGCAGGACGCCTTCCTGAAAAAAGGGTTCGGGATCGGAAGAACATTCTCTGCCCTTTCCCCCACCTTAAGGATCGATTACATTTTTGCAGACCCTTATTTCAGGATCGATGCATTTGACCGGGTGGTAAAACCCTATTCAGACCATTTTATGCTGGTAGCTGATATCAGCCTGAAAAAGACAAAGTAAAATAACCGACTCAGAGAGATAACTTATTTTTGCCGACTATGAGTGAATTGAAAGTTTATAATTCTTACAGCCGCCAGAAGGAAGTGTTCACACCCATTACACCGGGACATGTGGGCATGTATGTGTGCGGACCGACCGTAAGTGGAGAAAGCCATCTGGGTCACGCACGTCCCTATGTTACGTTTGATGTAGTGTTCCGCTATCTTACCCATCTTGGATATAAGGTCCGTTATGTCCGTAATATTACTGATGCAGGCCATTTTGAAGAAGAAGGAAGGGATGCAGAAGATAAGATCTCCAAAAAAGCCATATTGGAAAAACTGGAGCCGATGGAACTGGTGCAGAAATATACCAACCTTTTTCACTGGGCCATGGACCAGTTCAATACTGTCCCTCCATCCATTGAACCTACTGCCACGGGCCATATTGTAGAACAGATCGGGATGATACAGGAGATCATCCGCGCAGGATATGCTTATGAAGTGAATGGTTCCGTTTATTTCGATGTAAAAAAATATGCATCGGACTACGATTATGGCAAACTGAGCGGACGTGTGATCGATGATCTGCTGGAAACCACCCGCGACCTGGAAGGTCAGGAAGAGAAAAGGGATAAAGCAGATTTTGCATTATGGAAAAATGCGGCACCCGAACATATCATGCGCTGGCAAAGTCCCTGGGGAGTGGGTTTCCCGGGCTGGCATATTGAATGCTCTGCAATGGCTACCAAATACCTCGGCAGCCGCTTTGATATCCATGGTGGTGGAATGGACCTGATGTTTCCGCACCATGAAAGCGAAATAGCCCAAAGCACTATATGCAATCATGAAGCGCCGGTCCGTTACTGGATGCATAACAATATGATCACCATCAATGGCAAGAAGATGGGGAAAAGTTATAACAACCAGATCACGCTGACGCAGATGTTCAGTGGCGACAACCCCATCCTTGAAAAAGCCTATCACCCCATGGTGATCCGTTTCTTCATTCTCCAAACGCATTACCGCAGCACGCTGGATTTCAGCAATGAAGCATTGCAGGCCTCAGAAAAAGGATTGAAGCGTTTATGGGAAGCACATGAGCAACTGAAGAAGTTGAACTGGGAAAATACAGGCCCTGTAAATGAAGAGCTGGACAAGAAGGTGAAAAAGCTGGTCATTGAGTTTGATCTCTTCATGAATGACGATTTCAATACAGCTAAAGTACTGGCCAATATGTTTGAGCTGGTGCACACCATCAATTCCATGAAGGATAAAGCCATTGCTGTATCTTCTTTGTCGGCTGAAACTTTTGAGTTGCTGCAAAAACAATTTGCCCTTTACATAGAACAGATCCTTGGATTAAAGAGTGTAACAGAAGCAGACAGTAACAAGCTGCAGGGCATTATGCAATTGCTGATCGATATCCGCAAAGAAGCAAAAGGCAAAAAGGATTTTGTTACTTCTGATAAGATAAGAAACCAGCTTGCTCAGTTAGGCATTTCACTGAAAGATGAAAAAGGCGGGGAAATGACCTGGACGATCGAGTAGATCGATGGCCGGTATTCTACAGGATAGCTGATTGTCTTAGGGTCATCTTGTAGAATGCCGGCTAATTGTTTACCGGCCATCATTTACTGCCCGCACCATCTCTCTCTTCCCCGGCGGCCCTGCTATTTTTCCCACTTTAAACCCTGCTGCCTGCATAGCCCGGCGCACATCACCCTTGCTGCAATAAGTGACCAATGCTCCCGAAGAAAACAATGCATTCCTCAATTTTTCAAAAACCTCTTTGGCCCATAATTCAGGCTGTGCTGCCGGTGCAAATGCATCGAAGTAGACGAGGTGGAAAGCGGGTACAAAAGAGAAATCAGGCAAACTGATCTTCTTTTTGTGAAGGGTAAAGAAAGGTGTCACTTGCACATCTTCTTCCCATTCACTGGTATGCAGTGTAGCAAAATACGGCTGGTCAGCATAGTTCAATTGCAGGGCCTGTTCCCTTTCCAGCGGAAACAGTTCAAGCGACGTATAATGTACCTGCCTTTGCCAGGTTGCAGCTTCCTGCAGGGTCAACAATGCATTCAACCCTGTACCAAAACCCACTTCCAGGATATGAATAGGACCGTCCGGGAAAATATCTTTAATATAATGAAGCCCTGCATGGATAAAAACATGCATTGATTCCTGCACCGCTCCATGAATGGAATGATAGGTCACCTTCATTTCAGGAATAGATACCGAATGCGATCCATCCTTAGTCAGAATAATCTCCCTTAACATGTCACAAAGTTAATAAAACGGTACAGCCCTAAACGCCCCCTTCCCGTCCGTCCCCCCGTAACGGGAAAAAAAAAAAGGAACTAAAAATTTATTATCGGGTAGAAAATAGTAAAAAGGGAT
>JBQCHL010000016.1:0-114978 GCA_051954695.1 Chitinophagaceae bacterium
ATCTTATCCGACCTAAACCACCAACTCACCAACACGACGCCGTCCCGTTCGTCCCGCCTGACCGCTAAAAACTTACAGGTAAGGCGGGAAGAACGGGAAGATTGCATTACGACCTGATCTTCCATTCTTTTCTTACTGCTGCTCAGTCTGATTATCAGTATATTAGAAAGGTTTTCGAAAATTTAATTTAATAAGTATTCTTTGTCCATTATTTAATGTGTAAATAGGGGTAAGCGGTTCTTCAGTTGTTCTTTTAAAAACTACTTTTGGGCGCAGCACTAATTTTGGAATCAGGTTACCGGTCCGTTAGGATGGAAATAGACGATCAATCGCTCAACACATTACTGGCTAAAAAAGATGAAGCCGCTTTTGAGCAGGTTTTTAAAACATATTTTAAGAGCCTGCATGCTTATGCCTGTACTATTCTGAAAGATGAAGACGAAGCCGAAGAAATGGTGCAGCAGGTCTTTTTCAAGCTTTGGGAACGGGCAGAAAACCTTTCTTTCAACGGTCCTATTGCAGCCTATCTCTACCGGGCCATCCACAATGAATGCCTCAATTATCTTAAGCACCAAAAAGTACGCTCCAATCACCAATTATATGTGGCACACAGCATGAAGAACCAGGCCGATCATGCCCAGGGTAAAATGATGGGCAAGGAATTGGAAGCGCGCTATAAAAAAGCGCTGGAGGAATTACCGGAACAGTGCAGACTGATCTTCCAGCTAAGCCGGTTTGCTGATATGAAATACCGCGAGATCGCTGATGAACTGGATATTTCCGTGAAAACGGTGGAGAACCAGATGGGAAAAGCCTTGAAACTATTGCGGCAAAAACTGGTTGAATTTTTATCGATACTGTTTTTATTTCTAAACATCTAAAACTATTACGCTGGAAGAAAAATTTTACCATATTAATGATGACTTACTGGTGAAACACCTGCTTGGTGAAGCCAACCCTGTTGAAAAAGAACAGGTGAAGCAATGGCTGGCTGCCAATGCGGAAAACCAGGCATACTATGACGAATTGAAAAGAGTGTGGGATGCCAGTCTCCAACTTGCTTCCGCTTCCACGGTAGATGAAAACAAAGCCTGGCAAAGATTCCGTCAGCGTATACAACAGGGAGAAAGCCGCGAAAGTCGCACACAATCTTCTATTCGCAGATCCGGTTTTGGCTGGATGAAAATTGCAGCTTCTGTAGTATTGGTTATCGGCCTGGCTGTATTGGGTTACTGGATATACGATAACAGGCCTGCCCAACAAATACTGGCACAAACTACTGACACGGTGATGAACGATACATTGCCTGATGGATCAGTAGTAACGCTTAATAAAACATCTTCCCTTGATTATCCTTCCCGCTTCCGCGGCAATAAACGGGAAGTGACATTGAAAGGGGAAGCATTTTTTCATGTTGCACCTGATAAAACAAAGCCATTTATCGTTTCAGTCAATGATGTCGAGATCACAGTAGTGGGCACTTCCTTTAATGTGCGCAGCGAAAATGGCCTTACCGTTGTGATCGTGGAAACCGGTATTGTACGCGTAACGCATAAAGGCAAAACAGTGGAATTGCATGCCAATGAGCAAATAGCTGTTACTTCAGCCGATAGCCTCATCAAAGCGCCTGTAACAGATAAGTTATATAACTATTACCGCACCAAAGAATTTGTTTGTGATGACACACCTCTTTGGAAACTCGTGGAAGTATTGAATGAAGCGTATAAATCAAATATCGTGATCGGCCGCCCTGAGCTGCGTGATCTTCGTATCAATATATCTCTCTATAATGAATCACTCGACAGGGTACTGGAATTGATCAGTCTTACCCTGGGTGTAAAAATAAACAAGACCGCCGGCCAGGTGATCATTGAATAACACAGGTTCCCGAAATGAAAAACTTTTTGCTGTCAGGCCTTCTCCTTATTGTTTTGTTCAGCGCTGTTGACGCCACTGCGCAAAATCTTTTATCCAGGAATATATCACTTGAGGCAAACCGGCAGCGGCTTGACAGAGTGCTGGAGATTCTGAGCAATAAAGGCAATTTCTATTTTTCCTACAGTTCGAGTATTGTTAAGAAAGACAGCATTATCAGCATCAATACAAATAACAAGACGCTGAAGGAAGTGCTGGAACAGATTTTCAGTTCTGGTTATGAATTCATTGAAAGCGGTAATTATATCATCATCCGCAAAGCTCCGATCCGGCTTACAATGGTAACCAATCGGGCTGTGGAGGAAGAACGAGTGTATTCTGTTAGCGGGTTTGTATATGACGAACAAACCGGCCATGCCATCCGTGAGGCGAGTGTATATGAAAAGAGATTGCTTGCTGCTACGCTTACCAACCAGGAAGGATTTTTCAAACTCAAATTGAAAAGTGGGAGGAAAAGTACTGTAGAGCTTACACTCAGTAAAGAGTTCTATGCGGATACTTCGGTGATAATAGAACCGCGGCATAGCCAGCAATTGACCATTACCATGATGCCTCTGGAAAATGAGGCGGAAAGAACGATCATTTCTCCTGAAGATTATGAAGTGGCGGAAACGACGGTGCCGCCCCTCGAAGTAAAAGAAAAAGATACAATTGTGGCTGCCCCTGTGGCAGCCATCACTGATTCTGCACAGGTAGAGAGGACTAAAATGGGGCGTTTCCTGCTTTCTGCCAAACAGAAGATACAAAGTATCAACCTGAAAAAATTCTTTACTACCCGGCCTTTCCAGGCGTCATTGGTTCCAGGCCTGGGATCTCACGGTAAGATGAGCGGGCAGGTAGTCAATAATTTCTCATTAAATGTACTTGGAGGTTATACAGCAGGTACCAACGGAATTGAGATCGGCGGCTGGTTCAATATCGATAAAAAGGATGTGAAGTATGCGCAGTTTGCCGGTTGGTTCAACGTGGTAGGAGGGCAGATGAAAGGAATCCAGGTAGCAGGTATCAATAATACAGTACTGGATACGGTAAAAGCCATGCAGGCCGCAGGCGTAGGTAATTTTGTAAAAGGAAGGTTCAATGGTTTCCAGGTCGGCGGTGTATACAATCATGTAGCTGATAGTGTGAAAGGTGTGCAGGCGGCAGGCGTGGCCAATTTTGCCAGGAAAAAGCTAAGTGGTGTACAGATCGCGGGGGTGGCCAATATAAGCAATAAAGAAACCAGGGGAGCACAGATCGCCGGTGTACTTAACTATTCCAAAAGATTGAAAGGACTCCAGATAGGCTTGATCAATATAGCAGATACCTCGGATGGTTACAGCATCGGCCTTATCAATGTTATATTGAAAGGATATCATAAACTCAGTTTCTCAACGCATGAACTGATGGATGTGAACGTGGCATTTAAAACAGGCAACTCAAAATTGTACAGTATCCTGGAAGCAGCAATGCAGTCCAACCCCAATGAAAAGATCTACTCCTTTGGTTATGGCCTGGGCAGAGAGATGCCATTGAATAAAAAAAGATCGTTTACATTCAATCCCGAACTGCACTCTCAATATTTGTACCTGGGCTCCTGGGATTATACCAATATTCTTAACCGTCTTCATCTAAACCTCAATATTAAACTCGGCAAATTCATTTCATTTTTTGCAGGGCCTACTGTATCTGTATATATGTCTGATCAGAAAACCGGGTTTAAAGGGTATCATTTCCCCGGCCCTCCAGGCGGTTACAAGCACTTTACTATCTCGGATAAGGTAACTGGATGGTTTGGCTGGAATGCCGGCATCAATTTCTTCTGATTTTTACTTGTTCCGCGAAGGCTTTAATTAGTCAATTCCTTCGATTGAAACTTATTTTCAGAAAATATTGAAAATATGAAAACTACTGTTATCTTTGTCCTGCGATACTGATCAATACATTAAATCTTCCTGTATGAATACGATCGCCTACCTGCTTTACCTCTTTATTACATATTGTATTACTGTTCATGTGGGATTGGTCTTTTACCGGAATGGCAGAGTATATATCCTGGCGCTGCTGCATGGGGATGAACGGATCACGGACTCCATCAATAAACTGTTGCTGACGGGATATTACCTCCTCAACCTGGGTTATGCTGCCTTGATGATCCAATCCTGGGAGACGCTAAACAACTGGACAGAAGTATTTACCAGTATTGCCTATATGACCGGAAGGATCATGCTGATACTCGCTGTGATCCATTTTATGAATATGGGAGTGATCCTGCATTTCAGCCACAAACGGAAACATTTCTCTCACCATAAAAACTAACAATATGAACTCCTCTTTGAACTTTACCGCCTATCTTATTTACCTGCCTGTAGTGATCGCACTTACCTGGTATGTGGCCCATGTATTATTTAAAAACAGTAAAATATTCATGCTGGACATTTTTAGCGGTCGCACTGAAATAGCGCTTTCCACTAACCGGTTATTTGAAACCGGCTTTTACCTGCTCAATCTTGGATTTGCCCTGGTGATCATGGAGATCACTTATAATGTACCGGATAGCCGGGACCTGCTTGAAGCACTCAGCAGTAAAATCGGGGGATTCAGTATATATCTTGGAATTATGCTGTTCTTCAACCTTTATTTATTTTTCCGCGGGCGCAGAAAATCCAAACAAAGAGCACAGGCTGCAGAAGCAGCAGTTAATAAACCAGGAAGCCTGGGAACTCATTAAGCGAGTATGATAAACAGAAAGGGCTTATGTTAAGTAAGCCCTTTCTGTTTTGCTTAAAATGCTTTCTTTGGAGCTTCTCCTTTCTTTACGACCAACTTCTGTGCGTCTTCCTGTGTAACATCATCAAAGAATTTTTTGACAGCTGCATAATCCGAAGCCGGTATTTTGTATTGCTCCAGGGTAAGAGCGGTTGCCACATACACAGCGTTCTCCTGCTCATTATACCATGCTTTGGAATTAAAACTGGCATAATTGCATTTCAGTTCTTTTTCTTTTAGCAGCACATCCGGTTTTGAACCGGCAGGCAGTTTATAGATTGTTGTGTCGCTCATCTCGAATGGATAACGGAAATAATAATCCAGTTTCCTGTTCTCCGCTTTAGGCAGTCTTGATGACCATAGCTTATTCATCCGGGGATTAATAAAGAGTTTATCACCCGCATTGAACTCTGGTATTTTAGAAAAAGCCATTTTCAGAGTAGCTGTTTCTCCTTCTTTGGTAAGTATAAATTCATCGGGTTGCTTAAATCCCCAATAGAAAACGATTGCTTCCTTTTGACGGTCCTTTTTTTCTTTCAGAATATTATCCAAAGTCTCTTTGTATTCTCCACTTGCCTGGATGAGGGTTTCGCTGATGCCAGACAGATCATCAGAAAGGGAGACCGTGGTACGTGTTGCAAACACATTGCTTGAAGCATGGCTTTTAGGAGTAGGTACCAGCACACCTCCGTTTTCTGTAAGGAGAAGTGCATTCCGGTTTTCTGTAAAATTGCCTAATACTCCGAATTCTGCAGTGTTGCTGGTGCATTCAAGCCAGATAGAATCTTTTTGACCAGGGACGCAAAGGATAACATGGTTGAAATTGTTGGAAGGAAAATCAGGGTCAACCGGCTCCTGGTTAAATTCGGCATTGATGATGGCTACATGGCTTTGGATACCGACCGTTTTTAAAGCGGCTTTCATATAATTGCTTAAAGCCTTGCAATCCCCATATTTTTTCTGATCAGTAAATGTTGCAGAAAAAGGCCTGTATCCTCCAATCCCCAGCTGAATGCTTACATACCGGAAATTCTGCTGCATATATTGATAGATCCTCCTGATCTTTTCTCTTTGATCGGGTGCATCTTTTACGAGGTTGGCAAAAAACTGCTGCCGGTCAGCAGGGAGTTCGTCAAGTCCGGTAAAAAGATTGTTTATCCATACCCCAAAATTTTTCCAGGAAGAAAGATCGCCTTTGTAACCGTAGTGCGAGAATTGATCAACCGATAATGCAATATGCGGATAACGGCTGTGCGGTGAAACAGCGCCTTCTTCATATTCCAGCGGGGCAAGGTCTTTTACTGCCCATTTGTATAATTTATACTTACCTTCTTCTGTGATTGCCGGCTGAATTGTTGTATTAACCGGTTTATATTTCAAATTCATCTCTGCCGGCACTTTTGCTGTATAGGTAGACGACAATATGCTTTCTTTAGGATGAATAAAACGGTAACCTGGCACATTCAATGTACTTTTGATCTTTAGTACATAATTCAATTCAACCGTGACTGGATAGGAGGGAGGAGTGATCTGGTAATAGGTCAGATATCCGTCTTCAATAAGCCCTTCTCCGGTGGCTACCGTTGTCATATCTTTTTTCTTGTAACGGGCCGTCTGTTTTCCATTGCCATCATATACTCTTATTTCAGCATCTTCCAGGGACCTGGATTTTAAAGAATATTCATTGAAGAATAACGCATCTTTTCCTTCCTCGTTTACCACGGTGAAAATCTTATGGACGCTGTAAGTGGTTTTTTCCAGCGATTCGATCTCATATTTTACTTCCTCCAGGTGCGTTACTACAGTAGCTTTGGCTCTTAATGCTTCAGGTACTGATGCCAACGTATACAAACCGGCCTGCGCTGCAACTGCAAAGGATGCCAGGAGGCCAACTACGATAAAAATGTTTCTCTTGTTCATTTCGCACAATTATGGATCAGGCTTTCTTTTTGCGTACTACGAATTGCTCATTGATCAGATCAAACAGGTTTTTATAAAACTCCTGGAATTCTGCATACTGCGCAGCAGGATAATAAGGCTTTTTAAATTCCACCTGTATTTTCGTCATCAGCATACCATTGGAAAATTGTGCCATCCGGGTCATGGTAATACTTGTATCAGGCATGATCAGCTTGATATTCTTGGGCAATGCTTCCAATTCATAACCTTCTGGAATGCCGAAATTACCTATAATGGTATAGGACTGGTTAGTGCCAAAGAATACATCTGAATAACGCTGGTCGGCCACAAAGGGATTTTTTTCCAATCCGGAAAGGAGGTTGGAAGAAAAATAGCTGTATTCGCCGGAGTTGTTCAAGGGCTGGTTGAATTTAATATGCTGGACCAATGGCAATGAATCATTGTCGAGATTAGTGAAACTGATATCATCAACCGTCATGCCCTGGTTGGAGGAAACATATTTTTCAATGTATTTTTCTTTTCCTTTCCTTGCCACCGGAATGCGGGAGAGACGGGCATAATCATAACTGGAGATAGTAGCTTCACCGGTCATTTTGCCAGCGTCGTCAATTTTGCCATTTATCAGTATCAGGTTCCTGGAAGGGTTCTGATTGGAAAGCAGGCGCCAGCCCCATTCAAAGGTTTCTATTTTTTCAATAACAAGGCCTTGCGTTTCGAGTATCTCTGCAGGGATCAGGTGGACTGGGGTTTCTTTTTGTGATGCATCAAGCACGTATTCTTTACCATCTATTTCTACAAAAGCCATCACCTTGTCGAATTGCTGATAGCCCGGCCAGTCGAACGTTCCTGCATCAAGTGTGTTCACCACACCATTGTCGTGCGTACTTACCAATACAGGGTGCGCATCGAGTTTGGCATCTTTCAGCAGGTTCACCAGTATCAGGTTGATCTCTCCGGAAGTACCTTTTTTGTCTTTCCAGGCAGCTTTTACACCATCCAATGCCCAGATACCCACGTATTCATTCCATTGCATATTCTCCTGCACATATTTGTAGATCGTCTTCATCCGATCATAAGGCTGGGTCATATTTTTCAGCTTTGCATCAAGATCAGCAGTCCGGGGGATATTTTTTTTGATCTGCACACCGAAGTCTTCATCTTCCATCAGCGCTTTGATCACTTGCAGCCAGTTTGCCACCCGATTATAATAGCGGCCATCAACTGTGTAACCTTTAACTTTCGTTTCGAGACGGTCGCGGTAAAAATCTTCATTGATAATAAAAGGCTCGCCACGGAATGAAGGCACTTCCGCCATGGAATAAGTGGTGATCACCCTTCTGCCGGATGCCTCTTTTTTCTGTTCATATTGCCTGCTCACATGCGGAGTTACATGCATTTCAATTTCCTCAGGGAAGTCCATTTTAAACCGGCTGTATTTAACAGGAATGGAACGCTGGAAATACCAGTCTATAAGCCCCATACCTACGTGCTTATATTTATACTCTATAATGGAGCCTACCTTAACACCAGGAAGAGTGAACACTTTTTCTGATCTTCTTTTATTCAACTTTTTATCATAGATCAGTTTTTTCTCCAGTTTGGTGACTATGATATTGCCATTATCATCGAGGTTATAAGTTTGCGCTTCCAGGCCGGTGATGCCCTGGTCATTATTCTGACTTACATAGTTAAGATGTACATTGGCCCAGTCAAGTCCTTTATCAGAAAGGATTTTTATTCTGACCCGTCTTTTCATATCGAGCCCCGATCCAATAATGAATTCCAGTTGGGCATCGTCAACAAGGATCAGCGCTTCAGCTTTTTCATCAAAAGAACATTCTTTCATTTCAAGTTCGGCTTTCTCTACTTTCCCGAAAGCAGGAAGTTCTGGTTCTTTTTTCTGTGCAGCAGAGAATAATGCAGCGCTCAACAAAAGAGTGAGCAGAGTTGATTTTTTCATGCAGTTTGGTGTGTAATGGTGGCAAAATAGGCCGGGCGGCCCGTTATTGGGTGTATAAAAAACGCTTGTTTGGTTAAGATATTGAATACAGCGACAAAATAGGGAAGTTTATTTAATTGATCAAGGGGTAGGGGTAAATGCTTATTTTTTGGTTGTCCGGGCAAAAAAAATCGCCACGGAAACTGGTGTCCGTGGCGATCTTGATTATGTAACAGGGTTGATTGGTCAGATTGTTCTGCCTACATACTGTTTTCCTGATTTGGATCCTTTTTTCATGTCCTCTGCTGTTGCTTCACCAAGAATGATCCTTCCAAAGCTGGAACGGATATCCACTTTTACGGCTCCGCTTCCTGATTTTCCTTCAAAGGTCTTGTCGGAATCAGGGCCATAACGATCAGGTTTGTCGGTGCGTACCACACCGATTGAACTGCGGTCAACAAAATTTCCGAAGCTTGTGCGGATAGTGTAGCTGGCAGACAGGTTGCTTGCTGGTTTCAGGTTGATCGTGCTGTAAGATTCTTTAAGATCAAGTGAAGTGAGATTATTGGGCAATACGATCTTGCTGCTGTCGCAGAATTCCATTTTGATCTTGTTAGTTCCTGCCAGGTTCTCGATCTGTATCTTGGAAAATTTAAATGTGGCATCAATATCTGCAATGCTTTTGATCTGCGCTTTCCCGAATTCAAGATGGATATCTTTCACGCTGGATAATGTGCCTGTAGTAATGTTGCCGAATTTATTGGAGATAGCAACCTGTCCTTTGTAATCAGGCAGATCAATATTGCCAAAAGTGTTCTCTACATTCAGCGGCACTGTTACAGGTAAATGAACTTCATAATTGATGCGCATTCTGGAGTTGCAATTGTTGCAGGAGTAATTCCTGGATTCAATAGTTGTTTTAAAACGGACCGTATTCCCGCTTTGGCCGTCTGAAACATTGATCGCTTCAAAGGTGTGTTCGGCCATTTCTTTGTCGCTTGAACCAGTTTCAATCTTTATGTCCACTTTAATTTCATTTCTGTCCCAGGCAATGAATTTTACATGGCCAAAGGTGTTGGTGATATTAAGGGTGTTGCCACTGGCAGGATAGGTTTTGGAAATGGACCTCTCTTTTGTGAATTCCAGTTTCTCATTTTTCTGGGCATGTACAACGTTACTTAACAATAGGGCTGCACTAAAGGCGGCGATAGTTATCTTTTTCATGGCTGTCTTTTTCTTGTTTTGGGCTATTGTATTCTGAGATGATCGATAATTGTTTGGATAAAAGCTCCGCCTGCAATTGCAGGTTATTCATCATGGCTTTGATCAGGATCTCCCGGTTGGGCGATTTTTTGGCCTGTTCCTTCAGCACCCGGTATGAACTATCGAGTGTTGCCAGGTCCTGGGTAAACTGATCATACAATTCAGGCTGATCAGCAGAAAGCGTTTTTAGTTCTTCCTGTTTTTTCTCGATCACCTGGTAGATCCGTCCTGCCTTGAGTGCATATTCCGGATCAATTGTATTGATATCATGAACAGGTTCTCTACCGTTTCTGCGTGCAATCTCCTGGTCATCTTTATTCCCTTTCCATGCAAAAAGATAGAAGCATGCAGCCGCAGTCAGGAAAACGGCGGCAGCGGCCGACCAGCGATAAATTTTTTTTAATGGAAAACGTTTGCCGGTTTGCAAAGCAGGCACTGATGTATTGATCCGGTCCCACGCGCTTCCAGGCGGTGGCGTGTCATCGAATGAATGCCTGTTTTCCCTGATAAATTGCTTTAATTTCTTACTCATGTGCGTTCTGTTTTTTTAGCAAGGCAACCAGTTTTTGTTTACCACGGATATACTGGGTTCGCACAGTTGAAGGAGCCACTTGCATAATGTCTGCTATTTCTTCCTGGTCATATCCTTCTAAAAGGTAAAGACTAAGCACAGCCCGGTAACCATCCGGAAGCGATAGCAATCCCTTTTTTATCATGTTTACATTATAATCGATATCTTCTTCGCTCATCTCTTCATCCTGTGGCAGATCCAGGTTTTCAGGTTCCAGTTCCACCAGGGTCAGTCGTCTTTTTTTGATCAGGCTGATACTTTTGAAAACCACGATCTGTTTTACCCATGCTCCAAAGGTGGATTGTTGCCGGAAAGAGCTGATCTGCATAAAAGCATCAGTAAAGGATTCCTGCAGAATGTCTTCTGCGTCAGCCGTATTATTGGTGATCCGGAGGGCTGTATTGTACATAGCCCTCGCGTATCTCTCGTATAACAAGCGATAGGCAGTCTTATCTCCCTTGATGCATTGCTCTACCAATACATCAGCAGTTGGTATCATTCCGGTAATCTCCAGGCAATTGCTTTTCTATAAAGTAAGAGATATTTGAGGAATGTTGCATGACCGCTCATCTTTTTTAAGAAAAGATGCCGGGACCTAAAGATTACAGCAGGGCCTCATACAATACTTCCACAGGATGCTGTGCTTTTCTGCCCGTACCGTCCTTGATCTGGTGGCGGCAACTGGTGCCGGGGGCGGCAATGATTATATCTTCAGCGGCATTGCGCACAGCTGGGAGCAATACGAGCTCACCCACTTTCATTGAAAGTTCATAATGCTCTTTTTCGTAGCCGAAGCTGCCTGCCATTCCACAGCAGCCGGAGGGTATGACTTCTACACTGTAGTTTTCGGGCAATGATAATAATTGTTGTGAGGGGTCAACTGAAGAAAGGGCTTTTTGCTGGCAATGCCCATGCAATTTGATATGTCTTTTTTCTTTGGTGAAGGATTGGGGAGTAATATGTCCTTTTTTGATTTCCGATGCAATGAACTCATCAATGAGATAGACGTGTTCCGACAATGCCTTTGCGTGTTCATATTGATCATCATCTGCCAGGTCAATATACTCGTCACGGAAAGTCAGGATGGCGGAAGGCTCAATGCCTACCAAAGGAGTGTCGGCATTGATCAATGGATACAACGAACGGATATTCTTATTGGCGATCTTTTTGGCCTGGCGTAATAATCCTTTTGAAAGGGAGGCCCTGCCGCTTTCAGTATGTTCCGGCATGATCACTTCATAACCCAGTTTATCCAGCAACTGTATTGCTTTTATGCCAATAAGGGTATCGTTATAATTCGTGAACTCATCGCAGAACAGGTAAACCTTCCTGTTTTTAGCACTATGTTCATTTTTATTCTTCCACTGGTTATACCATTTCCTCAAAGTTGTTTTATACAGGGTAGGCATGGAGCGCTCAACGGCAAAACCGGTGGACCGTTTTACCCATTTGCTTACTACTGAATTCGTCATCACAAAATTGTAGAGGCCAGGCCAGATAGCGCCTGCAGCAGAACTGCTATTAAAACCAGCGATCAGTTTTGTCCGCATCGGCACTCCGTTTGCATCATAATAATGTTGCAGGAACTCTGCCTTAAGTTTGGCTACATCCACATTGCTGGGGCATTCTGATTTGCATCCTTTGCAGCTAAGGCAAAGGTCCATTACCTCATAAATTTCCTTGTGATCAAAACGGTTGAGCTTGTCTGAATTAGTAAGGAACTCACGTAATATATTGGCGCGGGCGCGGGTAGTGTCTTTCTCATTCCTTGTAGCCATATAGGAAGGACACATGGTGCCACCGCTCAATTGTGTTTTCCGGCAATCTCCGCTGCCATTGCATTGTTCGGCATGCTGCAGGATGTCCTGGTTATGAAAACGGAAAACGGTCTTGAAAGCAGGGGTTTGCTGCCCGGGTGTGTACCGCAGCATGGTATTCATCGGCGGCGTGTCAATGATCTTATTCGGATTGAAAATGGTATGTGGGTCCCATGCTTTCTTGATCTCTTTCAATAAACGATAATTCTTTTCACCCACCATCTGCCTGATGAATTCGCCACGCAGCCTGCCATCGCCATGCTCGCCACTCAGGGAGCCCTGGTATTTTTTTACCAGCGTGGCTATTTCTTCTGCGATCGTCCGGAATAGTTGATTGCCCTGCTCTGTTTTCAGGTTGATGATAGGGCGTAAATGCAGTTCCCCTGAACCGGCATGTGCATAATGCACGGAATAGAGCCCATGTTTATTCAGTATCTCATTGAATTCGCGGATATAGGCCGGAAGGTCCTGCACGTCCACAGCAGTGTCTTCAATTACAGGTACTGCTTTTTCATCACCCGGCAAATTGCTTAATAAGCCAAGGCCAGCTTTGCGGAGTGTCCATATCTTCTTACTGTCGTTGCCAAATAAAAGCGGGAAATGATAGCCCAGCCCTGCAGCCCGCATTTCAGCTTCGCATTGCTGTGCTTCTGCGATGATCTCATCACGGTTGTTGCGCGAGAATTCAATTACAAGGATAGCGCCGGGATCGCCCTGCACAAAAAAACGGTTCTTTTGCTGTTCGATATTGTTCTTTGTGCATTCCAGTACATAATGATCGATCAGTTCACTGGCACTGATCCGGTATTTTACAGCCACCAGGTTGGCACGTAATGCTTCATCAATAGAATTAAAATGCACACACAGCAGCCCTGTTTCCTTTGGCGGCACCGGTACCACATTCAATTTTATTTCCGTGATAAATGCCAGAGTACCCTCTGAACCTGCAATAAGTGAGCAGAAATTGAAATCAGGACCACCGGCTGTAAAAGGGGCCATTTCGAGTAGAAGGTCAACTGCATAGCCGGTATTCCTTCTTTCCACAGTCTTTTTAGGAAATTCCTTTCTTATTTCAACCTGGTTTTCATAATTACCGAGCAGGCTTCGTACAGTTCGGTAAATAGAAGCCTCTAATGTATCGCCTTCACATTTGCTGTGGAAGGCATCGAGATCAACAGCATTGAAAACAGCTTCGCTGCCATCGCTTAATAACGCGGTTACCTCGAGCAGGTGTTCCCTCGTGCTGCGGTACACCACAGAATTTGAACCACAACTGTTGTTGCCTACCATACCACCGATCATGGCGCGGTTGGCAGTAGAGGTTTCGGGGCCAAAGAAAAGCCCATATGGTTTCAGGAATACGTTCAGTTCATCGCGGATCACACCAGGCTCTACCCGTACCCATTTATCGTCCTTATTCAGTTCAATTATCCGCGTAAAGTTTTTCGATACGTCCACCACGATGCCAGATCCTACAACCTGGCCGGCCAGTGAAGTGCCGGCAGTACGGGGGATCAGAGAGGTTTTATGTTCATTGGCAAAACGGATAAGTTTGCGCAGGTCTTCTTTTGTTTTGGGGATCGCTACAGCCAGGGGCAATTCACGATAAGCGGAAGCGTCAGTAGCGTACAAGGTACGCATGGTAGTATCAAAATGCAGGGTTCCTTCAAGAGATGCAGCCAACTGCCTCAACTGTTCATTCATGGTATACGATGACATATTTGCCAAAAATACATCAAGTGGCAAAAAAATCCCGGCTTCATTTAGTCTACTTTTTTAGTGGATAACCAATTTCCCAGATATGTCCGAATGGATCGGCCAGTTTTCCTATTTTCCAGGACTCTTCTGTAGTGACCGGGCAGATCTGAGTGGCGCCCGCTTTGAGCGCACGGCTGAAAACTGTATCGGGATCACTGATGGTCAGCGTTATGCGGACCGGGCTTCCTCCAACAGTTTCAGGAGCACAATTGCCGAATTCCGGTTCTTCATCGCCAACCCAGAACTCTGCGCCTTTGATGGCAAGCTTCGCTGTCAATTTTCCATCAGGCCTGTTATAGCGCGCGATTTCCTGAGCACCAAAGCCGGTTGTATAGAATTCAACTGCTTTTGCCCCGTTCTTTACTGTCAAAAAAGGTGTTATTGCAGTTGCTATTCCAGGATTGCTGATATTGTTTGCCATTTGAAAAAATTTGGGATGATCTAATTTAAGTTTAAAAACTCGGACCTCAATCCCTTAAATTTGGAACATGAGTACTTCTTTTCTGCAGGTGATCCTTTTCCTGCTTGCTGGTATAGCTTCCATAATTGTATTGACCGTCCGTTTCAGGATCCATCCTTTCTTCGCGTTGCTTATTGCGTGTTTTGTTACAGGCCTGGGCATTCAGTTGGGTGTACCGGAGATATTGAACCTGATGAAAGCGGGGTTTGGTGATATCATGTCCAAACTGGCGATCATTATTGTGTTAGGAACAACCATCGGCGTATTGCTGGAAAAAAATGGCAGTACACAGGTAATGGCTGCTTATATACTGCGGATAGTAGGGCAGAAGCGTTCATCTCTTGCAATTGCTATCACTGGTTTTATCGTGGGTTTGCCAATCTTCTGCGACTCAGGTTATATTGTATTAAATGGGATCAACAAATCGCTGGTGCGAAGAACCGGTATTGCCGTAGCCACTATGAGCGTGTCGCTCGGTGCCGGCCTTTATGCGGTGCATTGCCTGTTGCCGCCACATCCGGGAGCTACCGCTGCTGCCAGCACATTGGGTGTTGATTTTGGAAAACTGATCCTGTGTGGCATCCTTATCGCTATTCCGGCCATGCTGATCGGGCATGCCTGGGCTGTATATGCCGGACGCAAAACGCAAACAGTGGATGCTGCGAATAAGGAGGAAGAAGAGGTTGAAACGGAAGAAAGGCCTTCTGTTTTCCGTGCATTTTTACCAGTGATCGTACCGATCCTGCTGATGGCAGTGAAATCTGTGATGGGATTGGAACATACACAAGGCGGACTCGCTAAGATATTCAATATTGCCGGTGATCCTTCTATTGCATTGGCTGTAGGTGTGCTGCTGGCTGTTCTTACAGGTAAGAATGATAAACATACACTGAGCGCAAACCTGTCTTCATCAGTAGAAAAAGCAGGCGGCATCCTTGTCATCATCGGCGCAGGTGGTGCATTCGGTGCCGTGCTGTCGGCCACGAATATCGGTGGTCATTTCGGCGAAACACTGGATATGAAAACACTGGGGATATGGTTTCCCTTTTTACTGACCTGTATTATCAAAACAGCACAGGGATCATCTACAGTAGCAATCGTGACGGCATCGTCTATCATCTTGCCCCTACTGCCGGCATTAGGGCTCGATAGCGAGAATGGCAAGATACTGGCCGTGCTTTCGATGGGAGCCGGCTCTATGATGATATCTCATACCAATGATGCTTATTTCTGGGTGATCTCCAAGTTTTCCGATATTGATATAAAAACCATGCTGCGGGTGCATTCCATGGCTTCTGTGTGGATGGGACTGGTCACAATGATCGTCGTTTATATCCTTTCATTCTTTATGAAATGATCAGGAGCTTTATTCTACGCAGGCTTCATTATCAGAACAGACGGCGCATTCATCAGCCAGTCTGCTTCCGTTTCAATGGCTTTTTTCCATCCATCCGTACTGATAAGCAATAATTCAGTGTTCGTATGCTGGATTTTCAGCGTGCTGTCAAGCGATAAAAGGTCTGCTCCCTGATCCTTAAGCCCGTTGATCCTTTTCTGCAAGCCATTATTGTTTTGCTGATTATTGAGATTTTCCGGATCAGCGATATGGATATGGACTTCTTTTTTATATAACAACTGCCTTGCCTGATCAATAAGGAAAGCATCTTTGGGAGAAGAAAGGTATACATTCACCTGGCGCAGTTCCTGCAATCCTTTATCGAGAAAGATGCCTACAGGTACTGTGGCATTGCGCATGATATGCTTAACGGTTTCATCAAATGCCGTGGTCTCAAAAAGTTTTTCTTTTCCAGTGATCGTATCCAGCAATCTTTCAGGATTGATGATGCGGGTGGTGAGCCCTAATATTTTTCCCAGCAAGCTTCCTTCGAATACAGAGCTGCCGGCACCAATCAGCAGAAGATCTACCTGGGCAAGATTAGCTGTTTGAGTGATATCGTGTTCTATCTGGGAAGATGGTTTGAAAAGGGTGGTTACAGGAATTTGTAACCGCTCTGCTTCCTGGTTCACCGGTTCAAAATTCTCCTTTTCATATTCCTCCTGGTTATACATGTTGAGTTCTGAGCTGGGAGAAAGGTGCAAAGCCGTAATACGTGAGTTATGCATCGATCCGCGCACAAAATAATGAGCAAGCTTTAATAGTGACACTCCCTTGCGGGATACACGGAAGGTGATAAGGATATTATAAGGGTTGATCCTGGTTTTTTCTGTCACGGCTTTTTTGGCAGGGAATATTTTATTGATAATATCCAGTGAAGGGCCGGTCATGAAAGTGGTTACGAGAGCCATGATCACCATCATTGCAAATATCGAAGGGCTTAGCACGCCAAGATCATAACCAATGTTCAGTACCACCAATTCCATTAATCCTCTTGTATTCATCAGTGCACCAATTGAAAGACTGTCTTTCCAGTTTTGCCCTACGTAGCGCGCGGCAAGACTGCCTCCTGCAAATTTGCCGATTACAGCTACGCAGATAATTGCACCACAAACTTTCCAGAGATGCCAGTCGTTCAACAATCCGATCTGTGTTCTTAACCCGGTAAACACAAAGAATAAGGGCAGGAGCAGCACCAGTGACACATCTTCAACTTTTTCAATAAAAATGCTGCGGAAATGGACACGTGAAGGCATGATCACACCGGCCATAAAGGCGCCAAAAAGTGCATGGATGCCGATCACTTCTGTGAGATAAGATGAACCCAGCAGTGTGATGAAAAAAATAGCCACTACAGACTTGCTGATCGTTTCTTTACTGGAGTATTTTTCACCGATACGGCGGAGAAAAGGCTGTATCACTTTCAGCATTACGATCACATAAGCAATGGCCATGAGAATAGTAAACAATGCGCTGATAATGGAACCAGCTTTAACAATGGCGATCACTGCAGCCAGCAGGCACCATGCAGTAATATCATCAGCGGCAGCACAGGTGATAACGATGGAGCCGAGCTTTGTTTTGGATAAACCCCTTTCCTGTACAATGCGGGCCAGTACGGGAAAAGCAGTAATGCTCATAGCTATGCCCATGAACAGTGCAAAAGCAATGAAAGTAACATTGGCCGGGGCAAAACTCTGGTAAATATAATAGGCCAGTGCAATACCCAGGGTGAAAGGAAAGATAATACTGGCATGGCTTACCACGACGGCATCTTTGGCTTTATTGCGCAGCAGGTTAAGATCGAGTTCCATACCTACCACGAACATAAAAAGTATCAGCCCGATCTGGCTAAGGAACTGCAGGTTGCCAAGGGATTGCTGGGGGAATAATAAATGAGAAAATTCAGGGAAATAAGCGCCAATAAAAGAAGGCCCAAGTACGATACCGGCAAAGATCTCTCCGATCACCGAAGGCTGACGGATCTTCTTGCACAGGAAGCCAAATAAGCGTGCTGTAAGAATGATCGCGATGATCTGCAGCAGCAGAATGGCCAGTGGATTGGTAAGATTATGATTATAGGTTTCCTTGAATTGCTGCCAGGTGGAAGCATTTAATTGCGGCACGAAGTCGGTAACTTTCCCATTTTCAAGCCCTGCGCCTTTCCGGATAATAAAGTAAATAATGCCGGAAAAGCCGGCAATGGTAATAACATAGAAAAGCAGGTTCTTATACTTTCTCATCGAAAAAAATGCAGGTTAGCATAAAGATTATTCAGTGCTTTCTATATGGCGGCAATGCCAGGCGAAGTTATTGATGATATTGAATTATTTCAATACGGTTTTCAGAAAGATAAAACATATTTGGAGGAAAGAAAGATAAAACGCCCTCAGAAGGTTGAAAAATTGAAAGAACTGAGATCCCGGTTGAAAATATAGCTGCCGGAATGCTGCCGGAACAGGCTTTATTAATATATTCGGAACTAATTTTAAACATCACTGCATGAGACAAATATTATTGGCAGGAGCTGCTTGCTATCTTGGTATTTTAACTGCTTCGGCGCAGGGTAAACCCGAATGGAAAGATGTGTTTACACGAATTAACCAGGAAGTTTTAACCAATTCAAAAGCTTATAGCTCCTTAAGAGACGCTACTTCTACGATCGGTCACCGGCTTACAGGTTCAGAAAACGGAAAAAAAGCAGAACAGTATGCTTATGATCTGCTGCGTTCTTATGGTTATCAGAACGTCCGTTTCCAGCCGTTTGAAGTGGAGAGCTGGAGCAGGGGGACTATCCAGGTGTCTGTTGGACCGGACGCAAAGGACCTTCAGCCTGTAAAAGCTGTTTCACTGGCACATGCGCCGGTGAAATCGAATGTGAGCGGGGAACTGGTGGAAATGGGTAATGGCCTGGAAGCTGATTACAAGGCAGCACCGGGCAAGGTGAAAGGAAAAATAGCTCTCGTTTACCTGGGCATACTGCCTGGCTCTGGTGAAGGGTTGAAAAACCTGCACCGTTCAGAGAAAACAGCCCTCGCCACCAAATATGGAGCAAAAGGGATCATTATTATTAATACGGCCGCGAATGGCGTGCTGCTTACAGGTACGGCTTCCGTTACCGGGAAACTGATCCCGATACCGGCAGTATGTATCGGCAAGGAAGATGGACTGGCCTTGCGCGAAAAGCTGAAATCTGGAAAGCTGGAAGCGCGTATCCAGCTGACCAATTTTTCCGGTATGATCAAAGCCCGGAATGTGATCGCTACCATTCCCGGTAAAACCCTGCCGAATGAGAAAATTGTAGTGGGCGGCCACCTGGATAGCTGGGACCTCGCCACTGGTGCGATCGACAATGGCATCGGTTCATTTTCAGTGTTGGATATGGCGAGAACGTTTAAAGCGCTGAACCTTCAACCCGAAAGAACAGTAGAATTTGTATTGTTCATGGGAGAGGAAGAAGGGCTGCTTGGTTCCAAGAGCTATGTAAAGGAGGCGCTTCGCGATAAAAGCATCGACAAGATCCGGTTCATGCTGAATTATGATATGACCAATGATCCGAAGGGATATTCTGCCACTACAGATGCAAGCAAATCATTATTCCAGGCGATCGGCTCACTGGCGCAGGCTATCGATACAAGTTTCAAGAACAGTTTCCGCAGCGGTGCCGGCCTTCACAGCGACCACCAGCCATTTATGCTTCAGGGAGTGCCAACAGGTGGTGCAGGAGGTGGAAGTCTTCCCAATAATGCGGGTCCTTGCTATCATGCAGACTGTGATGATTTCAGGCTGGTGGATGAAAAAGGCATGCAGAATACTGTAAGGTATAATGCTATGCTGGTATATGGATTGGCTGATGCTCCGGTGATAGAAGCAAAGAGATTGACCGACCAGGAAACAAAGGATCTGTTATTGAAGTCTAATCTCAAAGAACCGTTGCAGATAGCAGGGGAGTGGAGATGGAAGGATTGAGTGAGGAGGGGGGATTCCGATGCCATATAAATTGCGACAAATGCAGCATTATTATGATACACTGTTTGAATATATCTGTCAGATAATTGACATTCCTGAGCATGACAGGGCACAATGCAGACTTACGTTTAAGCCATTGTGGGTTGCAAAGGATACCATGCTGGAAACAGCGGGTAAAATTCCGGTGTATCATAATTTTATTGTCTCGGGCTTCATGCGAAAGTTTTATATTAATGATAAAGGTGAAGAAGTAACGGTGGACCTAAATAATGGTCCCCGTTTCTTTACTTCTTATTACCATTTTGTGAAGCAGACGGTCTCCAATGAATACCTGCAGTGCATTACTGATTGTGAATTGCTCAGGATCACTTATGATGATGCGCAAAGCACTGCCCAGACCAGCCTGACGCAAAAAGACTATACTATCAAGCTGTTCCATCAGATACAGGAAGAGTATATGCAAAGAATGGATGATCTTGCCACTCTTACAGCCGAGCAGCGATATCTGAAACTGATGAAAAACAGTCCGGCTATTATCAAAAATGTCCCTCTTAAATACGTAGCCTCATATCTTGGCATAAAACCTGAAAGCCTTAGCAGGATCAGGCGTGAGATCATTTCTTAACAATTGTTAAGTTGGAATCATTGGGCTGAAGCTATCTTTAAATTATTACTTCAGCACCATGATTCAAAGAACCCACCAGGCCGTAGCCATACACTTTTTTAGAAATGTTACACGATTCTGGTTTGCCGTAACCTACCTGGGGCAATTGTTTTTTGCCTACTATATATTGATGCTGTACTGGAAGTCGACAGTACTTGGCCATTTCGAAAAATGGAATAGCGTCAACCCTCATTTTTATGCTAAAGATGATATTGTTGGAAACCTGTTCTTTGGCCTTCACGTTGCAGTAGCTGCTATAGTTACTATTCTGGGACCTTTACAACTGATTACTAAGATCAGGAAAAAAGCACCCCGGTTTCACAGGGTCAGTGGCAGGATATACATTTACGCAGCGTTCCTGATAAGTTTAGGAGGGTTATATCTTACCTGGGTCAGGGGTGCTGTTGGCGGCCCGTTTATGCAGGTAAGCATTTCTATTAATGCACTGATCATTCTGGTTTCTGCATTCTACTCCATCAAATATGCCATCAGGAGGAAGATTAATCTGCATAATCAATGGGCTGTGCATCTGCTGCTGGCAATGAGTGGTGTATGGCTATTCCGTGTGTTTTTTATGCTTTGGATGGTCATACACCGGGCGCCGGTCGGTTTCGATCCTGAAACGTTTACCGGTCCTTTCTTAAGCGCGTTATCGATATTTGTTTATATTCTTCCTCAGGGTGTGGTTGCTTTGTATTTTAAAGCAAAGTTTTCGGGTTCTCCATATAGAAAATGGGGGTTTTCGGTTATGCTTCTTGTTATTACGCTTGCTATTGTTGTCGGGACTTTTGGGGCCGTTAGTGGTATGTGGTTGCCGCGGTTATAAGATATAAGGGCTGGGATTGGAAATTCTTATACATAGCCAGTGCTCCATGCAGGCCTTAAGGATGTAAGAAGCTAACCTTTTGAAGAAGAAGCTCCATCAGAAGGAAGTTTTACTCCTTTCAATAGTTTATTCATGTGTGCCACCTTTTCAGGAAATAATATCTGATTCTCGTATTTGTTCAATCCTTTGTTATAACGGATAGAAACTTTTTTCGCCATTTCAGGTATTGATTCTTTTTTCTTCATTGATCGTAAATGTGACATATTTTATCTTTTCCGTTTTGTAAGATACCCTGAGTAGGATTTGCTTTTTTCAAATAATCCAAAACCATTGTTTTCTTTCAATCCCCATATGGTATAATTCTGTTGCCATTGAGTTAGATATATGGATAAAACACCCCGGTATAGCCTGTTTCTTTCTTTCGAGCTTCCCGAAAAAGCAACAAATTTATCAGGATAGTGATGAGTGAAATCATGAACTGCAGCTACAACAGTAGCAATGATCTTATTCCTGTCACCATTATTGTTTATGACTTTATCATCAGTTGTTCCATCTTCATTGAGATTACCAAATGCCAGATTGAAAGCTCCATCAGATTTTATAGGTGTAAATTGAATTGTCATTTTAATGGCACCATTAGGTGCCGTGACTTAAAAAGGTATATATTTTATTCTCTTTAAAGGCCTCCAATGGCCAGTGCTCTTTCATGCTGGCAGTTATTGTTTACTTCCGTAAAAGTATTTCCACAGCCTAACCTTGGGGTTTTCCTCATCTTTCCCTGCTATTTTCCTCAAAAAAGAAGGTTGTTTTCTCCGCGTTTATATGTCTTAAAATCTTGTTTTAGACGGTTTCCCCTCCGGGCCTTTGTCGCCCGACTTTGCTATATTTGCAGACCTATGTCACACGAAGAAAAGAAAGAAGAAAAAAGCCTCAATTTCCTGGAAGAGATCATTGAAGCAGACCTGGCTTCCGGTAAGTATAAGTCTATTATGACACGCTTTCCGCCGGAGCCCAATGGATACCTCCATATCGGTCACGCAGCCAGCATCTGCCTCAATTTCGGCCTCACCCAGAAATATGGTGGTGGTACCAACCTGCGCTTTGATGATACCAACCCCGTTACCGAGGAAACAGAATATGTGGAAAGCATTAAAGACGATGTCCGCTGGCTGGGCTTCCAATGGGCCAATGAATTGTATGCTTCAGATTATTTTGAACAGTTGTACGAATATGCGGTCACACTTATCAAAAAAGGCCTGGCTTATGTGGACGATAGCAGCTCTGAAGAAATAGCTGAGCAAAAAGGTACGCCTACTCAGCCAGGGCATCGTAATAAATATGCAGAAAGGAGTATAGAGGAAAATCTCCAGCTTTTTGCAGACATGCGGGCAGGTAAATATAAAGATGGGGAGAAAGTGCTGAGAGCCAAAATTGATATAACCTCTCCCAATATGCTGATGCGTGATCCCATCCTTTACCGCATCAAACATGCGCATCACCACCGCACTGGCGACGCCTGGTGTATTTACCCCATGTACGATTTTGCACATGGTCAAAGTGACTCCATCGAAAAGATCACCCATTCCATATGCACACTGGAATTTGTTCCCCACCGTGAAGTGTATGACTGGCTGATCGCGAACCTCGGGATATTTCCCAGCAAACAATATGAGTTTGCCCGCCGCAATCTTACCTATACGGTAATGAGCAAGCGCAAACTGCTGCAACTGGTGAATGAAAAACATGTTACCGGTTGGGATGATCCCCGAATGCCTACGATCTCAGGTATGCGCAGAAGAGGCTACACAGCGCAAAGCATCCGCGATTTCAGTGAACGTGCAGGTATTGCCAAAAGGGATAATATCGTGGATATAGGCCTGCTGGAGTTTTTCGTACGCGAAGATCTCAACAAGAAGGCCCTGAGAAGAATGGTCGTGTTCGACCCGCTGAAAGTGATCATCACCAATTATTCAGCCAGCGAGGAACTCTTAAAGAGCGAAAATAACCCCGAAGATCCTGGCGCCGGCGACCGGGAAATTCCTTTTAGCGGAGAGATCTATATAGAACGGGAAGATTTTATGGAAAACCCACCCAAAAAATATTTCCGCCTGGCTCCCGGACAAATGGTGAGATTGAAATCTGCTTACATCATCAAATGCGATGAAGTGATCAAGGGTAAGGATGGCAATGTTACAGAACTGCATTGCTCCTATATTCCTGAAAGCAAAAGCGGTGCAGACACTTCAGGCATTAATGTAAAAGGAACATTGCACTGGGTAAGCGTTAAGCACGCTATTACCACGGAAGTGCGTTTGTATGATCGCCTGTTCCGTGTAGAAGATCCTTCCAGTGAAGAAGGGGATTTTAAGGACTATATCAATCCTGATTCACTGCACGTGATAAAAGCTGTGTACGCAGAACCGGCCTTAAAGAATGCTAAGTTTGATGAAGCTTACCAGTTCATCCGCAAAGGTTATTTCGTGCTTGATAAAGACAGCAGCACCAGCGGAATGGTCTTCAACCGTACAGTAGGATTAAAAGATAGCTGGAAGCCGCAGGGGAAATAAGAAAACAACAGACAAACAAGGCATTATATCAAAAGGCGCCACGTTCACAAATAGCTTGTAACGTAGCGCCTTTTCAATTATACAGACCTGGATTTTTTACGCCGGCAATTCTGAAGAGCTAAGCATTACTTCTTTTTAAATGTATATGCATCAGACTCCACAAATTCATTCGCCCGCATATCCACTGACATCACTTTTTGCTTTTCCGTTTTGAAACGGATAACAAAGATGCCGTATTCAATATTTGCATACTCCAGCAACCATTCATCATTGTTCATATAAGAAAGATGCGCAGTCAGGTCTTTGTGGCTATTAAAACGGACTGACAATTTTCCGTTGTCCGGCGTAATCGTCATCGTTCCATAGATATTGTTTTCATAATTGCCTGCATAAGCAGAAAGCGGTAGAGGAGGAGTGCTGTTTTTTACCCTCGCCTTCCAGGCTGCGATCTCTTTCAATTGAGCATCCATCTCCTTTTTGAAATCCGGTAAAGCCTGGGTGCTCCTGTTTATATAAGGTACACCAAGGTAAGCATCCAGTACCTGGTATCTTAACAGCTCGAAAAAGCTCTGGTTATCGTTATTGGTCAGTATTGCAATGCCGAGCTTTTCTTCCGGCACAAAACACACATTGCTGACCATCCCACCTGCACCACCGGTATGCCAGTAGATCTGGCGGCCATTGTAATCTGCTGCAAATACCCCTAAACCGTATCCACGGAAATGCATGGGCAAAATGGTTGACTTGCGGCTATTCGTTGAAATATTTACATCCCTTGTTCTTTGCAACACAGAAAACGGCATGATGCGTTGTCCGTTATACCGGCCACTGTCCAATTGAAAAGCCAGCCAATGGGATAGGTCATTCACATTGCTGATGATGCTGGCTGCCGGGCCAAGATTGTCCCACTGATCATAAGGTACCCTGTTGAGCTTGCCTGTAAAACTGGTAGTGTAAGGCCTCGCCACATTGGCTTTTTGTTCCATACCGGCAGATATAGTAGTGGAATGTGTCATTTGTAAAGGAGTAAGAATACTGTCCTGCACATATTGCTCCCACGATTTACCTGTTACTTTAGGGATCACTTCGCCTGCTGTAAGAAAACAGCTATTGCAATAACCATAATCCTGGCGGAATAAACCGATGGGCTTTAGCAAACGCATCCTGTTCATGATCTCACTACGGCTTAAAGTACTGTTCCAAAAAGTGAAATCTCCCTGGAATGTTTTAGTGCCCAGGCGATGGCAAAGCATATCACGTATAGTAACCGATTGGCTGGCTAATGTATCATACAAGGCATAACCGGGAAAATAACGACTGATCTTATCGTTCAGCGAAAGCTTTTTATAGAACTCCAATTGGGCGATGGAGACACCTGTGAACAACTTGGTGTTGCTTGCGATCATGAACAGGGTGTTCTCATCCACTGCTTCTTTTGTATTGATATCCCTTACACCATATCCTTTCATCAGCACAGTTTTTCCATCTTTCACGATCACGATTGAAAGGCCGGGAATGTCCCAATCCTTTAATCCCTGCGTAATGTAGCTGTCGATACTGTCTTTAATGAAAGAAGGTGGTTGGGCTTCAAGGTTAAAACAGGCAACAAGAAACAGGAAGGGAAGCAATAAACGTTTCATGGTTGATTTTTAATTGAAGATAAGTAAAATCACTCCTTTCGATCCTTTCGCTGGTTAAGTCCAATTCCATCCTACTACAGCCCATTCATCCAGCTCGTCCCGGTAAGTATGAATGATCTTGAAACCTACTTTTTCGTGTGCTCTCAAAGAACGGTGATTACGCGTGGCAATTTCGGTAATGAAGAGGTCGAATTGCGGGCTGTAAATGGTTCTGTGAAAGTGGTAAAGCATTTCAAACAGACCCTGCCCCCGGTATTGTTTGTCGATGCAAATCTGTCCCATTACATAATAATTATAAGCGGGGAGAGGCTTGTTTTCCCAGTTGAGCGTATCCAATAACGCATACATTGGTTCAAGCGCAGGGATCAATTCCCGGCAGCCATGCGTCATGGTTAAAGCATAAGCTACAACAGTATTATCTTTTTTAATAACAATGCTTGGAGAAAGGGTATGCATCTTTTGCAAGGTGGGAAGATCATGCTGAAGGGTGACAAATCCCTGGGATTGTTTTTCTTCCGGGCTGAGGTGCTGGCGTAAATTATTTTCCTGCAGCAGCAGTATCTGCTGCATTTCATCCAGGGAATAAACAAGTGAGGGGATAAACATATTTATTTGTATTCGCCGTACACTTCGCGCAGCGTATCGGCTATTTCTCCCAGCGTACATTTATTTTCCACGGCTTCGATAACGGCAGGCATGATGTTTTCTCCATTCACAACATGGTCATTCAACTGTTGAAGACATTGGTCCACTTTTGCCCTGTCCCTGTTTGCCTTCAGCCGCTGCAGCTTTTCGGTTTGCAAGGTGCGGATGCTGTCGTCGATCTTAAAAATAGGAATGGACGCTTCTTCCTTTACCTGGAACTTATTGACTCCAACAATGATCTTTTCATTTGATTCGATCTTTCGCTGGTATTCATAAGCGCTTCGGGCGATCTCATCCTGGATAAATCCCTGTTCGATCGCTGATACGCTGCCACCGAGTGCATCAATTTTTTCGATCAGTTTCCAGGCGGCTTCTTCCACTTCATTGGTGAGCGATTCAATAAAAAAGGATCCGGCCAGCGGATCTACCGTGTCGGGAGCGCCACTTTCGAACGCAACGATCTGCTGCGTACGCAACGCGATACGCGCGGCTTCTTCAGTAGGCAGGCTTAAAGCTTCATCATAACCATTGGTATGTAATGACTGTGTGCCTCCCAAAACGGCTGCCAGGCTTTGAATAGTGACCCTTGAGATATTGTTGAGAGGTTGTTGTGCTGTTAAGGTACTGCCTCCTGTTTGGGTATGAAAACGCAGCATCATGGCTTTGGGATCTGTAGCGCCCAGGCTTTTCATCATCTTTGCCCACATGCGTCTTGCTGCCCTGAATTTGGCTATTTCCTCAAACAGGTTGTTGTGCGAATTGAAAAAGAAAGAAAGACGTTTGCCAAATACATTTATGTCCAACCCTTTTTCCTGTGCTGCTTTTACATACGCTTTACCATTGCTGAGTGTGAAAGCGATTTCCTGCACAGCCGTTGATCCGGCTTCACGTATATGGTATCCCGAAATAGAGATCGTATTCCATTTGGGAAGATCGGATGCGCACCATTCAAAAATATCTGTGATGATACGCATGGACGGTTTGGGCGGATAAATATAAGTGCCCCTTGCCGCATATTCTTTCAGGATATCATTCTGGATAGTACCTGATATTTTTTTCAGATCAGCGCCTTGTTTTTTTGCCAGTGCTACATAGAAAGACAGAAGGATAAAGCCTGTGGCATTGATCGTCATCGAAGTGGAAACTTCTTCGAGCTTGATACCGTTGAACAATGTCTCCATATCTTCAATACTGTCGATAGCCACACCTACTTTGCCTACCTCGCCTTCTGATAAAGGATGATCACTATCATAACCGATCTGTGTGGGAAGGTCAAATGCTACGCTCAGCCCCATCACACCCTGTGACAATAAATAGTGATAGCGTTTATTGCTTTCTTCTGCAGTGGAGAAGCCGGCATACTGCCGCATCGTCCATAACTTACCACGGTACATATCTGGCTGTACGCCCCTGGTGAAAGGGTATTCGCCGGGTTTTTCTGCAGATGCTTCACTGGCAGGTGATCCCGCTGAATAAACAGGATCTATTTCAATCCCGGAATCTGTAAATATTTTTTTCTCTTCAGGCATGATCACTTTTGTTTTGGAGTGTCAGGAGATAAGCACTTATTTCATCAGTTTCTTTGCTTCAAAGTTCAGCGCTTCCAGCACGATCGTATGCAATGCTCCTTTTTTCTGCGTCATCACAAACTCAAGCAAACGCTTATTCAGGTCTGTTCCGGATGCTTCGGGAGGCAGGCTGGCACCCACCTGGTTGATGATAAGCATATTCTGCTCCTTCAGGTTTGTTACTGCTTCCCAGGCTACAGGGCTTACATAGATCTGTTGTGATGCGTTGTATTCAAATTCCTGTTTAATACTTTCTATCAGCAGAAGCTGCATATCACGGCAGCCCAATCCCGGCTGGTTAGCCCGGCTTACCAGGTTAGGGATGGAAATGCGCTCAGACAGCATTACCAGTCTTTCATACGCCTGCAATTGCAGGGGGCGTGAAGAAAAATTGTCTTTATCCCCGGGTTGTTTCGCCTTCTTGCGGAAATCATTTACCAGGTAGAAGCAATAAAAAGAAACAAGCAATGCCATCAGGGCAATTAAGAGGTTGATCATGTTCTGATCCATCAGGGTTAGTTTTTTCAGGTGACAAAAATACTCAGAAGATCTGGGTTTTAAAATCCGGCTGAGTGAAGCATAACGTTTTTAAGAGGAAAATCTTGTTTTGTCCCCCATTTACGGGCCTTTTTCCCACAAAGACGACGAAGACCACAAAGAATTATCTACTGTGATACCAAATAAACCTTTCAGGCAGTATTTCTTTGTGGTCTTCGTCGTCTTTGTGGGAATTTAAACCGGGACCGGGTTATTTGCTCCGCTCAGCGGATTTGCTGCTTTTGGTTATTTTTGCAGGATGGAAATAACAAATACAACACCGGTGACGCTCACTGCAGGAGCTATCAGGGAAATCAAGAAACTGATGGGGCAGGAGGGATTTGACTCTACACAGGTATTGAGAGTGGGGGTAAAGGGCGGTGGCTGCTCAGGCATGTCATACTTGCTGGGATTTGATCATAAGCAGGAAAACGACCAGTTATTTGAAATAGAAGGCATTTCCTGTGCCATGAACCGCTCTCATGAGATCTATTTGTATGGGATGCAGGTAGACTGGATAGAAGGCCTGAACAACCGCGGTTTTACTTTCAGCAACCCTAATGCCAGCAATACCTGCGGATGCGGGACAAGTTTTGCTGTGTAACGCGAAGGACATATACAAGTTTAAAGAATATAAGAGCCGGGGCCTCCTTAACATTGAGAAGGCCCCGGCTCTTGGTTTATTACACCTACTGATTTCCCTGCAATAAAAAAGCCTGCCTCATAAAGAAGCAGGCTTTGTATCTGTTTTACCAAGCTATTATGATTTGGTAGCCTTAGGGCTTACTGTTGTCGTTTTAGTCACATTTTCAGCAGCTCTTTCCTTCTTGCTTCTTCCAAAGTTGATCAACATTGGAGCCGCAACGAACATAGAAGAGTACACACCGGTAATAACACCGATCAGCATTGCAAAAGCAAAACCTCTTGTTACTTCACCACCCACCAGGAAGATGATCAGGATGGTAAGGAACACCGTCAATGATGTCATGATCGTACGGCTTAAGGTTTCATTGATCGCACGGTTGATCGTTTCTGCCAAAGGAGCACTGGGGTAGAGTTTCCTATCTTCACGTATACGGTCGAAGATGATCACCGCTTCGTTCATCGAGAAGCCTATCACTGTCAGGATGGCCGCAATAAAATGCTGGTCGATCTCGAGTGGGAATGGTACGATCTTCCTGGCGAAGGAGAATACGGCGAGTGTAACCAATACGTCGTGCAACAACGCAATGATAGTACCCACTGAATACCTCCAGTCGCGGAACCGGATAAAGATGTAAAGGAATATCACGAAGATGGCGAAAACTGTAGCCTTAATAGCTCCGCTTTTCAGATCATCTGAGATAGTCGGCAATACTGTTTTAGAACCCAGTTTGTATGTTTGGTCAAACTGTTGGTAGCTAAGATTTGCAGGAAGGTGTTTTTTCAATCCTTCATACAATTTATATTCTACCAGCGAATCTGCATTTGCACGGGTATCCTTGATCAGATAAGAAGTAGTGATATCCAGGGTCCTGGTATCGGTTACGGTTTTGATGATGGGGTTTTCACCATCAAAAGTCGCTTTCAGTTCATCCCTTATCGTTTCAACTTCTTTGGCTATGTTCTTATCGAAACGGATGGTATAACTGCGCCCTCCATTGAACTCCACACCATAATCAAAACCATTGAAGAAAGATGAAACACCCAGTGCGAGTACAACGAAGGAAATTGCAAATGCTTTCTTCCTGAAGCCAATAAAATTGAATTTAGCTTGTTGGAATATTTTCCTTGATACAGTTGTAAAGTACTCAAGATGTATTTTCTTCTTATTGAAGATATCTGTGATCCACCTTGTGATCAATACACCAGAGAACAGTGACAGCAGGATACCCAGTATCTGTGTGGTCGCAAAACCTTTAACGGGGCCTAATCCAAAATAGAACAGGATCAATGCAGTCAACAGAATGGTGATGTGACCATCAAGGATAGGAGGCAATGAACGCCTGAACGCTTCATTAACAGCGGGCAGGTATGCTTTCCCCTTGGTAAGCTCTTCCTTGATACGTTCCTTGGTGATTACGTTGGTATCAACCGCCAGACCAATGGTCAGGATCAGACCGGCGATACCGGGAGCAGTGAGCGTAGCACCAAGGCCAGCCAATATACCAACGGTAAAGAGCAGGTTAAGGATCAACGCAATATTGGTTACCCAGCCACTGCTGTTGTAGTATACCAGCATCAGTACGAATATAACTATAAAGGCAACTCCGAATGATACCATGCCTCCGCGTATAGCAGCAGCACCCAGTGTTGGTCCAACAGTCTGTTCCTGTACAATTTTAGCAGGAGCAGGGAGTTTACCTGCTTTCAGGATATTTGCAAGATCTTGTGCTTCCTGAACGCTGAATCCACCACTGATCTGTGAAGTACCACCATCAATCACCTGGTTCACGTTCGGCGCTGAATAAACGATATTATCGAGTACGATAGCGATCGGTTTATCGAGGTTCTCACCTGTCATTTTTGCCCAGGCTGTGCTTCCTGTAGCAGTCATTGTCATTCTCACCTCAGGTTTACCATTCTGGTCGTAGTCTGCAGATGCAGAAGAGATGGCATCACCTTCGATCTTGG
Source organism: Chitinophagaceae bacterium (assembly GCA_051954695.1). GTDB lineage: Bacteria > Bacteroidota > Bacteroidia > Chitinophagales > Chitinophagaceae > Terrimonas_A. The sequence continues at coordinate 30,837 of JBQCHL010000016.1, forward strand.
CTTTCTCACGGCCAAATGTTTTGATCGCATACAATGCTACAAAATTGGAGGGCTTATTATTCTTGCCACGCTCAGGAATACCATACATCCAGGCCAGTTGGGTAGGGAAGCTGGTCCTGATAGCGGGTATTTGAAGATACTGGCGAACAAGAGCTGTATCTTTTATTGCTACATAACCAATGGCAGGCAATGGTTTCTGTCCTTGCTGTGGGTAAGCAGGATTAAGATAATAGAGCAGGTGTTTGCTGGCATCCTGTTCATCTGTAGTAGCTAATTTTCCAGTAGTGTCTTTTCCACCGGTACTGTCTAACTGGCTTAATGTTTTTTCAGCACTATCATTGGAGGCAGGTTGAGTTGCCGCCGTAGCAGTAGAGTCTTGTTTTTTGGTTGTGTCAGCAGCAGCTTTACCACCCATCATGGCATAAAAAATACCATCAGCTTTTTCGATGCTTGGATACAATTCAACAAGGTTATATACCTCCCAGAATTGAAGATTAGCAGAAGATTGCAGGTATTTTCTTACCCTTTCCTTATCCTGTACACCAGGAAGCTCAACGGAGATGATACCTTTTTCAGGATCAGGGTTGATGCTGGGCTGGGCAACGCCGAACTGGTCAATACGCGTGCGCATTACACGGAAAGTATTATCGAAGGCATCTCTTGCCAGCGATTCCAGTACACCGATCACTTTTGAATCGCTGTCGCCAACTTTGATCTGCTCTTTATTGGCAGCAGCAAACAATCCTGACATTTTATTGGCGCCAACCAGTTTCTGGTATTCTTCTGCAAACAGACGGATAAAGTTTGCATCACTGTTGGCTTTACGCACATTGGCATTTTCCAGTGCTTTCTGGAAATCGGGATCTTTGGAATTATTGGAAAGTGTTTTCAACAAACCGGTCATTTCCACTTCCATTGTTACGTTGATACCACCCTGAAGGTCGAGACCGAGGTTCAGTTCTTCTTCTTTTGCCTTTTGGTAGCTTATAGCACCGGTGATGCCATAAGTGATGGTTTCATCTTTAGTGCTGTCTTTTAAACGGGTCAGTCTTAAATTAAAGAGACTATCCCTTACTTCTTCTTTGGCGTCAGGATAGTTGACTTTAACATAACTGTTCGCACGTGCTTCTAATTTTTTCTCATGATTGCGGACAAACCAGGTAAAAGATAGCTGGTAGATGGAGTAGATAATAAGCAGGATCGTAAAAAATCGAACCAAACCTTTCAGTTGCATACTTTGTTCATTTACATTTTTCGGTACTTTACTCCGTATATGGCGGCGGGTAAAGATGTCAGGGATTTTTAAAGAGGGGCAAAGATAATGTTTTCAGTTATATATTGTTAGAGCATTTCGGGGGTAAGGGATTGCCTACAATAGATTGAAAATTAATTTTTTATACATTTTGAAAAGAATAAGCCCGGCCTTCCAGGAGTAAAAACTGCCATTTTTCTCAGTTATTCACTTTTCGTTTAAACGTTTTTTAATCAAGGATTCGATCCGTTCAAATTCCTACATTTGCAACCGCTTGCCGGTAAATGTTTTTTCATTAAAACCCCAATATATAAATTCTTCAATCATGCAGTTATCTTCATTGTTGCAGCGTTTCAATGAACCGGAGACGCTGAAAATGGCCAAACTGGGCCGCGAACTAAGAGCCCAGGGTATCGATATTATCGATCTTAGCTTAGGTGAACCCGATTTTGATACACCCGAACACATTAAGGAAGCTGCAATAAAGGCCATTCACGATAACTGGAGCCATTATACACCTGTACCTGGTTATCTAGATCTGCGTGAAGCGATCTGCACTAAATTCAAACGCGATAATAACCTCGATTATAAACCTGAAAATATTGTAGTATCAACCGGCGCCAAGCAAAGCCTGGCCAATGCCGTTCTTGCATTGGTGGATGAGAATGATGAAGTGCTGATCCCGACACCTTACTGGGTTACTTACAGTGAACTGGTTAAGATTGCACGTGGCAGGGTAGTGGAAATAAAAACAACCCCTAAATCCGGCTTTAAGATCACACCGGAACAACTCGAAGCAGCCATTACCCCACATACGAAAGTATTCCTGTTCTCTTCGCCCTGCAATCCCAGCGGAGCTGTATACAGCAAAGCTGAACTGGAAGGACTGGTGAATGTATTCCGTAAATATCCCAACATCCTGATCATCTCTGATGAGATCTATGAGTATATCAATTTTGTGGGAGAGCATGAGAGCATTGCTCAGTTTGAAGATATCAAAGACCGCGTGATCATCGTGAACGGTCTCAGTAAAGGTTTTGCCATGACGGGCTGGAGGCTTGGATACATTGCCGCAGATCCTGTTATTGCCAAAGCCTGCGAAAAGATACAGGGGCAGTTTACCAGCGGCACTTCTTCGATCACACAGAAAGCAGCGGTAACGGCACTCACGACCGACCTGCGCCCGACAATGGAAATGGTAAAAGAATTTACACGACGCCGTCAACGCGTACTCGATCTGGTAAGTAATATCCCGGGTATCGAATGCTCTGCGCCCGATGGAGCTTTTTATATTTTCCCTGATATCAGCTACTATTATGGAAAAACTGATGGCAAAACAGTGATACATACTTCCGGTGATCTCTGTATGTATCTGTTGAATACGGCCCACGTCTCATCCGTGATGGGTGAAGCATTCGGTGATCCCGATTGTGTGCGTTTTTCTTTTGCCAACAGTATGGAAAAAATTGAAGAAGCCTGGGGAAGGATCGCGAAAGCGCTGGCAGCGTTGAAATGACCCCGAAGACTTTAATGAATGGACAGCAACTGCTGATGCAATTTAACTACTTGCGGTATCAGCAGTTGCTGTTCATCATTTATGACTACAAAATTGCAGAGTTTCATTTTCATGTTCTCATCAATCTGCCGGCTCATCCGTTTCAGCACTTCTTCACGGCTGATACCGTCTCTCTGCATAGTGCGGTGAATACGTAGCGGGGCAGGAGCATACACTCCAATGATATAATCAAGATTACCGGCAGAACCGCTTTCAAACAATAAAGCCGCTTCCTTAACTGCATATGCGGTTGTTTGGCTCCGCATCCAGTGTTCAGAATCGGCTATAGTGGCAGGATGGGTAATGGAATTGAGCAGCGATAGCTTTTCTTTATCATTAAACACCTGCGAAGCAATGTATGCCCGGTTGAGCAATCCTTCAGTAGTATAACTTTCTTTTCCGAAATGAAGGATGACATTCTTTTTCACTTCTTCATTTTCATTCATCAGCCGTTTGGCTGCATCATCAGCATTATAAACAGGAATACCCAGCACGCCGAATATACGGGCTACAGTGCTTTTGCCACTGCCGATGCCGCCTGTTAAGCCGACTTTGATCATGAAGGAATAGAATGATCTGCTTATTTTTTTTCTGTAGTGGCACCTGCAGCAGGCTTGTTCAGGGCTGCTGTCCAGTCCATGCTGATGGCAGATTTTTCGATCTTGATATAGCTGCCGGGGCTGATCTCAATAGAAAGTGTTCCGTCTTCGTTCACTTTATTGATGATGCCATGAATACCGGCAATGGTCACGATCTTATCTCCTTTCTGCAAATCTTCAATAAATTTTTTCTGGTTCTTTGCACGTTTTGCCTGGGGGCGGATAAAAAACAGCCAGAATACCAGGATCATTAATCCTAAAAAGATAAACTGGAAACCTCCGCCTGAAGCGCTTGGAGTGGCTTGCAAAAGATAGATCTGATTCATTCTTGTTCTTGTTTTAATGTTTAGTCTGTGATATCAACTTTAAAATTCAACTGATGCTGTATGGGTGATGTATTGGCATCCACATACACTGTTTTACGGGCTTCACCTTTGGGGCGGCCGCGGCTGTCAAACTTTGCCTTGATCACGCCTTCTTCACCGGGAGCATAAGGCCTTTCCGGCTTTTCAGGCACTGTGCATCCGCAACTGGCCGATACATTTGCAATGATCAGGTTTTTGTTGCCTGTATTTTTAAACCGGTAGCTCACTTCCACCACCTGGCCCTCTTTTATTTTTCCGAGATCGATAAAAGTAGAATCCAGCCACTGGATAGTGGTGAAATTAGCAGAATCCCTTGTAGCATTCTGCCTCGCTTCTGTATCGAGACCGGGTGTGCCTTTTTTGTCTGTCGTCTGGCAGGCAAAAAGCCCGGCCGTTACAGCTAAAAGAATATATAATTTCTTCATTTGTCCTGTCTTTAGAATGGCAAAGGTAAGGAGGTCAACTTCAAAACCGGCATCAGGCTTTCTTATAATCCACTTTCTGCATTTTTCCCTGTTGTACCAGGTCTTTATGTATATTATCCAGTATGCCATTCACGAACTGACCGCTCTGCTGGGTGCTGTATTCTTTAGCCAGGTCAATATATTCGTTGATGGTTACTTTAGGCGGGATCGTTTCAAAATAGAGGAATTCTGCCACACCCATTTTCATCAGTATCATGTCGAGCAGGGCGATCCTTTCGGGGTCCCAGTTCTTCAGTTTAGGGATAATGATCTCCTGTAAATGTGCTGCCTTATCCTGCACGGTTTGCAAAAGGCTTTTGGCAAACTGTGCTTTATCGGGGCTGAGTAGCTGGTTGAAATTGTAAATACCGGGTTTTTGTATATATGCGGCCAGTAATTGAACTACCATTTCTCCGTCATCATTCCAGTTGGAGAAATTCTCCTCTACATGGGAAACAAAAGTTTCATTGGCCAGCATCAGATCATTGAGAATAAATTCAATGATCTTTTTTTCTTCAACCTTATCGCGGGATTGCCTGGAGATATAGGTCTTATAAACAGGTGTTTCTACCAGGTCGAGATATACTTTCCGGATCATGTCTGTATTCTCCGCCTGTGCAGAGCGATGGATGAGCGAAGGCTTTTCTTTGGCGAACTGTTCTTTCAATGCAGGATCTTCCAGCATTTTCCAGAGGGTTTCATTGCCAGCTATCTTGGTATTTACGTTCAGGTCTTCTGCTGTGGGGAGATGTTTGCCGGCTCTTTTATGGGCTTCTGTTTCAGCATACCTCGCTACTTCCGTAAGGAACCAGGTAAGATAGATCAATAGGGAACGGGTCTGGTCAAAATGCTGCTGTAATGTTTTTTGCGGCTCTCCGGGCTTGATGAGTGTTTCCACGGTTTCTAACGTATAGAGCGTCTGCATCACTTTTACCCGGATATTTCGTCTGCTGATCATTGCTTAAGAACTATTGAAGCTGCAAAGATAGGCGTTTCCGCCTGTATTCCCTTAAGATCCGTGAATCATTGCAAGGTATTTTTGGGAGGGATTTTGGCCCGATGATCCGAATGGACCTTTTCGAAAATTATTTATTTTTATTGCAGAATCGTTTTCATCAATGAGCAGGAAAGTAATTATTTACGACGACGATACCGATTTGCTGGAGGTCTGTTCCCTTATACTCACTGCCCGGAACTTTGAAGTGGTTTTACGGGATAAGTGCACAGAGATCATTCATGATATAGCTACTCACAGGCCCGACGTTATCCTGATGGATAACTGGATCCCGGATATCGGAGGGGTAAAAGCCATCCAGCTTGTCAAAAGCTCCAGCGAATACCGTCACATCCCTGTGATTTTTTTCACTGCCAATAATAATGCGGATGAACTGGCCGCCGAGGCCGGCGCCGATTACTCCCTCCAAAAGCCTTTTGATATCAGCGAGCTGGAAATGGTTGTAGCTGATGCGATAAGAAGGAAATAAGAGGCTGGGGGCGTTGTTCATTGACCGATGACTGATCCGGTTTGCGTATCAGTCATCGGTCCCCACTAACCTTCCCATTTGTCACATATTCCCTGTTTTCCTGACAGCCTGATCCCCGGAAATGAAAAAATGACCGGTTTAAGTCGAATGGCATATTATTCGTGTACCTTTGCCATCCATTTTTAAAGTTTGATAAAATATCAAATAAATCAAAAATCAATACAATTATGGCTAAGAAAGTAAACATTACCCCATTGCATGACCGGGTAATTGTGAAAGCGGCAGCAGCTGAAGAAAAAACTGCCGGCGGTATCATCATCCCTGATACGGCTAAAGAAAAACCACAGCGCGGTGTGGTGGTTGCTGCAGGCCCCGGTAAAAAAGACGAGCCTGTTACCGTTAAAACCGGCGATACTGTGCTCTATGGCAAATATGCCGGTACTGAGATCCAGGTTGAAGGCGAAGAATACCTGATCATGAGAGAATCAGACATCCTGGCAATTGTTTAAACCAAACCCGGAACCATCCTGATTTTTAATGGCCCGCATTTCGCAGACCATTACAGAATACTAAATTATCATTCAAAATAAGATAACATGGCAAAGCAGCTCTTCTTCGATATTGAAGCAAGAAATAAAATGAAAAAAGGTGTTGATGTGTTAGCCAACGCCGTAAAAGTTACACTCGGTCCCAAAGGCCGCAATGTAGTGATCGAGAAAAAATTTGGCGCACCCGGCATCACTAAAGATGGTGTTTCCGTAGCCAAAGAAATTGAACTGGAAGATCCCATCGAAAATATGGGTGCACAAATGGTGAAAGAAGTAGCTTCCAAAACTGCAGATATTGCAGGTGATGGTACTACTACTGCCACTGTGCTGGCCCAGGCTATCATCAGCGAAGGTCTGAAAATGGTAGCTGCAGGTTCTAACCCCATGGACCTGAAAAGAGGTATCGACAAAGCTGTAAGCCTTGTTGTTGAAAACCTCCGTGGTCAAAGTCAGACTGTTGGAAGCGACAGCAAAAAGATCCAGCAGGTGGCTACTATTTCTGCCAACAACGATGAGACCATCGGTAAGCTGATCGCTGAAGCTTTTGCAAAAGTTGGTAAAGAAGGCGTGATCACTGTAGAAGAAGCAAAAGGTACTGACACTACTGTAGATGTAGTGGAAGGTATGCAATTCGATCGCGGTTATATCTCTCCTTATTTCGTTACCAACAGCGAAAAAATGGAAGCTGAACTGCAAAACCCTTACATCCTGATCTACGACAAGAAGATCGCTGCGATGAAAGATATCCTCCACATCCTGGAGAAAGTTGCACAAAGCGGACGCCCGCTGCTGATCATCTCTGAAGACCTCGAAGGTGAAGCTCTGGCTACTCTCGTTGTAAACAAACTGCGCGGTACTATCAAAGTTGCTGCTGTTAAAGCTCCAGGCTTTGGCGACCGTCGTAAAGAAATGCTGACTGATATCGCTACCCTGACTGCTGGTACAGTGATCAGCGAAGAGCTCGGCCATAAACTGGAAGGTGCTGATCTTACTTCTCTCGGTCAGGCTTCTTCTGTAACTATCGACAAAGACAATACAACTATCGTTGGCGGTAAAGGCAAAAAAGCTGATATCGTAGCACGCGTTAATCAGATCAAAGCTCAGATAGAGAACACTACTTCTGACTATGATAAAGAGAAACTGCAGGAGCGCCTGGCTAAACTGGCTGGTGGTGTTGCTGTACTTTACGTAGGTGCTGCTACAGAAGTTGAAATGAAAGAAAAGAAAGACCGCGTGGATGATGCCCTGCACGCTACCCGCGCTGCAGTAGAAGAAGGTATCGTTCCTGGTGGTGGTATCGCTTATATCCGTGCAATCGAAAGCCTGGAAGCTAAAGTAAGAGGCCAGATCGAAGATGAGCAGACAGGTATGGCGATCGTGAAAAGAGCACTGGAAGAGCCGCTGCGCCAAATCGTTGGTAACGCAGGCCTCGAAGGTTCAATCATTGTTCAGAAAGTAAAAGACGGTAAAGCTGATTATGGCTTTAACGCACGCACTGAGCAATATGAGAACCTGCTGAAAGCCGGTGTTATCGATCCAACTAAAGTGACTCGTATCGCTCTTGAAAATGCAGCTTCTATCGCCGGTATGTTACTGACTACCGAATGCGTGATCGCTGACAAACCCAAAAAAGAAGAAGCTCCTCATTCTCACGGAGCTCCTGATATGGGTGGAATGGGTTATTAATCCCACCCGATCAAGGGTAATAAATACACTGGTTTTACATCCCGCTTCTCACAAGGAAGCGGGATTTTCTTTTTTGCGCAAGCAGCGAATTATGAATACTTTTAGTTTACCTAAACCTTAAATAATTGCTGAGTTTTATGAGGAAAATCAACCTGACTGCATGGCTGCTTGTGGGAATCCTGTGTTTTTCATTAACGGGTTTGGCGCAAAGTGGTTGGAAGGAAATGAATGAGGGCGCTATTCAAAAAAATCTTTTTGCCGGAGGTCGCTATAAACCGGAATCATACCGGATCTTTCAATTAGACGAAACTTCCCTGGGTACTAGCTTGAAACAAGTACCGGCCCGCAGCATGGTCCCCGCATCTTTATCTTCCTTTGTTCTTACCATTCCCAATTCAGACGGCAGGCCGGAGCGGTTCAGGGCCGTGGAATCGCCTGTAATGGAACCAGCCCTGGCTGCCAAATATCCAGGCATTAAAACTTATGTGGGGCAGGGGATCGATGATCCTTCTGCAACCATTCATTTTGATTTTTCTCCACGTGGTTTTCATGCCATGGTATTGGGAGCAGACAGGAAAACAATGTATATCGACCCTGTTGACCAGGAAGGGAAATACTATATGGTCTTTTCCCGTAAGGACGTGGTGAATTATAAAAAGGAATTCCGTTGCCTTACAAAAGAATCGGCAGATAATGCCTCGCTTGATGTACCTGCTCCTCCTTCAGGAGAAACCGGCCGTGGAGCTGATGATGGAAAACTCCGCACTTACCGGCTGGCCCTTGCCTGCACAGGCGAATATGCACGGTATTTCCTCGATGGTACAGAACAGGATGATGCAGCAAGAAAAGCAAAAGTGCTGGCTGCCATGGCCACCTTGCTTGTAAGGACCAACGGGATCTATGAACGCGATTTTGGCATTCATATGAACCTGATCGCGAATAACGATCTGCTCATTTACCTGAACCCTTTTACAGATCCCTGGACAAACGAATGGAATAGCAAAACACAGTCAACGATCGATAATGTGATCGGTAATGCCAATTATGATATCGGGCATCTTGTTCATAAAGAAGCCAGCGCACTTACCAATAACGGTAATGCCGGATGTATCGCATGCGTTTGCATGCCAGGAATGAAAGGCAGTGCTTATACTTCACATGTTCAGCCTGAAGGAGATCCTTTTGTAGTGGATTTTACCACTCATGAAATGGGACATCAGTTTGGAGCCAATCATACATACACATTCAGAAATGAAAATAATACCGGGGCACAAATGGAACCTGGCAGCGGCTCTACCATTATGGGATATGCAGGTATTACCGGAAATACCGATGTGCAGGAGCATTCAGATGATTATTTCCATGCATTCAGTATTCAACAGATAACAGATTATGTAAAAGGCACCACAGGCGGCGGTTGTGCTGTAGTAACTTCTACAGGCAATACTGCGCCAACAGCCGAGGCAGGAAATAATTATACAATTCCCAAATCCACCCCTTTTGCTTTAACAGGAGCTGGCACAGATGCTGACGCTGCAGATGTATTAAGTTATACCTGGGAGCAATTCGATATAGGTACTTCGCTTACAACTTTCCCTAATACAGGTTACAATACTGGCCCGGTCTTCCGTTCAAGGCCATACAGCACTTCACCGACAAGAACTTTTCCTGTTCTTTCTTCGATACTGAATGGCACAAATGGCAATACCTGGGAGCAACTTCCTGCAGTACCAAGAACTATGACATTCAGGCTTACTGTAAGAGATAATCACGCGGGCGGTGGTAATACAAAAGATGATGATATGACTGTAACAGTATCATCGTCCGGCCCTTTTGCTCTTACATCTCCCAACACCAATGTGTCCTGGTCCTCCAATCTTGAACAGATCATCACCTGGTCTGTAAACGGATCAGATCTTGCGCCGGTGAATTGTGCCAATGTAAAGATCTCCTTATCAACAGATGGAGGCATCACTTTCCCGATCGTTCTTGCCGCAAGCACTCCCAATGATGGTACGGAAGAAGTGTACATACCTTCTCTTACTACCAATACAGCACGTATTAAAATAGAAGCAGTAGGCAATATATTCTTCGATATATCTGATGCCAACTTTAAACTTACTCCTGCAACGCCAGGTTTTTCCTTTGGGAATCCTGCAGCAGCCTCTATCACTTGTGCAACACAGAATTCTGCAAATATCACACTGCCTGTAAAGTCCATACTGGGATATTCAACACCGGTTAATTTATCAGCAAGTGGTCTGCCTGCAGGCACGAATGTTGTATTCAGTGCCAATCCTGTAACACCCGGCAATTCTACCATTGTTACTTTGAATAATGCCAATACGCTGGCAGCCGGCTCATATAATATTACTATTACCGGCGTATCAGGTTCTATTACCAACACAAGAGTTCTTATTTATACTGTGCAACAGGGAACAGGCCCTGCTATCACAGCACAGCCGCAATCCACTACTGCCTGCGCATCATCTGCAGCTGCATTCTCAGTTATTGCTACGAATGCACTGGCTTATCAATGGCAGGTCAGTTCTAATGGTGGCGCCAGCTTTACCAATGTTGCCACTGGCGGAACAGGTGCAAACTATTCGATTGCCGGAGTGACCACTGCACTTAATAATTATCAATACCGTGTATTGGTAACCGGCCAGTGCGGTGTTACTACTTCCAATGCAGCGACCCTTACTGTTCAAACTGCTCCATCCATCACGACTGCTCCCCAGAGCGCAACACTGTGCGTGGGCAGCCCTGTCACTTTCACCGTAGGAGCTACAGGTACTTCACTCGGTTATCAATGGCAGTTAAGTACTGACGGAGGTGTCAATTATAATGCTGCTCCTGGTGTGAACAATGGAGCGAGCTACACTATCGGAGCTATTACAACAGCTATGAACAATAACAGGTATCGTGTTGTGATCAATGGGACCTGCGCTCCTGCGGCTACATCAGCCGGTGTTGTTCTTACTGTTATCAGTCCTGTTGTTGTTACAGGTAATGCAAATGATGTCGTTATTTGCGAAACAGGTAATGTCAGCTTTACTGTTGCCGGCAACAGTTCAGTACCGGTCATTTATCAATGGCAGGTAAGTACGAATGGCGGCATTTCCTATACATCAATTGCCAATGGCGGACGATACAGCGGAGCTACTACAGCAACGCTTTCCATCAGCAATGTTAATTCGGAAATGAACAACAACGTTTACAGGGCGCAATTGTCCAATGCGACCTGCACCACCCCAGTGCCAACCAATACCATTGATCCGGCCACACTGACAGTGAATGCAAGACCTACAGTTAATCTGACTGCTTCACCTTTCCTCGACATACTGCCGGGGCAAAGCACAACAATATCGGCAACGATTAATCCTGCGCCAGCCGGCTTTAATGTCAGTTGGAAGAAAAATGATCAGTTGCTGCCTGGTATCACCGGTACCAGTTACGTGGTGGACTCTGTAGAAGTAGGCAACTATAAAGTGCAGATCGTTAACCCGGCCACCGGGTGCAATAATGAATCGAATGTGCTGACCATTGGAACCACTGCCAGCACCAACCTGTTCATTTTCCCGACACCGAATGATGGCCGGTTTACCGTATCTTATTATAATGCCAGCGGAACTGCCGCCAAGCAAACCCTGGCCGTTTATGACACCAGGGGGCAACGCGTATACAATGCCCAGTTGAATGTGAACGGGCCATACACACTTCACGATATCAACCTGAGAGGCAGTGCAAAAGGAATTTATTATGTAGTGATAGGAGATGGCTCGGGTAAGAAGATCACAGAAGGTAAAGTGATGATATACTAAGGCTTAACCAACCTGCTATACCAATCCCGTCCGGTTTGCCCCGGACGGGATTTTTATTATCCGTTGCCGATTGTCTGTTGACCCCGTATAAAATCGAAAAATTCCTGCCGGTAAACGGCCTCCAAACAGCCTACAATGAGCAGCGTACAACGATATTTTGCCGTACCTTTGCGGCTCCAAAATCAGAAACGATAATGATCAGCGTAAAAGACCTTAAACTGGCCTATGGCAAACGGGTATTGTTTGAAGAAGTGAACCTCAATTTCACCAAAGGGAATTGCTATGGTGTGATCGGGGCGAATGGAGCCGGGAAAAGTACTTTCCTGAAAATACTGAGCGGCGAGATCGAGCCCAACAAAGGAACAGTGGACATAACTCCCGGTGAGCGGATGGCCATCCTGAAGCAGAACCAGTTTGAGTTTGACGAAGAAACTGTATTGAACACCGTAATGATGGGGCACAGCAAGCTGTGGAAAGTGGCGAAAGAGCGGGAAGCGATCTATGCCCTGGCCGATTTTACGGAAGAAGATGGTATACGCGCCGGAGAGCTGGAAGGCGAATTTGGGGAAATGGGCGGTTACACTGCTGAAAGTGATGCAGCCATGCTGCTGAGTGAGTTGGGAGTAAAGGAAGAATTCCACCAGGTATTAATGAAAGATATCCCTGCCACATTTAAGGTCCGTGTGCTGCTGGCACAGGCTTTATTCGGTAATCCTGATATTCTTTTACTGGATGAGCCTACCAACGGTCTGGATATAGAAACGATCAGTTGGCTGGAAAACTTCCTGGCAGATTATGAAAATATCGTATTGGTCGTAAGCCACGACCGTCACTTCCTGGATGCAGTTTGTACCCACGTAGCGGATGTGGACCGCCAGAAAGTGAAGATATTTACCGGAAACTACAGCTTCTGGTATCAGTCATCACAATTGATGGCACGCCAGATCAATGATAAGAATAAGAAAGTGGAAGAAAAGCGCCAGGCTTTGATCGACTTCATCGCCCGCTTTAGTGCCAACGCATCAAAAAGTAAACAGGCCACATCCCGTAAAAAAGCACTGGAGAAACTGACGATCGAAGAGATCGAGCCCAGTTACCGCAAATACCCAGGCATTATCTTCCAGCAACTGAGGGAAGTCGGTAACCAAATACTGAATGTAGAGAAACTCAGCAAATCAGTAGATGGCCGTACGCTTTTCAAAGATGTAACATTCACTGTCAATAAAGGAGATAAGATCGCTTTATTGAGCCGTGACCCACTGGCTATAACCAATTTCTTCAATATAATCACTGCAGAAGCCATTGCCGACAGTGGTTCTTATGAATGGGGAAGTACAGTTACCCATGCATATCTTCCACAAGAGAACAGTGAGTATTTTAAAGGCGATATGAACCTGATGGATTGGCTGCGTCAATACGTTCCCCCACATGTTACTGATGTGGATGAACCATTCCTGCGCGGCTTCCTTGGAAAAATGTTGTTCAGCGGAGATGATGTATTGAAGAAAACAAATGTATTAAGCGGTGGTGAAAAAGTGCGCTGTATGATCAGCCGCATGATGCTCCAAAGTCCTAATGTGATATTGTTGGACCAGCCAACCAACCACCTTGACCTGGAAAGCATTCAAAGTTTCAACGAACAGTGTACCGATTACAAAGGTATCGTTTTGCTGACCAGCCATGACCATACGTTTATGCAAACCGTGGCAAACCGTGTTATCGAGCTTACACCCCGTGGTATTATCGACAGGTTAATGACGTTTGATGAATACCTGGCAGATGAACGTGTGAAGGCGTTGAAAGAAGACATGTATAAATAGAAACGTTGGCTGTTGGTCGTTGGCCGATGGCCGGTATTAACTGCCTCATAAATGAAAATCCCTGTTATGTTTGATTATTTCAAACGCAACAGGGATTTCTCTATACTAGATGTCTCTTTATTTCGCCTTCACATTCACCGACACTCTTCTGTTCATCGCTCTTCCTTCAGGTGTACTGTTATCTCCTACAGGGTACTGATCGCCATAGCCCTCTGCTTTTGTAAGTTGTGAAGAATTGGCGCCAAGCTTCACGATCTCTGCGGATACAGCTTCAGCTCGTTTTTGAGACAGTTCACGGTTTTTGGCCGGATCGCCTGTATTGTCTGTATAGCCGCCGATCTTGAACCTTGCATTTGGAAATGCTTTAACGATCTTTACAAGGTTTTTCAATTGTGTGGATGATTCCGGTGTAAGGGTAGTGCCTCCGGTTTTGAAACGTACATCCGTAAAATCAAACCAGTTTCCTTTTACTGTATCAATAGTAGCTGAAGCATTGGTCAGGAAATCTACCAAACGGGCTTCTGTGCTCCATTTTCCTACCTTCAATTCGCCACCATTATTGGGAAGGTTGATGGTGATCATCTCGCCCAGGTCATAAATAAAATTGCCGCTGGTTGTATCCAGTTTCCCTTTCACTTCAGGCGTAGGTGTGACGGCAGTAGCTGGCGGTGGTGCAACCACCGGAGTATCCGTGGTGGTTGCCGGCGCAGTAGCTTCTTTATTGCATCCTTTGCTGGTAAGCAGCCATATCAATAATGCAGCCACCAGCAGAATGATCAGCCAGAGCCAGCCTTTGCTGCTTCTTCTGACGTTTTCATTAGCAGTTGAGAGAACACCGGATATTTTCCCTCCGATATCTCCCAAGCTGGAAAGGCCAAGGGCTCCTGCAAGATTAAAGCCTGAGGGTATGGCGTCGAGTATGGAAGATTTCTGACTTTGAAGGAAAGAGCTAAGTCCTGAAGCACTCAGGTTATTCTCTTTGGCATATTGCCCTACTGAGCCCAGTGTGGCAGGTGCTGCCATGCTTAATACATTGCTGGCAGAAGATGTTTTAATACCGGCAAAACCGGCAATAGCATTGATGATACTGTTGAGTTTGTCGCCAAACAGCGACCGCAGCCATCCCATCACAGTGGCTCCGATACCCCCGGAAGACGCTCCGCCACCACCGATAAGCCCGCCGATATTATTCAATATACCGCTGCCGGCAGCATTTTTTACCATATCAAGGATACCCCCGGCGCCTGGGCCAGAACTTTGCCCAAGAAGCCCCGCCAACACGGACGGGATCGCACCGCTCAATGCTTTTTGAATACCGCTTTCGCTTTCACCGAGTGAACCGGCAGCTTTAGACAATAGATCGTTTGGAAGCAGGCCCTTGGCCGCATCAATTAGATTAAATGGCATAGAGGTGTAGGTTTAATCATTAAAAAATAAGGGGAATGTCTGCCTTCGATCAGGTGGTATCAAAGACGGGAGACTTTAAGGTAGACCATTTGCAGGTGGAAGAAAAATATTATAGTACTGCTATGCGGTCAGCAGATTGGTTAAAAAAACTAGGTGGAAACCCTTGTCTGAAACAAATCTTCTTTCTATCTTGGTGCCCGCAACCATAGCTCTTATCATCTCTTCTGGCAGATCCATATTCCTTCCTTTTACCTGTTAATCCTTCGGGAAAGATCTTGTATCCGGGCCGTAGGTATGTCCAATGTTGGATATTCGGGTTGAAACCAGAAAACAAATGAGTTTAAGCTCCACCAGAACCAGGTGGAGCTTTTTGTTTATACACTCAGCTTGGTTATCTTTCTTCTTTTATGCCATCTTCCACGCTTTCCAAAAAGATCGGTTTCTGGTCAGCCACCGCTATCATTGCCGGCAGCATTATCGGTTCTGGTGTTTTTATGAAACCAGCAACCATGGCTGCACAGTTAGGTTCGCCGGTATGGCTTACATTAGTATGGATCATAGCCGGGCTATTCTCTCTATGCGGTGCATTGATATATGCAGAGCTGGGAGCATTGATGCCGGAGACCGGTGGTATTTATGTGTATTTCCGGAAAATGTTTGGCGACTTTATCGCTTTTATCTATGGATGGGCTGCTTTTGCTGTGATCAATACTGCAGCGGTTGCAGCGATTTCTTTTGTATGTGCCAAGTATGCTGACTATTTCCTTCACCTGCCAAAGCTTGACGATGCTACAGTGCTTGCAATGAAATGGCATATTCCTTTTATTGGTGATCTTTATCCTTTGCAGGATATTGGTGTGAAAATGCTGGCCGTGCTGCTGGTATTATTATTCACCTGGATCAATTATAAAAGTGTAAGAGCAGGCAGCCGGTTTCAGCTTATCTCCACCATTATCAAAATAATGGTCATTGCTGCTTTGACAGGAGGGTTATTCTTTTCCGGACAGGGTGATCTTTCCAATTTCGTCAAAGGAGGTGAGGGCCCCCAGGGTGCAGGTCTGCTCGGCGCTATTGTTGTGGCCATGACAGGCGCTTTCTATGCTTATGATGGATGGATCAACATTACCTTCATTGCAGGAGAAATAAAACAACCCGAACGGAATATTCCCCGGAGCCTTTTGCTCGGTGTGTTGATCTGTATTATTGTGTACGTGCTGGTAAACCAGGCTTACTTATATGTGCTGCCGGTTGATAAAATGGGAGCTTCTTCATTGGTAGCCGCCGATGCCATTGCAGCAGCATGGGGAAAAGCAGGCAGTACAATTGTGGCTGTACTGATCGTGATCTGCACACTTGGTGCAGTGAATGGGAACCTGATGGCTACGTGTCGTATCACGTATGCGATGGGGCAGGACAAAAACTTTTTCTCCTGGACCGGCAAAACGCATCCAAAATTTCAAACGCCTGCCAATGCCTTATGGCTGCATGCTGTTTGGACATCCCTTTTTATTATATCCGGTTCGTTTGACATGCTGGCTGATATGTTTGTATTCATTACCTGGATTGCATATGCAGTAGGTGCGTCAGGCATTTTTATTTTAAGAAAGCGGATGCCTGACGCAATAAGACCGTATAAAGTATGGGGCTATCCATGGGTACCGGTATTGTTCATCGCATTCTCTTCGTTTTACCTGGTTGTTACTGTTTGGAATGATGTAAGCAATTATATTGCACACAGGCAACCTGTGATCAATTCTTTATTGGGACTATTACTGACTGCTGCCGGTATTCCGTTGTTCTTTTATGTACGAAAGAAGAAACGCTAATTACTTCGTACCTTCAAAAACAAAAAATGAAAACCGTTATAGTTACCGGCGCCACCGGCAATCTTGGTCAGGCCATTATCCGGAAATTTCTTGCAGAAGGCTGTGCGGTCATTGGTACGGTCACGAAAAAGAAACCCACTGATTTTGATGATCAGCCTGGCTTTGAAGCTTGTACAGTGGACCTTACTAATGAAGAAGAAGTGGCTTCTACCATGACCACTATTTTACGGAAATACCAGACGATTGACGCTGCTGTTCTAACAGCAGGTGGTTTTGCCATGGGTAAAATAGAGGATTCAGATATCAATGCGATCCGTCAGCAATACCAGTTGAATTTTGAAACTGCTTATATCATCGCCCGTTTCATTTTTCAGCAGATGATGAAACAAAAAACGGGAAGGATCTTTCTTACCGGTTCAAGACCAGGTTCCGATATGCGTTCCGGAAAAGGGATGACAGGATATGCTTTATCCAAATCACTTTTATTCCGGCTGGCAGAACTGATGAATGAAGAAGCAAAAGGAACAAACGTTGTTACAAGCGTTATCGTTCCATCCACAATCGATACACCACAGAACCGGTCAGCCATGCCCGATGCTGATTTTTCCAAATGGGTGACACCGGAGAATATTGCTGATATTGTGTTTGCCCACTGCAATACTTCTTTTGACACATTACGCGAGCCGCTGATAAAGATTTATAATAAAGCCTGATTTTTTATTCTTGTGTTCTTCGTGTCTTGGTGGGAATAACACACCAAGACACAGGGAACACAAAAAAGATGTGGGATAATTCTTAACCTCGCGTGGGGATTTGTTTCCCCACAACATTCCTGTTTTTTTTGTGGGAAATAAAATGGCAGAATCTTTGTCTGTTATACGGCATAAACTGTATGATTATGAAAACAACAAAATTGTTATTCTGTGCAATCATCCTGTTCCTCTGCGCATCGGGTGCTTACGCACAGAAAGCCTCGGCAATTATTAAAGGCGGCGTGAATCTTGCCAATATCTCCAATAAGGATGATGGAAGCTATAACGACGCTAATGGCCTTACCAGTTGGCAAGCTGGTATTGTTGGAGATTTTGCATTGACTGATTTTTTGGCGATACAGCCAGGTTTGTTGTACACAGGAAAAGGTATTAAATGGCAAAATGGACAACCGGGTGATGCGCTTTACCAAAAGCTGACATTTAACCCGCAGTACCTGGAGTTGCCGGTAAACCTGGTGCTTAAAACACCTACCGGCAGTACCCGTTTCTTTGCCGGCGCAGGTCCTTATGTGGCGATGGGTGTAGGCGGTAAATTCAAAGGCGACGGTGTTTATGATTTCAGCAAAAGCATTGAATGGTCAAGTGATGACCCGCTGACCAGTGAGGAAGAAGGTGCCGGTGTGTTTCGCGCCAAACGGTTTGATTACGGATTGAATGCCCTGGTTGGTATTGAAGCCAGCAACCTGGTACTTTCAGCCAACTATGGCTTTGGGCTGGCCAAAGTGCAGTCAAGCGCCAACAACAATAACGATAACAACAAGCACAGGGTATTGAGCTTTACCCTGGGTGTAAAATTCTGATCATTTAAAAACAGTATACGGTCACATTGTGTTTTTTCCCAGCGGCGCTCTTCCGGGCGCTGCTTTTTTATGCGAGCGTTGTTATCGTCTAATGCCTATCTTGCGCCCTATACAATACTTATACTATGCGCTTGATAAAATGGATAGGCTTTGCTGCAGCCATTACATTGATCATTTCCTGCTTTATTACCTGGGCCGCACTTCCGGCAAGGAATATTTCGATCAGTGGTGTAGATGCTACCGGCACCAGCTTTGGTAAGCCTGGTTATTTTCATCTTGTATTAAGCGGGCTCTTTATAATTTTTCATTTCATTCCAAGGATCTGGGCCAAACGCACCAACCTGGCCGTTACTGCAATCAACCTGGCATGGGCAGCCAGGAACTATTTTCTTATCACAGCCTGCAGGGCAGGAGAGTGTCCCGAAAAACATACGGGTATCTACTTAGTAGTGATCTGTTCTGTCATATTGTTGATCGCAGCATTATTCCCGGATATGAAATTGCCTCAGGATGATGATAAGAAAGAATGACACCTGTTTTTATAAAAAAATCAAATATTTTTTGTTACTAAAGTGTAACATGTGGGTAATTTTTTCTAAATTCGACTTTATAAACAATCCTTGATCGTTCCCTCCCCTTGTAAACTATCGGAAACTTGCAATCATCTTCAAAAGTGTAGGGTACGCTTTTATTAAGCGTGATTTTTAACCGTGATTCAGAAATTTTTTGGTTGATCTGTCAGTGACGATTCCACCTGATCATTTATTATTGAAAGAAATAAATCTGACCGAAAAACCATTCGTTACTGTATGCCCTGCTTTAATGCAGGGCTTTTTTATGCCCCAAATAGCCGGGCCACACCAAAAGCCGCCGCTGCAGCCAGTGCGCCTATCACGGTCACGCGGAGGGCTCCTGCCCATGGATTAACTCCTGTGATACGGCTCTTGAAAAAACCAAACACAAACAGGCATGCCAGTGTGATGATCGCAGAGATCTTTAATGCTTCAGAAGGGATTTCAATAAAAAAATAGGGGCTTAATGGAACAAGTCCACCTACTGCATAGGAGAGACCTATATTCAACGCAGATTTAGTAGCTCTCTTAGGATCAGGTTTGTCAAGGCCTAGTTCATACTTCATCATGAAATCAACCCACTGCTTTTTATCCTTTGATATTTCATCCGCAGCTTTCCGTTGCATTTCTTCACTCAGCCCGATATTCGCAAAGAATTCCCTCACTTCTTCTTTTTCCTTTTCAGGCACGGTGTCCACCTCTTCATTCTCCCGCCTTAATTCAGCTTCGTAATGATCAATTTCCGTTTTACCTGCCAAATAACCTCCAAGACCCATTGCAATGGAACCCGCCGCAATTTCTGCTATGCCGGCAATTACAATAATAGATGTGTTGGATACAGCTCCTGATAAACCTGCGGCCAATGCAAATGGCACTGTAAGGCCATCACTCATGCCAATAACGACATCGGTCAACAGATCGCTGCTGCGCAAATGTTTTTCAGGATGTGAAGAAGATAACTCTGTTTCCATTGGAGTGGCCGCTTAGTCCAGGCAAGTTAATGATTTGCCGATAATGTCCACACATTCTTCAACCTGCTCCCTGTTAATGATCAATGGCGGGGCAAACCGTATCTTATCTCCATGAGTCGGTTTGGCAAGCAGTCCATTCTCTTTTAATTGCAGGCAAAGGTCCCAGGCTGCATCAGCATTGGCATGGCTGATCACGATCGCATTCAGCAGGCCCTTTCCTCTCACGGTCTCAATATGTTTGGATCGAAGCGATTCCAATCCTTCCCGCAACAGCTTTCCCATTGCTGTCGCATTCTCTGCCATCTGTTCATCTCTTAGCACTTCGAGCGAGGTAATGGCCGTTTGGCAGGCGAGGGGATTGCCTCCGTATGTAGAGCCATGTTCGCCTGGTTTAATCGTAAGCATGATACTATCGTCCGCCAGCACAGCACTTACAGGCAGCATACCCCCACTTAAAGCCTTACCCAGGATAAGAATATCCGGTCTTATATTTTCATGATCGCAGGCAAGCAGCTTACCTGTACGGGCCAACCCTGTTTGTATCTCATCCGCGATAAATAGTACATTGGCTTCTGCGCATAATTGTTTTGTCCGGGTAAGATAACCCTCATCGGGCACTACCACTCCTGCTTCACCTTGTATGGGCTCCACCAGGAATCCGGCGATATGTTCATTTTCTCTTAATACTTTTTCCAGCGCGGCTGCATCATTATAAGGAATGCGGATAAATCCCGGGAGGTAAGGGCCAAAATGGGTATTGGACGAAGGGTCTGTGCTGAAGGAGATCACACCGGTGGTCCTGCCATGAAAATTACCTTCGCATACTACGATCTGTGCCTTGCCATCAGGTACACCTTTTACTTCATAAGCCCATTTCCGGCAAAGTTTGATCGCTGTCTCCACTGCTTCCACGCCTGTATTCATTGGCAACACTTTATCATACCCAAAATAGCGGGTAATAAAAACAGCATATTCACCCAGTTTATCACTATGAAAAGCGCGGCTGGTGAGTGTTAATTTGCGCGACTGGCGGATGAATGCTTCCACGATCTTCGGATGGCAATGCCCCTGGTTTACGGCTGAATAGCCACTCAGGAAATCATAATAACGTTTGCCTTCCACATCCCAAACGAAAACACCTTCACCTCGCTCCAGCACAACAGGCAGCGGATGATAATTATGTGCACCGTATTTTTCTTCCAGGTCGAGATAATGCTGCACACTGGCAGACAGGCCGATAGTTGATTGCATAGTAAATAGAAATAGGTAAATTAAAACAGGATTACAGGCAATATCACTCCCCGCTGCTGGCGGAGAGCATGATCACTCCTCATCGATGATTGAGAAGATCGAGGTTTTGATCAAGAAAGAAAGCTATGGTCTGAATTTGTTGGATAGCCTGAGTTTTGTGCAAGATAAGAAATTGAGAGGGATTATTTGCTGCTTTTAACAGGCTCATAAATGTTTTACATAATATTTTTCCGGGAAAGATATATGTAATGTCGTTTTCTTCGGAAATATGCCATACACTGTGCTACCGCTTCCACTCATTGAAGCGTACACAGCTCCATTATCATACAATTCTTTCTTGATGGCTTTTATTTCCGGGTAACGGGTAAATACCGGTACTTCAAAATCATTGATAAGCGTCTCCTTCCATGTATCAACCGGTGAAGTAATGATTTCTTTCAGGGAAACAGCGGGCAATGCAGGTTGCAGCCAGGAAAATGCCGGTCCGGTAGGAACATGAATACCTGGATTAACGATAACAATGCTATAGCTGGAAAGATCGAGATCTATCGTTTCCAGTTGTTCTCCTCTGCCAGTTGCAAAGCAGGGTTTATTGATAATAAAGAAAGGACAATCGCTGCCCAGTCGCAGGCTGTACTGAAGCAGTTGTTGTGTAGATAAACCAAGTGCAGCCATATCATTCAACAACTTCAATGTGAATGAAGCATCTGCACTGCCTCCACCCAATCCGGCACCGGAAGGAATGGCTTTATGCAAATACATATGAAAAGGAAGAATGCCTGGGAAATCTTTTTTTAATAAGTTATATGCTTTTACACAGAGATTGTCGGTTGCATCGCCGGTAATGGAAAGTCCTCCTGAACTGAATGACAATTCGCTGCCAACAGGCTGCCGGATCATTTCCAGCGCATCATAAAAGGGGAGGGGATAAAAGACCGTTTCAAGCTCATGGTAGCCGTCATTTCTTTTGGCAAGGATGCGAAGTCCGAGATTGATTTTCGCATTGGGAAAAACGACCACTGTTGCGATAATTTAAGGTTGAGGGAACCGTGAAGATATGTTTACCGTTTTCTTTTGCGGCTGTTTATTTCATCGCGGATAGCAATAGCCCTGATATAGTCCTCGCTTTCCAGCACATCGTTAAGCAGGTTATCCAGTTCTTCAATGCTCATTGTCTTCAGGTCTTCATTGCCGGGGTTCCCTTGTTCTTCCACCATCACTTCCTGCTTGCTTTTCTTTTTCTTGCCGCTTGTGTCTTCCATGAGGATGCCTGCGCTTTCCAGGATGTTCTCATACGTATAAATGGGACATCCGAAGCGAACGGCCAAAGCCAGTGCGTCGGATGTGCGGGAATCTATTTCGATGGTATCATTTTCGGAAGAGCAAACCAGTTTGGAGTAGAAAATACCTTCCTGAAGATCGCAGATGATGATCTCATGGAGATCGATCGAGAAAGCATTTAGGAAATTCTTCATAAGGTCATGTGTCAATGGGCGGCTGGGATTCATTTTTTCCAAAGCTACTGCTATGGCCTGGGCCTCAAAGCCACCTATCACAATTGGTAAACGCCGTAACCCATTTACCTCACCCAATACCACCGCATAAGAGTGTGTTTGAGTGATACTGTGGGATAAGGCTACTATTTCCAGTTCTATCTTCTTCATAAAATATCACACGAAACTAAGGCTTTTTAGGTAAAAACAGGAGGATAAAAAGACCGGATTTTTAGCCCCATAAAAGCCGTCAGGGCATTTTCTGCCAGCCCTTTTCATATTAGATAAGATCTCTAACCGAATAAAAATCAAAATTCAAAAGCAAGGCCCCAAACAACTGTGTTCCCGGACCTTACTTTTGAATTCTGATCTTATTTCCTGGCTTATCAGGAAACCCCTTTCAGCTTTTTAATCGCTTCTGTCAATTTCGGTACCACTTCAAATGCATCTCCTACAATACCATAATCTGCTGCTTTGAAAAATGGTGCTTCCGGGTCTTTATTAATAACAACGATCACCTTGCTTCTGTTCACACCCGCAAGATGCTGTATCGCACCTGAAATGCCGATAGCGATATACAGGTTAGGGGCAATAGCAATACCGGTTTGGCCCACGTGTTCATTATGCGGACGCCAGTGCGCGTCAGCCACAGGACGGCTGCAGGCAGTAGCTGCATGCAATACTTTGGCAAGGTCTTCCACCATGCCCCAGTTTTCCGGGCCTTTCAGTCCACGGCCTGCGCTTACCACGATCTCTGCTTCAGTTAAAGGCACTTCGCCGCTGGCTTTGGTGGAACTGGTCACTTTTACTTTCGGCGTGTCAACGGTTGCATTGAATGCTTCCACTGTTGCAGTGCCTTCCCCGGCTTTAATGGCATAGGCATTCGGGTTCAGTGCAATGATCTTTACAGGTGTGGAAATGCTGATATTGGCAAATGCCTTCCCGGAAAACACGTTTTTCTTTACAGTAAATCCATTGCTGGTATCGGGCAGCGCCACAGCCCCGGAAATAAGTCCGGCTTTCAACCGGGCTGAAAGCCGTGGAGCAATGGACTTCCCATCCATATTATTCGGGAAGATGATCACAGTAGCAGAAACAGCCTGCGCTACCTGGGCAATTACTTTAGTATATACTTGTGCATCGAGATGATCGAGTGCTGGATTGTTAGCATGATGGATCTTGCTCACTCCGTACTTACCTAATGCAGCGAGGTCTTCTTTGACAGTACCTAATACAACCCCTTCAGCAGAAGTACTTAATTGTTCGGCCACTTTAGCTCCATAACTCAATGCTTCGAGTGATGCTTTTTTTACCTGGCCTTCAGCAATATCAACAAATATTAAAACAGACATAGTGCAAGTTTAAAAGTTATAGGATGGTATTGTTAGATGGCTTTGGCTTCTTCATGTAATAAGCGAACCAGTTCGTCTACATTATCTGCAGGCACCAGTTTAACGCCGGCTTTAGCAGGAGGAAGGCCGAAACTGGTAACACTGGTCAGAGCTTCCACTGCCACAGGCTCGGTTACTTTCAGCGGTTTTGTTCTGGCTGCCATAATGCCGCGCATATTGGGAATGCGTTGTTCCGCCATACCTTTTGCCGCGCTGACGACCACCGGCAGATTTACTTCTGCGGTTTCTTCACCGCCTTCTATTTCACGGGTAATAGTGGCTTTGCTTCCATCAAGTTCAAATTTTGAAGCAAGGGAGATATAAGGGAGATCAAGCAGTTCTGCGACCATGCCACCAATCGAAGAACCATTGTAGTCAATAGTTTCTTTACCGGTAAAAATCAGATCATAAGCGCCCTCCCTGGCAATAGCAGCTATCTGTGAAGCGATATAAAAGCTGTCGTGACTATCGGCATTCACACGGAATGCTTCATCTCCACCAAGGGCCAGGGCTTTACGGATGATAGGTTCTGCATCAGCACCACCTACATTGATAAGGTGGATGATGGCAGAAGGATCTTTTTCTTTCAGTTCAATGGCTCTTACCAGGGCATACCATTCATCATAAGGGTTGATGATCCATTGCACGCCGTTGGTATCGAATTTCGTGTTGTTGTCAGTGAAAGTTATTTTTGCCGTTGTGTCCGGTGTTTTACTGATACAAACTAAGATCTTCATACTATTGTTTTGAATCGTTAGCTAATAGTTGTTTATGCAACTAAACAAAGATAAGCGATGATACTTTAAATCCGGTCATTTCCGGTAAATTTTTTATTTCCATGGATCGGATAGAAAAAATAAAAGAATTCCTGCAAAAAAGCCCGCATGACAGCTTTTTACAGCATGCTTTAGCGCTGGAATACATCAAAAAAGGGGATGATGTTGCAGCAAGAGCAACATTTGAAGCATTGCTGACCCATGAGCCGGGATATGTAGGCAGTTATTATCACCTGGGAAAATTGCTGGAGAGAAATGAGGCAGAAGCTGAAGCCATTAAAGTGTATGAGAAAGGAATGGAGGAAGCAAAAAAGGCAGGGGATATGCATGCTTATGGAGAATTGCGGGGTGCTTATGAAGAATTAACTTTTTAAGATCAGGGTATGGACCTTATTGAATCGTTCAGATCATATATCGCACAACATCATCTTTTCTCTCCGGGGAGCAGGTTATTGATTGCTGTAAGCGGGGGAGTGGATTCTGTTGCGCTTTGCGAATTATGCCATCAAACCGGTTATCGTTTTGAAATAGCTCATTGTAATTTTCAGTTGCGTGGCGAAGAAAGCCTGCGCGATGAAAAATTTGTACGCTCACTGGCTGAAAAATACCACGTGAAAATATGGGTCACACATTTTGATACAACAGAATATGCCGCTTCCCATAAATTATCGATACAGGAAGCCGCAAGAGAGCTACGCTATACCTGGTTTAATAAAATACTGGAGGAAAATAGTTTTTCCTTTTTGCTGACAGCCCATCACCTGGACGACTCCATTGAAACATCTCTTATGAATTTCTTTAAAGGCACAGGTATTGCAGGCTTGCGGGGCATTCTTCCCCGGCAGGGAAAGATCATCCGGCCTTTACTGTTTGCCGGCAAACAGGAGTTGCAGGATTATGCGCTTCTTCATTCCCTGCAATGGGTGGAAGACAGTTCAAATGAATCAGACAAATACACCCGTAATTATTTCCGCCACCAGGTGATCCCTTTTATTCAGAAGATATATCCCGGTGTAGAAAAAAACCTGGCGCAAAACCTGGCACGTTTCCGCGATACGGAATTATTGTATCAGCAATCAATTGAATGGCATAAAAAGAAATTGCTGACGATAAAAGAAAACGAAGTACATATTCCAGTACTGAAGTTGCAACAGGTAGCTCCTTTTACTACAGTTTTGTATGAGATCATCCGTGAATTCGGTTTCAGTCCTGCACAAACCAATGAAGTGGCTTCCCTGCTGGAAAGCGATTCAGGACGTTATGTACAATCACTTACTCACCGTATCATCCGCAACCGGGCATGGCTGATCATTGTTCCGGTAAAAACAGCAGAAGCAGCGCTTGTTCCTATAGAGAAAACCGGTAAGTATTACTTCCCTGGAGGCAGCCTGGAACTGTCGTCGCATTCGGCCAGCCAACCTGAAACAGATAAGCATATCGCCTGCCTGGATACAGCATCCATTCATTTCCCGCTTATACTCCGGCCCTGGAAAACGGGAGACTATTTTTATCCGTTAGGCATGACAAAAAAGAAAAAGCTGGCGCGCTTTTTTATCGATCAGAAATTATCCACGACCGGGAAAGAGAATACCTGGGTACTGGAGATGGATAAAAAGATCGTGTGGGTAGTAGGGCAAAGAATAGACAATCGCTTCAAACTGAAAGAGACCACAAAAGACATTTTACGAATAGTATACAAGGTCTCTGACAAATAATAAAAAACAGGCTCTGATAAGTACATCCTTCCCGTTCTTCCCGCCTTACCGGTAAATATTTACCGGTAAGGCGGGAAGAACGGGAAGGGATACCTCTAAAAGAATACCCCGGTAATGAGCCGGGGTATTCGTACTTAAAACCCAATTGTAATTAGTTCTTCAGTAATGCCAGGAAATGCATGTTTTCATCAGCCCCATCCTTTCAGTTGCAAATAGTATTTTATTGCCCGGATGCAATAGGACACAGCATCAAAATCGGCTGCAATTTTTCCTACGATAATCACAAATGCGAGCCCAAACAAAGCTCCCCAGATATGTGCGGAATGGTTCACATTGTCGCCTCCCTTTCTTTCCAGCAATATGGAGATAAAAAGGTATAGCGGTGCAAAAATGAACCCGGGGATAGGAATAGGAATAAAGAAAAGATATACTTCTGTGTAAGGGGCAATCAACAGACCTGCAAATATTACTGCGCTCACTGCACCGGAAGCGCCAAGGCTACGATAATGATAATTATCCCTGTTCTTAAAAAAAGTAGGCAGGAGCGACACTGCAAGCGCCATCACATACATCAGCAGATAAAATATTTTTCCCTGCACACCAAAAATGGATATGAATTGCTGCTCTACCATACGGCCAAAAAGATAGAGTGAAAGCATATTGAAGATCAGGTGTGCCCAATCTGCATGAATCAACCCGCAACTGAAAAAACGATACCATTGATTCCGGCGGGTTACTGCCGGAGGGTAAAATATCAGGTCATCAATGATCTTATAGTTATTAAATCCCCCAATGGATACAAGACAGGTGATGATAACGATAACAATGGTAATGGTAAACTGCATGGTTGGATAATTGAGCTGACCGAAAATAATTTATTTATGATGATATTTTTCATTTCGCAGGATGGTACAGGCCCTGTACAATTGTTCAGCCAGTATCAGCCGCACCAACTGATGGGGAAATACCAATTGCGATAAGCTCCAGGTATGGTTCGCACGTTTCAATACCGTTCCATCAATACCAAAAGCCCCGCCGATCAGGAATACCAGTTTCTTTGTACCGGCATTCGCCCTTGCCTGCATGAAATCAGCCAATCCTTCAGACGAAAACTGTTTGCCTCTTTCATCAAGGGCTACGAGATAATCGTCTTTGTCGAGCCATTCCATCACCACTTCGGCCTCTTTCTTTTTCAAATCCATTTCACTCATCATGCCGGCATTCTTTGGCTGAGGAATGATCACCCATTCAACCTTGAAATAATTAGAGATGCGTTTGGTGAAATCTTCCACACCATTTTTGACATAAGGCTCGTGGGCTTTACCAATGGACCATAATTGAATACGCATGGGCGAATGAATTTAAACCTTATTATATCAGAACGCTTTTTTCGGCTCTTCCTTGATCTGCACTTCCGTTACCGGACCGTATTTTTCAGCGACCTTTTTTATATCGGCAGCTTTGCCAACCAGCACAAACTGAAGTTTGTCTTCAGGGAAATAAGTAGAAATAATGCTTTTTGCTTTTTCGAGTGTCAATCCATCCACGTTTTTCTGGAAATTATTGATGAACGATTCATCAAACTTGTACCAGAACATTTGAGTGAGCAGGTTTGCCAATTGACCACTGGTTTCGTATCCCGGAGGAAATTGTCCTTTTACATAGTTTTTGGCTGAAGTCAGTGATTTTTCATCCACTCCCTGTGTATGCAGTTTTTTCAATACTTCCAGGGCTTTATCAATAGCTGGTTCAGTCGTTTTTCCCGCAGTGAAAGTGGAGATCACAAATGATCCTCCATTCTTCAAAGCGGAGAAGCGGCTGCTGGCACCATAGGTAAGGCCGGAGTTTACACGCAGTTCATCGTTCAGCATGGAAGTGAAGCGGCCGCCGAATAAGGTATTGATCACTGATACGGCCACATAATCGGGATTATTGCGGCTGATGCCAGGCGCACCAATATAGAAAGTCGTTTCCTTGGCATCATCTTTATTAATCAACAACACGCGATTGCCTGTTGGCTTGGCAATTGGTTTTGCTGCCAGGTTCGCATTTTCCTGTTTGCCTTTGGCCCAGCCTGAAAATATCTTGGTAATGGTGGCTTTCATTTCCTTGCTGTTGAAATCACCGACAATGGAAACGGCTGAACCATTGGGGATATAATTGGAGGCATAGAACTTTTGTATGTCAGCAGTGGTCAATCCTGTAACAGTACCGATAGTTCCGCTGATAATATTGCCATACACATGATCACCGTAAAGAAGCTTATCAAAATAGGAGCCGATCACAGAGCGGGGGCTTTCTTTGGCCTGCTCCAGTCGTACCAGCGTCCTTCTTTTTTCTTTCGCGAATTCTTCGCTATCAAAAACAGGAGCTGTCAGCAGGTCGTTGATGATATCGAGTACTTTGTCTTTATCTTTTGCAGCAAATTCTGCCGACAGGCCTGCAGATTCCTTTGAAGCATACGTGGAAACAGAAGCACCGATAAAATCAAGCTCTTCATCAAGCCTGGCTTTAGGGTATTTTTTTGTACCATGTTTTAATGCGGTGGCAGTAAGAGATGCAAGTCCTGCTTTATCGCCATCATATATAGCGCCGGCAGGCAGGATGGCTGATACACTGATCATTGGCACATCATGCTGCTCCATTAAATAAATGGTCAGCCCGTTTTTTAACGTGAATTGCTGGTAAGCAGGCAATTTATAATCCTGCGCTTTCAGTGCCACACCAATAAAGGCGGACAAAGACAGAAGAAAAAGTTTTATATATCTGAAGTTGTTCATTTGTTTAGTGTTTAACAATGAGCAAGGATGGTTTGTTATTCTGCTGTGTTTGATTTAAGGATACCTACTGTACGGGTGGTTTTGTTGAAATAAGTATTGGCCACGCGTTTGATATCTTCCGCAGTCACTTTATTGTAACGGTCAGGTGCTTCAAACATTTTTTTATAATCACCAAAGAATACTTCATAGGTACCGATATTATCGGATTTGCCATTGATCGTTTCCACCTGGTTGTAAAATTGGATCAGTTTCTGATTTTTCACCTTCTGCAACTCTTTATCAGTAACTCCGTCTTTTTTTATTTTTTCCAGTTCTTCATAAATGCTTTTTTCCAGGTCCGTTTCATTTACGCCCTTTCCTGCAATGGCATTAATACTAAAAATGGTGGGGTCGAAGCTTTCGCTATAAGAAGAGAAAACGGCAGTGGCCTGCTGCTTTCCATCTACGAGTGCTGAATAAAGCCGGGATGATTTACCACTGCTGAGGATATCACTGAGCAGCACCAGCGCATAATAATCGTCGTGTGTAGCTTGCGGGGCTTTGTAAGCGATATACATATATGGGGTGGCTACATCTTTTTGTATCATGATCCTTCTTTCGCCAGTTTGTACGGGCTCCACCTGGTGCACCTTTGGAGGTGCCGGTTGAGCCGGTATCGGCTCCAGGTATTTTTCGGCCAGTGCTTTGATATCGGCAGTTTTAACGGCCCCTGATACTACCACCACGCAGTTGTTGGGAGCATAATAAGTCTTGAAATAGCGCTCCAGGTCGGCCTGTTTCCAGTTTTTCATATCATCTTCATAACCGATCACGGGCCAGTGATAGGGGTGTTCCTGGAAAGCCTGTGCCTGCACGGCTTGGCTCAGCATCCGCCATGGAGAATTTTCGAGGCCGGTACTCCTTTCGCTTAACACTACACCTCTTTCGCTTTCCACCATTTTGGGATCGATGCTGAGGCTGGCGATCCGGTCGCTTTCAAGGTCAAAAATGATTTCAGTGGCAGAAGCAGGGAACCAATCGGTGTACACGGTCACATCTTCCCGGGTATAGGCATTATTGGCACCGCCATTGAACTCCATAGTGCGGTCAAATTCTTTTGGTCCATACTTTTTGGCGCCATTGAACATCATATGCTCAAAGAAATGGGAGAGGCCGGTAATACCCTGGTATTCATTCCGGGATCCTACACGGTAAAAAAGGTACATATTGGCATTGGGAATGGAATTGTCTTCCACTACGAGAAATTTCATCCCGTTTTTAAGGGTGAAACTATTTACATCACCCGCTTTTATCTGTGCCTGGGAACTTAAGCCCAGGAGCACAAAAACTGGAAAAAGGATTTTTTTCATAATGTGCTTGTGGTTAGAGGTGATAAAGCTAAGAAATGCGAGCATTGAATATCATACCATTCGACAAAAAAATACCATATAAATTTCACAATGATTTTGTGGGAAATTGTTTTTCCGTTACCTTTGCCGTCCGCTGGCTGCGTAGCTCAACTGAATAGAGCATCTGACTACGGATCAGAAGGTTTCAGGTTTGAATCCTGACGCGGTCACTAGCTTAAAAGGCCTCCATTCCGGAGGCTTTTTTTATTTTATACCGGGTGTGACCACACTACCTCAAAATCAATGTTGTCCTTTTGGAATAATAACTTTTCCATAAAGCGCCTGCGACACAAAGCTGCGGTAATTTCTCCCGATAGGCAAGTGCTGATTGCCGATCTTCAATTCTGCAGCCGAAAACCGACTGATCTTTCTGAGCGGTACAATATAAGAGCGATGAATACGGATAAAATTGTCTGCCGGCAGGCTTTCTCCGATATTATTGATCGTATTCAGCGTTTTGATGTTGCTGCCATTCTGAAGGTGAATAAATACATGGTTACGCAGGCTTTCTATGTAAAGGATATCGTCGAGTACAATACGGATCATTTGTTTTTCGGAGCGTACATAAAGCGACTCCGGGCCGGATTCAATGCCGTCGTTTACCGGCAACGATTCCTTTTGCCCCAGGAATTTCGTAATGCTTTTCAGAAAGCGTTCATAAGAAAATGGTTTCAACAGATAGTCCAGCACATTTAATTCAAAAGCTTCAATCGCATAATTAGGATAGGCTGTAGTAAGGATAACCTGGGGAATATCCGGCATGGTACGCAAAAACTGGATACCGCTGATCCCCGACATTTGGATATCCAGGAATATCAGATCTGCTTTCCTGTCCTGGAGCATACTGATAGCTTCCACCACACTCTGACAACGGCCTTCCAGCTTCAGAAAATCAGTCTGGGCTATATAGGTTTCCAGTATGTCGAGTGCCAGCAGCTCATCATCCACGATCAGGCATTTGATCTTCTTCACTGCTTATAAATTGAGTATTAAAGTTACATGATGATATAGCTTATCAGTTTTTATATCCAGGAAATAATTGCCGGGATATAAAAGTGCCAGTCTTT
The DNA here is from genome assembly GCA_051954695.1 of Chitinophagaceae bacterium. Classification (GTDB taxonomy): domain Bacteria; phylum Bacteroidota; class Bacteroidia; order Chitinophagales; family Chitinophagaceae; genus Terrimonas_A. Next base: position 62,644 of record JBQCHL010000016.1, read on the forward strand.
TTTCCACATTCGGTAATCCCACACCTCCGGGAAGGGGTGCATCTGTTTTCTCTTTCTGCGCTATACTGTTGTGTACAGTAAGTGCAAATTGCCGGGCGGTCAGTTCCATATCGATCTTCACTTCAGCTACCTGTTGCAGACCGCCTGAACTATGCTTGATCGCGTTTTCCACAAAGGGCATGATGAGCATCGGCGCAATAGAATGCCCTTGCGGATTACCTTTCATATTCCACTCCACCTGCAGCGAATCCCCAAACCGTACGCGTTCCAGTTCCAGGTAGTCGCGTATAAAATTAATCTCCTGCTCCAGCGGAACACTGTTGGCTGCCGTTTCATAAAGCAGATAACGTAGTAATCCAGATAACCTCAGCACCACATCCTTTGCCTGATCTGATTTCTTCAATATCAGCGAATAAAGGCTGTTAAGTATATTGAAAAGAAAATGAGGATGCACCTGGCTGCGTAAAAGCGCCAGTTCAGCTTCTACCCGTTTACTTTCCTGTTCCCGCTGATCCCGCTGAATGGAAGAAAAGTAATCAAACACTTTTATTGTCACCGGAATAGCCAGCGCAAAATTGAGCTTAATGATCGTTGTGAGCATGGTAACAGGATCATATACGGATACCTGGTACCAATGAGGAAAGAAATTGACGAGTATGATATAATAGTCGATATAACGGTTGATGAGCGCAGTGACCAACAGCGTGATCCAGAAGTATAAAAAGAAGAGGGCTACTTTTTTCCGGTACAGGAAACGGGGCAACAGGAAATAAATAACAAAGTAAACCATCCCTGCATGCAAAGGAAGCAGCAGTAGTTGGATCGTAAATGTTTTTTGGAAATCATAATCATAACTACCCCATACGATACCAAAAAAACTGACATAGCAAACCCAGTAAAGCAGGTGTTGCAACAGCCGGTTACTGGCTACACGGTTCATGGTCTGATCAGGGAAGAACGTCACTTGCATACCCGTCAAATTTAAAGGTAATCAGGCAGTGCAGCTTCAAATACGATTTTGCCGGGACAAACGACCATTTAACAGGGACTAACAAAGAACGGAAAGAGCTTCAGGCCATTCAGCATGGCAGACAGGTTGTTTATCCCTGATGTTATTTCTTTTGTCCACCCGCTGACCGCAGAATGATAAATCGTTTTTATTTAGCAGTGTCAGTATTTTAATTAACAATAAAAAGCACGCATGAAAACAAAACTGCTTATCATCCTGTCATTCCTTCTGTCAGGAGAAATGTTTGCACAACAACTCCGGGTAGAGCCTGCCAACTGGTGGGTGGATATGCAGGTTCCACAACTTCAGTTATTGGTTTATGGAAAGGATATTGCGGCTGCCACCCCTCAACTGAATTATCCGGGTGTAACACTGCAAAGGGTCATCCGCGTGGAAAACAGCAATTATCTTTTTCTCGATCTGCTTATTGATAATGCCAGGGTAGCAGCGGGTAAATTTGATATCCTGTTTCAGAAGAATAACAAAACAGTCAATAGATATACTTATGAACTGCTGCAGCGTCAGCCCAATTCATCCAGCCGGGCAAGTTTTACACCGGCTGATATCATTTACCTGATCACTCCTGACCGTTTTGCCAATGGCGATACAACAAACGACAGGGTAGCATCGCTGAAAGAAGGCGTGACACGTGCCGATGAAAATGGCCGCCATGGGGGAGACCTGAAAGGAGTGACTGATCACCTGGATTATGTACACGATATGGGCTTTACGGCAATATGGATGACGCCTGCTTTACAAAATGATCAGCCCGATTATTCCTATCATGGATATTCCATCACCGATTTTTATAACATCGATGCACGCATGGGTACTAACCAGCAGTATAAAGAACTGTCAGCGAAAGCAGCGCGCTTGGGTATTAAGGTGGTAATGGATATGGTGTTCAATCATTGCGGTTCCGAACATTGGTGGATGAAGGACCTGCCTTCAAAAGACTGGATCAATTACAGTGATAATATCCGGTATACCAATCACCGCAAAACAGTGACAATGGACCCGCATGTGGCCAAAAGCGATTCTGCTTTGTTGAGTGATGGCTGGTTCGTTAAAACAATGCCTGATCTCAACCAGAAAAATCCTCTGATGGCAAATTACCTGATCCAGAATAGCATCTGGTGGATCGAGTATGCAGGATTGGGTGGTATACGCGTAGATACCTATCCTTATCCGGATATGAACTTTATGACCGACTGGACTAAACGGATTGCATTGGAGTATCCGAATATGAATATCGTGGGTGAAGTGTGGATCGATAATCCGGGAATAGTAGCCTACTGGCAAAGAGGTAAGAAAAATCAGAATGGATATGTATCATGGCTACCCAGCCTGATGGATTTTCCTGTACAGAGTGCACTAATCAAAGCGTTGACAGGAGAAGAAAAATACAATGCCGGAGGTTTTCTTTATCTCTATGATATGCTTGCCAATGATTTTCAGTATGCCAATGCCGACAACCTTGTTGTGTTTGCCGATAACCATGATATACGGCGATTGTATGATCAACTTGGAAAAGATGAAGACCTCGTAAAACTGGCACTCACGTTTGTGCTTACCAGCCGCGGCATACCCCAACTCATGTACGGCACAGAGCTTAATATGGAGGGACAAACAGATGGGAGTATCCGAAGTGATTTTCCGGGTGGCTGGCCTGGAGATGCAGTTGATGCATTTACAGGTAAAGGGCTTTCCCCAACTCAGCAATCCATGCAGGCATTTGTGAAAAAACTGGTACGCTGGCGGCAGGGTCATCCTGTGTTATCGACAGGGAAACTGGTTCATTACCGTCCGCTTAAAGAAGCGTATGTCTATATCCGGTATAATGAAAAAGGTAAAGTGCTGGTTGTACTTAATAAAAATAAGACAGCTCTTTCACTCGACCTGTCTCCATATCGTACGGAGTTGGGTACCGCCAGGCAGGGTGTGGATGTATTGACCGGCAGTTCAATTGCACTGGATCAGCCCATAACAGTACCTGCCCGTTCTCCGCTTATTATTGAAATAATGAATTAAACACAGTTTATGAAGATCAATCAATCCCTGTATTTTCCCATTGTAGCCATTCTGCTTATGTTTTCTTTTTTCACAGTAGCCTGTAATAATAATGCGTCGGAAAAAGGAACAGAGACAGCAGCAGCAAAGCAACCAGTGAAGGGTACTCCGGAAGAATATTTAAAAGAGAACTTCCAAAGTCCGGAAGAATACATACTCAGCAAATTCAAAACCCATGATGTGATCCTGCTATCGGAAGATCATGCCATAAAACATAACCTTGTGATGGCACATGATATCATTCCGCAATTGTATAAAGCCGGGATATACAATTTCGGAATGGAGTTTGGCGCAGAAGAAGATCAGGCAACACTCGATTCACTGGTAACCGCACCAGCTTATAGTGAAGACGTGGCTCGAAGAATCATGTTCAACTATAATGTAGGCTGGGTATTTAATGAGTATATGGATATTTACCGGGCCGCCTGGGAACTGAACCATTCGTTGCCGGCTGGCAGTCGTCCATTCAGGATTCTTAATATCAGTTACCGGTATAACTGGGCTGTGTGTGAAGAAAAATATTTCGGTATCCGTACACCTGATCTTATCAGTAGTGTATTCAATAGGGGTAACACTGAATTTTTCAGAGCCGACCTGATCAAAAAACAAATACTGGATAAAAACGAAAAGATCCTTGTGCTTTGTGGTTTTGGACATGCATTTACCAAATACAATACGCCGTATTACGATTATCGGGAAGAGCATTTTTACCGCTTTGATACCAACCGTATGGGGAATATCCTGTATCGCTATGCGCCGGATAAAGTATTTACCATATTGCTGCACTACCCCTTTGAAAGCAAGACCCATGGCTACGCTATACTTTATGCGCCGGCTGGCGGACAGATCGATAGCCTGATGAAACAATTGGGCAACCATCCCGCAGGTTTTGACCTTGAGGGAACACCACTTGGAGAATTGCGGGATACGAGTGCCAATTCAATAGGGTATAAAGATTTTAAGCTGAGTGATATGGCCAATGGATATATTTTCTATAAACCATTTGAGCAGTATGAAGGATGCACTATTGATCCCTTGTTCCTTACTGACAAAAACTGGCCGGAAGTTGTACGCAACTACCCCGATAAGGATATTCAGAAAGTGCCAAAGAATAAAGAAGAGTATATAGCTAATATCGGGCGCTATGTGGATCTAAAGTTCAGGTACCGCAATCTGAAACCGATCGGCCAGTGATTCATTCCCGCTTTAATTCATAATATGATAAAACATTTCTTTACCCTTCTGTGGCTGACAGTGTTGTTGCAGGCTTGTGAAAGCAAAACAAAAAAGGGTACTGTACAAAAATATCCGGCATTCCCATCACAGTTTGTAAAAACACGTAATGTGGAGGTCTTTCTGCCAGCCGGCTATTCAAAGCATAAAAAATATGATGTGCTGTATGTGCACGATGGTCAGAATATATTTGACAAGTCAACTTCATTCAGTGGAACCGAATGGGAGGTAGATGAGCATGTTGCCAGCCTGCTTAATAGCGACAGCATTCGGCCAGTGATCGTTGTGGCAATATGGAATTCAGAAAAAAGGTTTGAAGAATACATGCCGGCCAAACCTGCAGATGCAGTGGGAGAGGCATTGTTAACCGATTCGCTGCACAAAGGAAAGGAAGTGATATCTGATGCATACCTGAAGTTCCTGGTCTATGAGTTAAAGCCGTTTATTGACCGTGAATTCAGCACTTACAGAACTCCGGACCATACCTGGATCATGGGATCAAGCATGGGTGGGTTGATTTCCTGCTACGCTGTCAATGAATACCCCCAGGTATTTGGTGGTGCTGCCTGTATTTCCACTCACTGGCCGGCATTGAAAGGGGCATACCTCCGGCAACTGATGAAGGGTTTGCCAGACGCGTCTTCCCATCGTTTTTATTTTGATCACGGGACAGCGGGATTGGACTCATTATATGCACCATATCAGCAGCGGGTAGACAGTCTATTATCTGCCGCAGGATATAGAAAGAATGAAAACTGGATCTCCCTTCAGTTTGATGGAGCTGCACATAATGAAGCAGCCTGGCAGCAAAGGATAGAACAGCCATTGAAATTCCTTTTAAAGAAATAAACCATGATGTTTACAAAAGGATTGCTGTTCACAAGCTTAAGGCTTTGATTTAATCCACAGACCAATAAGTGTTACCAGCATCCATATATTTTTTCTCTTTCAGGGTTTGAAATGCTTTATCCATTGCTTGTTTATCATTTACATATATTAATATAACCGGCCTTTTCGTTTGGTCATAAAAGCTTAATACGAAGTTCTTGTCGTTATGTTCTTTTACTGTTGTTTCAATTTCAGGGAAAATATTTTTCAACCCGGATAAAGTAGCCTGATGATCCCTGTCAATTATGATCAATTGTACGGGCTTGCTCGTTTTCAATGATTCTATGCTGTATTCATGAAGAACAGGAGAGGAGAAGCTATACCGGCTTGATTGAAAATATTTTCCCAATATATTTCTTAACTCCTGCCGCTCCTGCCCATTTCCAGCATCTGCATAGAGATACATATTGTTGAATAGTATTGAATAATCGCTTAAAGAACGGGGGTATGTATTGGCGAATATATCAATGGCTTGCTTCACAAAAAAAGGATCGATGGATTTATTTGTCTCAAGATATTGTTTGACCAGGGGATAAACAGCACGGGCAAAACCATTGATATATTCATTATTATACCAGGCCGATGTATCAGGAGTGCCGGAAATCTTTTCGTAAGCCCAGCCATTGCCTAATGCGGTGGCCAGCGCTTCGTCAAAAAAATTATACGCTACATTTTTATAAGGTGATGTACTGGTCATGAAAGCCGAATCGAGCTGATGCTGGAAACCGCTAACCTGCTCGTCATATAATACATGGCACATTTCATGAACTACCACGCCCATGGTAGCGGCCAGATCTTTGCCTTCTGTAAGCACCCCTACACAAAGGCTATTGGCATGCGGTGTTGCCGTGGTACTGCCGCGTTTTCCCGGAATAGGGTATAGGGTTACATGAAAAGGAATATCATTGGTCCAGCTTGAATGATAAAACTTACTAAACAACCGGAAGAGTTCATTGGCTTTTGCTTCATAGTTTCTCAGGTTCCGGATCTGCTTATTTAATGATTGTTGCGAAGGAAGCCAGATCAGGCTGTCATAATAGATTTCTATACCGGTCAGGCTTTTTAATAGTTCCTGGTGTGCACTATTGGGCAGGATGCCAATGGTATTATCCCTGAATTGAGGAAGACTTTCACTTTTTACAGCGGCAATGACTATCAGATCATAAGTAGAACGGTACTGGCGTCTGTTGCCGGGAAATTCATCCCTTTTATAATTATAGTTCAGGTTGATATTTCGAAAATCCTGCACCAGCCTGTTAAATAATGTATCATTCCTGTCAATCTTTGAATCGATCAATGCTTTAAGGGTAGGCGAGTGGGATTGCGTGCCTGATGCTGTTTCTATAAAACTAAGGATAGCATATGGCTTGCTGATCTTAAAACGAACTATAGATTGTGCTGTAGCAAAATGGCTGATCAGTAATGAAATGATCAGTCCTGAGATTTGTTTTATCATAAATACAATTAGAGGCTAAAATACGAATATCGTCGTATTTCTGACTCGGTTCATCTAAGTTTTATTAAAAAATTTTCTCTTACATGCAATGGTTTCTTAAAATAGGTTGTCAGCCTAAAAAAAAGATCGCATGAAAGCCCTCACCAAAACCTTACTGCCAGTGCTGGCCGCTTTTGTTCTTTCAGGCTGTTTGAAGGACAAAATGACCCGGACATACACCATTTTCACGCCTGTTTACAAGAATAAGCAGGACGTTTTACGGGAAGTTTCCAGCAAGCCTGCCCGGTCGATAGAGAGTCCCGGGAAGATCTATGTCTACGGAAATTATTTATTTGTAAATGAAATAAATAAAGGAGTGCATGTTATTGATAACAGCAATCCTTCCAATCCTGTCAACAGGTCTTTCATCAATATTCCGGGCAACCTGGATATTGCAGTGAAAGGGAATATCCTGTTTGCGGATATTTATAGGGACATTCTGGCGATCGATATTTCAGATCCGCTCGCTGCAAGTATAACCAGTATTTCGGCAGAAGTTTTTCCTGACAGGAATGCCGGTAGTCTTTTTTATTTTATTCCGGACACCTCCCGTTATATCGTAGATTGGATAAAAAAAGATACAACAGTTCCTTATACTGATGCGTTTGAATGCAGGGGATGTTTGGCTTATAGTTCTACTCCGTTGGCATCATCTGCCGTTCCTACAGTCGGAGTAGCCGGCTCCATGTCCAGGTTCAGTGTGGTAAATAATTATTTATATACCGTGAACACAAGCATGTTGCAGTCATTCAATATCAATAATCCTGCATCTCCAGTTAAAGTAAAAGACGTACTGTTGAGGAGGGGAGGCATCGAAACAATCTATCCTTTTGCAGATAAACTGTTTATTGGTTCTACAAGTGGTATGCTTATTTATGATATCAGCGACCCTGCAAGTCCTGTTTATGTCAGTATGTTTTCACATGCTATGACCTGCGACCCCGTTATTACCGACGGAGATTATGCTTATGTTACATTGAGAGCAGGTACTGTTTGCGGAACTACGGTCAACAGCCAGTTGAACATTCTTGATATTAAACAGATAGAATCACCAAAACTGATAGGGCGATATGATATGAGTAGCCCTTATGGATTAGGTAAGGACGGCAATCTGCTCTGGATATGTGATGGAGGAGCCGGGCTCAAGATGTTCGATGCAAGTGATCCGGGCGCAATTAAGCTTACAAAGACAGTGGCGGGAATCGAACCCTATGATGTGATCCCCTACAATGGCAAACTCATCGTGAGCGCGAAAGAAGGTATCATACAATATGATTATTCCCATTCCGGTCAACTGACCGAATTAAGCCGTTTGAAAAAGAAATGATATGCTAAAAAAATTACTGATGCTGACAGGTGTATGTTTCTGCCTGTCTGCGGCGGCACAAAAAACAGTTTACCGGTCCTACAACTATATGGGTGTTCTTGAAGGAGAAAGCAAAACAGGCTACCAGGTGCTGACCACGCATGGATTGCAATTGGGCTCCTATTTTGTGGGGCTGGGAACAGGCTTTGATACTTATAAGGAATGGTCGATTCCTGTATTTGTATCAGCATCAAAATACCTTTTCCGGGGAAAGAATGATTTTTTCCTGAATGCCAATGCAGGAACCGTTTTTGTGCCAAAGCATAAAACAGTAAACTGGCAGGGCACGATCAACTCTGAGATTAAACCTGGTTTATTCGGGGAAATGGGGCTTGCTTACCGTTTGAAATCACATGCTATGAAATCCGGGCAGGGAGTTCTTTTCGGTATGTATTATTCATATAAAGCGTATAAAGAAAAAGTTACAACACCGACGTTTTGCATCAACCCTCCTTGTCTGAATGAATACGAGACTATTAACTATTATCTTCACCGGTGGGCCTTCAAGGTAGGATTTGTATTATAAAGCAAGAAGCCTTTAAATTTTTATTTAAAGGCTTTTTATTTAAGAGATTGATTGATCCGGTTTAGATATTCTTTTAATTTTCCCACGATCAGATCCACCGGCAGGTTTTCATCAGGATTGATCTGAAAAGATTCGTAACGGTCTTTGGGCTTAGCTTCAGGAGGTGTTTCCAGTAAGCTTTTGTCAGTACAGAACCCGAGCATCAGCTTTTTCCGGTTGAGCCACAGATATCCCAGTTTTTTCCCTTTATAAGTGAAGAAGGGGATCTGAAATTTCCGTTCATGTACAATAGCGGGGTCAACGCTCAGGATAATATGCCGCAGGGCAAGCAGGCAGCTTTGATAAGGTTCCGGCTTGCTGAGGTAATAGTTTTCCAGTTGAGTGGTCATGAAGCTAAGGTACAAAATCGGTCTTTATTCAGACCGCAACGATTTCACCGGGTTCGCAATCGCCGCCTTAATCGATTCATATCCTACTGTTATCCATGCAACCACTAACGCAGCAAGCGAAGCCAACAGGAAAATAGTCCAACCAACTGAAACCCGATACGCAAATCCTTTCAGCCAGCTATTGATCGCAAACCATGCAAAAGGTATCGCAATAATTGTAGCGATCAGGATCAGGCGGGTGAAATTGAGTGAAAGCAGGTACACTACATTTCCTACTGAAGCTCCCAACACTTTGCGAACACCAATTTCTTTGGTGCGTTGCTCTGCCATAAACGCAGATAAGCCATATAAGCCCATACAGGAAATGAATATCGCGAGAATGGCAAATACATTGAATAAATTGCTTAGCTGCTTCTCGCCTTTATATAGATTTTCTATTTCCTGGTCAACAAATCCATAAGAAAATGGATAAGCCGGATTAAGAGCTGTACTTATTTTTTCTATCGCCTTGATCGTCGATTCGGTTGCGCCGGGTTTGGTGCGCACGATCACCAAACCTCCATACCTGTTCAACCGGATCACCATCGGTTGGATCTCGGTTTGAATAGCTTTGAAATTAAAATCCTTTACCACACCAACGATTGTGCCCTTGATATCCCACATGCTCAGTGGTTTTCCTATTGCACTGGCTGGAGTCATTCCCATAGCCCTGGCAGCTTTTTCATTAAGGATATAGTTACTGCTATCAGCTTTGAATTCAGTGGAGAATGCGCGGCCACTTGCCATTTTCATCTGGAACACATCAAAAAAATCTTCACTCACATCCATATTCGGAAAAATGGTCTGATCATTCGGATCCTTTCCTTCCCATAGAATATTGACGGTGCCATTTTGTAAGCCTACCGGCAAATCATTGGAGAATGCGAAATTGCTGGTCAGCGGATCTTTCTTCAACTCCGCCTTTAAGGTTTGTATTTTATTATTCATATCGCCGGTTATCGGCATGTATAGCAGGTTGGATCGTTCAAAACCAAGGTTCATGTTTCTAATATACTTGAGTTGTTTGTATACAACGGCCGTTCCTGCCAGTAATACAATTGATACAATAAACTGCGTTACCACCAATGAATTCCGGAAAATCAGGTTACCACCCATCGTTTTCATATTTCCCTTTAATACTTTGGCTGGTTTAAACCCTGAAAGAAAAAGGGCGGGGTAGCTACCGGATATCAGTCCTGTCAGCAAGGCTATGCCAGTAAGAGTAAGCAGCAATTTCCAGTCGAAGAAATGGATGGTTAATTCTTTACCCGCAAGATTATTGAATACCGGCAATAATAACCATACAAGTCCCATTGCGATCAGCAAAGAAAGGAAAGAGATCAGCATGGATTCGCCAAGAAACTGTCCAATTAGCTGCCCGCGGCCCGCACCTACTACTTTGCGTAATCCCACCTCCTTGGCCCTGCGCGCTGAACGGGCCGTAGCGAGATTCATAAAATTGATACAGGCTACAACCAGGATAAAGATCGCTACTACAAAAAATACTTTTACATACAGGTAGTTACCCATTCCTGCAAAATCGGCCTGAAAACTGGAGTGCAGATGTATATCTGCCAGCGGTTGCAGATTGAATTGGACATTCAGTGCGTCTTTTGGTATATGCTGGGCAAATATTCCGGTCAATTGGCTGTCCAGCTTTTTCAGCGTAGCAGAACTCGGCTTTACATTTTTATCCAATTGCACATAACTGTAAAAATTGAAATTGTCCCAAACATTATTCTTGATATCATTATTGGTTTGCTCAATAGCCGACATCGGCTTAATATAATCAAACTGCAGATGTGAGTTGGCCGGTATATTGGCCAGTACACCAGTGACCACAACATTGCTGTTATTATTCTGGCGAAGCACTTTACCCATCGGGTCATCGTTTCCGAAATATTTCCTCGCCATGTTTTCTGTGATCAGGATTCCATCATTTCGTTGGAGCACGCTCGTGCGATCCCCCCTTACAAGTTGAAAGGAGAATGATTGCATAAAAGTGGAATCAACATAGAGCCCTTTTGTTTCTTCAAACTTATGATCCCCGATCTCAAATACTGCAGTTTGTGCAGGCAGTAGCCTGGTAATACTTTTTATACCCGGTATTTTTTCCTGCGCTTCCCTTACTACAGGGTAGGGAGTAACGGCATATTTAAAATCACCAAGGCCGCACACTACCCGGTATAACTGCCCGGCATTGGCATGAAACCGGTCATAACTTAACTCATTCCTTACCCAAAGAAGGATCAGGATACTGCAGGTCATACCAATGGCAAGACCGGCAATATTGATCAGGGCAAATGCCTTGTGACGCATAATGTTCCTGACCGCTATTTTCAGATAGTTTTTGAGCATATTACTGGCTTAAAAAATGAGTAGTGTGTTCCGGCAAGCGGCTACTTAAAGTGTCGCATGGTCAAGTGACATGCCATATGGTATTTATCTGATTATCAACATATAATGAAGGTTGATTATTTCAGGTGTACGAAAATGAGACAAGGGGTGTCCGGAAACGGACAATGACATGTCTTAATTTTACCTGTTATAAAACAACGACTATCACCCTGTATCTCACACTCCTGTACTTTCATTTTTCTTTCATCGATAGATTTTGTTGGTTTGTTTTATAAATCATTTAAAACAGCTCATGAAGCAAAAAAGCCGCCTGTCTCTTTATTGGAAATGCCAGTTGATCGGCTGGTCGGCAGCTTCATTGTATTGGGGATATGCCGGATATATTGGCAGCAATTTCAGTTTCACACTTGCACTGCTCCATTTTGCAGCCGACCTGGTAATGTATATTGGGCTCACCCATTTGTTCCGTAATCTTTCCAAACATTATCAGTGGCAAAACCTGACCCCTCCAAAATTATTGGTTCGGATCATCCCTTCCGTTCTTGTATTAGGTGGTGCTTTTATGATACTTACCATTGCTAAGACCTTCCTGGTACGATTTATATTTGAAGAAGGATTTACTGAAACATTTACTCATTACTTCAATGCGCAATGGCTGATCACCCTGGTTACAGGTATCAGGCTGATGGCTATCTGGGTGCTGGCTTATTACCTGTATCACTATGCACAAAGAGAAATCAATGCTACCAGGGAAAGCGCCCGTCTGGCTATGATTGCAAAAGATGCACAGATGGATAATCTTGCCGCGCAATTGAACCCGCATTTCTTTTTTAATTCGCTTAATAATATCAAAGCTCTTGTGCTGGAAGACCCACAGGCAGCAAGAAGGGCAATCGATCTTTTATCTGATCTGTTACGTATGTCGCTTTACCGGCGCGATACGGCATTGATCACCCTGCAGGATGAAATGGAACTGATCAACGATTATCTTGAACTGGAAAAAATGCGTTTTGAAAAACGATTACAGACATCCATTGAAGTAGATGAACAGTTATTAAAAACCCCCATTCTCCCACTTAGTATTCAAACCCTGGTGGAAAATGCCATTAAACATGGAATAGCGCAAAGAAAGGATGGGGGTATTATACAAATACAGGTACAAAGGGAAAATGGATATATGCACACCCGCGTGCTTAATCCGGGCAAACTTCAAACTTCCGGCAGACAGGGACTGGGATTAAAAAACCTTTCAGAACGGTTGCAATTACAGTTCAATGGAAAAGCCAGTTTTGAATTGACCGCACAAAACGGAGAAACTATTGCGGCCATTATAAAAACTCCTTTGCCATGAGCAGATTAAAAATATTGATTGTTGACGATGAAAGACTGGCAAGGGAAGAAATAAAACAACACCTGCTCAACTACAGGGATTTTGATATAGCCGGTGAAGCAACAAATGCAGACGAAGCAGAAAAGCTGATCATCCAGTTTAAACCTAACTTGCTTTTCCTGGATATACAGATGCCGGAACGTTCAGGACTCGAACTGCTGGAGTCACTGGAATATGTGCCGGAAATCATATTTACAACGGCCTATGATCAATACGCTGTAAAAGCCTTTGAGCTGAATGCACTGGATTACCTGGTTAAGCCTATCCGCAGGGAACGTTTTTTCCAGGCAATTGAAAAAGTTCGCACGAAGTTTATGGTCAGGCCTGGCCTGGCTGCAGAGCATACCTTTTTTATCAGGGAAGGGGAGCGTTATTACTTTGTTAAAGAGAAAGATATTTACCTGATCGAATCGGCAGGAAATTATGCCAGGTTGTATGTGGATGGAAAAAAACTGTACCTGAAACGTTCACTCAATCACCTGGAAAAGACACTCGACCAGCAATCCTTTTTCAGGATAAGCCGTACAGAGATTATCAACACAAATTATATTAAACACATCAGGCCGCAGGCAAGGGGAAGGTTGACCATAGTTCTCCAAACCGGAGAATCACTGGAAGTATCTACCAGGCAGTCGGCAGCCTTTAAAAACAGGCATATTGTTGATCCCTGATACAGGGGAAATATATAGGCAATATCCTTTCCAATCATACATAAATATACTTTAATAATGCGAGTTAAAACCTCCCTGGCATTCCTATGCCTGTTTTGTTCCAAACTGACAATTGCCCAATCTTTCGTAGATAGCCTGAAAAAAGATACAAACTATATCATCCAGGATAGTATACTGATCCAAACACAAGATGGGAACTGGGTGTCGGCATGGGCTATGCGGAAAAAAAACATAAGAGAACAACTGAGTACTATTTTGCAATTCACCATTTACGCTCGGCAAACAGATATCCGGAAAATAAAAGAAGCTGCAGATAAAGGGTACGCGGGAGTGATGGCCTACACCAGAGGAAAGCGCTATAGCCCCGGCGAAACAGTGCCTTATGAATATGATGGCAGGGATGTATATGATGTGATCGAATGGATCACTCAGCAATCTTGGAGCAATAAAAAAGTGGGCATGTATGGAGGTAGCTATAATGGTTTTACCCAATGGGCTTCCACTAAAAAGCTTCACCCGGCTTTAAAAACTATTGTGCCGTCTGCTTCATGTGCGCCGGGTCTGGATGTGCCAATGACAAACAATGTGAATATGAGCTTTACATTCCCCTGGATCTATTATGTTTCCAATAATAAGTTCCTCGATGAAAAGGATTACCAGGGTGCTCACTGGAATGAGCTCTATGAAAAATGGTTTCAGCAGGGGAGTGTTTATTCTTCGCTGGATACATTACTGGGAAGGCCAAATAAAGTATTCCATCGTTGGCTCAACCATCCTGTGTATGATGCTTATTGGCAATCAATGATCCCTTATAAAGATGAGTTTGCCAGGATCAATATTCCGATACTGAGCACAACAGGCTATTATGATGGCGGACAGATTGGTGAAATGTATTACTACCGTGAGCTTTTCAAATACAATCCAACTGCAGAGCATTACCTGCTGATCGGTCCGTACGGGCATTTCGGATCCCAGGGATTTCCTGACTCTGTATACAATGGTTACAGGATTGATGAAGCTGCCCGGGTGCCTATACACGATATCATTTACCAATGGTTTGATTATATATTCAAAGGGGCTCCCAAACCTGCTATCCTGAAAGATAAAATAAATTACCAGGTGATGGGAACCAATGAATGGAAACACATTCCATCCCTTAATAAAATGGCTAATGATTCGCTGACTCTCTATCTTACTGATAAGGCACCCGGCAATAAATATGGCCTCACCACTCAAAAATCCTCTGCTAATAGTTTTCTCCGGCAACGGATAGATTTCAAGGATAGAAATTCGCGTAACAGTTATTATTATTTTAACCAGTTGGTATACGATAAATTGTTCCCCAATAATGGCCTGCTTTTACTTAGTGACCCGCTGAAACAGGAAATGGAACTGAGCGGTAATTTCGCTGGTGTATTAAAAGCCGCTATTAATAAGAAGGACATGGATTTCAGTGTGGCCTTGTTTGAACTGATGCCTGATGGCCGTTATTTTCTCCTTTCTTATTTCATGGGCCGTGCCAGCTATGCAAAGGATATTATGCACCGGAACTTGCTGGTACCTGGGAAAAAAGAAACTATCCCCTTTTCCAATAGTTACATGACCAGCCGCAAACTGGCCAGGGGTAGCCGCATTGCTATCATCCTGAATATAAACAAGAGTCCTTTTGAGCAGATCAATTATGGAACAGGTGGTGATATAAATAAAGAAACTATGAAAGATGCGAGAGAGCCGCTAAACATAAAATGGTTTGGGGATAGCTATATCAAATTGCCGGTATGGAAGAATGAGTAATAAAATACACATTGATTGGCCTGCAGCGGTGGCATAGTTTTTTCAACAGCATTGGTATCGCTAGTCTAAAACTTTAGCTATGCCTGTAAAAACCCTGCCCCGGAAAAGAGCTGTTCGGAAAACGAGAAGTAAAACGAAAAAAAAGGGCGATATCGCTGATTCGTATAACGCTGTCAAGAAATTTGGCAACAAACAATATACGGGTATGGCAGTTGGGCGCAGCCATAAATGGTATTATGACAAAGGTGTGTGGAGGGAAACCAAAATTACTCCCGATCTCTGGCGGGTAGCTTATGCAGTTACTAAAAGAAGGGCAGGGGAAGCTCCTGAAGGGTCGGGTGTGCCTGTGGGCACTGCTTATCATTGGTATATACTGGCACATCAGCGGGTGGAAAAACTAAATGCCAACGATTACAGCACATCCCTTATAGGAATGAAATACAAACTGGCTCACCGTCGTGCAGATAAAAATAAATGGAGCGCTAAAACTCCAACACAAAGAAAACACCTGATTGACTTCCTGAAGGAAATACTCCATCAGTTAGAATCAGAGGTAGTGCCATTGGAATTTGAATATAAAGACCAGGTATATAAAGGTGAGGCTGTTCCTCTACCTGAAACCTGTATCAATGGGATCTGTTATCAACTGGATATTACTCTTAATGATGAGAACATGGGAATAGCCCGCCATATGAAAAGCGGTTGGAAGTTGGATAAGAGTGATGATAAGAAATTTGTAGAAGCTCTAGGGAATGAAATCATGTCGCATTATAAATAAAGATCTGCTATGCCGGAGTTGCCCGATCTAGAAGTTTTTAGCCAGAATCTGGGGAAGCATTTAATGGGGAAGAAACTGACACGTGTAACAGTTCTGGAAAAAGGGATTAAATCAAATGTCAGCAGTTCCCGGTTAAAGAAGAGCCTGGAAGGAGCTGTGGTAAAAGCTGTATGGAGAGATGGTAAGGAATTGTTCTTTCAATTAAAAAATGAAGACGAGGGCAACTGTCAAGAATCTGCTGCTTGATCAGCATGTAGTACGGGGCATAGGGAACGCTTATGCAGATAATCCATAACGCATCCCGAAAGAAAAGCCCTACAGGAGCTCCGGTAAAACATGAAAAAAAGGACGTATCACTTATTATACAGACGAACAGGAATTATATACCTGATGGCAAAAGGGAAAATACATATTGGCACTTCAGGCTGGCATTATAAACACTGGAAAGGGGCTTTTTATCCTGCTGATATCAAAGACAAAGAACAGTTCGCTTTTTACAGCAAAAAGTTCATGACTGTTGAATTGAATACACCGTTTTATCATTTGCCGCTGGTTACAATAGGCCCCATTCTTTTTCAACTTCCCCCATCATGGAAAATCAATACAGACCGGTTGAAAAGGTTTCTGTCTTTGCTCCCAAAAAAATACATTTATACATTTGAATTCAGGAATCATGATTGGTATAAAGAAGAAATCTACGATCTCTTGAAGAAATTCAATTGTGCATTCTGTATTTATGAATTGGCAGGCCATATGTCTCCGATTGAAATTACGGCCGATTTTATGTATGTACGCTTGCATGGACCAACTCAAAACAAGTATGAGGGAAGCTACTCAACCGCACAGCTAAAAAGTTGGGCCAGGCGTTGCCAAAAATGGCAACAGGCCGGTAAAGACGTGTATGTTTATTTTGATAATGACCAGGCCGGGTATGCCGCTTTCAATGCTCAAAAACTACTGGAGCTCCTCCGGAAAAAATAAATGGCATTTATTTTTCAATAGATAAGGTAATTAACCTGCAAGCTATATGAACAACCAGACAATTTTCCAGTTCTTCCACTGGTATTATTCAAAAGAGGGAAATCTGTGGAATCATGCAAAAGAACAGGCTCCTTACCTGGCTTCGCTGGGAGTAACACAAGTATGGCTGCCTCCTGCTTATAAAGGAGCCGGAGGGGTAGATGATCCTGGTTATGCTGTGTATGATCTTTTTGACCTGGGAGAGTTTGATCAGAAAGGGACAGTCCGTACCCGTTATGGCACTTTGCAGGAATACCAGGATTGTATCCGGGCATTTCATGAAAACGGGATAAAAGTATTGGCAGATATTGTTCTCAACCATAAAATTGGTGGTGATGAAAAGGAAAGGATATGGGTACAGAAAGTAGATGCAGAAGACCGGAATAAAAAAATTGGTGACCCATACCCTGTAGAAGCATACACGAAATTTACATTCCCCGGCCGGAAAGGGAAATATTCAAACTATATCTGGGACTGGCAGAGCTTTGCAGGGATCAGTGTAGATAAGACGATCGATCTTATATTGAATGAATATACCAATGGCAAATGGGAGAACGTGCCCGGTACCGAAAATGGCAATTATGATTACCTGATGGGCAGCGATATTGAATTCCGGAATCCCTATGTACGGGAAGAATTGAAGAAGTGGGGAATCTGGTATACAGAAACTACAGGAATCGACGGCTACAGGCTGGATGCGCTAAAACATATTAATCCTGATTTTTATCCGGAATGGCTTGATTTTTTGAAAGATCATTTTAAAAGGAATTTTTTATGCATTGGTGAATACTGGAGAAGCGAGGTGGGAGATCTGCTTAAGTATATTGAAAACAGTGGCGGCAGAATACAGCTTTTTGATATCCCATTGCATTACAATTTTCATCAGGCCTCCCAAAAAGGCGCTTCCTATGATCTGAGCCATATACTGGCTGATTCCCTTACGGAGAAGCGTCCTGAGCTCTCTATCACATTTGTTGACAATCATGATACCCAGCCTTTCCAATCCTTACAATCTCCGGTGGAGGAGTGGTTCAGGCCTATGGCATATGCGCTGATCCTTTTACGGGAACAGGCAACTCCCTGCGTATTCTATCCTGTGATCTATGGTGCAAAATATTTTGATGGGAAAGATGGAGAAAAACAATATGTTGAGCTGATCCCTTTATCATGCATAGCTACCATGATGAAAGTCAGAAGGCATCTTGCTTATGGCAAACAGGTTGATTATTTCGACCACCCCAATACCATTGGCTGGATAAGAGAAGGTGATGAAAAAGAAAACAGTGGTTGTGCTGTTGTGGTCACTAATAGCCAGGAAGGATACAAGACCATGCTTATGGGATCTCGTCATGCCGGTCGTACGATGATCGATTGTTGCGGACAGCGAAAAGAAAGAATTAAACTGGATGATCGGGGAGAAGCGACTTTTCCGGCAAACGGAGGATCAGTGTCTGTATGGATCTTTGAGAATGCGGTACTGGATAAGTGATTCCCATGTAAATCAAAATGAACACTTTTGGCATTCCAAAGACCTTTTCAAGCCTTCCGCTGCAAAAGAAGTATATGAAGAGGTAAACAATATGGGGATTACGATTACTGCATTGGTTAATGACGGGGGCCAGGGCGAATGGGAGCCTTTTCTGGATTCACTGATCTCTATTTTCATTCAGCCAGTATCTGAGCTTTTCAGATATTGGCTGAATGGCTTTTCTTATGTCTGTATGCTTTATCCCATTCCTGCATTGCTTCCTGGAGAGTATGTCCACAACCGAATATCCCTTCTTCATTATTATCACCCAGAACAAGATAATACTGATCACCGTCCAGGTAAGCATCCGGCTGAAAGTTTCTTACTGAATCGGGAGTCCCGTCCATTGTGTAATCTACATGTATACGCTCCTTTTCCAAAGAAATTATTTTCATAAAAAGCATTTGAAAAGGGTACTGCAATTGCTATGCCCATTAATGGATTTATTAGTTATCCACATAAATTCCCTCTGGCAAAATATTGGCAGTGTATGGCAGACACAAAATCTCATCACAAAAACTTATAGCGATGAAGACCTTATTATGCACAGCTTGTTTGAGCTTAGTACTATTATCGTTCGCCAGCACTGATAGTCGCTCGGTGAAGAAAGAGACATCCCATTGCGCAACTTATTCCAGTCCTGCACAGGATACGATTCCAAAGAAGGATACGTCCAACCGCAGAGACACAATAAGAAGAGACACATTGCGCTTCTTTTAAAAACCTGCTGGCCATAAGGAAAAAGCCGGAGCGGAGAACTGAGCAGTTTCTCCCTTCCTGCCGGAGTACGATGGCCAGCTTTTTGTTTATTTGCGTGATTTTTTAAATGCAGATCCATAGGCTGACGTTGAACTGACCGCAGGCTTCGTTAATAAAGCCAGGAGAATGATCAGGCCCCCCATCACTGCATAGGGCAATTTTGCATTCCGCTCAAAATCCAGCATATAAGGAGTAGTTATCAATAATATCCCCACCAGTATATCCAACCATAAATGTATTCTCATTGGGATCACCCTTACATAACCTTTTTCATATCTTGTCAGCAAGCTGAATATGACAATGCAGATTTCTGCAACAAGCATCACCCAGGGAGCATCGGTGTAAATGGAGAAGTCACAAATCCATAGCACTGCAATAAGAGCTATGGCATATACATAATCCAGCAGACCATGTATTCTTGTTGATATAAGCGGAAACAGCATAAATCGGTTTTACATAAGGTAATACTGATGTATGCGGGACAGTAAGCAATATTTACTCATCCCGCATCATCGGCAATTCAGGAAGTGTTTGCGGATATCAGCTCAATACCTGTGCATAGCTATTCATCTTATACATATTGATCTTGCTATACAAAGTTTTCCGGCTGATCTTTAATATCTCTGCAGTTTTCCGTTTGTTATTGTTAGTTTCCCTGAGTGTTTTATAGATCATTTCATATTCTGCCTGTTTCACTGCTTCTTTCAGAAAATCACGGTCAGTTGCTTTGAAATTCCGTATCTGTAATGGAAGTGACGAAAGATCAAGCATTTCGTTGGAAGGGGCCAGGAATGCTGCCCGTCGGATAGCTTCTTTCAATTGCGGCAACTGCCCCGGCCAGGGATAAAGCAACATCTGTTGCAGGCAATCTTCAGTTATTCCCGGAATATTTTTGTTCCATTCCAGGTTGGCTTTAGAGAGAAAGTAATTAGCTGCAAAACGGATATCTGATGCATGATTGCGCAACGACGGAACTTTCACTGTCTTTGCATCTTTCATTAATGGAAAACTCAGATGCTGCGGCAGATCACGATGAAATGATTTAATGTTAATGATAAGCTTCAGCGATAGCTGTTCGGCCAGCAATTTCAATAGCGCTTGTTGCTGATGAATGGGAAGGTGATAGGGGTCGGTCAATAATACTGTACCGCCCAGCAGAGGCTCCAGCAACGAATCATTTGTAAATAATTCCGGGAGTTCACAATGCACAGGATGGGTAAGGTTGATCCGTGTGTTGCGTCCGGCCTGTCCATGACAGGTCAATATAAAAAATGGCTTATCAGCCCAGGAACTCAGGTCATGAATAGCTTCCGCTACCAGTTGATTGCCATCATCAGGTAAATTGGACAATACAATAGTCTGATGCTTCTCTTCAGCGCAGGCATAAACGATCTCCGACAATTTCCCCACGATCCTTGGGGCGGAATTCAGATTCCTGTTGACGGTTGGTACTTCTGTGTTTAACATAATTTAAATGGTTAAATGTCAAAAAAAAGGATTCAGGCCAAGGTTCGAAAAGAATATATAACCGCTGCAATAGGAGCATGAAAAGATCATGCCTATACTAATGCACAGATACGGGTTATTGAGGTGAAAGAAATTATTTCCGCACAGAAATAAATGAAATAGTAGATGTATGTGTCCAGGCTTAGGATTAGACTTAAAATAAAGTTAACCCCTTTTAATCGGATTCTGATCAAATGTCAACTGTTTACGATGTATCCTTCAATGGCTGATCTCGTTTTTTCTCTGGATCAGCATCTACTTTTTTGCCTTTTAAATCACGGGTAGTAACTTTTTCTTCTTTACCCCGTTCCTCACCGGCAGCCTTATCTATATCCTGCTTATTGGCATTGCCCGGTTTTGGATATTTAATGCTTTTCATTTTAATTTTTATTTACTGAAAAAGATGTGAGAATTAACTGATCTGGACCCGTTGACCGCTATTCATTGCTTCATAAATAGCCATTAAGACCTTTACATCACGCCGGCCCATTTCACCTGGTACCGGTGTGGCTCTTTTATTCTTGATAGCCATTGCAAAATCATCCATTTGTCCGGCCTGTTGTATCACACCAGGAAAATCGATCTTCCCTTCGCTTGTTTTGCCGGTGATCCCTTTATAAGAATAAGCAGGAGAAAGTTCAAACCATCCTTTTTCTGCATCCACATGCAGCTGGTTCATATCTTCTGAATAGCTTGACTCGCATTCTGCTATCGTTCCATCAGGAAATTCCATCTGCCAGCTCAATGACTGTTCAATATTCTTAAACATTTCAGGGTTGGTTTTTTCGCCTTCTTTCGCTCTTACGGCAATAGGCTCCATTCCTGAGGTATAACACGCACCCTGTACACAATAGATCCCAACATCCATTAATGGGCCACCGCCTGCAAGAGCTTTGTTTAATCGCCATCCTTCCACTTGGCTCAGGCCATCTTTTGCAATGATCTTTTTTACATTCCCAAATACCTTCTCTTTCGACAAACGGATCATTTCTTTAGTATGAGGCTCAAAATGGAGGCGATAACCTATAGATAACATTACTCCCGCCTTTTTGCAAGCCTCAATCATTCTGTCACAATCTTCCACAGTGATAGCCATAGGCTTTTCACAAATCACATGCTTGCCTGCGTCTGCAGCTTTTATCACATACTCCGCATGAAGGGCATTGGGTAGTACCACATAAATGATATCTATGTCCGGATTGTCTTTTATGGAAGCAAAATTTTCATAGTTGTAAATATTACCATCAGGTATATTGTACTTACTTTTCCAGTCCATTGCCTTTTCTGGTGTACCAGTAACAATGCCAGCTAAAAAGCAATGCTCTGTTTTCTGCAAAGCTGGCGCCAATTGACCGCCGCTGTAATTTCCAAGGCCTACCAGGGCAATACCCAGTTTGCCTGCCGCTCTCTTTGTATTCATATCCTTCCGTTTTTCGTCCTCCTGTTTTGCATTGGCACCACCGCCAAAAAACATGCTTCCTAGGGCAACCGCGGACACTTTAATGATAAATTTTCTGCGTGTATGGCCATTATTGCTGTAAGAAAGCATATAAATTGTTTGAGATCACGCATCAAAATCTCGGCCAAGGGTTCTGGTACGATTCACCGTTTGAAAGTGGGGGTACAGGAAAAATAAGCGGAAAAGAATAAACAGATTGTGAGGTAACATGTAAAGATCCGGCATCATAACCTGCTGGCTTTATACGAACTAATGATCGTCTACCCGGAAAGATACTTTACAGATCACGCCGTAACTGGCCAGTTGACCATCCTTTACATGAGCTTTAAAATCTTTCACGTACACCGAATCGATATTATGAACTGTTTTTGAAACCTCGGCTACTGCATTCCGGATGGCATCATCAAAACTTTTCTCTGAAGAAGCGATCACTTCAATAACTTTTACAATAGGCATAACAACATTATTTAAAGGTTAAGAGAACTATATTTTCTTTTTCGTCCTTTTTGAATTGACTGCAATCATCAGACCCAGGAAAACAAAAAGCCCAGCCAGGATGAATATTAATGGGAAAATGCCCATAGGCCCTTTTTAAGAAAAGCTGCAAGAATAGTGCTGAATGTTCCAAATCCTTTTGGCGAAAGATTTGGTATACACATTCATTATCTAACTATTAAAAATTATCTCTATGCCCAGGTATTCAAAAAAAGCAGGTAAAAAAGTGGAAAAGGCAATGCACGAAAAGAAGAAGGGGACACTGAAAAGTGGAAGGAGCGGTAAAAAGGTAACCAGCCGCAAGCAGGCTATTGCCATAGGCTTATCAGAAGCCCGTAAAGAGGGTGCAAAAGTTCCCAAAAAGAAAACAGCCAGAAAAAAAAGTACTTCCCGGAAAAAGACAGCGAGTAAAAAAAAGGCTGCAAAGAGAAAAAGCAGGGCTTGATGAGCCTATTAATCGAAGCAGAATATGTAGATAAGGGAATTTATGCGGGGAAATACCTTCTCCTGAAAAAGGAAAAGAAGTATACACTTCTATTATTTGTAAAATCAAAATAATCATAATAATTACAATGGGCCAATCACCTATTCTAAAAGCAGCAGCTTGGCATGAATCTTACATCTCATCATTATTCCTCATTACAAATTTTAATTATGAAAAAGACATTCTTATTTATCAGTTTCAGTTCCCTGGTAATGATTGCTTGTAATAATGCAGGGAAAGATTCTGTGGAAAAGGCTGATTCAGCCAACAGAGAAGCGCGAAAGGATACAATGGCCGTTACACCTGCCCCTGATGCGAATACCAGTGCTTTCCTGGTAGATGCTACCAATGGTGGTATGGCGGAGGTACAGTTGAGCCGGATCGCAGCTGAAAGGTCAACCAATGCGGCTGTAAAAGACTTTGCCAACATGATGATAAATGATCATACCAGTGCAAATGACCAGATAATGGCATTAGCGGCAAAAAAGAGTGTGACTCTTCCTTCTGATGTCTCTGATGAGAACAGGAAAAAGTCAGATGAACTTATGAAAAAATCAGTCAAGGACTTTGATAAAGAATATGTTGATATAATGGTAAAGGACCATGAAGCTGCCGTGAATCTGTTTGAAAAGGCTTCCAACAATGTAAGTGATGCAGAAGTGGTTTCTTTTGTAAATAATATCCTGCCCAAGTTGAAAAGCCATTTGGAGTCTGCTAAAACTTTAAAGAAAAGCCTGAAATAAAAGGGCCTTAACTGTTTTTAAAGACCGGAAAGCCACCTCCTCAACACCTCATTGGCATAATACAGTTGTGTGCCAAGAGAATTATTATCCGGCGGGATGATCTTTCCCTGATCTGTAATATTCCCCTGAAAGCTGATAGCGTAAAAAGCAAATAGTTTATGTCCGGATTCCGGAACAGGAGAGGCGTAACCTGTGATCGCTAATCCCCAATCACTATTAAATTGATCACAGACATGCAGAGCCATTTCCTCATTCTCCTGTTTCTTCATTAGGCGCATCCACAGGTTTGGATTGAGGTGATCCTTTTTGTCGCAGGAACACTGAAAGGATCACAATAGCAAAAACGGAAAGAAATTCACTCTGCCAGTTTTGAAAAGATTCAAACCAGAATCGGGACTGTGTGATATACGTTCCAAGGCTTTCTTCTGGTAAACCTTTTATCTCAAGCTGCTCGTTTTCATCTTTAAAGCTGCCATATAAATGAATTATAAATGAACAGATAAATAATATGAGAAGGGCAATGGTCAGAGAATGCTTGTATATCCTTAATATCCATCCGCCTTTCCTGACCGGCCAGGGTGCACCCGGCCGGTTAGGCGAGGGTTCACGATCCACTTCATCTTCTCCTTCTCCATCACATTTTTTTGATTCAGAAGATCCTTTTTGCCTAAGGGAAATGGTGAGCACAACAAACAAAGCCATCTGGAGGAATTCACTTTCCCAGTTCTCAAATGTTGCCTGCAAAAAATGACCTGAGCGCAGATATTGGCTCATACTTATTCCGGGCTGACCTTCTTCTTCACGTTCTTTATTATGCTCTTTGAAGCCGGTTAAAATTTGTCCGGCAAGTGCCAATATAAATAAAACGATAAAGGCTAAAGAGAGACCATTGTTCTTAATCCATTTCATTATATCGAAAATTATTATTCATCTTCCTGCAATCACCTTATTCGCACTACTACATCCCGGTGGCATGCCATTTGTATTTTATCTATACTCTTTTTTGTTATCCCTAAAACCCACAATTATGCCAACCACAAAAACAAGCAGCAGCAAAGCTGCAAAGAAGTCATCTGCGCCCGGGAGGGCCGCAGGTAATACTCAATTGGAGAAATTCTTTACTGATGAATTAAAGGATATCTATTGGGCTGAAAAACACCTTACCAAAGCATTGCCGAAAATGCAAAAAGCCGCCACCACCGAAGAATTACAAAATGCTATTGGGGAACATATTACCCAAACCGAAGAACATGTTGCAAGACTTGAGCATGTATTTGAGATGTTAGGCGAAAAAGCCCAGGCAAAAAAATGCGATGCGATGGAAGGATTGGTAAAAGAAGGTGAAAAAGTGGTAGAAGACACAGAGGAAGGAAGTATGACCCGCGATGTAGGTATTATTATTTCAGCCCAGAAAGTAGAACATTATGAAATCGCTGCTTATGGCAGTCTTGTGCAATTAGCCACCACAATAGGTCACGAAGATATAGCCCGGGTATTGCAGGAAACCCTCGATGAGGAAAAGCAAACAGATGAAGGACTTACTGCAATAGCAGAGAATGATATCAACTGGGAAGCTGAACTGGAAAATGGAAATGAGGAAGGGAAGGAATGATTGATCGCCGGATCATCAGCCAGCTTTACTGGCTGATGATCTTTTATTACTATTCAACAGCATATCTATGAGTGGTATGAAAGATGCGGAAAACCAACAATGATACAGCCATCATAAACTGCTTTAGAAAACAAAAAAACCTTTTGCTAAATGAAATCACTACAAAAATCCATCAAGAGCCATGGCATACAAAGCCTGGTCGTGTACAAGAAAGAAAAAGAATTACTTGTAAAAGTCAAGAAATCTGATCCGTCTATCTATTACCCCAAAGTGATCATGCCGGAACAGCCGAATTGTTATATCAAAACAAAGAAACATGAATGCTGGTAATAATCTTATTCATTTGTCACGAACAATAGTCTTTACAAGTTGATCACTTATTTCTTTCTCAAGGCCGGCTGGTAAAACAGCCGAGCTGTCGTCCAGTGCCCTCAGGCCAACTGTATCCGGGTCCCAGGTATAAATATGTTGATCTCCTCCATTGATGCTGATACGGACCCGCTTTTCTTCATTGAATCCAAAGATCTGGCCTTATATCATCTGTTTAATAATTATGCCAGTTGTATTATGAGGTAAGATTCAACTACAGATCGGCTAAATGAGTTCGTTTGGAAACAGTAAAGAGGGTATAATTTTCCGACAACTGATCCTCCGTCTTCATACAAGTCTGTAATTCTTACTGATTTATCGTTAAATTTTTCCCGGAAGCTTTATTTCTTGGTCAAATGCATTAGTTTTATGCCCGCTTAAGTCCGCCCTTTTTAAATTCCCCCAATATTTTGTTGAATCCTGTATTCGCGTTATCGCGGAATACTGCTATTGTTACCCCTGTCCGGGTGGGTAGCTGGAGAAAAACGCCATGCCGGATGCAATTACTATGTGGATGCAGGCAGAACGGATGTTCTGTGCTGCCCGGTTTTAATTTGTCATATGAGATCGTTTGTTGTTTTATGCGCTGATTAAAATGACCAGCGGAATTATTATATAGACTGGAATGAAAAGGATCACTGTTTTATTGGTTGATGACCATCGCCTAATGATGGAAGCCTGGGCAATTGTACTGGGGCAAAACAAACAATTCAAAGTAGTAGGGCAGGCTGCTGATTTTGCACAGGCAATTGAATTGGTAGAAACGCACCACCCTGATATTGTACTGACGGATATCAATATGTCGCCCCAGGACGGTTTTATGCTTACAGAAAAAATACTGGAGATATCGCCGGAGTCGGGAGTTATTGGGGTATCGATGCACAATATCCCACTTTATGCCAAAAAAATGCTTCGTATAGGGGGGAAGGGATACGTTACGAAGAACTCTTCCAAGGATGAACTGGTAACTGCCATCCTGGAAGTATATGAAGGGAATATTTTTATTTGCAAAGAGATCAAAGACATTCTGGCCAATGACCAGTTGGATGACAATAATGAGATGATGAAATTATATTCTCTCACGGAAAAAGAACTTGATATCATCGCCTGTGTTAAACAGGGAATGTCTTCCCGGGAAATAGCTGAGCTGAAAGATGTGACGTTGAAAACGGTGGAAGTGCACCGGTATAATATTCTTAAAAAACTGGGATTGCCAAATACCGCCGCCTTGGTAAGTTACATCCAGTCAAAAGGGTTATAAGTACGAATGGCGAGAATGAGTGCGAATGGCGAGAATAAAATAAAAGCCACCCGCTGCAGCTAGGTGGCTTTTATTAAAGACGTCTTTTGAGAATTTAATGGGTTGTAAGAGATCTGTCTTGCTGGATCAGCTTGAATTCAACTCTGCGATTCATCCATCTGCCATCAGGATTGTCCTGGCCAGCGATCATTTCAGCTTCGAGCGGGCAACATTCGCCCAAGGCAGTTCCGCCAAGCCGCGTCCGGCTTATGCCTTGTGCCGTCAGGTAAGTGATAACCGCATTCACTCGCTCCTGTGCCAACTTCAGATTGTAAGCAGCACTTCCTTTACTGTCAGTGTATCCATTCATTTCCACACGCATTGTGATATCCTGCTTCATCAGCCCGGCAAGCCTGTCCAGATTTTTGAAGTACTCTTCATCAACAACAGACTCATCGAATGAAAAATGTACAACAGGTTGGAAGATACCGGTTGCCGGTTTATTCCGTCCAATCCTGTCTGAGTTATAAGCTGCTGTTCTTACTGGCACATTTTCAGCAACCAGTTGTTCATTGGCACCATTGATAACTGGTATTGACGTGTTATCTGTCAATCCCAGTATCCTGAACTCAACTCTACGGTTCAGTTTGCGTCCTTCAGGACTATCAAGGCCGTCAACGATTTCTGGAACGGCAGGAGAAGATTCACCATACGATTTACCGATCAGCCTTTCCGCACTGATCCCTTTGCTGCGCAGGTATTCGATACATGCATCTACCCGGCGCTGCCCCAACCGCAGATTATACTCTTCGGTACCGAAGGCATCTGTGTGGCCGGCAACTTCTACTACTAATGATGGGTTCTTCTCCATTATACTAACTAGTGCATCTAAATTGGGAAAATATTTCTTTTCTAAAAAAGATTTGTCAAATGCAAATCTGGCGATTATTGTTGGTCTGTTCGTCGGTCCTTTATCAGGATCAAACACCTCGCCTGGTGGTTTCCTGGGTGTCCCTTCGCCCTTATCCGGTTCAAAAACATCATCTGTCTTTGCCTGATCGGGTGGACGACCTACATCAGGATCAAATATTTCATTGGAAGAAAGACTTAGGTCCTTATTCCGGATACTATCGCGACCCGTCAGGATCTTAACAATATAGTTGCTGGTATCCGTATTATATTTTTGCTTCTGCGCTACTATAGTGTAACGCGAAGTGCCTCTTAGATCAAATTGGTAAGAGCCCGTACTGTCGGTTTCCCTTACGAGGATAATATTATCATCCTTCTTTGGGTCTTTTATATATAATGATACACCCGGCAATGGTTCTCCGGTCTTTTCATCCACAACTTTACCGGATATATATTGAATATTATCCTGCACCACGGCAAACAGATCGAGGCAACAATCCGATTCCCGGTCGGAACTCAGCCATCCGGTACTCCAGATATTGTCTTCATCTGTGCCAACATAGTACTGGTCATCCTTCGTAGAATTGACCGGGCTTCCCGGATTAACAGGGTGGTCCCAATGTGCAGTTTCAATATCACCCTTAGAAGAATAAATATCAAATCCACCCATGCCAACATGGCCATTGCTGGAAAAAACCAGGCTCTTACTGTTGGGATGGTACCAGGGTGATGCTTCATCGTTCGGGGTATTGATAAAAATACCCATGTTCTGAACAGAAGCCGGCTCACGGTCTGCATTCAGTTTTGCAAACCAGATATCATACTTGCCAAAGCCTCCCTCCCTGTCGGAAGAGAACAAAAGATATTTTCCATCAGGAGTGATAAAGGGTTGTGTGCTGTTGGAGCCGTCCTGGTTAACAGGTGCTGCCAACTTCACCGGTGCAGCCCAATTGCCATCAGGATTTTTCCTGGCACTATAAATAGCGGCAGTGATAATACCATTTTCTTTCTTCCAGCGTGTGAAGAACAACTGTTGCCCGTCTTGTGTAATGGAAGGAAGACCATTATTATAACCAGGCTCTTCCGGGATATCCACAAGTTTGGCTGCTTCACGGATATTGCTGCTGTCTGCTACACTGAAAAGCCTTGCAGAATAAGCAGGATGTCCGTTATACATTTTGCTGCTGTCAGTAAACATTGATGTAAAGAAAACATCGTGTGCTGCTGATGTGGCCAATGCATACGCCGATGTATTAGCGGCATTAGGCTTCCTGGTTACGGTAAACAGGTGTTTATCGTTTTCCTGTTGCGCGCGGATGTAGCGGAGATTAGCCAGTTCCCTGTCAGCCGCCTGTGTCCATTCATCTTTTACAGAACGGGAGTCGCGGAACTCAGTAATTACTTTTATTGCTTCATCATATTTCTGGTTGGTGCGAAGTGTTACGCCATACCAGTACTGGCTGGCAGGGTAGGAGCCTAATGAATAAGATGCTGCTTCTTTATACCATTTTTCTGCCTGTTTAAAATCATTATGCAAGCGATAGCTTTCTGCAAGGCGGTATACTGCACCCTGGCGGGCTACCGTGCCTTCCATATTCTGCTTCCCTTTTTTCCTTACTGCAAAAGGGCTTGAAGATACCCTGTTGGATTCCTTTCCGCCCGCGAGGTATTTTTCATAATACTGCGCTGCTTCATAATAATTCTTCTCATTGAATAATTTTTCCGCCTCTTCAAATAAAGCCGGTTCATTGCTTTGCGCCTGTACAGTGCCTATACCCAGCAAAAAGCAGGATATAAAAGCGCCGGCAACCCTTTTCAGGGATGCAACTGGTATGGCTGGCCGGTGGCTGAAATAGGTACCCATAGTCTTCCTCTTTTAAAAACGTGGACAGTAGAATGGTTTGGTTTTGATCTCACTACTTCCTCCCCATCCTACATAGGAAAGTGAAACTTCAATACTGCTTCTGCTGATCGATCCTGCGGTTTTAGATGATGCATTCACATCATAACTCATACCTACAGTGAATCCTTTATGATAGAATCCCACAAAGGGAGCTAAAGCATCGTCGATCCGGAGATTGGCGCCAAACATCAGGTCAGTATTGGCACCGCCATATAATTGTGCATAAGCACCGATCATTTTTTCCTGGGCATTTCCCTGCCGCATATATAAGAAGTTCGGAACAAGATCAAACATGTCCGACACAAATATTCTCGCGCCTGCATGCACGCTATACCTGATGGGTAATCTTTCTTTTTCACCACCACTGATAAAAGGATCAGTAGGGCGGGTAAGATGGAATGCAGCGATGCCCCCAAACAGGTTCATTTTTTTACCTGATGTGCCATCATAATAAGAAATGCCTGCACCTGCATCGAATGCAGTAACAGAAGGTTTATAAAAATTTTCTGAAGTAATGGATGAAGGATTATAGCCCAAACCTGCTACCCATTGATCACCGAATTGGAGCTTACTGACATTAAAACGGCGATTGATCAAACCACCCTGTATGGCCATCACCACCTGGTGATCACCAAATCTGACACCGGTGTAAGCGAAATTGAGATAACCGTTGGTATAATTATATGCGCCATCTGATGAGGATTGGTGCATCACATTAAGCCCGAGATTCAGGTTTTTACTGGTAGGAGCTTCTGCTGATATTCCCTGTGTGGTCAATGTATTGCTATACTGGCTTCTCCATACTGCAGACACCCTGTAATCGCCTTCGATGGCACCCGTCAATGCAGGATTCAGGAACATCGGCTGAATAAAATATTGCGAAAAATGCGGGTCAACCTGGGCTTTTATCGCCCCACCCGAACCGATCACGGCCATCAGCAGGACCGTAACAGTTTTCAGCAATTGATTCTTATTCATTCGAATGGTTTTTATAGGTCTGATGATATTGGATTAATACTATTGCTATCTTATAAGGTTTACTGTACCTCTCTTTGTAATAACTGTATTATCGATAAAAGTAACTTTCACACCAAAAGGATACACGCCAACCGGCTGTTGTTTTCCCTTAAATGTTCCATCCCATCCCTTATCCTTATCTTTTGTTTCGTATACCAATTCGCCCCACTGGTTGAACACACGCAGTTCTACTGTCTTAATGGACGAACCATATGCTTTGAACACATCATTCTTGCCATCATTGTTTGGCGTAAAGGCATTCGGTATATAGAAGTCCTTATCACCTGGTTCAAGTGCTACGGTAAGGCTGGCTGTATCCAAACATCCATCCACAGAGCGTCCGATCACTGTAAATGTTTGTGAGCTGTCCTTGATGATAAAGGACTGGCTCAAGGCTGTCTGGGCCTGGAATGCAGATGCCGGTTTCCAGGCAATTACAGAATAAGCGCTATTTGCACCAGAGGTAAGCGTAAGAGTAGTACCCGGCATGATCGGGTTTGTATTTGCTGTAAGCGTTACGTCAAAATCCCTTACCTGTACCTGCACAGAAGCTGTAGCCACACATCCCGCAGCGTTTGTTGCCACTGCTGTATAAGTGGTAGTCGTTTGCGGATATACAATAACGCTATTACCGCCATTCATATTTTGCCAGGTGACAGTATTGCCCGGTGAAGAAGCTGTAATCGTTACTGCTTCGCCTTTGCATACAAGTGAAGCACCTGCTGCAGTAATGATCGGTTGACTATTTATGGTTACTATAACAGGTTTCACATCTGTAACACAACCGCCAGTTGCAGAGATGCCACGGATATAATAAGTGCCGCTTACTGATATTGCTGATGCATTAGTCAACGGAGTAGTGCAGGCTGCATCTGTAAAGTACTGGAAGTTCAAACCTGAGGTGCTACCTGCGGTTACTGCTGCGGCAGTAATATCGACTGTGCCAGGCAAACAAGCGGGTGCAGGATTATTTACAACCAGTACCGGTATTGGCAGAATGCTAATGGTTGCAGTAGTGGTATTGCTGCAAAGCCCGTTATTAAAGCTGTAAGTAACAGTATAAGTGCCCGGTGTGCTATTGCTGATATCGACAGCGCCGGTGGATGCATTGATAGACAGGCCTGCAGGACTGCTGGTATAAGCACCACCACTTAAACCGGTTTGTGTAACAGTGCCTGTGCCTCCTGCATCCACACAGAACGGAGAGCTGCTATAAGCTATTGTAGCAGTAGGTTGCAGATTGATCACCACATTCACCGCTTCTATGCCTGTAACACATCCTGAAGGAGCAACCCCTTGAATATAATAAGTACCGCTTGTACTGATCGCTTCAGGCTTGGATAAGGTAACAAGGCCGGCTGCATCAATATAATATTTATAAGTAAGACCTGGTGTGCTGCCCGCAGTGATTGTCGGAGCAGTGATGTCTACCGTACCTGGAGCGCAAACTGCTGCCGGGTTAGTGATCATCAGCACAGGCAGAGGATCAATGCGCAGCGTTGCAGTAGTTGTGTTGCTGCAGGTGCCATTGGTAAAGCTGTATGTTACTGTATAGGTTCCCGGTGTGCTACCGACAATATCGACTTCACCGGTTGATGGGTTAATGGATAAACCTGGTGTTGAGCTGTACGTTCCGCCGCCCTGGCCTGTATGTGTAACTGTAGCTGCTGCTGTTTGTGCCGCACAATATGGTGAACCGGCATAAGCAATTGTTGCAACAGGCTGCGGATTGATCACTACTGTAACAGGTTGGATCGTTGTCTTACACCCGGTTGCTGTTGTTCCCTGTATATAATAGGTGCCGCCTGTAGTTACCGCACCCGGGTTGGAAAGGGTAGTAGTGCCTGCAGCATTGGTGAAATAAGCAAAACTTAATCCTGGTGTGCTGCCTGCAGTTATTGCTGCAGCAGTGAGATCAATTGCTGCAGGTGCGCAAACAGGAGCTGGGTTGGTGATCGTCAATACCGGTTGTGGTGCTATTGTCAGGGTAGTCGTTGCAGTGTTGGTGCAGGACCCATTGCTGAATGTATAAGTAATGGTATATGTTCCCGGCGTACTTGCTGAGAGATTTACTTCACCTGTGGTGGGGTTAATTGACAATCCTGGGGTGGAACTATAACTTCCACCGCCCTGACCGGTCTGTGTAACAGTTGCGCTGCCGCCGGATGTACAGAACGGAGATCCCGCATAAGAGATGCTGGCCACTGGTAACGGGTTGATCGTTACAGTTACTGCTTTGACAGGTGTTTTACATCCTGAAGCAGCAGACCCCTGAATATAGTAAGTGCCGCTGCTGGTAATAGCAGAAGGATTAGGTAATGTTGTTGTTCCGGCAGCATCAGTGAAATAAACAAAACTTAATCCTGGTGTACTGCCTGCTGTTATTGCTGCAGCAGTAAGATCAACACTGGCGGGTGCACAAACCGCCGCAGGATTATTGATTACCAATACAGGGTTCGCTACAATTGTTACAACAGTAGTAGTGGTATTGCTGCAGGACCCATTGCTGAAATTATATGTCACCGTATATGTTCCCGGAGTGCTGGCAGTTATATTAATAACACCTGTTGTAGGGTTGATCGCCAGCCCTGCAGTAGAACTGTATGTACCACCGCCCTGGCCGGTCTGTGTTACAGCTACAGAAGAGCTAGCTGCCTGGCAATAGGGTGAGCCGGGATAGCTGATCGTAGCAACCGGCAAAGAATTGATCGTTACTGTTACCGGTAAGATTGCTGTTTTGCAACCTGAACCAGCAGTCCCCTGGATGTAATAGGTGCCACTTGTTCCTACTGCATTGGGGTTTGTCAATGCAGTGGTACCGCCGGCATCGGTGAAATAGTTAAAGGTCAAACCTGTGGTACTTCCTGTGGTTACAGCAGACGCAGTAAGATCAACAGTTGCTGGTGCGCAAACTGGTGCAGGATTATGTACGATCAATAATGGTGTTGCCACGATCGTGATCGATGTAGTAGTAGTGCTACTACAATTTCCATTGCTAAAAGTGTAAGTTACCGTATAAGTGCCGGGAGTGCTGCTGCTTAGATTAATAGCACCGGTGGTAGGATTAATATTTAGTCCTGCAGTAGAGCTATAAGTTCCGCCAGCCTGACCTGTTTGTGTTACAGTAGCTGTTCCAGTTCCGCAATAAGGTGAACCGGTATAAGAAATGGATGCTGTGGGAACAGGGTTAACAACAACTGTTACCGGTTTGATGATTGGGGCGCAACCACCGGTTGAAGTTCCCTGGATATAATAAGTGCCGCTTGTTCCTATTGCAGACGGATTAGTTAATGGTGTAGTTCCTGCTGCATCAGCGAAATAGTTAAAGGTTAACCCTGGAGTACTTCCTGCTGTTATAGCAGATACAGTAATATCAACTGTTGCGGGCGCGCAAACCGGTGCCGGATTAGTGATCACCAGAATTGGAGGAGAAGAGATTACTATAGTCGTACTTGCAGTATTATTGCAGGTTCCATTGGAGAAACTGTAAGTAACTGTATAGGTTCCAGGAGCGCTGCTGGCAAGATTAATAGCGCCTGTTGTTGGATTCAGTGAAAGACCTGCAGGCGTTGAACTGTAAGTGCCGCCAGTCTGCCCTGTTTGTGTTACAGCAACGGCTCCTGCAGCACAGAAAGGAGAGCCATTGTAAACAATACTTGCTATCGGCAAAGGATTGATCACAACTACGACCGGTTTAATATCAGTACAGCCACCTACTGTTGTTCCTTTAATATAATAAGTGCCGCTTACTGAGATTGCAGAAGGATTGGATAAAACAGTTGTACCTGAAGCATCCGTAAAATAAGTGAATGTTAAGCCGGGAGTGCTTCCTGCCGTAATACCGGCTTGAGTGATATCAACTGTTGCAGGCGAACAAACCGGTGCAGGATTGGTAATAGTCAGTACAGGCAAACCCGTTTTACCACCAGCATAATTAAATGTAGTAGTGTTCTGTGTTCCTACAACCAGTTCTGTAACAGGGCAGGCAACACCTGTTTGAGAACAAACACCGCCATAATGTATCACAGCCTGTTCTGTAACAGCCGCGCTGTTTCCTGTTGGATATGATGCAGCGGCCGCTGCCGGAACACGCACAGTTGCAGTGAACACAACAGAATCCCCTACATTCACACCAACGCCCATCAGGAAATTATAATTCCCTCCACTGGCACCTGTATAGCTGGCACCACCCGGATCATGCGTGAAGCTGATAGAAGCAGCATCCAGTTGCCAGGGCGATGGCAGGTTTACTCTGAAACCATCTGCGATAGTGGTGGGTAATGGCCCCTGGTTAATGATCTTGAACTTATAGGTCGCTATAATATCACCAGTGGTGCAATCCATCACACCTGTAGTTGTTGTAGAGCTCATGCTATACAGGTTGGTGTATTGTGGAATGCCATTAATAGATATTTTCTGTCCCTGTTGTTGTGTTGAACTTACAACAGTGCCACAAAAAGCTGAACCGGCTGAAGCAAACCGGAGACTTCCGCCGCTTGAAAATCCGCAAGCTGTTTGCAAACCAAATTTAACTCTGAACCCGGATGTAGAAGGTAATACAGGGATCTCGGATGCGGGTATAGTAAATACAATACTGTTCGATCCGGTTGTTACCTGTGCATCAGCAACAGGAATATAAGAACCGCTGCCGGCAGGATATTCCAACTGGAATGTCCCGGGTACATATGTAACACCTGAAGCCGGGAGGTAAGCTGTTACGGTAAGATCTTTTATTCCGGAAGAACCTGTATTGATCGTTTCTATCTCATAAGTCAGTACATCACAAAGATCATGCGCAGGAGTGGAAGCCGGCTCTGAAACAATTGAAGTCTGCAAAGCAGGTTGCAGCGGGATCACTGCCAGCTTAATTTCTTTTTTATACACCGCAGCTCCGACATTGGCAGGATAAGTGCCTGTATTGGCACAATCATACCAGTAAGCCAGTTGAATACTATCTTTAATACAACTTGTGTAAGTAGCATTGATGCGGTAATAATTACTGCTTTGCCCCAATGTTCCCAATTGGTAAATACCAGCACCAGTCGGAGTAATGGAGGATAGTACAAAACCACCCGCACCGCTCAGGCGTTGAACACTATTGATGGTAACGCCCGCCCCGCTTGCTTTGCCCATCCATACTCTTAGGGCCGTAGCAATGGTCGGATTGCTGATCTGTATTTCCCAACTGATATTAGCATCAGTAGAAGTTGGTGTGGCATTGGCTGTGCTGGCGATAATCTCAGGAGCAGTTAAATAAATACTATCCTTCTCTGTAATTGAAGCATTTGCAAAACCGGTGTTGTAGCCTGGAGTAGCCACCTGGCTCATATAGAAGAGTGCTTCTGAACCTGGCACAGCCTCACATTGAGGTTTGACCGTTACCATTGCATTAAGACTATGACCCTGATCACCGGCAGGGAAAGTGCCGTTCTGGAATAAGCTGGCAATATCAAATACCAATGGATTGGCAGCAGCGTTCACAGGAGTTACTGTAACCGTTTTTGAAGTAGTAATACCAACGCCGGTTGTGTAGGTATAAGTAACCGATGCAGATACATAGGTATAGTTTGCAGGAACGGTGTAACGGAATTCATCATGAATGCTGACAGGCCGGTATTCATTTATAAAAGGCTTACTGCCCGCAGCAGTTCCACCCAGTGATAAGAAATGGTCCATTTCAGTTACCAGGTTTCCATTGCCAATCAGTGAATAAGTTCTTGTACCGGTAGTGCCGTTTCCATAACCTACCAGGGTAAAGTTGCCTTGTGGACTATTACCACAAATAAATTGATGTGCAGGATCAGAAGGATCAGCTATATCACTTAGATAAAAACTATTCTTCACTTGTACAGGCACGAACACAGATCCTGGGTTGCCGGTTACTTTATAATATATATACACCGCTATGGAATCCCCATTCTGGTATTCGGTGTAACCAGGAGGAAGAGGCGTAAAGCTATTGAGTGTGGTGATGCTTACATCAA
Organism: Chitinophagaceae bacterium; assembly: GCA_051954695.1. GTDB lineage: Bacteria > Bacteroidota > Bacteroidia > Chitinophagales > Chitinophagaceae > Terrimonas_A. The sequence continues at coordinate 99,678 of JBQCHL010000016.1, forward strand.
CTTTCCGGGTATTGCCATTGGCGCCCTGTACCGGGATATTGTTGCAGGTATAAAATGGGGTAGTGCTGCCAACCGGGTAAATTTCTACCCTGGCATATAAGCTGCTGAGATGACTGGCACCAGCAGAAAAGGTATCCACCGCATAAGCATATTGGAAACTGGGGGAAGCCGTTCCTCTCACAAATCTTCCGTTGAATACAGCCATAACGGTATCTCCCGGCATTGCAAGGTCGTGTCTTACTTTGGAGAGATCGGGAGTGCCCGATGCGTCTGCCACTCCATTATTATCATTGTCCGCAAGGCCTAAATTGGTACGTTGGATACTGAATCCGGCGAATTCCATTCCTCCAAGCACATCACAGGGAGGTTGAGGACAGGCAAGCGTAACAGGGGTCGCTTCTGAGATTAACCATTCTTCTGCGGCACAGGCATTACTGCTTTTCAAATATCCGTTGAGGGTAACGGTATTTCCAGTTGAAGGAATGTTGCAGTCGAGTGTAAGATTATCAAAAGCAAGCACAGCATTCTGCAATGTGCTTACAGAAAATCCGGGCGTAATAATATAAACAGCAGTGATCGTATTCGTAACTGCATTAAAATTGAATGAAGAAGGGCTAGCCAGAATTGCTCCTGTAACCGGGTGCTTTAAGCTGAGATCTGATGCATTGCCACTAAAATTGATGCTGTTGGGCAATATCAATTCAAATCTAATAGAGGAGGCATTAGCACCTGTGTTCACATATATGCCGGATAAGGCAGTGGGAAAACGATATTTGAAAACATAAGGCTGGCCCGGTACAAGCGTCGCGGGGAGTGAAGCCTGTGGCACCAATTGGGTTTGGAGGGGATTACGCAGCAGGGATGATACGGGTGTGGTCCTTCCTCCGCAAGGTGCTTCATAATCATATCGCAATAATGTACCTGCAGTAAATAAAGTATTATTAACAGGCGCTGTTACCTGGCAATTCTTTTCTGTATAAGTTATAAAAAGAGTATCTCCCGGGTTAATGACCGGTATCTTGAAAAATACATTGCTGCTGGCGCTGCCAAAACAGGAAGCAGGCGTATTAAAGTTGTTTGAAAGGGTAGGGGTCAGCGGCGCCCAGGTGCCATTCAGTCCGAATTTATACTGGAAGCCTGAATAAGCAGCCTGTGCAGATGCAGTTGTATTTGCATCAAATGCCTGCAAGGCTGCGGCTGAAAGGGAAGAAGTGGAGAAGAGGTTCAGCGAAAGATCATTCAACCTCACACTGCCGGCATTCGTCAACCGGATAGTTTGTGTATAATTTTCACCGCGGCAGCTCAGGTTTTGCAGATCAGGAATGATCTTGAGCAAAGGCACATAAGAATTATTCACTGTTGCGCCCGCTGTGGCCACACCGCCTACATTATTGGTAGTACACGGACTGCCATCGCAGCCAAACCAGGTAGCGAATTTTGATTGAAGGTTACAATTGCTCACCATGGTCACGTTTTCAATAAGCGTGATGCTCTGGCCCTGCGTAAGCTCGCCGCCTGAAAGCGTAAAAGTGGTGACTGTATCAGTCCCCACAATAGTTTTATCTGTGATAAAGGTCCATCCGCCACTCACGGATATTCCTTTAATATATAGTCCACTGCCGCTGGTATCTGCAAGATGTATTTTTGATACGCTCCCCCATCCATTATTAGTGATCGTGACTGTACGCGTATAGTTATCACCCGCTGCGCCGAAATAATTGCTGTTGGTAATATTGGTGATGGTAAGGGAAGCGCTTTGCGTATTGAAACTATTGCTGGTAACGGATGATGCCGAAAAACAGGAAGAATTGAATGAATAATTGACCTGGTTATTAACAGATGTTCCCGCATTTAAGGCGGCACAGGTGGCATAAGCTTCATAACTTACCTCAGTGAAGCCTGGTGCAGCAGGAATGGTTTGAATATCGAGCGTAGCAGTGTTAGCAGAAAAAGAAGTCTCACTTACAGTACCGGTGCCACCTGAGAGAGCAGCTGAACCGCTTACATATACATAACCAACGGGCAGGCTGATATTCAGTGTACCCTGCGAACATGCAGTAGTGCCTCCTATAATTTTCACCTTGAATACAGCGTTGCCATTGCATACGTTCACAGGTGCAGATGGAGCACCATAATCAGGTTGCAGCGTTTGTGCAACTAAGGGGTTAAGGCTTAATAAAAGGAGGCCCAACAGTAGAATGGGCAGGAATCTTTTCATGGTTCGGGTAGAGTTGAATAACGGTGTCAATGGGATCAGCGGGATAGGGGATCCTACTCATACCAAGATACCTTTGAGACTACCAGCTTTTACGGTGATCATTTACCGGGTTGACCGGGAATAGTGTTGAGAAGCGGTGGCGCCTGATGAGGCGATATGACGGGACGGGCAGTGTAGTTTTGTTTCATGTTTTTCTGGATTTTGGATGGATTGCCTGAAGCAACTGATTATTAAAATAAATCAATTGCACAGTATTAAACAACAGTTAAAGCCTGATTATTGCGTGTTCGGCCTTTATCGTAGAAAAAACTACATGGAAATACTCATTTCGAGCGGTACAAACTCTTAAAAAATCGCTTTTTTACCTCGATCTATAAGGATATTAAATCGTATGTTTCCCGGTGATTTGTACGCATTTAATGCAGATTTTACCGGTTTTGCGCCTGAAAATGGAAATGGATGAAATGACTTACAGGCAAGCGTTTCAGGCTGTGGCAACAGGTATTTGTACGCATCCTTACGATAGTTTAAGGCTGCATAAATTCCCTTGGGTTATTCATACATAAGAGTATTTACCAGGCGGCAATGAAAATACACTATACGCATACCGTACTACTACGTTTACTAAGTAATCAAAAAAAGGTTTTCCACATATTTTTCACATGGAACATGTCCACCCGCTGAAACCTTTAACTGGCAAGGGTTTCAGCCTTATCCACTGAAAATGAAAAAATTATTCGACAGGTTTTTCAGAGACCTGAGCCGGATTGAAGCGAAAAAAATTCTGGCGGAAGGTCTTCGGATTTATACTCTTTTTCTTCAAGAAAACCCTGTTGAAATAGGCCAGATTCTCAAACCCGCAACTATAAGCAATGGCTCCAACAGGTTGATCAGACCCTGTCAGCAAGGCACAAGCCCGGCTGATGCGGACATCATTCACATAGTCTGAGAAGGTCTTTCCCGTAGCCCGGCGGAAGAATTTGCAAAATGCAGCCTCCGACAGGTTGACCAAACCAGCCACTTCATCCAGGCCTATCTTCCGGTCTATATTTCGTTGAACATAGCGGCAAACCTTATTGATCCGGGTTTCGTTTTCTCCACCAGTAACTGGTATAAAATTTTGAGAAGCAAGAATTAATGGCTGTTGTTGCGACAACTGCTCCAATATAGACAGGAGTTGAACGATTTTCTCCGGACCGGTCAATGCGGGTAAATGGCAAAGCTCTTTCCAGAGTGCCGGTTTCCCGGGAAAACAAAGCCCCCTGGCCGAAAGATCAAGCAGGTCCGCCAGCTTTTTAAATTCCGGGAAGTTTAGAAAAGCATTAATAAAAGCCGTGGGAAATTGGATCACGATCGCTGAGCAATCCTTTTCTAACGGGTCGCTTACCCAGGTATGCGGCATAGAGGGACCTATAAGCACCAGGTCGCCCGGCCCAAAGCTCTCATGACTATCACCTACAAGCCTTTTCCCGCTGCCCTCAATGATCAGGGTCAGCTCATACTCGGGGTGATAATGCCATTTAAACTCAAACGAAGGAACATCCAACTGGTAAGCCAGAAAGGATTGATTCCCTTTTTTACTGCCAATATCTTCATAGAAAGGCTTCATACATACTTTTACAAACTCAAATTTCGATAAAATATTTAAAAATTGTCAATATAGTATCGGTTATTTACAGTTCAGTACGCTTTTAGGAGATAATTGCTGGGTAGGTTTGTTTAAAATTATTTGCTATGCCAGTTTTGAACGATTCAATTCTCAGGGATCTTAGCTCTCCCTATATATTTACTCCCGAGCAGGTCCGCTTCTACCAAACCAATCGGTTTATCAAACTCAAACAAGTGCTGGAGCCTGAGACCATCCGCTTTTTTAACGAAGTCATTTCTGACCGGGTGGCAAAGATGAATACTACTACCACAAGCCTGAAAGAGCGAGATACTTATGGAAAGGCTTTTTTGCAATTATTCAATCTCTGGAGAGAGGATGAATTGGTAAAAACCCTGGTATTCAGTAAAAAACTGGCTAATATAGCTGCAGCACTCATGCAGGTGAAAGGCGTCAGGCTGTATCATGACCAGGCTCTTTTTAAAGAAAGCGGAGGAGGCATTACCCCCTGGCACGCCGACCAATATTACTGGCCCCTGGAAACAGATAAAACCGTTACGGCCTGGATTCCTTTACAGGAAACCCCGCTCGAAATGGGCCCATTGGAGTTCAGCGCAGGCAGTCATCAAATAGTCGAAGGTCGTGAACTCGCTATTGGTGATGAAAGCGAGACCATCATACAACAAAAGCTTCGCGTCACCGATTTCAAACATGTAATCGAAGCTTTTGACATCGGAGAAGTGAGCTATCATTCGGGCTGGGTCTTCCATAGAGCTGGAGCTAATACTACCAATAGTATGAGGAAAGTGATGACCGTTATATATATGGACAAAGACATGCGGTTGAAAAAACCAGAAAACTCCAACCAGATACATGACTGGGAAACCTGGTGTCCGGGTGCTGTTCCGGGTGAAGTGATCAATTCACCGATCAATCCCGTCTTAAGTTAAATTCATTTTTATCTAAAGTAAAATTTTAGTAAACTAAAAATATTGTCTACATTTTATTTTATTAATCAATTAAATAGAATGTTTATTTAAATAATCATGTCAGGTAAAAATATTCATCTTAAATCCATCACAGCCTGGATTTTCTCCTCTTTAATTGTCTCATCTATGTACGCTCAAACCGCTGATCCATTCCGGAGTCATCAACGCATTCCTGAGAAAATGCATTTGCTTCCTTTTGGAAGTATCCGGCCTGAAGGCTGGCTGAAAGCACAATTGCAGCAAGATCTGAACGGATTTCTGGGCCACCTCGACAGTCTTGTACCAGACCTGATCCTGAAAGACGATATCTATGGCAAAGACAGGCTGACCAAAAAGGTAAAAACAAAGGAACTGGGAGCTCTTGGTGAAGGAGGGGACTGGCAGGTACAATTCCTCTGGTGGAACAGCGAAACCCAGGGCAATTGGTGGGACGGATATATTCGAAGCGCCATTCTTACCCAGGATCCCCATCATCTTAAGCGGGTAAAGGCGCATATAGACCGGATACTCGCTACCCAGGACGCTGATGGTTACCTTGGCATTTATGATAAAGAACTCCGGTATAAGTTTGACAACGAAAACGGGGAGCTCTGGTCTAAAGCGACCCTGCTCAGGGGATTGCTTGCCTGGTATGAGTATTCACACGACGTGGCAGTGCTTAAAGCAGTGGAAAGAGCGGTTAAAAATGTAATGGATAACTATCCCATCAACCGGTCGCATCCTTTTTATTCCATAAAGCCGAATGTCGGAGGCCTTTCTCATGGTTTGGCATTTACCGATGTGCTGGAGTCGCTGTACCGGATCAATGGAAATAAGTCGCTCTTAGAGTATGCTCTGTTCTGTTATAAAGATTTCTCCAATCAGACCCTTAATGAAGATGCCCAGTACAGTAAACTCCTGCAAAAAGACCTCCCGCTAAAAGGGCATGGTGTGCATACCTATGAACATCTCCGCTCATTGGCTGCAGCCTGTTATGCCTCCGGGAGCCCTGAACTGGCAAAAGCCATGGATAATTTCCTGTACAAGATCAGCCAGACAACCACGGCTACCGGCGGACCTGTAGGAGATGAATGGATAGGAGGTGGCAAAGCCGATGCCACCAACAGGGGCTATGAGTATTGTTCCCTCCATGAATTAATGCATAGTTATACCGAACTCTATCTAAAATCAGGACAAAACTCCTTTGCTGATAAAGCAGAACGCCTTTTTCTCAACGCAGCACAGGGAGCCCGCCACCCTGAAAAAAGTTGTATTGCCTATCTGAAAACAGATAATTCCTACTTCATGACAGGAGGTTTGAACGGCGATACTTCAGTGAAAACACAAACCCGCTACAAATATTCCCCGGTTCACCAGGATGCAGCCGTTTGTTGTGTTCCCAATGCCGGCAGGATCACTCCTTATTATATACAGAACATGTGGCTGAAAGAAAAAGATGCATTGGTAGCATCCCTGTTTGGTCCCAACGAACTAAAGACTACAATAAACGGCAAGCCCGTTTCCATCCGGGAAGAAACAGATTTTCCTAATAATCAGACTATCCGGTTCATTGTAAACGGAGCGGATGCCAGTTTTACTTTAAAGATCAGAAAACCCTCCTGGGCAAAAGCTGTAACGGTTGATCAGCCAGCCTTGCAGACTGATGACTTTATCACCATCCGGAAAAAATGGAAGGGGCAACAGGTGGTAACAGTTGAGTTCAAAAGTGAACTTGAAACAGAAAAAGATCTCAACGGTGAATACTTTTTTACTTATGGCCCGCTGGTGCTGGCACATCCGGTGTCAGGCATCAGCAAGCAAACAAAAACATTCCCTTTACCAGGATATGCCGATCTTGCTTATCAACCTGAAAACCTGGTGATCTACCGTTATCAACCTGGTCAACCGGTTCAATCCACTACTCAACCAGGCCAATTCACTGTTACACTGATCAACAGCAAAACCGGCCAACCTGAGACTATAAGCCTGGAGCCTGTCGGCAAAACGATCCTCCGTCAGGTTACCTTTAAAGACCAAGAAAAATAGCTATGAAAAAGTTACTCCTTATACTTTTGTTTGCTTCCAGTTTTTCTACCAGCTATGCTCAGCCAGAAGTGATCTATCATGTGTTCCAGCGCAGTTTTTTCGACAGCAATGGAGACGGGCAGGGCGATCTTACCGGTATGCGTCAAAAACTGGATTACCTGCAAAACCTGGGGGTGACTTCCATTTTGCTGACTCCTTTATATGTATCAGATTTCTATCACAACTATTTTGCTACAGACTTTGAGAAAATTGACCCGGCTTATGGTAGCATGCAGGACTACCTTCTCCTGGTAAAAGAAGTACACCGCCGGAAAATGAAGATCTACCAGGATGTTGAAATGCAGTACGTGACCGGCAAACACCACTGGTTTACCGATTCGTATAAAAACCCCGCTTCGCCTTTCAGCAAATACATCTATTATGAAGATGCACAGAACCAGCAGCCTTACTGGTTTTACGGTGTATCCGAGTTCACCACTTACAATAATTCCAAACAACAGATCGCAGTGGTGAATATGAAGAATCCCGCTGTTAAACAATACACGTTAGACGTCCTGCGCCACTGGGTAGATCCCAACGGGGATGGCCGCTTTGACGATGGGGTAGATGGCTTCCGCCTCGACCACATGATGGATGATCTCGATTATTCAGGAAAACTCACTCATTTGTTCTCTGATTTCTGGGCTCCACTGCTCACTGAACTGCGCAGGAAAAACCCTGCCTTGCAGATCGTAGCAGAACAAGCCAACTGGGGTTCCTTTGGTTACGATTATATTTCTGAAGGAAAGGTAGATCGTGTTTTTGCCTTCCGCCTGAAACATGCTATCGAGTCGTTTGATAAAAAGAAGATCATGTTTGCGGCAGACAGCACATTCGGCCCAGGCAAGCAGCAAGTCGTTTTCATAGAAAACCACGACACCAAACGTTTCGCCACTACAGTAAACCAGGACCCTGGCAAATTAAGAGCCGGTGCAGCCATGAATATCCTTATCGGCGGCATTCCCTCCATTTATTATGGACAGGAATTAGGCATGACCGGAGCCCAATTGAAAGGCATGACCGATGGAAATGATATTCCTATCCGTGAAGCTTTTGAATGGTACCGCGCAGATACAGGCAAAGGCATGGCTTTTTGGTACAAGAACACCGGCCCCTGGTGGGACAGTTCACAGGTAAAACCCAATGATGGCATCTCCGTAGAAGAACAACAAAAAGACCCCAATTCCCTTCTTAATTATTACAAAGAACTGCTTCATTTAAGAAAAACATACCCAGCTCTCAACACAGGCCGCTATCAACCCATTCCCAATAACAATGATCAGGTTTATTCTTTTCTCCGTTATACCCCCAATCAAAAAATCCTCCTGCTGATCAATCTTTCTCCAACCGATCAATCCGCTGAAATAAACATGACAACACCCTTTAAGCAAACCAAAAAGCTATTCGGCACCTCAACACCTACTCAAACCCAACAACAAATAAAAACCCGGCTATCACCCTACGAATGCCTGGTACTACTTCTACATTAATCATTCTATCCCCATTCGCGCCATTCGCGGCTACCGCCATACATTAGCACTAATAATACGCCATTCGCGTCCATTCGTACCGTATTTTTGTGCCCATGTCCCTCTTCATCTCATCCCTCAACTCCGGCTCCAACGGCAATTGCTATTATATCGGCAATGACCAGGAAGCAGTGTTGATTGACGCCGGCATTTCCTGCAGGGAAACAGAAAAAAGAATGAAGAGGCTGGGGTTGGAGATGGATAAAGTAAAAGCCATTTTTGTTTCTCATGAACATGGCGATCATATCACCGGCGTACCCGGGCTTTCAAAGAAATATAAATTACCGGTCTATATCACTGCTTCTACTTTGCACGACAGTAAGTTGCCACTGGAACCATCGCTGGTCAATTCATTTGAACCTGACAAACCGGTGAATATTGGTCAACTATCAGTTATCCCATTCCGTAAATATCATGATGCCGTTGATCCGCACAGTTTTGTTATCAGCCAGGATGAAATGAGGATCGGTGTATTCACTGATATCGGCAGATGCTGTGATGAGGTAAAAAAATATTTCAGGGTCTGTGATGCGGTATTTCTTGAGAGCAATTACTGTCATGATATGCTGGAAAAGGGAAGATATCCTTATCATCTTAAAAGAAGGATCAGTGGAGGCAAGGGACATTTATCCAATACGGAAGCGCTTGAGTTGTTTTCCAGGTTTCGTGGGCAGCAACTGAAATACCTTATTCTTTCCCACCTGTCAAACAACAATAACGACGCAGAACTTGTCAACCGTTTATTTACGGCACAGGCAGGCAGCACTCATATAGTTGTTGCATCCAGGTATAAAGAAACAGATGTCTATCATATCAGCAAAACACCGCACATAATACCGGATAAAAGAATAACCCAAGTACAACTTTCACTCTTTTGATCTTAAGAGATTACAACCAACATCACTAAGTATAAACTATTAGAGAAGATCTATCCGTAAAAATTAATGATCGGTATTTTACGAAGTAAATATTCTTATGAAGATATATTGCATACATAATGTCTTTTAATATCATTATATACAACCAGAAGCATCAACAACGCATATAAATATCCTTCTATAGATTTTCGACTACACCGCAATCATAATCTGTTCTATTTTCTACAACATTCCATTATTGTTTCTTTGTATCAACAAACAGGTTAACCGTCCAATGCATACCTGTTAAATACAAGGCTCTAATTAGTTCTTTTTAAATTAATGTCCATACCTTTGAAACCAAATGTCCAATCTCTTTTGAAGAGTTTATCCAATCCTTTCGAAAAGCATTCTTCAGGTATGAAGGAAATTACAAGCCCTGGTGCAAGCCAGGGCTTATTATTTGCAGCAAAGAGATGAACGCATCTATAGAATTTCAACTACACATCAATCATAATCTGTTCTATTTTTTACTGGATGTTTCCGATGTTTCTTTGTATTATAAAATTGATGCTAATCGTTGGTTAATGGCAATCCGTACTCTTTTAACAGCATCGTGAGCAAGAAAATCAAAATCCATTCCTTTGAAAACGCTAATCCATCCGCCGATTGATAACCGATTCCTCAGTTGGTATGAAGGAAAATTACAGCCCTGGCTTTTGCCGGGGCTTTTTTATGATAGTAATTAAAACAGAAGCGGGTAGTGGAAACTACCCGCGGGATCACATGAGAAAACTGTTACTGGTAAGTAACAAATCATTCTTCCATTATAAAGAAATAAGCTGGCTTCCGGCACATATACAAAGCAAAACTAATTGCATTAAATATGCAGGCAAGCCCTTTCCATCTCATTCAACATATTCTCCTGCTGAAATGAATAAAAAGAATGCTTAAGTGAGAAAGAGGGCATTTCCTTTATTGGAGATGGTTTTTGCACTTCAGTTACCCATTTCCTCATTTCAGGCATCTTCCTGTAAGGGCTGGTATTTATTTACTAATTTTTGTTTTCCATTAATAACGAACTTTATTATTTATGAAAGCAAAAAAGCTGATCATATTACCTGCTGTTCTTCTTGTCAATTTCTCTTTTGCCCAATCCGGGCAGGAAGTGGCATCTGCTGAACTTGCGTTTGCCAATACAGCCAAAACCAAATCCACTAAAGCAGCTTTCCTGCAATATATGGACAGCACAGCAGTGGTATTTGACAGAGGAAATATCTACAATGGCATTCAACACTGGAATAAACAAGAGGAAACAAGCGGCAAGCTTTTATGGCATCCTTCTTTCTTTGCTATATCAGCCTCAGGTGATCTTGGTTTTACGACCGGCCCCTGGGAATACCGGGCTTCTATGCAGGACAGTGTAACAGGCAGTGGTCAGTATACCACTATATGGATAAAAAATAAAAACGATGAGTGGAAATTCCTGGTCGACATGGGCGTTTATTATAAGCCATCCCTGTTTAATCAACAATCTCCTCAAGAGTTCAACACCTTGATACCTTCTAAAGAACCAGCAGACATACTGACTATTGAGCAAAAATTTATCAGAGAGTTTAGGGAAAACGGACCTGCAGCTTACAAAGACCTGCTTATGGGGAACTCCTGGCTGAATATTGACAGAAAACAACCCCTGCAAACAGCAACTGCTGTTTTATCTGCACTGACAGCGCTTCCTGCAAAGATGGACTTTACGCCTGTTGCAGGCGGCATGTCTGCCGCCAGAGACATGGCTTATGTATACGGCACTATTCAGTATGAAGGGAAAAAAGAGAATTATTTAAGGATCTGGGTAAATACAGCAACGGGGTGGAAGGTCCTGCTACAGGTGATTAAGAATTAAGTGAAGGGATAAAGATGAGCTATTTGGTTCCCCACTCCCAGATTCCGAACAATACTTTTTTATCCAGGTGATGCCCTGATTGCTTCAGTGAAAGAATGATCTGCCCCCGGTGATGCGCTTCATGCGCGATAAGATATCCCAGGAAAGCCTGTGCATGCGGTTTAAATCCTTTGATCTTTCCTTCGGCCAACCCCTTTTCAAGCAGTTGTGAAACGGCTTTTGCACTTTTTTTATATTGGTCTGTAAGCAGCTTTTTCGTAATAGTATCCTTTTCGATCTTGCTTACCGTTGCCATCAATTGTGGCATGGAAGCCTGCAGCCACATCAGGCGTACATTATGGATATGGGCGAGTTGCTCACCTACAGTGCGGCCTTTTGATGCAGAAATATCTTTAAAATGTTCTTCCGGAATGGCATCGATCAGGTAAAGATTGATGCGGTTACTGATCTCCCAGGTGTCAATTGAATCGTTCATGGTAAGGCAGATTTCTTCTTGTAATGAATTCCGGAAAAAGATACAGCTTTTTAATATAAAACCCTTTCCGTTCGGAAAGGGTTAAGCTAACGTAATTCTCAGAGAAAAAACCGGGTGGATTTATTCCGTAAGCAATTTCTTCCTTAGCGATCCCGGAGAAGAGCTATAGTGTTTCTTGAACACCCGGATGAAATTGCTTGGCTTTTCATAGCCCAGGCGGAATGCGATCTCCTTTACAGAAGTGTTTTGCTCAGTCAGTAACTGACGCGCCTGGTGCATTTTTTTCTGAAGATAAAAGTGATAAATGCTGGTGCCGAATACACGCTTAAAATTTCTTTTAAGGGTTGATTCACTTAATGCCAGGTCTTTAGCAATGCTTCGGATGGAAGGGAGATCTTTTTCAAGATACACATCCAGCATTTTTTCTACAGACAGCATTTTTGAGTGCACCTGACTTCGGGACTCTTTGGGTTGAATTGATTTTAACATACAGATCCGGTTTAAGATTAATGGAAAGAGAAACTTTTTAAGGGAGGATGGTTATTCGTGGGACAAAGGATTCTCCTGTCTGGCCATATTTCCTGCGAGGCAAACAAAAAGGGTGGAGGGGGCAGTTTGCTTTAGCTCCAGGGAAAGGCTTTACCGTTCAGTATCTGGTTATTACTAAAGTTAAGACTTCTTCAGATTACTGCCAATAGGTGTTATGCCTTAAATGGAGTATTCCGGAAATGATCGGATTGGAGTATTCACTTGTTTTTTATCCCGACCGATTCTTTGATCCCTGTATATAACGACTTCCAGGAAAGATGGAAAATGGAACGATGTCTATCACGTTTAAAATTGACATGTGCTATCCGTACTTCATCTTTCTTCCCAGAAGGATTGGAGTTCTTTATAGCGATATTAGCAGCAAAGCTGGCCAGCTTTTTCTTTTCCAGTTTACGGGTCTCCTCATCCTTCTGAAGAAGGGATATTTTCAGGTCCTTGTACAGCAGTTTTACATCACCTGTCATATTGGAGCTATTACCAGCTAGGTTGAAAGAAAGATCATTGATCCTTCCATTCTCAATCCGTGCAGGCGCCATTGGAACAGACAGGGCATTCACCTGGGTAGCATCCATTGCACCAAGATTGCCGGTAATATCAAAGCGCCCTTCGGGGTTGAACAGGTAGAATTTCCATGTCACCCGCAACGGTGCTTTATTGAGGAAACGCGTACGGATATCAACCGTCAGCATATTATTGACGGGGGCTGCATCCTGCCAGTTGGTCAGATTAGTGATCACTGCATGGGTATGATAAAACTGCACTTTCCCCGCCTGCCTTGAAATAACAGCCCTTTCTTTATACTCAATGAATGTATTGGCCAGAACAAGCTTTTTAAAACGGAATGGCACAGGTATTTTTAGGAGCGATTGATGCGGAAATGTTTTTACAGGTCCTCTTATGCCTCTCTTATAGCCCAGATCGCGATATATTTTAAAAGAAGCTGTTTCTACTTCAATACTATCAGCAAAAATCTCTTCATTGAACAAGGCAGGAAAATCCATATTACTGATGGTTATCCCTTTTATAGAAAAGTCAAACCGGTCTTCCTGCCTTGGAAGGCTTCTGATAAATGCATCTTCCGGCAATAATGGATCAATATGAAAGCGACCGATACTGACCTTTTTACTTGTTGAATTGAGGTGTACGCTATCAAATCCCAACAAATAGGGTTTTTCCCTTGATTTCCAGGAAATGCCTGAAGCCCGGATATCTGCCTGTTTTGAAAAGAACAACCGGGTAGTGTCTGCCCAGGCAGTGCTGTCGACCATCACATCCTGCAATTCAACCGATGTGTTTTTCAGCTCCGCCCTTGCTTCCCCGGTTTTGATATCACGGGTGGTAATGCTTGCGTTACTTATCAGCAATGTATCGATTTTTATCAGGTTGAGATCGCCGAGTATTTCTTCATACACTTCTTTGGTAGGTACATTGCGGGCAGAATCCCTGCCGGCATAAGTATAAATGATATCAATGACAGGATTGATGATCTGCAAATTTTTCCCCACTATTTCTTTATTCAATAAAGCCCGGGGTGTTTTTACCCCTGATACAATAAGGGAAGGGATATGGATCTTTAAAAGGGCAGGGGGAGTGCTGCCTGCTTCCTGCATGGCTTTATATTTTACCGGATCATATTGTATGGAAAAATTGGTAACAACGAGATCACCGGCCATTTCATCCATGGCCAGCTTATCATAATGCACCTTGTAGAGCCCTTTACTTTTTTTGCGGATAGCATCTTCCAGTTTGGTACGGACAATTTGTTTGCGGTAAACACTCCAGTATACTACCGCTCCGGTGCTTATCGCCAACAGGCCAATAACAATACCAAAAAAGATGATCTTTCCTTTTGGTGTAGAAGTTGCCTTACTTATTTTTTTTGTTATGGCCCGCATATCCCTGTAAAACAATTTCTGTTCCAGTGTTCGGGAAAGCCGGATTGAAAAAATCAATATCTTAGTATTACTATAGTATCATTATGCCTACATTCAACGACCGGATCAGACAGGTACTTCTTTTATCCATCATTATTTTACTGGCCTATCTTGTTATTATCGAATTGCAGGTTTTTCTTCCCGGGTTGCTGGGCGCACTTACCTTATATATCCTTAGCCGGGCCAATTATTTCCAGTTGATCTATAACCGTAAATGGAAAAAAGGGTGGGCTGCCGGTTTATTCATCATATACTATTTATTCCTGCTTGGCCTGCCCATTTACCTGGCCATTACATTGATCAGTCCCAAGATCAATGCATTCCTTGCCGATCCTAACTCGATGGTCAATGCTGCCAAAAGTTCGCTTGAAACAATACAGGCAAAAATTGGTTTCACCTTGGTTTCAGAAGCAACGCTGACCAATTCATTAAGTAAACTGACCACTTTTATTCCCGGTGTATTGAACAGCACAGCCAACCTGATCAGCAACCTGGCCATCATGCTTTTTATTTTATACAATATGTTGGTCAACGGGAGAGAGATTGAAAGACTGCTTAACCAAGTTATCCCGTTGAAGCAGGAGAACATTAATATGCTGGCTGCTGAAACAAAAAAAATGGTAAGGGCAAACGCATTGGGCATTCCTTTGATCTCCATTATCCAGGGGCTGGTGGCCACGCTTGGTTATTTTATTTTTGGAGTAAACGAATGGGGATTGTGGGGATTTCTTACCGGGGCTTTTGCGTTCTTCCCGGTAGTAGGAACAATGATAGTGTGGGTGCCGTTGGTGATATATATGTTTGCCGTAGGTGATACCTGGAATGCTACGTGGCTTACATTATACAGTGCTGTTGTAACCGGAAATGTAGATTATATAGCAAGGATCACTTTATTGAAAAGAATGGGAAATGTTCATCCGGTGATCACTATCCTGGGAGTGATCGTAGGGCTTGGGCTATTCGGGTTTATCGGTTTGATATTCGGGCCTTTACTGATCAGTTACATTATTGTTTTGTTCCGGATATACATGAACGAATTTGTAAACAAGAATGCCGTTGTTGAAGTGGTGGAGAACAAAAAGGGAACAGAAGAAGGAGGAAACGGACAACAATAGTACATCCTTCCCGTCTTCCCGCCTTACCGGTAAGTTTGTACCGGTAAGGCGGGAAGACGGGA
>JBQCHL010000017.1:0-71360 GCA_051954695.1 Chitinophagaceae bacterium
AGGAATGAATTGAATCGATTTCGGACTCTTGCCTTTACTGCTGTCAATAAACATTGAATGTCCATAGGCTCCTTTCTTCAGCACCTGCCAATCGCCTTTAATGTTCACATGCTGTTTATCGTCATTATCTACCAGCACTTCAGGTGTTTTTCCATTCATCAGCGGGTCTTTCTTCAATATCTCCTGTACTTTCTTCACATCTACCTTATGTACATCATTCCCATTATTCATTGCAAGTGATGCTGCTATGGCTGCTGACTGGCCCAGCACCATAAACACTGGCTCCATCCTTATGGAACCATACGCAATATGACTGGCAGATAAACATACCGGAACTAACAGGTTGTCACATTCGCCTTTCTTTGGGATCAATGAACGGTAAGAAATAGGATAAGGGCCAAAACCGCCGATCTCCACATTTCCTTCATTCTTTACCATTTCATTAATCACAATGCGTTGGCAGTTGTGTGAATCCATGGTATAGGCAGCAAGGCCAATTCCGTCGTCCACTACTTCACGCCCTTCACAATTATGCTGTGTCATTACATAAGCTCCAACCATGCGGCGAGCTTCGCGTACGTACATCTGCGGCGTCCAGTTATCATTATCCGTGTATTCATCTCTTGGATAACCCCATTGCAACATCTGATTTCTTAAATGCTCCGGCATCCGTTGGTCATGACCGATAAAGAACAGCAATCCCTTTGTGTAATCTTCGTGCTCCTTCTGGATCTTTTTTCTTGTTTCGTAATTGGCGTCAGGATAATTATAGTTATACCCGATCATATCTGTTGATATGGGGCCGTTATTATTGATATCCGTTTTGTTATTCGGCATCAGGTCAAACTTCAGGAAGCCCCAGAGATCACCAGGGATCTTTTTCTGCAGATAGCGCAGAAGCAATTCATAACGGGTGGAATCATAATTATCCGGGCGGGTGATCGGCACACGGTTCTCCGGCTTATTGGTGAGACAGATCCTGAAATTATACGCCTGCACTTTTTTATCACCTGCGCCTGTTTCTGCTAGTTTTCCATCGCTGACTCCCCAAATAAGACCGCTATTCGGATCACCAGGGGTTTTATAGGGGTCAATGCCATCAGGAAATTGATGCCCCTCAAGCACCTGAACGCCGTTATATGTTTCTTTATACAAGCTATTCGCTTCACGGCCTACCATATAAGACACACCAGCGCGTGCCATTACGTCTCCTTCGTATGAGCAATCGATGAACATGCTGGCGCTCACTTTTTGCGCAGAACCATCTTCTTTCTGAACAGTGATGCTGCTGAGCTTATTGCCATTCTTTTCTACTTTCTCCACCCGGTAACCATATATGACCTGCACACCGGCCTCCTGTATATATTGTTTCATCACATTTTCAGCTACGCCAGGTTCAAATATCCATTGCTCAAACTTTCCGTAATGTTTCCCGATTCTCCGGTAAACATCCAGCGATAAACCCGTGATCGCATATTTGTTACCAATATCAGTATAACCTAATCCGCCAGTTGTCAATCCGCCCAAATGAAATCCCGGCTCAATCAGGATTACTTTCTTATTCATCCTGGCTGCGGTATATGCTGCAATAACACCCGAAGCGTTTCCTCCGTAAATACATATATCCGCTTTTGTTGTATCGACCTTAACCTTTTGCAGTGGCACAAAAAACAAATTGCAAAGTGCAAACAGCACTAAACCTAAATACTTCATGATCGTAGATTTTTTCAATATCAGATTAGAAGGATAAAGCAGGACGTACTCCTTGTTAAAGAAGTAGCTGCAAAATCTTCCCGTCTTACCGGTTTATTTTCTACCAGTAAGACGGGAAGGAAAATCAGTACCCCGGATTCTGGTCCGTCGTTGGATTCAGCGCTGTATTGCCATTAAATTCCCGTGGAGGGATCGGCCACAACATATGCTTTACTGCCAGGTCCAACCCTTCAATTTCTTTGATCGTTTCTTTCCATATTCCCAATCTTTTCAGATCAAACCAGTGTTTTCCTTCGCCTACTGTTTCATACCCACGTTCCAGCACCACACGTTTTACAAACGCATCCAGCGTTACATAATCGGAAATCTTCAGATCGATTGCCGCATCTGGTGTAGTCGCCGGTTTGCCATAAGCCCTGCGGTGGACCATGTTCAGCTTCTCCATTGCATCGGCTGTTGGCGCTCCATTCAGGCTGGCATCTGCTTCTGCATAGAATAACAGCAGATCTGCATACCGGTATAAGGGATAATCATTGTTTCCCTGTTGTATCGTTGCCTGGCGATCGCTGAATTTTTTACATAAAACAGTTGTTGGTGAAATGCCGATGTTTGCCGGATACCAGGTGAACCGGTAACGCAGATCGGCCCGGTCCCAGTTCTTCATAAACAAATTCAGTGAATCACTATAGATCGTCGCAAAACCGCCAGGAGGGAAATTAGTGGTACTTGTTGCATGCAGATAGGCGAGGTATTGATATCCCTGACCGGACACCTTTGAAGAATATTTGAAATAGAAGATCTCTTCAGTTGTATTATTTGCATCGCGCCCGAAGATCTTTTCAAAATCATCAGCAACCGATACAGGCACCAGTGAATATTTTTTTGACTCGATCACTTCCCATGCGGCTTTTCTTGCCAGCTCATATTTCTTCAACGTAAGGTATACTTCTGCCAATGCCGTTTTCGCCACCCATTTTGAAGGTGTGCCCACCAGTCTTGGATTATCCGGCAAATTATTCTCTGCAAAAACAAGGTCTTCCTGGATCAGGTTATAAATCACTTCTGCACTGCTCTTAGGAACATTGATCGAATCAAGATTATTCTCTGTATGCAGCGGCACACCAGACCAGTTCCTTACCAAATGAAAATAATACAGTCCTCTCAGGAAACGCGCTTCCGCAATATACCTGGTCCTCTCTGCCTCCGTAATCTGGTTAGCCAATGGTGCTTTCTGGATAATGATATTTGCATTGCGGATGCCTTTGTAAAAATTATTCCAGGTATCTGTGATCCGGCCTACATTGGTATTATCCAAACCCTGGTATTGATTCATTGGAGAAAAACTTCCGCGACCATACATATACTCCGTATTGATCTCATGCTGCAGTGTATAAAAACCACCAAATGTTGAGAGATAGCGGACTGTTTCATAGATCGCATTCAAACCGGCTTCCATTTCAACCGGCGTATTGTAAAAATTCTCCACTGCTATTTGCTGTGGGCGCTCATCTAAAAACTTGGAGCAGGATGTCAGTGTCATCATCACACAAACAACCGCCAATCCAAAAATATTTTTCATATCAGATTATTTAAAATTCTTGATTAAAAACCGCAACGGATCCCGAATGTTACAGACTTATTGTTTGGGTAAACAGTATAGTCAATACCTTGCCTGAGCTCATTAGCTGAACCATAAGCGTTAACTTCCGGATCATATCCTGAATAGTTAGTGATTCTGATCAGGTTTTGTCCGCTCACATAAATCTGTGCTGATTTGAGGTAACTGATCTTCCAGTTGGCTACAGGAAGTGAATATGCCAGCATGATATTGCGCAGCTTCAGGTAAGAACCATCTTCTACAAATCTTGTGGAGAAATTACCATTGATCTTATTGGATGGCTTGGGATATTTCGCATCTGTTTTACCAGGTGTCCAATGGTCAGTATACACTTCTTCCGGCTGGTTCAACCCCCAGCCCATATCCAATGTGCTTGCTTTATTCAGGTTAAAGATATCATTTCCCTGTGAGCCCTGGAAGAACAGGGTCAGTTCAAAATTTTTGAATTTCGTCACAGAGTTCAATCCATAAATGAAATCAGGATTCGGGTCACCGATAATGCTCCTGTCAAGTGCGTTGATAGAGCCATCGTTGTTTTTGTCTTCGTATTTGATCAAACCGTTATCGGTATAGCCAATCTCTTTATATCCATAAAAAACAAATACAGGTTCACCTTCACGAAGCAAATTGATATAGTCATTAATATTACCTGTGTAGATATTTGTGCCCACAATATCCTGGCCTTTATACAGTTTCTCCACTTTGTTGCGGTTAAATGCGATATTACCGCCAAGTGTCCATTTCCAATCGCTGTTTTGGATTACGGTCGCATCGATACCGATCTCCACTCCACGGTTACTGATCTCTCCAACATTCTGTAAAGCGGTCTCATAGCCGAAAGAAGTCGGTAATTGGACCTTATTAAGCAGCGCCTTTGTTCTTTTGTAGTAATAATCCGCAGAAATGCGAACCTTATTATCGAATAAGCCTGCGTCAATACCAACATCCATCTGATCAGTTTTTTCCCACTCAAGTTTACCTGGATATTCAGGGCGTGGGGCATAACCAATAGAAAGTGCATCGCCAAAAATCGTATTATATGGCTGAAGGATATTTAATGATTGATATGCACCGATGGATGTATTACCTGTCCGTCCATAAGAAGCACGAACTTTCAGATCGGATACAATTTTTGAATTCTGCAGGAAAGATTCATTGGAGATCCTCCATGCAATGGCGGCGGAAGGAAAGTTTTCCCAGCGGAATTCCTTTGAATAGGCAGAATAACCATCACGACGGAAACTAAGTGTAAGCAGGTAACGGCTATCAAATCCATAATTAACCCTGCCGACAAAGGATGACAGAGCGGTTTTCGAATAAGTCGAGCTTGGCAATCCCGGCACTCCTGCCGACTGAAGATTTCCTGTATATACGGAATTACTAAGGAAGTCCTGTGCGTTGCCGGATCCCATGTAAGTAGTCTTATCCAACTGATTGGCTATACCTGCAACAAGATCAAGTGTGTGTTTTACTGCTATCGTCTTTTTGTAGTTTAGGATATTTTCATTCACCAGGCTGGTTGATTGATTGGTGTTTACATTCGCATTGCCTGTCGAATTCAATGCATAAGGCTCACGGTTCCGGAAGTTGTCATTACGGCTGTTACTGGTAAACATATTGCCGGAAACCCTGAATTCAAGCTCTCGCGATATTTTAACGCGAAGGTTTAGATTGGCAACAATATCATCCGCTTTGGTATTGTTTGATACTTCATTCTGTATGGCGATCGGGTTTATGATCGCGTTTGAAATGAACGGATACACGGTATTCATCCGTATATACCGACCGTTCGCATCATAGGGACCAACTGTTGGAGGAGCGAACAACATGCCGCCAAACATATCACTGCCCCGGTTACCGGCTGTAGAATTCTGGTGAGACCTGTCGCTGCGGGTGTAGACACTGGTGAACCCGACACTGAATACTTTGCTGATATCATGGCTAACATTTACACGCAATGAATAACGGTTATAGTCAGAATTAGGAATTATCCCCTGCTGCGAAAACACACCGCCGGAAAGGAAGAAAGAAGTTTTATCATTTCCGCCTGCTACACTTACACTACCGTTAAAGATGGGAGCATTACGCAACATAAGGTCCTGCCAGTCTGTTCCTTTCATTGTGCTAAAGGAATCAAGTTGCTGCTGGGTAAAATAAGGTGCGAGGTTATCGTTTTTTGCCTGCTCATTATACAGCGATGCATATTGGACCGGGTTCAGCAGTTTCAATTTTTTGGTGATCGTTTGAACGCTATATCCCATGTCAACATTTACGGTTGTAGGCTGTCCTTTCCTGGCCGAACGGGTCGTGATCAGCACAACGCCATTACCACCTCTTGAACCATACATGGCTGTGGAAGAAGCGTCTTTCAGGATCTCGATCGATTCAATATCTGCATTCTGCAAATAAGTGGGGCTGCTGGGAAAGCCATCAATAATATATAATGGTTCATTTCCGCCAAGGATCGAGTTTGCTCCGCGGATCCGCACACTGACGGGAGCACCGGGTAAGCCGCTGTTTTGCATCACTCGTACACCAGCCGCCCGGCCACTCATTGCCTGCAGCACATTGGTAGTTGGAAAAGAACTAAGATCGGAGCCCTTAACCTGGGAAACAGATCCGGTGAGATCTCCTTTTTTCACTTTACCGTAAGCAACAACAACGATCTCTTCCCCGCTTTTCTGCTCAGGTATAAGAGCAACATCGATATTCGTGCGATTACCAATAGCAATCTCTTTTTTCTCAAAGCCAACATAAGAGATCACGAGTATATCACTGGGTTGCGCTTCTACAGAAAATCTTCCATCAGCATCTGTACTTGTTCCGGTGTTTTTATTTTTTACGATAACAGAAGCGCCTGAAAGGGGTTGACCCTGGTCGTTCCGTACATAACCGGTGATGGTCAGGGGAGCAGGCGGTTCAGCTTCAGCGATCTTCTCTTCTTCCTTCTTTCTTTTGATAACGATCGTATATCCGACAATGGCATATTCAATCGGCTGATCTTTGAAACAGGCTTTTAGTACATCATCAATTGTAGCATTAGAAAACTTTACATTTACTTTTTTTGCTTTTGCAAGCTGATCGGCATCAAAGAAGAAAACATAGTTCGTTTGCTTTTCGATCAGCTCGAACACTTTGGACAAGGATGCATTTTTTTCCGACACGGAGATCGTCTGACTATTGCCCGTAGCGCTTACCTGCAAGCAGGTTACCAACAAGAAAAAGGCAATTAATTTCATAATAAGCATCATTTTGGGCACCGGATGCCGCTGCAACTGCCAGCGGCCCGACAAAAAATTAATTTGCATACATTTGATGTGTTTAGTGAATAAAATGTCTACCCGGATAGGTGGCATCAAAACATTAAACTTTAGCTGGAAGTGTTCGCTGCACTTCTGGCTTTTTTAATGCTTTGTTGTTTACTCGTTGTTTATGTTTAGTTATTAATGACGGTTATTGTTTTTCCTTTTACACGGAATTTCACATCGCTCAACTCCAGCACCTTCAGCACATCTGATAATGGACTTGCACGCGGGATCTTTCCTCCAAACTTTCTTTCCGGTATAGCGCCTTCATACTCTACAGATACATCATACCAGCGTTCGATCTGCCGCATCAACCGGTCAAGTTTGTCATCACTGAACTGGAAGTAACCGTTTTTCCAGGCTAGTACCTGTTGAACATTGACATCGTTATAAACCTTCAGTTGACCCTGGCTGTTCTGTAACGCCTGTTGGCCGGGTTTTAACTGTATCTCCTGCGAAGGAGAACTGATATGTACGGCACCTTCGACAAGCGTAGTGGCAATTGCAGGTTCATTATCGTAAGCCATGATGTCGAAATGCGTACCGAGCACTTCAACTTTCATTTCTCTTACTGATACATGGAAAGGTTGTGAAGGATTGTGAGCGATCTCGAAATATGCTTCACCGGTAAGGCTTACTTCCCGGGTATCGCCGTTGAAAGATGTGGGATACCGGAGGGAGCTTCCGGCATTCATCCATACTTTACTCCCATCCGGAAGTGTGACTGTATATTTTCCGCCGCGTGGCGTAACGATAGTATTATATAGTACAGGGCCTGTGGTACTATTGCCGGATTCATACGCGATTTCACCACTGGCCAGTTTTACAACGTTTGTTCCACCCTGATCAGCCAGCACGCCGTTGTTGGCATCCGTAAGGGCAAGGATAGAGCCATTTGCCAACATGAGCGTTGCTTTATTATCACCGGGTTGAATGGTTGCAGTATCTATATATTGTTGCTGCCCGGCGAGTTGGGATGGCGGAGAAGAGCGATTGATGAATTGATACACCCCGATGCCTATGGCCAGGACAATGACCGCGGCAGCTGCATATTTCCACCATTGCCTGCGCGGTGATAATGGGATGACGGGAGAAACTTCAGTGCTTTCCGCCTCAAGCTTTTCCCAAACTTCGCGGAAGGCGGCCTGAGATGAATAATCTATAGAAGCTGTTTCGTGATTTTGATCGTACAGGGATTGAAGTAGTTCCGCCACCTGTTCGCGGTTGGCGTCATCCCGGATCAGTTCTTTTAACTGCGAAAGTTCCGTCGCACTAAGCGTTCGGTCATTGATATACTTTTCCCAAAGCAGTTGTAAGGTTTCGCGTTTTGTCATATGGCATGCTATGCATTCGATCCGGGAAGTTCCCGGTGCATATGATCAAATGACGGAGGAAAGAGAAGGAGGAATGCGTGCCGCGGAAAAAAAATTATGCTATCGAAAAAACGAACAACCAGAACAATAGCGGCTCATACTGGTAACGGGACAGATGTTTACGGATGGCAGCCAGGGCTCTCACCATATAAGACTTTGAAGTAACGAGGGTTATGTTCATCCGGGCCGCGATCTCCGCATGGCTCAACCCTTCAAAACGGCTTAGCCGGAACACTTGCTGCATTTGTGGCGGCAGTTGGTTCACGGCTTCGGAGAGAATTTGTTCCAGCTCTTTATATTCGGCATCGCCAGTGAGCATTGCAGTGCCTTCGTGGAAATAGTTAAGCAGGTAATCTTCATTATCCGCCGTAAACACTTTTTTGCGGAGATGATCTATTGCAAGGTTGCGGGAAACTACATTTAGGTAAGCGCGGAAGTTTGTAACCTCTTTCAGTTGTGCACGCTGATGCCACAATTTCATAAATGTCTCCTGGGCAAGGTCTTTTGCCAACTCCGGCGACTTGGATATTTTCAGCCCAACGGCATACACCTGATCCCAATACTGTTCAAACACCTGCCTGAAAGCAGCCTGCTCGCCTGCAGCCAGGCGCTGAATCAGATGAGCTTCGTTATATGTGGGAATGGAAGGCAACGCAGCAGATCGTTATAGCACTAAAGTAATAAATTTCGGATGGATTGGCGGAAAGGAGTATAAGGAGTGGAGCAACTGCTATCACATTAGAACATTATTTCATTCCTTATAATCCTCTTTTTTCAGCAACTTCATCAATTTCTTAAAACTTTCCTGGTTTCCCGGCGAATTCACTGAAGCTATAATATCCAGCTTCTCCCTTTTTCCTAAATGAAAATTCAACGCCGCTTTATTCTCTTCACTTGAGGCAGCATATTGAAACAGGATCTTATGCACTCTCCTCCCCGGATCCTCACTATAATAACTCAACATATCATCCTGGAAATATTCCATCATCTTAAACCAGTTGTGCTGCAACAACAGGAAAGGTTTGGTAACATGGTCTGTAATATCATCTGACAAATAAGGATAATCCCATCCTCCGGGGCTACGGTCACGGATCTGGATGATCAGCACGCCGCTGGTATTAGCCTGGATCCAGCTATCGAATGCTTCGAGAAAACGTAAAGTGGTTTCCTGTCCATAGTTATCCCGTAATCCTGCATCCATTACATCGATAACGGGCTCTGACGGCAGCCACACATTTGGTAATACTACCGGAAAGGTCGCATTCATTCTCAAAGCTGTCAACAACCGCAATTCATACGGGTCCTGTTTGGCAAAGAATGCCCCGAAGTCAATCACGTCAGGGTCCATTTCAGGAATGCGCAGCGTGTCTTGCCAGCCTTGCATCATAAAGCTGACCGGCTGTGTACTGATCAGCATTTTGCGGCTGTCTCTTGTTACCACCGAATTAAAGAACATCAAAGGTATCTTCGCAGCCTTTTCATCGTCGGCATAATCTTTTATCTGCTTATTCAGGAATCCATGCGTGTTCATGTTCAGCTTTTCTTCAAATGCATACCCACGGTCTTTCACATAAGTAAATCCATTCACCTTAAACTTTTGTGCAGGGGCTAAAAGGTCTCTTGCCACAAATGAAGAAAACACTGGATTAAGCACGTCACTTGCAATATCATCCACATATTTCCTGTCCTGCAAGCGGATATTTTTTCCTTGCTCCCGCTGGCGGTATAACTCCCGGAAATAGGTGGCGCCGATCATTCCACCCGATGCACCACTTACCAGGAAAACATTTTTCATGATAGCCCCTTTTGTAAGGCTATCCAGTTGTTGCAGCACACTCATGGTAAAAGTAGCGCTGCGGTGGCCGCCGCCACTCGTGTTCAATACTACCAGCATTGGCTTTTCACTGCCCTGGCGGGCTTTCCATTTTTCCAGTATGCTGATCATATTCCTGCGGTCCGCTTCTACTTTTCCAGGACTGCATAATTGCATCAACCCTTCACGGGTGTATGCAGGTCTTTCGGTTTTGTTCTGATAATTGAGGCCATACCCCTTATTGCGCGGGTCAATCCAGTCTATTTTATAAAAAAAGTTTATCAGCAACAGCAAAGCAATAAGATAAGGAATGCTCCAGCTCTGCAGGAAATAGGAAAAAGCACCCGCAACACCGATCAGGATAGTAAAGAAAATTGTGATACTTGCTGCCGCTGGTATCTGGAAAAAAGGTGATTCAAGAAAAAAACCGATGCCGACAAGAAAGATGAAAGCTACAAACACACAAAGGATCGCTGCAAAGTGGTGACGTTTGAAAAGGGAATCAATAAACTCTATTGTGTAGTGACGCACATCGCGGGTAGGGCGAAGACGTATCGGCGACTCAAAATACCATTCCACCTTTATCAGGCTTTCTGTATGGTAAGTCTCTTTTACCGGCCTCAAATGGGTGAGATATTCATCAGGATTGGTCATTTGTGGCAACAGTCGCCGTAAAATGGAACGGTCTGCCCGGAAAAAGTAAATAAATGAAACCGCCAGTATCAATATTAACCCGCTCAGAAAACCTCCTGCAAGAAAAAGGATCTCTGTGGGGCTCACCAGTTCCTTATAACGGGTAAACTCGTATGCCCGGTAAAAGTAAAAGCCCAGGAAAATAATTGGGATAATAGAATTATTAATACAATATTTTAAGAAAGGATTGGTAGTAGCCGCCAGGAACCGGAAATTCTTACTGAAAAGTATGAACGTGCTGATATTCCAGCTCATGATGAACATACCTATCGACATTCCTACAAGGGCCGTACTTACAGCATTCACATTACCCAAATATTCCGGAGCCAGGTAAAGGGAATCCGCTCCAAAGCCTTTCATGAAATTGCCATTGATGGTGCTGAACAGGATAAACCAGAAAAGAAGTATCACCTGGTATTTCCTGAAGTGAAGGAAAAGCAGTTGAATGGGAAAAGAAAAATAAAAGCCTCTAAGCCATGCTTTCATGAGTAGGTAACTTGGTAATGGCTAAAATTACTCATTTACCATGTATAGTCATAATACCGTCTTATTTTAAGCGTAACCTTAACGTAAATACGGCCAGGACCAGTATGCATGCCAACAGCAGGTGCGTTGGTTGTGCCCATGAAGGTATATTGCCCCACATCATGATCAGACCAAGCACTAACGTGAGTCCAACCATTGCAAGGATCAGCCAGGTTATTTTTTTGAATTCTATGTATGGCCTTGCCTTCCATACAATGGCAAGGCATGCTGCAAGCACCAGCCAGGAGAAACTGCGGTGTACCAGGAAAAGATTGTCCAGCTGGCCAATCCAAACCTCTCTTTGCTGGTAATTCAGGGATTTGGAAATTTCATCGATCTGTTCCCTTACCTGCGTGCCCAGCACGATCTGCGCAAGGATGATCACCAATGCCGCAACGGAAATATTTTTTAACCAGGTATCTGCTTTTCTTTCCCATTTCTCCAATCGATATATAATAATGATCGGTATGGCGGCAATCACCAGCGCAACCAGCATATGTGTGGTCACTTTTACGACGGCAAGATTATGATCAACTACTTTTTTACCCAACCAACCCTGGAAACCTACAGTGACCAGCAAAAGAAAAGACAGCCACACAATGGCCTTATTGGTTTTGCGGAAACAGACAAAACTCCAGATGAAATGAATGAAGATAAATACACCCAGTAAAGCTCCCAGCAACCTGTTGATGTATTCAATCCATGTATGATACGCGTTAAAACTATGATCAATATCCTGCTTGCCGAGGTATTTTTCAAAATCGGGAGGAAGTTGACTGGCATCAGTAGGAGGAACCCAGCGGCCAAAGCAGCGGGGCCAATCAGGGCAACCCATTCCACTTTGTGTCATCCTTACCACTCCACCGGCTATTATAACCAGGAAAACCATTACCAGCAGGAACCAGGTATAACGGAGATATTTCTGATGGCTATTCATCCGGACGCAAAGTTAGTAGCTGAAGCATCCTAAAAAATAATTTTTATGTAAGAATATTTATATGCTCCGGATTATTGATCCGGTGTCACAGGTATATTCTTGATAACTTGGAAAAATTCTTTTACAACTTCTCTTTACTTTCGCCCGGAGATGCTTAAGCGATTTCACCAGGACGTTTTGACCGAAGCCGGCTGTGATGAAGCCGGGCGGGGTTGCTTTGCCGGACCTGTATTTGCAGCAGCAGTCATCCTTCCCCGTAATTTCAGGCATAAGCTGCTCAATGATTCCAAACAACTGACTGCTGAAGTGCGTAATGAATTACGGCTGGTTATTGAAGAAAAAGCCATCTCTTATGCTGTTGCCAGTATTGATAATGAAGAAATAGACTCCATCAATATTCTGAAAGCCTCTTTCAAAGCCATGCACCTGGCCATTGACCAGTTATCCGAAACACCTGGCCTGTTGCTCATAGATGGAAACCGCTTTTATAAATACAGGGATATCCCACACGAATGCATTATCAAAGGCGATGGCATTTATGCTTCCATTGCAGCTGCCAGCATTCTGGCTAAAACCTACCGGGATGAATACATGTTGAAGCTTCACCAGGAATATCCGTTCTATGGCTGGAATACCAATAAAGGTTATGGCACTGAAGAACATCGCAAAGCCTTAGAGCAATATGGCGTTTGTAAATACCATCGGAAAAGTTTCCGTTTGTTTGCTGAACAGTTGGACTTGTTTGGTGATGAAACAGCAGATTAATTGTTAAGCTGTTTAACATTCCTGCAAATGCTATGCAGGTTAAATAAGGTTAATACCCTTCCTTCTCTTTAAACCCTGTTCCCCTCTTTCCGTCCTATTACCAAACAATTTTTATTCAATAAATTTTGCAGCCATGAAAAAATTAGTATTACTGGGAACCATTTTTACCCTTTTTACAATCGCCGCCTCTGCACAAAAAGGAAAAGATATCCGTCCTGAAAAACATCGTTTTGAAACCGGCCAGGTAACTCCTGGTGAACGTACAAGGATCCATAAAAACAGGATGCAGTATAAGAGAACCGAACACCGGTTCAAGCGGGATGGAAAACTGTCTTATTCCGAAAGAAGGAAATTACATAAGATGAAACGTCATAACCGCCATATGAACTATCGTTTCCATCACAACAAATGGAAACGTTCTTAACCATTATTTAATAATTAAGGCGCCGCACTAGCGGTGCTTTTTTATTCTTCCCATTTGCCCAGTCCTTTCCGCACCAACACAGGCTCTTCACCAGTGCAGTCAACAATAGTGGACGGCACAGTGCCTCCAATACCACCATCAACAATAATGTCTACTTCCTTCCGGAAATTTTCATGCATTACTTCCGGATCGGTATAATCTTCTACCATATCTCCCGGCAATGACGCACTGAGAATGGGGCGGCCCAGTTCCCTGATAATATCCAATGCGATCTGGTTATCGGGAATACGAAGCCCGATCGTATCTTTTTTACTTTGCAGGATCTTTGGCACCATCTTGCTTGCCGGCAGAATGAATGTGTAAGGACCCGGCAGGTATTCCTTTAGTATTCGGTAAGTGGCTGTAGGAAGCTGCTTGGCATATTCGCTGAGGTGACTAAGGTCTGAACAAATAAAAGACAGTTGCGCTTTCTTGGGGTCAACGTTTTTAATGCGGCAAACTTTTTCAATGGCTTTATGTTGCAGAATATCACATCCCAGCCCATAGATGGTGTCTGTGGGATAGATGATAATGCCGCCATCATGGAGCGTTTCCACAACTGTTTTAATTTGTCGTGGCTGTGGATTTTGCGGGTGAATATGCAATAACATGTCTGATCCTCCGGTCTTTGATAGGGTTTGAGCGGATGTTAGCCCTAAAACTACAAGTGTTTTGCCAAATTTGGGAGGGGTTGATTGCTAATTGGCAGACAATTTTTATTTTGCTACTTGAATTCGGAGACAAACTACGTGTATGCAGCTAAAATCGGTTATTACCCTGGATACGATTGAACCAGAAGTCTTCAAAAAAGAGTTCTATGAACCCGCTATCCCTGTGGTCATAAAAAAACTCTCTCATGACTGGCCAGCTTATACAAAATGGAATTGGGATTATTTTAAACAATTGGTAGGAGACAAAAAAGTTCCACTATATAATAACGTAAAAAGTGATGCTTACACGCCTATCAATAAAGCCGATGACTATAAAACCTTTGGTGAATATATTGATATGATCAGCAAAGGCCCGGCTGGATGGCGGATATTTCTCTTCAATATCTTCGATCATGCGCCACAACTGATTGAGGATTTTACATGGCCCCAGCATTTAATGAAAGGCTTTGTAAAAAAATACCCGATGTTATTTACCGGCGGTGCCACCAGCATCACACACATGCATTTCGATATCGACCTTTCACATATTTTACATACACAATTTGTAGGGCGCAAAAGAGTACTCATGTTTCCGCATGATGAACAATACAAACTCTACCGCAAACCCTTTGAAGTATTAAGCCTGGCTGATTTTTCTCATTACTATGAAGGCAATGGCACTCCTGATTACAATTCCTTTCCCGCACTGAAACTGGCGCAGGGTTATGATTTCACCCTCGAGCATGGCGACACCTTATTTATGCCATCCGGTTACTGGCATCATATGGAATATCTGGATAGTGGTTTTGCCATGAGCCTTCGCGCCATGCAACCTTCCATTGGCGGTAAGCTCAAAGGAGCCTGGAACCTGGTGGGCATGCGCAGCATTGATACACTCATGAAAAGGACTGCACCAAAATGGTGGTATGAGAATAAGAAGAAAAAGATATTCGCTGCAGCGGAAAAGGAAATGAGCCAGGCTTCTTAAGAAGCTATCGTCCACACTTCTTTACCACGGAGCAATGCATCCAGGTCTGCTGACTTTCTCACTTTCGCATCTTCGATCTGTAAGGCCATAATATCTTCATAGCAAGGCCTGTCTGTTTCATAGAACACACCAAATGGCCTTGGAAGATGTC
The DNA here is from genome assembly GCA_051954695.1 of Chitinophagaceae bacterium. Classification (GTDB taxonomy): domain Bacteria; phylum Bacteroidota; class Bacteroidia; order Chitinophagales; family Chitinophagaceae; genus Terrimonas_A. Next base: position 14,995 of record JBQCHL010000017.1, read on the forward strand.
CATCTTTTTTGGGATCATCAAAAATGCGGGTTAATATCTGGGCTTTATAGATATCCTGTTCATCGTGGATCCAGCAATCATCGGCACTGTAACCATCGGCCAGGTTTACCAATTTCGGTGTAAACCCATCAAGGCGGATGCCTTTATCATTGCCGGCTCCAAACAATAACGGCTTGCCGTGTTCAAGGAATAAAGTTTCCTGTGCCTTGCTACCCTTCTCTGTAAATATTTCAAAAGCACCATCATTAAAGATGTTACAATTCTGGTATATCTCCAGGAAAGATGCTCCCTTATGCTGATTCGCTCTCAGCAACATGGCTTGCAGGTGTTTGGGATCACGGTCCATAGTGCGGGCCACAAAACTTGCATCAGCTCCCATGGCAAGGGCCAGGGGGTTGAAGGGGTGATCAATGCTTCCGAATGGTGTTGACTTGGTCACTTTATTCTCTTCAGAAGTAGGTGAGTACTGACCTTTCGTTAATCCGTATATCTGGTTGTTGAACACCAATAGGTTCACATCAAAGTTGCGGCGCAGCAGGTGAATTGTATGGTTGCCGCCAATGCTGAGACTGTCTCCGTCGCCACTCACGATCCAAACGCTGAGTTCCGGGCGGCTGGCTTTCAACCCTGAAGCAATGGCAGTTGCACGTCCATGAATGGAATGCATGCCATAGGTATTCATATAATAAGGGAAGCGGCTGCTACAGCCGATACCCGATATGATCACAATATTTTCCCTTGGAATGCCGAGGGTAGGCATCACTTTTTGCACTTGTGCAAGGATGGAATAATCCCCGCAGCCGGGGCACCAGCGTACTTCCTGGTCTGTTGCGAAGTCTTTGGCCGTTAATACAGGCCCTGTTACAGTCTCACTCATACTATTCGATTCCGGCAAATTTACGATTAAAAGTTTAAGATACTTATCTGATCAGGTTTTCCCACAAAGACGACAAAGGCCACAAAGAAATATTTTGATTTATTTTTTTACTATGCCATAAAGCTGGAATAAAGGAGCCCGGAGCAATAATATTTCTTTGTGGGAAAACCATTCAAACCAGGTCAATGGTAATATAATGTACCTCTGTTTATTTTATACAATTTGTTCCTTATTTTCTATCAGACATTTATCTCTCCCATTTTCAGGAAAATAATGATGAAGTCGTACTTTCACCAACCCAAAATTCCTTCTATGATAAGAATCCTTCTTGTTGGCGTTTTTACCGCCTTCACAACCATCCTGCATGCCCAGTATGGCACTGAGCCAGTGAAACTGACTGATATGCTGAAGATAAAAACAGTCAACACTGTGTCGCTCAGCCATGACGGGAGCAAAGCCCTGATCGGCCTCACTACCATAGAACCCGATGGAGATAAAGGAGAATATAAATACACCAGCCAGCTTTGGCTGGCCCCCTCGGATGGAAGCGCAGCCCCGAGAATGCTTACAGGAAAGGAAAATGCTTCCCAGGCTGCCTGGAGTCCCGATGGAAAACAGCTTGTTTTTGTGCGTGTTACCGACGGAAAACCCCAGTTATTCCTTCTGTCTTTCGATGGTGGTGAAGCCCGGCAACTGACCCGTTCAAAATATGGCGCAAGCGCTCCCCGATGGAGCCCTGACGGAAAACAGATCCTTTTCTCCGGCAGTATTTCTTTCCGCGACCTGCTGAAAGATTCAGTACTTAATCCCGGCAAAGGCATTCCCAAATGGGCCTTTGAGAAACCTGGCCTTACCAATAGCCAGACATTCAACTCTTCCACTGCCAAAGCAGATCCTGATGGCAACTTGGAAGAAGCCAGGGCCTGGCTCGATAATAATGTTATTGACCGCAAAGCCAAAGTGGCCACCAAGCTCAACTTCCAGGATGAAATGGATGTGAATACCGATATGAGCTTCAGCCATTTCTTTATCACAGGTATTCTCCCTGATTCCAAACCTGTAGCACTCACCAAAGGGTTTTTCCGGATCGGTGGCGCTGATTTCACACCCGATGGTAAACAGATCATTTTCACCGGCAGCCTCGATTCAGTGCAGCATCCTGACAGAGTGCTGGAAAGTTCTATTTATTTAATGAACACGGACGGCAGTCAACTGACTACTTTATTAAGTGAAAAAGGGAAAAGCTTTTCTGCTCCTAAAATTTCCAATTCCGGTCAATGGCTTGCTTATAATTACAGCCCTGTATCATTTGTAACAATACCTGTACTGGCCATTAAGCCATTCAAAGGAACAGGCACAACGACTGATATTCCATTCGATCGCAATAAAGGAAACTATACATGGAGCGATGATGATAAATTCCTTTACTTCTCTGCACAAAGCAATGGCGGCGCTCCTGTTTACCGCCTTGATATGAAAACAAAAAAGATAGATCAGTTAACCGACTACAATAGCGGCACCATTGATTTTGATGTGCGGGGCAATAAACTGGTTTTTGCCAGAACAGAAGTGGAAAACCCTTCTGAATTATACACTGCAGATGCCAGTGCAAAGAATATCAAACGGATCAGCGATTTCAATACAGGCTGGCTGAAAAACAAAAAACTTTCTTTCCCGGAAAAACAAAGTTTTGTAAACGACAAGGGATTGACCGTTGAATACTGGGTGATGAAGCCGACCAATTATGAAGCCGGTAAAAAATATCCTTTGTTACTGGAGATACATGGCGGCCCTTCTGCTATGTGGGGACCCGGAGAAGCAAGCATGTGGCATGAATACCAGTATTTCTGCAGCAAAGGTTATGGTGTGGTATACAGCAATCCCCGCGGAAGCGGTGGCTATGGAGTGAATTTCCTGCAGGCAAATGTTAAAGACTGGGGCAACGGCCCTACCAGTGATGTGCTCACCGCACTGGATAAAACAGTGGCACAAGGCTGGGCCGACACTTCCCGTCTGATGGTAACAGGGGGCTCTTACGCCGGATACCTTGTAGCCTGGATCATTTCACATGATAACCGTTTCAAAGCAGCCTGTGCACAAAGAGGCGTATACGACCTTGCCACATTCTTTGGTGAAGGTAATGCCTGGAGGCTGGTGCCAAATTATTTCGGAGGCTATCCATGGGAAGATTCCGTAAAGGTCATACTCCAAAGAGAATCGCCTATCAACTATGTACAGAACATTCATACTCCATTTATCATTTTCCATGGAGAAAATGACCGGCGTACAGGATTTGTACAAAGTGAAATGCTTTATCGCAGCCTGAAAGTGCTGAACCGCCCGGTGGAATATGTACGTCATCCCGGCGGCACGCATGAATTAACAAGAAGCGGTAACAATCGTCAGCGGATGGACCAGATGCTGCGCACCTGGGAATTCTTTGAACGATGGATCAAGGATGGCGGCCGGTAATAAACCCTGGCAGCTATTTGTTTGTTATTGCTTTGGCCTGATTATAATAACTTGCGCTTAACGATGCTCCTTGCTGTTTTGAATTTTGCATTTTTAATTTTGAATTATGGAAAATAAATCATTCGATTTCGGCATGGTTGGCCTCGGTGTAATGGGGCGCAATCTTTTGCTGAACATAGCAGATCACGGCTTTGCAGCTATTGGTTTTGATAAAGACAGTACAAAAGGCGGCCTACTCGAATCTTCTGCTACGCCCGGTACGAAAGTAAAAGGAGTCTCCACCCTGGAGGATATGGTATCCCAGTTAAAAACACCCCGTAAGATCATGATGCTGGTGCCTGCAGGCCCTGCAGTGGATGCAGTGATCAATGATCTGCTGCCCCTGGTAGAGCCCGGTGATATCATTATTGACGGAGGCAACTCACATTTCTCCGACACATTGAGAAGAATCAAATCGCTGGAAGGAAAGAATATTCATTTCATGGGAATGGGAGTAAGCGGTGGAGAACATGGCGCCCGCACAGGCCCCAGCATTATGCCCGGTGGCGATGTGGAAGCATGGAAAGAAGTGAAACCAATTCTCGAAGCTGTATCAGCTAAAGTAAACAATGAACCCTGCGTGGCTTATATGGGCAAAGATGCCGCCGGTCATTATGTGAAAATGGTGCATAACGGCATTGAATATGCCATCATGCAACTGATCAGTGAAGTGTATGATTTTATGAAACGCGGATTGGAAATGGACAATGCCGCCATCCATACAGTGTTCAAAGAATGGAATGAAGGCGAACTCCAATCTTTCCTGATGGAGATCACTGCCAGCATTTTCACCAAAAAAGATGATAATGGCACAGGATATCTTGTAGATGCCATTCTCGATAAAGCAGGATCAAAAGGTACCGGCAAATGGACCTCACAGGAAGCTATGAACCTGCCTGTATCATTGCCCACGATCGATATGGCTGTAGCCATGAGGGATATTTCCGGCTACAAAGATGAACGCGTGGAAGCAGCAGAGATCTATAAACCAAAGATCAAATCTTTCGCTGCCAATAAAGAAAAGATACTGCCCCAATTAAAGGATGCGCTTTATACAGCCACATTGATCTGCTATGCACAGGGGCTTGCCATGCTGCAAAAAGCATCTGTTGAACATAAAATGGACATTCCGCTGAGAGATGTAGTGAAGATATGGAGAGGCGGTTGTATCATCCGTTCTTCCATGCTCGAAATATTTACCGCCGCTTATAAAAAGAATGCAACACTCCCGAATATCCTGCTCGATAAAAAGATCGCTTCACTCGTCAAGAAGAAACAAACAGGATTAAGGAAATCAGTGCAGCAATACAGCGCTGCAAAAATTCCCGCTGCTGCGTTGATGAGCTCCCTGGCATACCTGGATGCTTACACCAGCGCACGCCTGGCCACCAACCTGATACAGGCGCAACGCGATTTCTTTGGCGCCCACACTTATCAGCGGATCGATAAGGAAGGAAGCTTCCACACAGAATGGGAATAAACTATCAGTTAAAAATTATTTATGGATACCAGAAAGAATCTACCCCCCACCATCATTTTTATCTTTGGTGGCAGCGGCGACCTTACCAAACGCAAACTCATCCCTGCGTTATATAACCTCTATCTCGACAATTTTTTACCGGAAAAACATATCGTAGTTGGCATCGGCCGTTCCCCTTCTTCTGATGAAGATTACAGGGCAAAACTGCTTGAAGGTGTGCAGGAGTTTTCCCGCCGGAAAGAAAAAACAGAAAAATGGCCTGATTTCTCTAAGAATGTTTTTTATCAATCCCGCGACCTGGAGGATGATGGCTCTTACAAAGGCATTTACGAGTATATCAAAGAAAAAGGAACAGAATGGGGAGCACAACCCAATGTGATGTTCTATCTTTCTGTAGCTCCGCAACTCGCTCCTGTTATTGCAACCAAACTAGCCCAACATAAGATCTGCGATGATGCGCAGCATACGCGTATCGTTTTTGAAAAACCCTTTGGTCATGACCTCGAAAGCGCCAGGGAGTTGAATAAGCTGCTCGACAGCTTATTCAAGGAAGAGCAGATATACCGTATCGATCATTATCTCGGCAAAGAAACTGTTCAGAATATCCTTGCTTTCCGTTTTGCCAATGCCTTATTCGAACCGATCTGGAACAATCACTATATTGATCATATCCAGATCACAGCTTCTGAAACGATTGGCGTGGAAGACCGTGGAGGATATTATGATCAATCCGGTGCGCTGAGGGATATGGTGCAAAACCACGTGTTGCAATTGCTTTGCATGATCGCCATGGAGCCGCCTACATCTTTCGACTCAAATGAGATCCGCAATAAAAAAGTGGATGTGCTTTCTGCCATTCGCCGGATCAATGTGGAAGATGTGCATGAAAACGCTGTGCGGGGACAATACGCTTCAGGCTGGCAAAAAGCAAATGAAGTGCCCGGTTACCGCCAGGAAAAAGGGGTCAATGCTGAGTCACCCGTTGAAACATTTGTAGCAGCTAAATTCTTTATTGATAACTGGCGCTGGAAAAATGTTCCTTTCTATATCCGGACAGGCAAACGCCTGCATGAAAAGATCACGCTTATCACCATTCAATTCAAGGAAGCACCTCACTATTCATTTCCTGCAGAAGCTGCTGATACATGGAGGCCCAATCGTCTTACATTCAGCATTCAGCCGCAGATGGATATCCGTATCCGCTTCCAGGCAAAACGCCCCGGAACAGAAATGGTGCTGACCCCGGTTGATATGATCTTCAATTATGCCGAAGCTTATGAGGAACAGGAACCCGAAGCATATGAAACACTGCTCGAAGATGTGATCGAAGGCAATCAAACCTTGTTCATGCGTGCAGACCAGGTGGAAGCAGCCTGGGAAGTGATCTCACCCATACTGGAAGCATGGCATAAAAGAGCACCGGTCGATTTTCCCAATTACTCACCCGATAGCTGGGGGCCTGAAGATGCAGAAGCACTTATTGCAAGAGACGGTCATTTCTGGGCCAACCTGCCATCATCAGGCAAAAACGGCAATCACAAATAAAAGAATATGCAAACTTTTGTTGCAAAAAATACAGATGAATTAAGCAGGCTGTTTGCTGACTGGCTGGTAACATATATACAGGATACACTGAAAAAGCAGGACCGCTTTACCATTTCTTTGTCGGGCGGCAGCACGCCCAAAAAGCTTTACCAGTTGCTGGCAACAGATGAATATGCTCATAAGATCGATTGGCCAAAGTTGCATTTCTTCTGGGGAGATGAACGGTTTGTTCCATTCATGGATGAACGCAATAATGCGAGGATGAGTTTTGACGAGTTGCTGGACCATGTTCCGGTCAATAAAGATCAGATCCATGTGATGCGTACAGATCTCCCCCCTGATGAAGCAGTGAATGATTATGATGAAAAGCTGCATCAGTACTTTGATGGCAGGCAATTCAGTTTTGATCTTGTTATGCTTGGCCTGGGTGATGATGCGCATACACTTTCCCTTTTCCCAGGTTATCCTGTTATAAAAGAGAATGAGAAATGGATGAGTGCATTTTATCTTACTGAGCAGAATATGTATCGTATCACGATCACAAAACCGATCGTGAACCAATCATCACGGGTGGCTTTTTTAGTAAGTGGCTCGGCAAAGGTACCTGCGTTGAAAGCAGTGCTGTATGGTGAAAAGAATCCTGACAAATACCCCGCCCAGGTGATACAGCCTGCAAACGGGGAATTGTACTGGTTCCTGGATGAAGCTGCGGCCGCAGCCCTGCAATAATTAACAGATTCCATTATAAGGTTCCCGTACTTACCCAGTAAGTTTGTAAGTACGGGAATTTTTATGCCTTTCGTTGTAGGATCAATACAGAAGGTGTAAAAATTGGTGATGGTTGGAAAAAGATCGGGAAATTTGTTTCAAACCTAAAGCTGTTAATATGATCTCCAGGAAAATAGTGACGCTGTTTGTACTTAGTGCATTGGTAATTGCAGGTGTGGCTGCTGTGAAAGTTCCATCAGGCCCCTACAGGAACCTGCAAGTGCTTCCCAAGGATATCAGCGAGAAAAAGCTCGACAGCATTATGGATTCATATTCTAACGCACTCGGTATAGGTTGTAGCTTCTGCCATGCAGAAGTAAAGAATTTCCCCGACAGCCTGGACTTTGCTTCAGATGAAAAACCAATGAAAGAAGATGCCCGGAAAATGATGCGGATGACCATTGAGATCAACAAGCAAAACTTTTATTACGATAAAACCGAGCGGCCTGAATATTTAAAAGTTGTTACCTGCAAAACCTGTCACAGGGGGGAAGCTTATCCCGCCGATTAGTTTGAGCCTCTTGCTTTTAATTTGAACATTCCTGATAGTCTGCCGATACAAAATTCTTTTTCATCCTCCAATAGTTCTTTTACGAATTAGTAAGATTTCATCTTTTATCTAAAAATCCCGCAAGGCAGTCTTACGTATAATTACGGAACAATCACTCGGTTTTACTAAATTTTAGCATAAACACTTAGTCATAAGCACTATCTACGCTTAACTCACGTTACATTTATGGCGAAAATTCAACATACTTATTGTAGATCTTATCCTAAAGAAATTATCAAAAGAAATGAGTTTAAGTTTACTCGAACGTATCGCAACCTTTACTTTATCCTTGCCGATTTTCCTGTTATTATTAACCAGGTTGGCATGGTATAGAAGTTTTATAGCTTTATTCATTTATTACATTATCAACTTCAGTTACTCCTTTCTTTCTATCGGGTATATTCGTTTAGGCGACGACTTTATCACTAATTACGCGGTCGTCAATAATATGGTTGACGCTCCTCTTATGCTTTCATTTCTCAGTTATTTCAGCCGGACTTCTTCTTTTAAAAGAAAAATATTCTGGGTAGTCGGAGGCTTTCTTGTATATGAAGCAGTTATTCTGACCATTTTTGGCTTTAATATAAAAGCTTCCACGATCATTGCCACACCAGGGCTGGCATTAACCTTTACCCTTTCCCTCTTATTCGCTATTCACCAGGTAAAGATCACTGCCATTTACAATAAAGCTGCGGGCAAGGCTATTATCGCTGCTGCGCTCTTCTTTGGATATGTTGGTTTTACTTATGTATATTCTGTCTTTTACTTCATGAACGTGCGGTATGAAAAAGATGCGCAACTGGTATTTTTTATTCTTACCACGTTATGTTCACTGGCTATTTCCTGGGGCATTATCCTGGAAAGAAGGCGAGTAAAGAAACTGCTTGAAATAAAAACAGCCAGGGAAGAATTAAAAGCTCTATACTCCGGGGAAGAAAGAAAAACGATTGCCCCGTTAGAGACAATCGTTTTCAATATAGACAATACCTGGAGAAGGTCTTCTTAAAAATTATACTTTCCGTCAGCGATCATTTTATCTGCAATTCTCCTGCGCGCATCTTTGGTATTGAAAGGTTCTGCTTTGGTAAAGCGCTTCAGCCCCATCAGGATCATTCTCTGTTCATCTCCTTCTGCAAAGGAATTGATCGCGTCTTTACCAGCTTTGTTCACCAGGTCAGCCGCATCATACAGGTAGGTTCGCATGATATCCTGATGAATGGAGGTTGCTGCATCACCCTGATGATCGGTCATTTTCATCACACGCAGCAATACGCTTTCTGCGCTGAAAGTAGCGATTGCCATATCGGCCAGGTTCATTAATATTTCCTGTTCATTTTCAATTTTCATCATCAGCTTTTGCACTGCAGCACCCGCCGTCATCAGTATGGCTTTTTTAAGATTGGCCACCAGCTTCTTTTCTTTTGCAAAAGGCAGTTCATCTTCTGATCCGAAATCCGGGATACTCATTAATTCCTTTTGCACGGCAAAAGCAGGGTTCATCAGATCGAGTCTTCCACCCATGGCCCTTTTCAATGTCATATCCAGGGTAAGCAGGCGATTGATCTCGTTTGTACCTTCATAGATCCGGTTGATGCGGCTATCGCGATATGCACGGGAGATATTGTATTCTGCGCTGAAACCATTGCCCCCATGCACCTGCACCCCTTCATCTACCACAAAATCCAATGCTTCACTGCCGGCTACTTTCAATATAGCGCATTCAATAGCGTACTCTTCCGCTGCTCCCAATAAAGATTCATTGAAAGGCTTACCGGAGGCCAGCAATTCCTTTTCTTTTTTATCGATCCAATCAGCAGTACGGTATAAAGCAGATTCAGTAACAAAAACCCTGATCGCCATTTCTGCCAGCTTATGTTTGATAGCACCGAAATTGGAAATAGGTTGTTTAAACTGTTCTCTTGTTTTTGCATATTCCACAGTACCACTCAATGATCTCCTGGCTCCGCCTATAGCTGCTGCGCAGAGTTTGAGACGTCCTATGTTCAGGATATTGAATGCGATCTTATGTCCTTTGCCGATCTCGCCCAATACATTTTCAACCGGCACTTTAGCATCCTGGAAATATAATTGTACGGTAGAAGAACCTTTGATGCCCATTTTATGTTCCTCCGGTCCCTGAGTAAATCCTTCTGTACCCCTTTCAACAATAAAAGCGGTGAACTTATCACCATCCACTTTCGCAAACACGGTATACACCTGTGCAAACCCTCCGTTGGTGATCCAGCATTTCTGACCGTTCAGTAAATAATATTTGCCATCAGCACTTAGCGTGGCCGTAGTTTTTGCGCCCAGTGCATCACTTCCGCTATTGGGTTCTGTAAGGCCATAAGCGCCGGCCCATTCTCCTGTGATCAGTTTGGGAATATATTTCTGTTTCTGTTCCGGCGTACCGAAATATAAGATCGGCAAGGTACCAATCCCTGTATGTGCGGCAACAGCTACAGAAAACGAATGACCGGCACCCAGGTATTCATTGATAATGGTAGAAGTAACAAAGTCCTTTCCCAATCCACCATACTCTTCAGGGAAAGAAGTTGCAAGCAAGCCCTGCTCACCGGCTTTTCCTACCAATGATTTCATGAGACCGGGCTCAAGATTATCAATACGGTCGAGGATAGGATATATTTCTGCGTCCAGGAACTGGTTACACATATCCTTGATCATCTGCTCCTCTTCGGTAAAATCTTCCGGAGTGAATGTTTCAAACGGGGAGGATTCTTTAATTAGCCATTCACCTCCCTTCAGCACATTTTTGGCATCAGTGGCAGTACTCATGGTTTTTTATTTTAAGTTATCATATACGATCTGCAGAACTTCTTTACAGATCTCTATCCTGTCGGCAGGCACAGTTTTCAGTGCTTCGTTCAGGGTTTCATCTGCTATCTGCATAGTTTCTTCTTCCAGTTTCTGGGCCTGTTTGGTCAAGTAGATCAGGTTGATGCGGCGATCATTTTCCGAAGGAACCCTTTTTACCAGGTTCAGTTTTTCAAGATTATCTACCAGGCGTGTAATGCTGGGCTTATCTCTGAATGTGGCATTACAAAGCTGTTGCTGACTGCGGCCATCTTCTTTCCATAAATGATAAAGTACACTCCATTGTTCAATCGTTATGTTCAATCCCGCCGTGTTGAACCTTTTTTGGAGGCGGCGGGCAATAGCCGTGGAAGCCTTACCTGTGATAAAGCTGTAGAGCTCTCCTTTTTTAAAATGGTTGTTTGACATATAGTTGTTTGTGCAACTATCCAAAAATAATATTAAATTTGAATTACTGCAAGTAAATTTTTTACTTCAACCGTTTTTAACAATATGCAACAACAGTTGCTCACTTACCGGGATTCAACTGTCAATTATTACCGTTTTGGCCATGGTCCAAAGCAGGTCCTCTGCTTTCATGGATATGGTGAGGATGCGCAATCCTTTGCTTTTCTTGAAGAAACAATGGGTAATGAATACAGTTTCCACGCCATAGATCTACCCTTTCACGGGCAAACGATATGGAAGCAGGGACTTGATTTTACGGTAAATGACCTGCAACAAATAATTTCCCTTCTTCCCGGTCAGCTGAAAGCCGCAAATAGCAAACCAGTTCTTCTCGGTTTCAGTTTGGGCGGCCGTGTTGCTCTCAGCCTTTATCAATCAGGACCGGAAAGTATCAGCAAACTGGTGTTGCTGGCGCCGGACGGTCTGCTGATGAATCCCTGGTACTGGCTGTCTACCCAAACTATGATGGGCAACCGCCTTTTCCGTTTTACTATGAAACATCCTGGCTGGTTTTTCCGGGCAGTTAGAAGCTTGAAGAAAATGGGACAGGTGAATGCCAGTGTATCCAGGTTTGTGAATTCCTATATCGGCAACCCCGAATTGAGAACTTTATTGTATCAGCGATGGACGGTTTTGCGCAAGCTGAGACCCGATCTTTCCCTGATCAGATCATTTATCAGGAAATATAAAACGCCAGTACATCTTCTCTATGGAAAGCACGATCGTATCATATTACCGGAACGCGGTGAGAAATTCAGAAAGGGAATAGAAGAATATTGCACCATCGATATAGTGCCTGCAGGTCACCAGGTGTTGCAGGAAAAGTATACCAGGCAGATAAAGGAGGCGCTGAAATAGATACAGGTGTTTACATTTGTAATAATCTTGTTCAAATGATCATGCCAGCTATTCTTATATGTTTACTTGCCTCGTACGCAGTATTGATCATTTTTTATTGGCAAAGCTGGAAATCAATTCCTGTTTTTGTGCCAGGTCAGCAAGTTCCTTCCATTTTCATATCTGTTATTATTCCTGCAAGAAATGAAGAAGACAATATTGGGGCATTGTTGCAGGCGCTGGAACAGCAAACCTATCCCAAAGAGCTTTTCGAGATAATTGTTATTGATGATCACTCCACTGATCAAACGGCAGCTATCGTAACGCAATTCCCCCATGTTACGCTTTTACAATTAAAAGAAGATGCGATCAATTCTTATAAGAAAAAAGCGATAGAAACAGGTATTGGCGCCGCCAAAGGTGAATTGATCGTTACCACTGATGCAGATTGTGTTCCCCCGCCTGACTGGCTCGCAATAATCGCTTCATTCAAAAAAGAAACGGATGCAGTATTCATTGCCGCGCCGGTAGCTTTTCAATGCAACCACTCTTTATTACAAAAACTCCAGGCTATGGATTTTATGGTATTGCAAGGCATTACGGGTGCCGCTGTATACCGCAAACATCTTTCCATGAGCAATGGCGCTAATCTTGCTTATGAGCGGAAGGTATTTTATGAGGTCGGCGGCTTTGCCGGCATTGATCATATTGCTTCAGGTGACGACATGCTACTGATGCATAAAATAGCCCGTGCATATCCTGACAGGGTGCATTATCTTAAGTCATCAAAGGCAATTATTTCCACAGCTCCCATGAAGACATGGAAGGCATTCTTTAATCAACGCATCCGGTGGGCTAGTAAAGCCAGGAAGTACAATGATCCGCGTATCCTGCCAGTGCTTGCTTTAGTATATCTATTCAACCTTTGTTTTCTTCTGTTATTCATTGCAGGATTCTGCAAAAAGGTTTACTTTTTATATGCGGCCGCATTACTGGTATTGAAAACCCTTGTTGAATTTCCTTTGTTTATCAGCCTCGCCGCTTTTTTCCGTAAGCGCTGGGCTATAAAACTGTTCCCATTTTTTCAACCCCTGCATATTTTATATACGATCATCTCCGGCTTGTTTGGCCAGTTTGGTAAATATGAATGGAAGGGCCGGAAAATAAAATGAACCATACGCATTTATTAATATCTTTCCGCTATGAGCAATGATCAATCATTCCAACGTGCTGCATGGCGAAGGCTTCGCCGCAATAAAGGTGCGTTGTTTGGTTTGGTCGTTATCATAGCCGCTATTTTTATTGCTGTCTTTGCTTATTTCCTGGCACCCGATCCATCATCATTTGCCAATCGCATCATCCTGGAGATCGGAGGCAACAAGCCTGGCTTCCGGCAGGATTTTCTCCTTGTTAAAAAAGAGAAAACAGTGACAAGGCCTTCTTTTTTCGGAAGGCTTATGAATGGGAAAGAAGATCCTTACTATTATGTTCCGATTGTCGGCCACGAACAAAAAGCGGGCAGCATTATCGTTCAGAAGTTCATTGATGAAGGGTTGAATGAACGCCAGGCATATTCAACCAGCCAGTTATCTCCTTCTCCCATCGTTTCCCAAAAATTCATCCTCGGCACCGATAAGTTTGGCCGTGATATCCTCAGCCGCTTGCTGGTAGGCACACGGGTAAGCCTGAGTGTGGGGCTGATCACCGTTATCATTTCGCTTTCTATTGGTTTGATACTTGGTTCAATGGCTGGTTATTTTCGCGGCAGGACTGATGATATCATTATGTGGTTCATCAATGTGATCTGGAGCATTCCCACTTTGCTGCTGGTATTTGCTATTACGCTGGCATTGGGAAAAGGCTTCTGGCAGGTATTTATCGCTATTGGGTTGACGATGTGGGTAAATGTGGCGCGGCTGGTAAGAGGGCAGGTACTGGCTGTTCGTGAACTGGAATATATAGAAGCCACTAAAGCACTGGGGTTTTCAGATGCCCGCACTATTGTCCGCCATGTGTGGCCTAATATCATGGGGCCGGTAATGGTAATAGCTGCATCCAACTTTGCTTCTGCTATTGTTATTGAAGCTGGATTAAGCTTTCTTGGTATTGGCGTTCAGGCTCCGCAACCAAGCTGGGGCTTGATGATAAAGGAGAACTACAATTTTATTATCACACAAAACCCCATGCTGGCACTGGCACCGGGCTTTGCTATCATGCTGCTGGTTCTTGCATTCAACCTTCTTGGGAATGGATTGAGGGATGCTTTGAATGTAAGAGGAAAGTTTTGAGTCAGGAATCGATAGCCTGCGAAATCTTCTTGTTTATAATTACCAATATCGCAATACATAAAAAAAACAGGCTCCCTATTTTATCTGTTTCAATAAGATCGCTCAGGAAATTAAGTGTCAGGATCATAGTGAAAATACTGGCGGTTGTAAGGCTCGCAGCTTTATAAAAGCTATCAGTTGTATGGTGATATAAATATTGAGCATAGTATAACACAAGGCCTATCAGCAGTAACAATAATAGTAGTCCGGGTATTCCCTGCTCAACAGCTGTAAGCAGGAAATAATTATGTACGGTGGAATGTTCTTCATTATCGCTGACCCAGGTTTCATAGGCAGGAACAGCATAAGGCTTGTAATTGTTATAAAAAGTACCGGGACCAAAACCAGCAATCCAGTGATCCGGTATCATCCGGAAGCCCGCTATCCAACGATAAAAGCGTTCTGCTGTTGACAGGTCTTTCAACTCATAAGTAGCAACAAGGTGCTCCCTGAAATCTTCATGAAAAATGGTTGTATTGTAATCAGGAGAAAATCTAAGATAGCGATTGTTGTGTGCCAGCCAGCTAAAGCATAGAGAAATAAGAATGAAAAAGATAAGTGTAGCTTTCATTAGCCATTTCCTTTTAAGCAACCAGCCGCTGGTAATTCCTACCAGTAAGGCAAGCCAGGCTCCACGTGCATAAGTCAGGAATAGAGCTCCGAGTAAAATAAAAATGATAATGGTTATAACTGTTCGGTGGCTTCGTTTGTTCATGTTTTGCCGGAAAGCATACCATACAGGCAGTGTACAAACCAGCATGGAGGAATAATTAACATGGTTCCTGAAAAACGGCTTTACTGCATCGTTTATTCCGGTAAATGTAAAACCGGAGAAGGCATGCTGAAAAAGGATCAGTAGCGTAACAACCAGCATCGATACAGAAAGGGAAATCGCCACCAGGCGTATATTATTTTTATCCCTGCAGACGAGCGAAGTAGCACCGATGAAAGCCCCGAGATACCAGCATTTGGCCAGCAGGAATTTAAAAGACAACAGGGGATAAGTGGAAAACAGGAAGGAAATAAAGGCCCAGCACATCATTGCAAAAAGGCATAGCAGCAACGGGTGCCCGGCTGTTTTTAAAAAACTTGTTAGAGAACTATTTGCCAGGTATAAAAAGAACAGTGCTGCCGTAACCAGCATCAGCAATTCATCAGGCAGATCAGTTCCCAGGTTTCCGGAAAACTGATATTCAGTTGAGAATGGCAGGGAAGCAATAAGCAGGAAGAATACAAAGGATAAGGATTGCCATCCACTGTAAAATAATAATATTCCAAAAGGAATGGCAACGAGATAATACCTGTCTGTTAGAATAGCCAGGGCGAGCGACAGAAAGAACAGGCCCGAAAGAGCGATAAGAAGATAATGGCCATTTCGTGCAGCAGGTTTCACAATACCTGTGCTTTTCTTTTTTCCAATATGAGGGCAAGCCAGGCAGCAAAAAGAAAGCTTAAGATAGTAGTTGCCAGCAGGATCAAAAGCTTCTTTGGCTTATCCGGATGGTCACTTGCTCTTGCTTTATCAACCACCAGCAGAGCTGCGGGTTTTGCATCGATCATTAATTGATACTCGGTCTTTAATTTTTCGTATTGGGATAGCTGTTGCTGCAAAACGGTCAGCTTATCGTTATACTGTTGCGCTTGTGATGGGGTGATGGTTGCGTGCTGTAAAAATGTATGTATGCTATCCATACCGGTCTGCAGTTTTTGCTGTCCTTCACCAAGGCTTTTGATGATAGTTTGGTTACTCTGGTTCAATAAGTCCTGGTGGATCGCTGCCAGCTTTTCCATTAATGCGTTGGCCAACTGAGGAGCCAAATTCTTATCCGTATCCCAAACCTGCACCAGCAGCTCATTATATTCGCTTTTACTGACCCTGCTGTTCTTTTTCAAAACAGCCGCCGCTTTTCGGCGGGATATGGCGGTATTATCGCCTTTTATTTTATAATGGGCTACCAGTTCAAATTGATCTGTCGCGGACAGATAGATCGTGTCCAACTGGCCTGTACCAACGATCTTATCCAGATCGACTGACTGACCGAGACTACTATACAGATCACGGATATTATTATTGAATACGGAAGCTTTATCAGTTGCCGCCGGGTTTGCGGGCAAAGCAGTAGTGGAAGCAAGATATTGTGAAGGCATCAGCAGCACAATGCCTGTGGCAATAGCAAGAGAGATCAATACAATCAACAAGACTTGCTTTCTTCTTATATAAATTAATGTAAGTAGATCGGGCATTGGTTTTTATTGAAGGTTTTTCTCCTGTTTCAGCCATATACCCGGTTTCAGCATACCGGTAAGCAACATCACCAATAGGGTTAATATGGCTGCCATCGTTAACAGTATTTCTTTACTTATTGGCCAATTATTACCTGAGTATAAGAAAACACTCAACAGGATTGCTGTAAAAATATAAACTAAAAGAGAGCGGGGATGAAGATTAAGCCCAATTTTTTGGCTCGCATATAACATAACGGCGATACCGGCTCCCAATTGGCTGAAAAGTGCAGCAATGCAGCATCCTTTAGCACCAAAAGAGGGAATCAGCAAGAGATTAAGTACAATATTTATCAATGCAGCCAGACCTACGATCACGCAAAAAGAGCGGATATGACCGGTAGCAGTGAGCACTGTGCCATATATCTGCGTAAGGGAATAACCAATAAGAGCGGGCAAACACCATTGCAATACGGACACAGCTTTGACATCGTTATGATGATATAAAACCTGTTGCACCCAATCGCCCATGAATATCATTACGCAGCTTATACCAATCGAAAGCATAAGGAGAAAATGCCGCCCCGTTAACACCACTTCATTTATGTCTTTATTACCGCTCCATCTTCTGACGATATAGGGCAACAGAAAGGAAACGGTAAGCGTTCCAACCATATTGGCAGCATCCAGTAATCGGTAAGCTGCTGCATAGATGCCACTTTCATATGCACCATCAGCATTCATACGTTCCAGTAAGAAAGCGTCCAGCCTGGCGTGTACAGACATCAGCAGAACGATCAGTGCAAATGGCAAAGCCTGTTTGAAGATCTTTTTACCAGGAAAACCGGAAAAGTGCAGGTAGTGCAATAATCCTTTTTTCCAAAGGCAGATCAGGGCTGCCAGCATAGCTATACACAAACAAGCTGCCTGCAGCCATGCAAACCGTTCAATGGTCATAGAGCCATGAAAAGCCGGATAATAGAGAAGGGCACTGCCGATCAGCAACATCAATGATTTGTCGATAATGGAAAGCCAGGCATCCGTCAAAAAAAACTGGCGGGCAGTAAGTGTGGCACGGAAGAACATGAACAGGGAATAAAAAACCTGGATCAGTATTACATACACAACAATATCCCAACGGTGCACACCTGTGATCCAGGCAGCGCTGCAAACAACTATGGCGTAGAGCAGGCTGAATAATAATTTAAGCTGGAGAAAGGAGCGGGGTTGGGCAATGTCAGAAGAATCTGTCATAGCCAACTGACGGTTGAAAAAAGTGGTAAGCCCCCAATCGAGCAGGAAAATAAAAACGACAGAAAGGTTGAACAATGAAAAGTAAGTGCCATAATCAGCAGGGCCAACCTGGTTTTGCACCTGCCTGTCGATACCAAATACCCAGGCAGGTTTAATAACCACGTTGAGCATGATCATTAAGAGCAGGCCGGAATAAAACCGGGTAGAGCTTTTCATCAACTCACCACTTTTACATTACGGCTGAAACTTTCTTCAAGGGAAATAAAGGTTTCTGTTCTTTCAATGCCTTTAATTTTTTGTAGTTGGTCATGCAACACAAAACGCAGTTGTGATATATCCTTACAAACGATCTCTGCAAACATGCTGTAGTTGCCGGTGGTATAATTGAGGCGAACGATCTCCGGGATCTTTTGTAATTCTTTTGCCACTGTGTCGTAGAGGGAGCTTTCCTTCAGGTAAATGCCGATAAAGGCAATTACATCATAACCCAGCAGTTTTAGATCTGCGGAAAGTTTTGTACCTTTTACAACTTTCGCTTCTTGTAGTTTTTTGATACGAACGTGGATCGTTCCTCCTGAAACAAAAAGCTTTTTGCCCAAGTCGGCATAAGAGATTTCAGCATTCTCCATCATGTGATGAATGATGTCAAGATCGAGTTTGTCAAGATTTAATTTGGCACTCATTTTTGAATACTAATTTTGACGTTTTAAGGTTATATCATCAAATATTTGAAAAAAATCTATATTTTCAAAATATTTCTTGAAAATCTTTGAACCAAATCGCCGTTCCCTTAATTTTGTTCTATCAAGTTCTTTACAAAGCAGCAGAATGGCCGGAGCCCTGAAGTTCCAGCTTTCTGACCGCTATTTATACTGTGGGGTGATGAAATTTTTGGCAGACATGCCCTCTCGTCTCGGGGGTGGGGATAACAGGACAAACATAGCATAGAGCCGACCGTCAGGCCGACCAGGATTGACCACTAAACTCTTTGTGCTATAGCTAACTGCCTCGTGGAGGTTCGACTCCTCCCCCTACAGCGATTTTTCTCATGTGATTGTGATTGTTTGCCTGTAAGTTCCCTTACAGGCTTTTATTTTTAGTTGTTTAGAATAGCGATGCAATGAGCGTCCATGAGGATGCTCATTTGCTCTTTTAGGATTGTCTTTGAGCGCCCGCCCATGCGTATGAAGGAAAACTGGCACCGGCGTTACCCCATGGGGTCACATTAATTTATTGACAGGCACCGAACCCATATTTTCCCACTAAGACGACGAAGACCACAAAGAATATTAATGCTATACCGGTAAAGCCATAGCTCTGGGAAGACGCAATAACAGTATTTCTTTGTGGTCTTCGTCGTCTTAGTGGGAAAACAGATCATTGAAACTGAACCCTAACGGATTAACGGTAATTGCGGGGCGTGCTTTATTTTTGCGCAAAACCTATTTATGAGAAAAATACTTACCCTCTTGATGATTTGTTATGTGTCGTCGTATGCCATTGCACAGGATCAGACAGTTAAAGGCTTGAAATCGGATTCGGAAAGATCTATTGCCAAAGACCCGGCCGATACGACACAGAAAGTTTGGAAAAAAGGTGGTCAGTACGGCCTGAACATTGCGCAGGGATCTTTGAGCAACTGGGCTGCCGGTGGCGATGATTTTTCTTTATCCATTAATTCTGTTCTTAACTTATTTGCATTTTATAAGAAAGGGAAGCACAGTTGGGATAATACACTCGACTTCAACCTTGGTTATGTAAAAACCACCACTCTTGGTTCCCGCAAGAATGACGACCGTATCGATATCCTTTCCAAATACGGTTATGCGCTGGGACCAAAATGGAACGCCTCCATGCTTTTCAACTTCCGTTCCCAATTATTTGATGGTTACACTTATACTGAAACATCCAGGACATTTGCTTCCACTCTTCTTTCTCCCGCTTATGTACTGTTTAGCCCCGGTTTTGATTATAAACCCAATGAGAACCTCTCTTTTTTTATTTCACCCCTTACTGTCCGCTGGACGATTGTAATGGATGACACTCTTGCCAACCGCGGCGAATATGGCGTGGAGCCTGGTAAGCATTCCCGTAATGAGATCGGTGCATTTGCTTCTGTCAATTACTTTAAAGATTTCAATAAGATCCTGACATATAAAGGCCGTCTTGATCTTTTCTCCAATTACAAAGGCAAGGCCAAGAACGTGGATCTTTATTTCACCAATGTGCTGAATGTAAAACTCAACAAAATATTATCTCTCACTTACAGTCTCGACATGATCTATGATGATGATGTACGTTTATTCGGCCCCACCAAAACCGGCGCCCGGATGCAGCTCAAATCCATGCTCGGGGCGGGATTATTAGTGAAGTTTTAAGGATACCTAAGCTGTCGTAACTTTGACGGCTCATGGGACAAAAAAAACTCGTTCGTTTTGAAGAATTGAAAAGCTTCACCAATGTGCTGCAATTCCCTGAAAGAATAGCCGGCAAATGGGATACTGTTTTCAATAACACGCATGGCATCACGCTGGAGCTGGCCTGCGGCAAAGGGGAATATGCTGTTGGCCTCGGCCTTTTATATCCTCAAAGGAATTTTATTGGTGTTGACCTGAAAGGCAACCGTATTTGGGTGGGCGCTAAAAAGGCCCTGCAAAATAATCTTACCAATGTGGCTTTTCTGCGTACGCAGATAGACCAGGTAAATGAATATTTCGCACCAGGCGAAGTGCAGGAGATCTGGATCACATTTCCTGATCCGCAACTACGCTGGTCAAAAGTGAAAAAGCGCCTGACGCATCCGAAGTTTTTGCGGTTATATCAGCAGATACTGGTACCAGGCGGGCGTATTCATTTAAAAACGGATAGTCCTGAATTATACCAGTTCACCAAACTGGTGATCGATATGTATGGCTGCGCCACGCATACGGATTACAGTAACCTGTATCAGCAACCTTCATTAAGTGAGGATTTGAAAATCCGGACGCATTATGAGTCGCTCGATATTGCAGGCAGCAACCGTATACATTATCTCAGTTTTTCTTTACCTGCCATTCTACCTGGTAAGGAAAAGGATGAGGAGTTAAAGCAAATCCTGAAAGATGCAACAGTGGATTGAGGGGGTGCATTATTATATTAACGAGCAAGGGTTGGTGGTGCTTACGGCCAGGTATCACCTGGACCGTGGGTATTGTTGTGGAAATGGCTGCAAGCATTGCCCGTATGAGTATGAGAATGTACCGGAGCCCAAAAGATCGGAGTTGTTGAAGGAACGGGAGGGGCAGAGTCGGGAGTCTTGAGTCAGGAGCCGGTAGTATTGATACTTAAATGTTGACAGGAAGAACATGCGGTATCACTACCATTGTGGTGAAGTGGAATCATTATTACAAGCTCAGCAAAAACTTTACTATGGCTACTAAAAAGAAGGCGAGTACCAGGCTCAAAACAGTAAAACCTTCCGGTAAGCGGGAAGAGAGTTTTTTTGAATTGGTGTTTGAAGTGGCGAGGCAGATCCCGAAAGGAAGGGTAACTTCTTATGGAGCGATCGCCAATTGCCTTGGAACAAAGCTATCTGCAAGAATGGTAGGCTGGGCAATGAACAGTGCAGGGAAAGTGAAACCAAAAGTGCCGGCTCACCGGGTGGTGAACAGGCTGGGAATATTAAGTGGCAAGCACCATTTTGGCGGGGATAAAATGGAGCAGTTGCTGAAGAAGGAGGGAGTGAAAGTGAAGAATGATAAGGTGGTGGATTTTGAGAAATTGTTTTGGGATCCGGCGGAGGAGTTGGGGTTTTGATTATCTTGATGCCTTTTCAGAATGTCTATCTATAATGATTTAATAAGCTTTCTTAGTCCGCTGGTTGGAGGAGGAGTTGCATTAGCAATTGGCTTAAGTTGCGGAAATCAGGACTTTGTTTGACCGTTTTTAACTTGTCAATAAAATCCCTGGTTTATGAGCATGACTACTAGAGCCCAAGCTGAAAGGAAAAACACCCTATGAAGTCCTTCGTGAGAAATTGACTCCCAAATAATTTTTCCTTTGAGCCTTCTCATAAAAGAGTTCAGAGGAAAAAATTATCTTTGAATTTGTCAATCATAGTCTACTTTATCTTCTTCAGGTATCAGTTCACCAACCTTTTCTTGCAAGTAGGTTTTGCCAATACCACTATTACCCAGTGAGATCACGTGTAAAGGATGCTCCCTTTTTTGGCTGGTAAATATCAGGTACATTAAAAGCCTGTTGGTTTCTTCTCCGATCACACCACTTTTACCTATCAGGTCATTGGTTCTGTTCAGTAAATCTTTTTGCTGTAAGAACTGAATGGCATCTTCTCTTTCTTCCTTCGTTAACGCCCTTTCTTTTCTCGTTTCTTGTTTGTCTAGCTGCTTCAGCCTGTATTTCTCCAGTTGACCAGTTATATCTGAAATAGCTTTTGCAAGAGCAATAGTACCTGTTTCCAGCTTCTCTGCTACTCTTCTTACGAATTTCTCTACCTTTGTGTCATTGTACAGATCAAGGTTGTGTCTTACAGATAATCTTGCCAGTTCTGGGTTATTCAGGTATTCCTGCTGCTTTCTGTTGATCACGGTTACTTTCATCGTTACCCTCATTCTGTCCAGTGTATCAATCCTGATACCTCCTAGTAATTCTATCAGGAGTTCATCAGTTTTGTAAGTAAAACAGTTCGGGTTTGCTGTTTCTAATGTCATAGTTATTAAGTTTTAGGCACAAAAAAACCACTCCGAAGAGTGGCTGAGGAAGCTTTCAGGTGCTTATTTGCTAAATCGGGTATTACAAGGCTTTGCTTACTTTTGGTTTGGTATTGCAATATTTGTTAGTCTAATCGCAATTATTAAGGGTACCACTATCAATATAATCACGAAAATTATATTCTTAGGTTCGGAGAATTTATTCTCTTTTCGACTCTCTAAAATTTTATCAGCTCTTTTCCTATAAAAGAAATAATATAAAAAATAAAACCAAAGAATCACCACCGGCAACAAGATTAATCTATTGTAGCCATAACTGTTACTAAAAACCCCAATTGTAACCCCTGTGAAGTACCTGACAATTGAATGAATTAAACCAATATGTATCAAAATTACTAATCCAACCATTGCAGATGCTATCAATGGCGATTTAAACCCTTTACGCCATTCAAAAAATTTATAAAAAAACCAGAAAAGATAGTTATACATATTTAATTCATTTATTTATCAAATAAATTTTCAGTAATACTTTTCCCCGTAGCTGCTTGTGTTGCCATATCTGCTACTGTCCATAATAACGAAATCCCCCAACCTATAGGACCGCTTCCGAGCAAAAAAGTTTGTGCTGCACCCACAGCTAAATCAGCTGTATGGTGGTTCTTCCATCCTTCTTTTGAAGTAAGCCCATCAATTACAGTAACTCCCATACCTGCTACACCTAACCCAGTAGAAGTCTTTGATGCAACTTTACCCACTTTTAAAATATCATCTGCTACAGGTGCTGTTGATGTTTTCTTAATTAACTCGACACCCATAGCAACTGTGCCCGGTGCCGAGCCCGCAGCAGCCAAGCCATTACTCGCACCTTTTAAAGCTTTCGACATATCTGAGGTCTGCTGCTCAGGCTCACTTTCTTTAGTTGGCGATGTAGTACTTGGCTTGGCCTCATCAATAGTTGATCTTGTAGAATTACCTTTCCGGTTTACAATGGTTCCACCGGTTGGAGTGACTTGTTTTCCCTTGGGAACTATTTTTGATGGGCCTATTGAAGATGCACTAACTGACCCATCTGCGTTTTTTACATAGTCATCACTTACCTGAACATACTCATCATGTTTGTCATTATTTTTAACCCGACCTACTTCCTTCCCTTTATTTACGAAAATAATATCATCAGGAGCCATGCCATCCGGGTCAATAAATCGTAAGGGGTTATCAAAGGCATAGTTATAAGGAGAGAATCGCCTCATCTTCTCACTCAAGGGGTCAATAGTATGCCACCTACCTATTTGCGGCTCATAATTCCTTGCACCAAAGTCGTAAGTCTCTAGTCCCGCACCATCACTGAACTCTTTATTGTTAAGTTCTTTTCCTCCGAATTTGTATTTATTTTCAACGCCTCCGAACTCCAATGCCTTCGAACTAATCCCCGCCATCGTCAACCCAAACGGATAGTAATGCGTTTCTTCCAGTAAAGGCCCCCGTATATGCGTCACCTGCAAATTATCAAAGAACACGTCAATATTCTCGGTCACATTACTTGTGTAAATGTACAAATATCCACTCTTCGTCAACTCCCAATCCGTTATATGATGATCTCCCCATGCCCCACTCCCTGCCACCTGTTCTGTCCAGCTATTCTTTCCGTCGTTGGTGATCACCGCTTTGAACTGTTCATCCAGCAATATGCAGTTGATATACGCCTTAGGTTTGCCGCTCGTATATCCCTGATTATTCATAAACGCATCTGCTGCGCTTAGTGGCAAACCACTACTGGTCAATTGAGCGCTGGAATATTTACCACCAGCCAGCCCCCCAATACTACCAGCCAGAGCCGATGCCACTTCTGTCAGCGGGTTCGGGCTGTTGACCGGACTGCTGCCACTGCTCCACCAACTGTTCACTTTCAGATTGATCTTGTCTCCTGCCATTACTTTCAGCAGGATCGCCGGACCGATCTTATTGCCGTCCCCCCGCACCTTTGCTGCTTTAGCGTTAGGATCGGTTGTGGGATCACTGGGATATCCTGAAGGCTTGTCGGACCGGGTCGCATCCAGGTTGCTGTAAAAAGTATTTTCTGTAGCTGCCTGCGCTGTTTCCATGGTTGCTGCAGGATAGAGATCCGCTTTCCACTGATCTGTCAGCACCATCCGCACATTGCCCAGGTGATCCTTCACCATGAAATCATATACGAACCCCGTGATCGCTGCTGGGTCATTGCTATTATCATACAAAGGCCGTACCCGTCCTTCTTCATGGCCCATGAACTGCAACTTACGGACATATCCCATCGCAGCATTCACCGTCGCATCATCGTAAGTCTTACTCTCATACACAGCACCACTGAGGTAATAAGTAGTTGTTGTAATATTGGTATTTACTGTGCCGCCGTTATATTGAACCGCTACATTATTTTCAATCGTCTTTTTTTGCAGTTTGTTTCCAGCAGCATCATAGATATAGCTGATCGTCCCCTTATCTGTGGTATTATCATCTTTTTTCACTGCTATCTGCCAGGGCAGATTCAGGTGGTTATACTGAATAGCGCCACCACTGGTTATATCCAAACCTGTAGTTCCACTGCCCTTGATACGCTTGTTCAGATCGGTCACCAGATTGCCATTCTTATCATAGCCGTAATCATTGCCGCTTGTATTCAGATCCGTGAAATCACCTAGCTTATGATCAACGGCATTAGTTTCGCTTACACCACTCAATTTATTGGAATTGGTAAAATAAGTATATGCCAGATCATCAATCATCTCGCTGCTGCCTATTTTCAAGCCCCATTGCTGCATTCGCTTAATATTGCCATTTTCATCATAAGCAGAACCGGCCGAGCCATCGCCCATTCGCACGTCAAACTTTACAATATTGTCATCGACATAAGCTGAACCATTATACTGGCTAAAATCCGCTTCCATAAAACGGTTAACCTGATCATAACTAAATCCAAATGCACGCTTCTGGTCATCGCCACGGCTGCGCCATTTCACTCCCGCAATATTGCCATTGTATTGATTACCGGCAAAGCCCCAGTCATAGTTCAACTCCATACCAAACCAACGGGTGTTGTCAAACTGCGTAGCTGAATTGGTATAGGTTTTATTAATGCCTTTTAGCCAACCCCGTATATTATAGGTATGATCAAGCGTTTCAATTGGATTGTTGGTGTATACATCCGGATTGGCATTATCCCGTTTACGGCCCAGTTTTTTGGTGATGAGTTGCCCTAGTTCATCATATTCGTTTTTTGCCAGCAGCGCCGCTTTCGAGGATTCATCATTGATCGTTTTCCAGGTCTCCAGCAAACGGCCTGCATGATCATATTTCATATTTGTCTTTACTCTTAGCTGTGCTGCTCCAGGAAGGTTTCGCACCTGGTAAGTCGTGAGCACTTTGTCACTGAAATCATACCGGCTGGTAATAATATCCTGGCCACCTTCATAAATATCCGATTGAACCTGTATCACCCGGCCCTTATCATCATAAAAACTGACAGCAGAAAGCCAGGGACCAGAACCCAGGCTGGCCGGGTTTTCAATCACCCGTGTCTGGATGCCTGTTACCATTCCTTTTACCTGAACAGATGCCTGGGAAGGGAGGGTTTCCGCATGAAGATTACTAAAATCATCCAGGCTGCTATTATCTGCTGTAGTATACGTACCGGAAGTCCACTCGTAACTGTCATAGTGTGTTTTGGTAAGAGCTATAAAACCTGCACCTGTTGGTATAGGATTTTTGTTCACTGCCATGCCCTCTATCACTGTCGTTTCGCCATCAGGGCCACTTGGGCCGGAAATAATCTCTGCCGTGAATGCGCCGCCGGTAGTTGTTTCAAAATCCGGTTGCAGTGTAATAGATTGCAGCGCCTGGTATACGCCAGTAGTTCCAGTTGCATTAAGATAAAGGCTGACAGGAGTAGAAGTATTGGGGCTGGAGGGCGTTTGGGTTTGCGTATTCACAGATGCTTGCAGTGCCGCAGGGTTCCCTCCCGAATAAGTCATCATACCTGTCAGCACAGGGCGGTTCAACACATCATACAAAGTGGCAAGCCATTGGTTATTCAGCCGCATATTCGCATCCTGGGTAAAGACAAGCCTGTCGCGTACATCATACACCATGTATACCCAACCAGCTCCCGGTACTTTTTTGGCGATCATCCGGCCACGTGCATCATATTCATAACGGAAGCATAATTCTTTTGCAATTTCATTGCTTATGGTCCAGCCGGTTTGTATGGCCGTCACTGCTTTGGGTGGTATCACAAAACGCAAATGGCCCAGCTCATCATATATATAATACGTACTCAGAAAACCGGTATACCCGCTGTAATCTGCTGCGATCGAGCCGGATTGGACCTTTTTCAGGACCACCCTGCCTTCCTTATCCTTGTATTC
This sequence comes from Chitinophagaceae bacterium, assembly GCA_051954695.1. Taxonomy (GTDB): domain Bacteria; phylum Bacteroidota; class Bacteroidia; order Chitinophagales; family Chitinophagaceae; genus Terrimonas_A. The sequence continues at coordinate 41,758 of JBQCHL010000017.1, forward strand.
AACTGCGGCATTGCCCTGCTCATCAATCGTCACTGTTTTATATAACTCGCCTTGGGGATACGGGTTAATTTCAGCAGCAGGAATATTCGTAGCCAGGTCTTCATTTACATCATAATTAAGCGCATTGCTACTGATGTTCCAGATCCTTACATCATCCAAAACAGTATTTGCCAGGTATTCTGTCCGGACAGCTTTCTCTGTACCCGGGCTGGATGGATTATAAGATCCTGCCCAACTATTTCCCGGTGCAAAGCTTTTCAACACCCGATCAAGCGGAGACGGTTCAAAAGCCGTACGACCGTAAAAGGCCTGTTCCCCTGCATACTGGGTGTTGCCGGTGTAAAAACTATTCTGTTCGTTGAATGCATTGGTCTTGAATGTGCCCGTATTGTTATTAACAGAAGACTGAACATAGGGCAGGTACCTGAGCGTTTCCCTTCCAAATTCATCATATACTATCGGCGTCACCAGGTCATGCGCCAAAGGGCTGATCTGCCGGGCAACTGTTTGCAACGGTCTTCCCAGCCCATCCAAATATTGCGTGGTTTCTTTGACATGCTGATAACCAGCGCTCAGAAGATCTGCAGGGTTCTGATATGCACCCATTGCATTCCAGGTCCTCACATAATTAAGTACCGCAGAACCTGCATAATCGCCAGGGCGGCTTGCAACCTCACCCGTTGGTGCAGGCACCTGGGTAATGGAAACTGATGGCTTATTGGACAGCTGGCCATATACTGCATCCGTGCAAACGAGTAATGCTCCTGCCAATAAAAACCTGCCGATATTCAATCTGTCCACTTTGGTCATAGAATCAGTTTAATAGGATTTCGTTTAAACTATATCTTTATTGTCAGCTGCTTAGTTAACACTGACGAGATTTCTCTTCTTTTGCTTGTACAATAAGTATTTCTCTTCTCCTAACACGGGGCGGTATAAACTGTCCCGCGTATTTTCAACCCGCTGCAGGTAATAACCAAGGGAATCACTGTTTATATGCGTTTGTCTTTGCGCAGTTTTCTGATTGGCGATCTCTATATTAAGATTGAAGACTTGTAACCGCTGGCTTTCGCTTAGCTGCAAAGAGTCTTTCATTTTCTGGGCAATCGTTGCTGCCACTTGTTGCGTAGGTGACTGTGCAGAAACAAAAGTAGTTCCGGAAACAACCGCTATAAGTATTAAAAATATTTTTCTCATTCTTATGTGTTTTTAAAATAAAGGACATTCTGCTCCGGAATATTCAACATAATTAGACGACCAGGTACCATCACTGAATTCATAATGATAAGTACATTCATACTGATGCAATTCCTCGTTAAATACCGACGATATATAAACTTTAACGCCTGTTTCGCAAACCCCATTCACACATTTTTTATCAACGCCATTACAATTAGCCATATTACAGCCGGGAGGAGGACAGGCAAAATGATCTACTACTGAAACATTCCTTGTTTGGTTGTAAGTAGGGCTGCATGGGTTAAGGTCTTTTTGAACAAGTATTTTATTTCCCGTATTCTGACCACCTACTACTTCGCAGGAACTGGACATGGTTTGCCAATCTTGTTGCGGTTCACAGGCTGTACTGTTACCGATATCAACCCAGCGGGTAGTATTATAACCAGCACTGGAAGGATTGGTATTAATTTCCTGTGCTTCCTCACGTCCCGAATAATAGGCTGCATTCAGCTCGCAGGGCTTGCACCGTTTATTGCCATTCCGTTGCCATACAGGATTATTTGTAATGCCACTGCAATTCTCAATCTGACCGTTATATTGATAGCAAATCTTTTTTAACACGTTGGCAAATTGATCTCTTACCAGGCTCAGTCGGAAAAAGCCATCATATTCATAATACGTGATCCTGTTTGTTGCATCACACTGAGAAGTGATGCCCGTAAGCGGATTATAGCTTACAGTTGTCATCTCTGCATATCTTGGATAAAGGCGTAGCTCGTCAATTGAGCCGCTGCCCGTTACTGAGATACTTGTTTGCCCACTAATAAGATGCTCATAACAAGTCCACGTTTGCGCATTGATGGTTACGGTGCTCAATATTTTTGGCCATCCGACCTGTGTGCCATTCACGCTGTAGCTACTGTTTTTACTCCAATAAGTGACCAGGTATACCATAGAACTGGTAAGTCCATTTGCAGTAAGAGAAAAAGAAGCCTGCTGATAATATTTATCCCCGGTAATGCCTGCAGATGAAACAATATTACCGGCATTGACGCCCTGCCAGTTACCATTACCATCCAGCTCAAACGATGTATAGGCAATATTCGAAGGTGCAGCATTCTTCACTGTTGCTACAGGATAGTTATTACTACGACCCCATATAAATGCATAGTTAAGCTCGCCCGGGTAACTCATGCCACTATACCTGCCACGTGGCTCATATCCTGTAATCAGCACCTGATCCTTAAAACTGCTATGCCGCTTAAGATTGTTTGGATCAAATGCGCCGACCGTACCCGGAGCTATTGGTGCCGTTGTTTCAACCGCAATAACTTTGTTTTCTTTGATCATTGATCCATAAGCAGCATAGTCACTGACCTTGCCGCCCTTCAAATAGAAGGTACCGGACCCATTATCTTCCCAGGTTTCGGCTGATATTTTCTCTGCCACGCGATTGGCATCCATTAATTCCGTCTTTTTAGCAAGACCGGCAACATTGTAATTAAATGGATAATAAAATCTCGATTCCGTTGCCTCACCTTTACTTGATTTTGTTTTTGTCATCGTCGGAACAAAATAGGTGGCATCATATGTATGCTCGGTAACGACCTCGTTAATATTTCCATTGGGGTCATATAATTTTTCCGTCGTTTTAACCAGGTCTGCACGGCCGAAAATCATGAAATAGCATTCAACACCAAATATATATTGGTTAAAAGTGGAATTGTTGTCCCAATGCAGCATCCCGGTGAGCATATTTCTGACAGACCCATCGCTGAATGATGGATTACTATTATAATATTGATACTGGTTTTCTACAGAACGGATAAGCACATTTCCAGCGTTGTAATAATATTCTTTAAGCGGTACACCCAACCCCCAATCCATTTCCTGTACTTGCATGAAAGGATACTGGTCATCAATAGCGGCAGAACTAAAAGCTTCAAATTCATGAATGGAATAGCCATTACTTTTTCCATCTATATCCTTATCCATTTTAACACGTGAGTAAACAACAGGACTTCCCTGGAAATAAGAAAGGGATTGAGTGGGATCAGACCGTTGATTAAGGTAAGTATTATGCGTAGTGATCGATCCATCAAACATATGGTACCTTGTCCAGTAAGCAGTATTATTGGGCTTTGTTTTCAATGTACCGGACGATGTATTGTCTGCTTTTTTATAACTGTAGTTGGCAACTGTTATCTTACCTGTTACACCGTCAAAATCTTCGGTCCGTTTCACACGGATCCCACCAATTGCTGTGTACACTCCGTCATAATAACCATCATTCCCTTCATATACAAACCTTGTATTTCCTCCCGTAGGATAAAATATTTTCTCCAACACCCAGGCCCTGGTATAGTTTGCGTCCGGAAGCCTGTTTTGGTTGGAAACAACCTGGCCACCTCCATCCAGTTCCTGGTTTGTAGAAGTAAGAACAGCATTTGAACCCAGCCCATTATAATAACCCCAAGCATCCTGTGCTTTTGAATTACGAACCGGTAATGGCGTAGGATCATATTCAAAAGTATAGGGAGGTAGTGAAGTAGTACCGTCATTCTCCGTCACAGATACCAGCTTTAGCCGTTTGTAATAATCATGGGATGAAAAGGCAATGGGGGATGTACAGTTAGGAGTACCAGGTGAACACGTGGGTGATATAAAATAATCGTAAGCCAGCAAAAATTTCTTTTGCCTGCCATCATTTGTAATGCGCACTTCCGTCAGGGCATTATCGCCAACGTAATCCTGCCTTGCAAGGTTATAAAAAAACTCCAACTGGGTCCCGTCAGGAAAGCTGATCGTGCTGACCCGTTTGGGGTTCATTGTATGCAGGTAGTTAAAGGATTGTGTATATTCTGTACCACTGAATGAACCCATGAAATAAGTACTTCTGTAGGAGTCAGAAAAACTTCCTTCATAATAAATATTGCCAGGCGTGTTATAGGTAAACAGGATCTCATCCTGTCCATCTGCAGATGTGATCTTTGAAAGATACCAGCTACTGGTATAGCCAGGGCTTCCTGGTGGCGGTGTTTCTACATAACTGATAGCCTGTGTACCCTCCGGCTGGTTAAAGAAGTATTTTATACCCTGTCCATCCGTAATCGTAAAGTCAGTGATACCTCCGGTTCCACCCAGGCGATTGTAAGTGATCTTTACGTTGCTCTGTGATGTAAGCTGGGGTGTTCCATCTTTTTTAAAGAAAAATTTACCTGAAATACCTCCGACACTAAATTGGAACATATCGCACTCTCCATCTAAAGAACCCTCGCCAACGGAACGTACAGTAGAGAAATCTGTTGAATTATAATAACAGACCCCATCATTTATCGAAGTGCTTGAGTTGGATTCAGTAGAAAGTGGATCGAAGCTGCTCGTCGGCACGATATATGGCAAAACGGCCGTACTTATATACCCACCCGTGGCATCATCGGGAATGCCACGCATGGAGCGGGAAACCACGCCACCGGCGCTTAATGACCAGCCAAGACCCACATTAGATGGCATATCCTCTACCTTATGGCCACCCGCATGATAGCTTAAGGATACATTTAAGCTCAGACTCTTTTGCTGATCTGCATAGGAAAAGAAAGGAATTGAAATATTTGGAATGCCCGTACTCATAGACACAGGTATTTCACCAAACTTTCCAATAGCTGACGCATTAGGTGAAGGCGGCACCGGAAGTTTTTTTAGTTCCTGAAGCGTACCTGCATTTTCCTGAGATTGACCATAACAATACTGGAGTGCACAAAGGCTAAGAATAATCCAAAAGCTTTTTTTCATACGATATATTCTATTCTCAATTCAATTAATTAAAATGTATACCCGATCCTGAATAAAATAGCTGTTGTTTTAGGCACCTGCCTGTAACTCAGGAAATCCCACATCAACTGCACTTTCGTCTTCTTCAAGATCTTCGACCGCAGGTCCAGCACCTTGCTCACCCCAATCAATCCACTCCCCTGCCATGCATTCCTGTCCCTCAACTCCGCAAACCGGCTAAACCCACTCCGGTAGTTCATTTCATAGCCTCCAGCCAGCCAGAAAGAACCCTTCAGCTTCCATTCGATGAACGACCGGAGACCGATCCCCTGATGCGTGATCCGGATATTCTGGATATTCTCGCCCCAACCCATTTTATAGCTTGCACCAACGCCAACGATACTATTGTCATTCAGCTTATAGCCTGCTGATAAACCGATATCGCTAGTCACCGGGAAATAACCATTGGATTTCTGTGACTGGATATTCGCTCCCAGTTCTATCCGTTGCAAAAAACTTCTTGTTTTCTGTCCATTGGGTTTAAAGCCTTCCGGCATTTCCATATCCCCACTGCCGCTATTGACGAGCTTGCTGAGTTTGTCTTTCAGTTGGTTCATTTGTGCCTGCGCCTCCTGCATGTTCTGGCTGAACTGTGCCTGTGCATTTGGGCCGCCGGCCGTTATCTGTTGCTGGATCAGGTTGTTTACCTGTGCACGGGTCTGTAAACCTGCCAGGCTGGCTGCACCAGCGTTGCCGGCATTACTGCCCGGAAGACGGAATAAGGAAGCCAGCTGGCTGTTGTTGCGCATGAAGTCTTTGAACAGCCTGGTCTGGCTCAGCAGTTCGATCGCTTTTTTTTCGGCTTTCTTATGGTCTTTCAGCAGTTGTTTGTACTCGTTTACCTGTGCGCTGTAGTAATAAGCTTGTTTGTTGAGCTGCTTTAATTGTTTGCCCAGCCCAAGATTGTTCAATTGACTCTTCAGGTACTCTTTTCTTTCTTTCAGGAATTTCCTGATCTCTTCGGCTTTCTGGAACTGGGTTTGCAGGCCGTTCACTTTGGCCATGGCTTCCTTAAGCTTGGCAGGGCCTTCTTTGGGAATAGCCATCAATTGGGGATTAGCCTGCAAAAATTTAAGTGAACTGCCGAGGGTGTCAAGAGAAGGAATATACTGTTTGAGCTTATCGGTTTTAGCCAGCTTCTCCTGCAATTGTGCATACTGTTGCCCCGCACTGCCAAATACCTGCTGAGCTTTAGCAGAATCTTTGCGCGCCAGTTTGCGTTGCAGCTTTTGCTCTGCTTTTAAAAACTTCGACAGGACTTTTGCTGATTGCCTGTCCAGCTTTTGTTCCAGTTCACCAGCTTTGCTACTTACCTGATCGAGGTATTTGGCAGAAGTCGGTTGTGATAGCGTATCGCTTTGTGCCCGCACTCCTACAGATGCACATAATATCCCAATAAGCAGTATTGACTTTAGGAAGAGCATGGAGAGTGGTGATGGTTATGTATACGAATTTGATGGAATTAACAATAAGAACCAATAAGGCTTAACACTTAAAAGAATACATCAACAGTTATCTTACTGTTACATAGTGATTTTTTAAACTCTAACAGGGTATTAGAGGTTCTTCTTCTGGCTATTCAGTAATTCCTGGATCTGTTTTTTAATACTCTCTAACTCCTGTTGTTGTTGATCCAGCTTTTGTTGCTGTGAGATCAACTGTTGTTGTAATTTTTTTTCATTTACCGTGGATTCTTCAAGGCGTTTATCCTGGTCAATGGCATACAAGGTCAGCTCTTCAATCTTTTTCAAGAGGGTAGCCTGTCCATCGCCCAGATCTAATCCTTCTTTTTCTACTTCTACTGCTGTGGGAACACCTGGCAAATGCTTATTCGCTTGAATAAATGATGCTACTTCTTTTAGTGTAGGTAATTTATAATCGGGCTCAAACACATAATCTGCCCAGGGCTGTAACTTCACTTTTACTTTCTCAGCAATGATATTTCCAGCAACGCCTAATTTATACCCACCAGGCAACCCGGTATAACTACCAATAACAACCTGCCCGCCACTACCATTGATGTATGTATTTGTATTTTCAAAGTTGATTCTCAATGGAAGAGGAACAGAAGCTCCATAATCGTATGCTGAAATACCATAAGCCCCTCCGGAAGCCCAGAGATATGTTGTACGATTGCTTGTCGGATCAACGGAACCAATACCTTCCTGACCCAATATCCTGAATTGCGCATTGGGAGAAGATGGCATAGTTCCAGTCCGCAAATATGTGTTCACCTGCAAATCTCCATTCACATGCAGTTTAGCCTCCGGAGAAGTAGTTCCGATGCCAACCCGGCCGCCACGTTCAAAAGCCATTACAGCCTGCCAGTTGACAGGTTGATTAATCCCAGTAGAAATTCCACCATCATAAAATGTAAATGCGCCTCCATTGCCAACGAGCCCAAAAGAAAAAGCGCCAAATCCATATGCCCCTGCATTCTGGGAATAAACAGCATTTGAATTTTCCCACAGATTTCCTGATCCGCTATAATTGATCTTTGAACCAAAGAAAAGGCCATGAGAAGCACCCCATGCGGTCGTCACCATTTCTGCATGGGTGTTTCCATCATCCACAATAACTTTCTCGGAAGCCTGAACTGTAGCTGGCACTTGCCCATAAGAACGGCTTACTACCAGGAGCGGGATAATAAGAAGGGAGTTTTGAAGGCGCATAGATTTACTTTTATTGATGAAATATATCCACCAATCTGTTTTGTACGATCTATTGATCCCGCCTAAAACAACTATAAAAAAAAAGTCCGGTTAATCAGAGAGCGTAAAAATGGTGGTCTTACAAATTTGCATTAATTACTAACACAAGACAATAAGACCAAACTCTTAGAAATGCCTGTTCTCTTAAGCAGCAATAAGAAATTTTTTCTTAGTACGCAGCAGGTTTAATGCGGTCTGCCGCTGATGCTGTACTGTATCACAATTCTTTTGCAATAATCTTCCTATCTCAACCGCACTCTTTTCTTCCAGGTAATACAATTGCACCACCTCCCGCATTTTTTCCGGCAATAGACCAATGTATTCATATAACTCATAGACAGTTTCTGCGCATATCATTTCCTGCTCAATCGATGGTGCCAGCTTAGTTGCGGCCTTTTCCAGGTAAACCTCCCGTTTCTTATTTCGAACCGCTTGCTTCCGGAGATAACTGATACAATCGTTTTTTACCGCAGCATATAAATAAGATTTCAACCCACCTGGATCAGTCAGTTGCTTATGGCGTTTCCATACTTTAATGAAACATTCCTGCACTATATCCTTTGCAAATAATTCCTGCCCGGTGATCGAACGTGCAAAAAAAGAAAGTGCACTGAAGTGTTCACTGAATAATTGATTGAACGTTGATTCTTTATCTTCCCGTATTGATCGAACGATCATCGATCCAATATCTTTATAGTTGTTTTCCATTAATAGAATTATGACTAATGAAACAATAATACATTCATTGGTTGCTGAGAGTAGCCTCTAGGTCCAGGTGATCTCTTGTACCAGCCATCATTTAAAATTACTGAATTTTTAGTTCCGATATTTGATCGAATACCAAAAAAGATTTTGAATCATTGGACTTTGAGCTATATGAACGACAATCAGAAATTGATCCTCCGGCATCGCCTGGGGTTGGCATTACAAAAATTACTGGAGCAGAATAAACAAGCACCAGCTAAAAATACTGTCAACAGTCTTCATCAATTGGCAACGGCTGCTGACATCGAATACTATATCGTCCAAACCGTTTCCGCCGGAAAAAAAGATCCCCAATTCACAACGCTTGTTTCCATTGCTGCAGGTTTTAATATTCCACTCTCGGAATTGATCGCGCAGTTTGAAACAATAACAGATGAAGCTGCTCTAAAACAAATAGAACAGCAAAAAAGGAATGCAAAGAAAAAAGCTAAGAAAAAGTGACCTGGTTTTATTGACCATCGAACAACGGACAATCACAACCGATAACAAAAAATAAAAAAGCCCAACTCTTCAGTTGGGCTGTTGTTTGTCCATCCTTGTTGTCTGGGTCCAATCAGTCGTTGAGTATCTTTGATCCCTGCAGGTATTTTTTTGAAGGATGATAAATGAACAGGCAATGCCCGTTCTTGATCGTATTGATAATGCGGGAGCTTTCCTCTTTGGGTACAGCCGGGCAACCAAAACTTCTGCCCTTTTGCCTGTTGCCGATATAATCAGCACCATGCACCACAATAGCACGCCGGTATGCTTTATCATTGATCCCCTTTTCCAATCCCGCCACACGAAGCGATAAGCCATGCTCTCCGTAATACGTTTGCTTGGTTACATAAAAGCCAAGACTGCTTTGCAATGAACCTGCACGGTTGGAAAAATAACGGGCAAACTCACCTCCTGAATTTCTGCCATGTGCTACATAAGTATTCACCACCACGCTTTGGTTCACCATATCTATAACATATAAACGCTTTTTTGTTGATGACTGACTAAAATCACAAATAGTAAGATATCCTTCCTTTGCCACCAGCTTTTTCTGCAGCAACACTTCGTACCCTTTATATGCATAACTAAACGCAGCCTCAGAAAGACCCATTTCTTTGAGCTCAAGTGAGAGATACAGGGAATGCATTTTGGTATTTGCCGCAGAAGAAGGCTTGCCAATGATGGCAGGGGCGGTTTTTCCGGTAGTCCTGTCTGCTTTGGCAACAGGCTTCCATGATAAGGAGAGTGTTGCCATGCACAGACAATAGAAGGTAATTGTCAGTGTGTGTTTCAATTCGATACGGATTTCAGACTATTAACGCGACTTGTGCTAAAATAGTATGGTTAAATCCCTGGTGCAAGAAAGAAAGTTTTGTTTTTTCAATAACTGCGCAGATATACGCATATTAAAAAGAAAAAATACAATATGAGTATAACGTAATAAAAGCAGAAACAAAGGATTTTAAGGATTATGGAAAATAGATATAATTATGCTATATCTCGTTGCGTTTCCATTTCCTTAAAATCCTTTGCTCTGTTCGCTTTTTTATACTACCACTTTCTTCCATCGTCCTTTCCTGAACAGTATGAACGATACGATCGTGATCAACGTTTCTGCTACCGGCACAGCAATAAACACTCCTGTTGGCCCCCAGTTGAGATACTTCGCCAGCACATAAGCCAACGGTATCTGGAACAACCAAAACCCGAATACATTCACCCAGGTTGGCGTCCATGTATCACCTGCACCATTGAATGTATTGATCAACACCATGCCTATACCATAAAAGATATATCCAGCACTGATAATACGTACAGCCAGCACCGCCTCTTTTCTCACTTCAGGATCCGGTGTGAAGAATGAAACAAACCATTCTCCCAGTACCAGGAACAACACCGTGACAAAAGCCATAAAAATGACATTGTACTTCATCGTTTTCATTACTGAGGCCTCAGCTCGGTCCAATTGCTTTGCTCCCAGGTTTTGTCCTACCAGTGTTGCAGCCGCATTGCTCATACCCCATGCCGGCAGGATAAAGAACATCATTAAACGCAGCGCTGTCTGGTATCCTGCTGAAGCATTTTCTCCACCTGTAGTTGCTACAAGGTTGGCCAGGAAGATCCAGCTACAGGATGCGATCAGGAACTGGAAGATAGCTGGCGTTGCAATTTTTACCAGAGAACGGATCACTGCCCAGTCTGCTTTCCAGTAGCTGGCCTCTATTTTCAGGCTGTGTTTCTTTCCAAATAAATGATAAAGCTGGTAACAAACGCCTATGCCGCGGCCAATAGTTGTTGCAATGGCTGCTCCATTCAATCCAAGTGCGGGAATTGGCCCAAAGCCCCTTATCAGCAAAGGACAAAGAATGATATTACAGATATTGGCTACCATCAGGCTTTTCATGGCAATGGCCGCATTGCCTGCTCCGCGGAATATACCATTGATCAGAAAAAGCAATACGATCACAAGGCTGCCGCCCATCATGATGCGGACAAAAGTGGTACCCTTGACAGCAGTCTCCTCCGAAGCGCCCATCCACCGCAAAATATTAGTGGCATTAATAAATCCGAATATGCTGATCACTATAGCAACTGCCAGTGATATCAGCATTGACTGGATAGCTGCATGACTTGCTTCTTTAAAGTTCTTTTCGCCTACCCGGCGGGCAACCGTGGCCGTGGCAGCCATACTCATACCCATGGCCAGTGAATAAATGATTGTCAGCACCGATTCCGTTAAGCCTACGGTTTGAATAGCATGACTGCTATCTTCAAGGTGGCCGACAAAATAAAGATCAACCAGTGCGAACACTGACTCCATGATCATTTCGATCATCATAGGAATTGCCAGCATAAATACGGCTTTGCGCAGGCTTCCCGTTGTATAATCCATTTCTTCGCCGCTAATAGCACGACGGATAAAAGCAAAGGCATTCGATACCCTCGTTGTATAGGTCTGTTCAGACATGTAAAAAATTTGAATAGTAAAAAAACTTCCAGCAGCTACCAGGCTGGTAAAATTTGAGTCATTAAAAAGGTCAGGTTCTATTTACAATGGGGGCGAACCTTAGCAGATTTTCATATTCTTTCGCTTGAGGAAGGACAAATATACAGGCTTTGCTGTATTTGAACTATCGCCTTTCCGATGAAGCTGGATTTTTTGCCGACGAAAAGAAGGCTTTACATATTGGTAGTTATTATTTAAAACAATTAAGGGTATCTTCTTAAAAAGAAAACTTCATATCTATTTTTTTGATGAAAATCAACAGATACGTTGCAAGAAGTGTTTTTTTTACCTTTCTTTAGGTATTAAATCTTATCCACTGTAAAAAAAGGGATGAATTCCCTAAAGCTTGGCTTGCAACATCCTATCCAGCAAAGGAGCATATGCATAGTGCGCGAACCCCGGAGCTGACCACAGAAGGATGTATTACTGTAAGCAAGCACACAGCTACTATTAAATACAGAAAATTCAAAACCGGTAATCAGTTAATAGCTGCCTGCCTGAAAATGTTTTACAACCACCTTCCAATATCTGTATGCTGCACATTTTCTGCCTGGCCTGGGTAATAGATGAAGAAACAAAACTCGTATTCGCCAGCGATTCGTTCTACAAGCATTTCAATTTATCCGCAGAGCAATGCGTTGGAAAACGTGTTACCGCTTTTATTCCTTCTGCTTTCACCAGGGCTGTTTATGATAAGCATATCCAGGCGCTGGAAACAAACAAACCGATCAGCACTACCCAGCAGATACAATGGGTGAATGGAAATACATTCAATTTTCACATCAATATTTTTCCTACAGACTGCCCTCATTCCGGAAAAAAATTGCTTTCCGGCCAGGCCGTTAATATTCCCGACATAAGTCATATTGAAAAAGAATTAAGACAGGCAAAAGAACGCATCGTTCATCTTACCCGCGCTACATCGGATGCCATCTGGGAATGGGATATGCAATCAGGCCAGATATTCCGCAACGAAGCACTGATGCAAATGATCGGCTATCAATGGGACAATTCAAAAGGGCTTTCCTGGTGGCTGCGCCGCATACATCCTGAAGACCGTGACCGCCTTGCCGATAAAGTGAAGGACGCTACTGACCGGCATAAAAAATCGTGGGAAGATGAATATCGTTTCAAATGCGCTGATGGCAGTTATAAACATGTGCAGGATAAAGGATTTGTAGTGTATGAAAATGATCTCCCCGTAAAAATGATCGGCTCATTGCAGGACGTGTCTCCACTGATACAACTGCGCAATGAACTGGCCGATGAACGGCTGCAACGCCAGAAAGAAATTGCTGAAACCGTGATCCGCGCCCAGGAAAAAGAAAAAACAAGGATAGGCCACGAGCTGCATGATAATGTGAACCAGGTATTACTTACCGCAAAATTGTTTATTGATAAACTTGAAGCCTGTAAAGAAGATCAGCAGGAGATAAAACAAAAAAGCAGTGAATATATCAGCCTCGCCATTGAAGAGATCCGCAAACTATCCAAAGAACTTGTAGCTCCCCAACTGAAAGAAGAAAGCCTTATTGGCAACGTGCAAACACTGGTAAAGGATATCGAACTGGCAGGAGCCATGAATGTCCGTTTCACCCATGAGCAGGACGGAGGCATTGAGCAATTATCATCCGGAAAAAAGATCACCCTTTTCAGGATAGTGCAGGAACAATTAAAAAATATCCTCAGGCATAGCCAGGCATCGCTTACTCAAATTGCATTAAGCAGCAAAGAAGGGAAGATCGAACTGCTTATTAAAGACAATGGTAATGGCTTTGACCCGCGCCACACTTATCAGGGCATAGGCTTTTCCAATATCCGTGAGCGCACAGAATTTTACAATGGCGCCGTTCAGGTTGAATCTGCTCCCGGTAAAGGATGCACATTAAAAGTGCTGCTGCCTGCCTTTGAGTAACGCTTAAATAATGACTTTTTAAGAGTATATTCTTACACATTGATCATTTCATAACACCTATCCACTAAAACTTTGCAGCAAGCGTGTTTTTTGTTTTATTTTTATTTACCTCAGCGTCTCATGTAGTAAACACGGATGTATGCAATTACCATCGGATATCTCTTTGCAACAACGGCTGCGCCGCTGGTCCAGATATCTTATATATATTATCCTGACGATTGCCCTGCTTGTACTAGTGGGGTGGGAGTTTAATATTACCTTACTCAAAAGCATATCCAGACAAACGGTAGCTATGAACCCGCTATCTGCCGTATGCTTTATACTCCTTAGCCTTTCATTTCTTTGGAGCAGCCGCCCGAAAAATACCAAACAGAGAGCGATTACAGGATATGTATTTGCCATTCTTGTACTATTCACCGGCTTGTATATCCTTACCAGTCTTTTATTTGATACAGGTTTCCACCCCGATTCAATTCTGTTTATTAATAAGCTGGAAGAAAATACCAAAGGAGGGCAGCCCAACCAAATGGCACCCAACACTGCTGCTTGTTTTTTATTAGCCGGCATTTCTTTACTGCTTCTGCAATATGAAAATAAAAAAGGCCGGATAGCCACTCATTTTATAGCGTTGTTTATTGCCCTGCTGAGCCTTCTTTCCCTGCTGGGTTATCTATACCAGGTACAGGAGTTTTATGGTGTGTTCAATTATGTGGCCATGGCACTGAACACGGCGATCTGTTTTTTTCTTTTTGCCATTGCTCTTCTTTTCGCCAATCCTGAGATCGGGTTCATGAGGGAATTCACTTCTTCATTGAATGGCAGTCTTACAGCAAGGTTGTTAATACCTGTTGCCATTATCGTACCAGCAGCTTTAGGCCTGCTGCGCTTATGGGGCTATTGGGCAGGGGTATACAGCTACGAGTTTGGGGTGGTATTATATGCTTCCATCACCATACTTATTTTTATAGCTATTGCCTGGTACAATACACATTCGCTTAACCGTCGGGATTTACTGGAAAGGGAAGCCGAAAACCTGCTGCGCAGCAATGAAGCGCATACCCGTGCTATACTCGATAATGCACCCGATGCCGTGGTGGTAATGGACGATCAGGGAAAAATTGTACGGTGGAATCAACAATCCGAATTGCTTTTTGGCTGGACGGCAGATGAAGCAATTGGCCAGTCTCTTAGTGAAACCATTATACCGGAAGAATTCAGGGAAGCCCACCAGAGAGGAGTAAGACGGTTTTTATCGACCGGCACAACTTCTATTCTTGGCCAAACGATCGACTTGTGGGCCATACGCAAAGATGGAAGTACAGTTGATGTGTCACTGCGTATCTCCCCACTTTCGGTTAATCACCAACAATTATTCATCGGCTTTATCAGGGATATAACCGAAAGAAAGCAGATGGAAAACAAACTCAAATCTTTCAATGAAGAACTGGCGCTTAAAGTAGAAGATAAAACAACAGAACTAAGAGAAGCAAAAGAGTTGGCTGATAAACTCATATTCAGCTTGCCCGGTGTATTTTATTTCTTCGACCACACCGGTAAATTCATCCGTTGGAATGAGCAACTTGAATCGGTCACTGGCTATTCAGCCGAAGAGATCGCGAATATGCACCCGTCCGATTTTTTTGTTGAGGAAGATAAAGCCTATATCATTGAGCGTATTCAGGGTGTATTCGAACTGGGAATGAATGATGCCGAAGGGCGGTTTCTGACTAAAAGCGGCAACGTATTGCCTTACTTCTTTAAGGCCGTTATGATAAATTATGAAGGCGGTCCCTGTTTGCTTGGAACAGGTATTGACATCACCGAACTGAAAAAAATAGAGGAAGACCTTCGTAACTCAGAGCAGAAATACAAATTGCTGTTTGAAAGCAACCCGCTGCCTATGTGGATGCTCAGTCTTCCCGATTATACGATCATCGAGGTGAACACTTCTGCATTAAAACAATACGGCTACACTCAGGAAGAGTTTTTACATCTTGACATATTCATGCTCAGGCCGGATGAGGATATTGAACGGTTGAGAGCAGCTACCAACCGGCAGTTCAGAGGTATCCACTATGCCGGAGTTTGGCGGCATAAAAGAAAGGACGGTGAGATCATCTATGTAGACGTGGTGACCCATGATATTTATTATGAAGGCAAGCCGACACGCTTGGTGCTGGCCAATGAAGTGACGGAGCAATACCTCGCAGAAGAAAAGTTGAAAGAATCATATGATGCAACTCGAAAACTGACAGAGCATTTGCAAAATGTAAGAGAAGAGGAACGTCTTCATATTGCCAGGGAAATACATGATGAACTGGGACAATTGCTCACTGTCTTAAAAATGGATGTATCCTGGCTCAACAGAAAACTTCAGCCTGCCAGTGAACCGGTAAAAGAAAAAATAACCGAACTTCTTTCGCTGATTGATGTGACGGTAAAAAAAGTGCGGCATATTTCTTCTGAACTAAGGCCCAGCCTGCTGGATGATCTCGGCCTGATAGCTGCGATGGAATGGCATACAGAAGAATTTCAGAACCGATCAGGCATCAGTGTCGAGGTGAACCTGCCTCCGGCTGAACTATTATTGCCCGAACCGGTCAAGATCGGTTTATTCAGGATACTGCAGGAGTCGCTGACGAATGTGGCGCGGCATTCTGGAGCGGATAAAGTAGCAGTGACCTTGTTACAAAAAGAGAATAGCTTAATTTTAACCATCAAGGATAATGGTAAAGGTTTTGATGCAGAAAATGCAAAGAAAAAAACCCTGGGTTTATTAGGAATGAAAGAAAGGACCCTGATGATCGGGGGAGAATATAAAATAACAGGCGTGCAGGGTGAGGGTACCATAGTGGAAGTGATAGTTCCATTACCTGTTTTTGCTAAAGAAAACCGTTGAACATGTTGAACATTCTTATTGCAGATGATCACGCTGTTGTCAGAAGAGGTTTAAAACAAATTTTACTGGAAGAGTATCCGTCAGCCAGGATAGGGGAAGCAGCCGATGCAGAAACATTGGTTGCACAGGTCATAAACGATAAATGGGATATTGTGATCTGCGATATGAATATGCCGGGACGGAGCGGACTGGATGCGTTGAGCCAGTTGAAACAGGTGGCCCCCCATGTTCCCGTGCTGATCATGAGCATGTATCCCGAAGATCAATATGCTTTGCGTGTACTGAAAGCGGGGGCAGCCGGCTACCTGGGTAAAGACAGTATACATGATGAGATCATACGGGCAGTGCAAACGGTATTGTTAGGTAAAAAATTCATTACTCCTTCGGTGGCAGAGAAGCTGGCCAATGCCTACCGTGATGATACAGGCCAGCAACCCCATGAACTCCTTTCAGACCGGGAATTTGATGTATTCAAATTACTGGCAGCCGGCAAATCCGTATCGGAAATTGCCAGCCAGCTCTCCCTGAGCAGCACTACGGTAAGCACCTACCGTGCCCGGATCATTGAAAAAATGAACCTTCGTTCCAATGCGGCACTTACAAGGTATGCTATTGAGAAGAAGATCATTTAGTTTGTAGTATAAAATCTACACTATTTGAAAACCCTGTGCTACAAGCCGTTCGGCCGGAAACAGGTATTTTGCATAAGGCGTTTGTGTTGGGCGTGTGTTAAAAAAGATCAACGCCTCCACGGCTATGCTACGTATCATTATTGCAGATGACCATATTCATATACGCAAAGGGATCGTTCAATTGCTTGAAGATGAGTTCGGTGCATTACATACCGAAGAAGCGGAGAACGGTATCGAGCTATTTGATAAGGTAATGACGGCCTCCTGGGACCTGGTCATCTCCGATATGGTAATGCCCGGTGGCAATGGCCTGGAAGCGTTAAAGAAAATCAAAAAGGAAAAAAAGGGATTGCCGGTCATTATTGTCAGCACTTATCCTGCAGAGCAATATAAATCAAGGGTTATGGAAGCTGGTGCTGACGATTTTATCAGCAAGGACGCATTTTCCACTCACCTTATCCCATCGATAAGGCGGATATTGAAAAATTAACACTCCGTATTCAACCAACCATACTCCATTCCTGTTCCTTATTGAAACAATAAGATGTAGTGAACGCACTACAGCCTTGCCTATGTAAGCTGTACGCCATTATTATAGTTGACTCTATTTTTTTAAGGCTCTGTTGATCATTACTTTGTTGTTATGATGTACTATCGAAAAACCAGTAAGATGCTCTCCGTTCTTATTGTTGATGATAATGAGGAGTTTGTTGAACGCATGATCGATCTTCTCGTTGATGTGGAAAGCATTAGCAGTATTCAAACTGCCAGTGATTATAATGAAGCATTCCGTATGCTCGATAATAAAGCACATGATGTTGTGCTATTGGATATAAATCTTTCTGGAAAAAGCGGTATCGATCTGCTGCAAAAGATCCAGGAACTGGGCTGGAACTGTAACGTGATCATGATCACGAATTCTTCCGGCGGATATTATAAGAGACAATGCAAAAAGCTTGGAGTTACTCACTTTCTGGACAAAACGAATGAGTTTGAAAAAGTGCCGATGATCATTACGTCCATTAGTCCGAACTAACTAATCGTACTGTTTGCCGTTCTTATTTGCGGTTTACAGTTCTTATCAAGCAATGTCCTAACAAAATTATTGCAGGTTTAAGTGTGTATGAGTTACTACTTAAGGATAAGATAAACTGTAAACCGCAAATAATCAACGGCAAACTTATTTACCGGTCGAACCATTTCTTGAATGCCGGCGCTTTCTCCCGGCTGATATCCATTTCAATTTTCAGTGGTGCTTTCAGCGTGATGGTCAGTTTCTGATTCTCATGCGGCTTCACACTTTGTATAGCATCTGCATGAATGATGCTTTGCCGGTTGGCCCGGTAAAACGCCCTTGGGTCAAGCAGCTCTTCCACTTCTTCCAGTGTGGCATAATCCAGGATATATTTCTCCCCATTAAACGTATAAATATAGTTCAGGTTATCGCGCATAAAACATGCAATATCCCTGGTATTGACCGGTATCCAGTTGTTCCGGATACTGACAATGAATTTCTCTTTATATAACGGACTGGATGATTGAGGATGTTGCAGCACCTGCATCAGTTCCCTGATATGTACCGGCGGCGCTGTTTTATTTTCCAGCAACTTGCGGCATTTATCAACAGCAGATCTTAATTCGTCAGTATCCACAGGTTTCAGCAGGTAATCAACACCGTTTACCTTAAATGCACGTATTGCATATTCATCATAAGCTGTTGTGAAAATAACAGGGCAATTCAACTGGAAATGATCAAACAGCTCAAAGCTGACGCCATCGCTGAGCTGTATATCCATAAACAAGAGATCCGGTTCCGCATTTTGCATAAACCATTTTTTGGCCGTCTTGAGGCTCGGCAATATTTCCGTTACCTGTACATCGGGAGCCACAGCAGTGATTTTATTTTGTAACTCCCGCGCAATCAGGCTTTCATCTTCTACTATAACTGCTTTGATCATAACAAAGGAATTTTAACCATGAAAGAATTGGTATCTTCTATTATTTCCACATTTCTGTCAGACAGGTAATGATATAATGATTGCAGATTGATAAGACCCTGCCGGTTACTCGTTTCCACAAAATTCTTTTTCTGCATATTGTTCTTCACCACGATATAATCATCCTCTGTATAAATATCAATCACCAGTGGGCTCTCTTCATCGATAATATTATGCTTGATCGCATTCTCGATCATGTTCTGCAAAGTAACCGGTGCAATTTTCCGGTGATTATATTCTTCCGGAACTGAAAAATTCACCTGCAGGCCTTTTTCAAATCTTGTTTGTTGAAGAAGCACATAGGTTTCTGCAAACTTTATTTCACTAACCAAAGGGACGGTTTCACTATCCCGGCTCTTCAATATATACCGGTAGGTCTTGCTCAGGCTTTCCAGGAACTCGCCTGCCAGCTTGGGATTCACTCTTATCAGGCTGCTCAGGGAAGTAAGAGAATTGAAAAGAAAATGTGGGTTCAGTTGTTGCTTCAGATTTTCATACATCACCTGTGCCTTTTCCTTTTCCAGCAACTGCGATTTGTTTTCAAGCCTCAACAGTTTTTCTCTTTGTTTAATACGGTACCGGTAAATGAAAAAGCTGAGCCCAAGAAGAAGTGCAACCGAAGTAATGCGAAAGAGCCAGGTTTTATAGAAAACAGTGTCAATCTTAATAAGGATTGATTTTTCTTCCGTATTCCAGTTGGTAGGATCAGAAGAAGATTTATAACGGAAAGTATATGCGCCTCCGGGCACATTGGTATAATTAGCCAGCCGGTTCTTCGTATGTATCCAATCCTTATCAAAACCTTCCAATTTATAAGCATACCAGGTTTCGCGGGGATTGGAATAGTTGAACGCCGTCAGCTCAATGGTAAAAAAGCCTTGCGAAGCTGAAAGATGTATTTCCTTTTTATCTGTAGCATCCAATACCCGTGGTGACGGATTATCCGGGATAGTGAATGAAGAAATGATCGTGTTGCTGGCAATATTCTTTTCACTGTACTTTAATGGATCAAAGGATACAAAGCCGTCATAAGTAGGATAAACAAACATGCCATTCTTCAGAGTGTAGGAGCCCTGGTCATTGAACTGTATATCAGGAAGGCCGTCTTCCATATTAAAGCGCTTAAAGGTATTCCGGTCTTTATCCAGCATCAGTATCCCTCTTGTAGTAGCAAGCCATAAACGATCTTCTTTATCTACATTGAGGCCGGATATCTGCAACGACTCCATGGCGTGTATATCCGAGTAGGTGGTAAACTTCCCGGTTGTGTAGTCATAGGAAGCCAGGCCATAATAACTGCTGAACCATATAATTCCTTTTTTATCTTCAGCAATGGACGTAATAATATTGCCGATAGGATTGTCCTTTGTTCCTAATGCTTCCCAGTGCTTAACTTCTTGCTGCCTGGTGTCATAAAGAAGCAGTCCGCGCCCATTTAATCCCAGCCATAGGTTACCCCGGCTGTCTTCCAGCATGCAACGGGCCCCGTAACCAGCATACGCCTTTAATACTGGATGTTGATGAAGGCTATGAAAAGTGTAGCTCCCTGGCAATTTGTAATAGAAGCCTCCATTGCTTGCAAACCAGATATTTTTGTTCCGGTCCTGTAGTATCTGCCAATAAAAAGAATTAGGTAAAGAATCTTCTTTATTAAAGAACCTCATCTTACCAGAAGATCTTTCGTACAGATTTATACCAGTAGCGGTACCGATCCACATATTACCATCATCGTCACAAAAAAGTGCGCGGATGGAATTATTATGGATCATTTTATTTCCTGTCACTTCATTCCTGTTGAACAATATACTTTTTTTGGAACCAGCAAATTGTTTCACCAGGCCTGTTCCCGTCCCCATCCACAAATTGCCCTCTTTATCTTCTGCAATAGTTCGGCACCATACATGCGGCCTGATAAGTTTCAGTGGCTCCGGGAAAAAAATATTGAAGAGATTATAATCCGGTTGAAAATAAGCAGCCCCCGATCCCTCCGTACCAAGCCACATAAAACCCTGCTTGTCCATAAATATCCTGTTGATATGGTTCTCCGGGATGCTTGTGGCTATACGGCGATCATTTACAACAGCGGTGAAAGAATTGTCTGTAGTGTTCACTCCAACCAATCCATTCCATATAGTGCCCAGCCAAAGCCGGTTGCTGCGGTCAACATAGATATCAATGATCCGGTCGAATGCACCGGCATCTCCATAGCGGTGGCTGGTGATTTCCTGGAACTCTGTATTATTATTGGTCCCCTTATACAACAGCGCTCCTTTATCATACCGGGTGGCCCACACAACTCCATTGCTATCGATCACTACTTTATGCACTCCCAACTCTTTTCCCGGACTCATATGCAGCATGTGGCTGGTCTTATTCACTACATTATATACCAGTATACCCGTATTGGTTGCGATGTATGCTTCCTCCCGGTAAACATATCCCTCATACATCGGCACCCTCACCATTGGATCGTTATTAGCAGAACTGCCAAATGAAAATCTTTTATGTACGGTATTATAAAAAGCAATTCCTTTTTCGGTCAGCAGGCAAAGGCTGTCACCCGATGGCCGGATTTCATTTACGCCAACGCCCCTGGTAGCTGCTACCAGTTCAAAATGTTTGGTAGGATAATCAAACCGGTAAAGGCCATTGCCATAACCAAACCATATATCGCCATATACATCGCAAAAAATAGTGCGGACAAAATCGGTGGGGATGGAAAAACTGTCTTTGTTATTGAAGAAAAAATTGGTGACGCGGTAGCCATCATAGCGGTTAAGGCCGCTCAATGAACCAAACCAGATATACCCGTATTTATCCCTGGCAATCGGGCTCACAACGCCATCGCCCAGTCCGTCCTTGGCACTAACCCGGCGGAAATTGTAGGATGGTGTTTGCGCCAGGCTGCTGAAGGAGATCAGAAAAAGCAACACTGACAGGTATACTAGTCGCATAACCCTGAAAGTAAACCACCTGCCACTATCTTCAAAATTTAGCCGGCGAAGTGGGGTAAATGTCAATTGGAACGTATGAGGTACGGAAGGATCTGCACCTGCCAGTGTTGCTGGAAAAAGGGTACGGTACGGTTAGGGTACTGTTATGTAAAGCGTCATTTGCGTTGCGGTTTGGGATACGAAGCATTGATCATCGTATCAGACAGGATTGTGTAACAAGCAGTCCATGCCTGCTTCACTTCAGGCACCCAATCCCTTCCCATGCCTTGCTCAAGTGTCCAGAACAGTGCGTTGCCTACTGCTGCATAGTGTTCTGCTTTCACACCGTAACGGACATGGCGGCGTGCCATTTCGGAAATATCATCTGTCAGCTTATCTATCTGGTGCAACCGGCCTACGATCAAATTGACCATAGCCAGCAGCTTCTGATATTGCTCTCCCAGGTCTTTGGGAAAGAGACGACGCAGGCCGGGGTGCTCCATGAACAGTTTGCTGTAAAACACATCACCTACTAATTTGGGGTCAATACGTCTGAAAGGCCCCCAGGTATTCTTTACCAACTGTATTTGTTCTACTGTTAAACCCATACATCATCTTTACACGTATCAAAAATCATACATCGCGACCGGCCCGGCAATATTGTTTATACCAGGCGTGGCAAAAGCTGATTAAAGCGTAATAAAAAGCCTGCATTCAAGAAGTGCAGGCTTATTTATATTAGTCACCGTCCTGTTATGAAACGTCCAGGCTGCTTACGTCAGCACAGCAGCACATGTCACCAATAATTGCTGAGAAAGAACCCGGATCGCTGGCTTCTGTTTGCTGCAGGTGTAATAAACCGGCAGTTAGCAGAAGCCGAAGGTTCATAGTAAAGGTTTAAGGTTAATGGTCATTATTGATTGACAACACAAAGATGAAGCTCTACAGCCTTTCCAAAAAATAGAAACCGGTGAGGTGTAGGAAATAGCTGATGAAATGTAGATACTTTGTAGTAGATGACATATCAGTGAACACAAATAACAAGTGTTAGTCAATAATAATAGTAGTGAAAACGGTTTACTTGATTTTTGATACGTTTCACTCAGTTTGACTTTTCATAAGAAGAACACGTCCGTAGCTTAGCCATTTGTTAATTATGAAACAACGTGTTTACTTTTTTCTTTTATTAAACCTTAATACCTATATGATGCAGGCACAAACCTCTCCCACGCTTACTGGTGAATATCAACTGCATGGAGTAATGGAAATGGCTTCAGGTCTTTTATTGAAGCCCGACAGTAGTTTTGAGTTCTTCTTTTCTTATGGAGCTATGGACCGCAGCGGCAGGGGAAAATGGCAATGGATCGAAAAAGACAGTCTCCTTGTTTTAAATACTCCTGCTCCTGATCGCCATACGGCAGATTATACTTTACTGCAAAGCCGGAAAGACACGGGCGACTTTACTGCTATTCACATCAATGACAAGAATATATATTTTCTCAGCTACACACAGGTGCGTATCCACACTGATTCCGGGATAATTGAAGGGGCAACAGACAATAAAGGCTTTTTTACCATTCCCCGGCAACCCATCAAAAAAATTGAGTTATTGTTTGAGCTTTGCCCGGAACGTTTCTCTTCTTTTACCATTACCAACAGCAACCATACTTATTTTGAGTTTCGCTTTGAGCCATGGATCACTGAAGTGTATTTCAACAATGTGGTGCTGAAACCCACAAAGGATGGGTTGGAAGGCGGACATCCCCTGCTGCAGGGCCAGCAATACAAATATCAAAAACTGGATTAAAAGAGAGAGCCATGCACGTGCATGGCTCTCTCTTTTAAAAATGTCAATTCTGTTTTATTTCAGCCTGAAGAGCAGGCCAACTTCCCATTGCTGGCCATAGCCATCTTTATTGTTGCTGCCATATCCGATATTCAACTCACCCATATCTTTTACTGTAACACCAAGCATGCCCAATACACTGCCTGTGCTTTGGTACAACAGGCTTGCATGAAATACTTTTTCATATTCCATTTGTAGGCCTCCTGCAAACAGGTTCTTCTGATTGATGAAATGTTTGAATGATGCCAGTGGTTTGAGATTGATATTTTCTTCCGCTGCGAAAGAATAAGAGGCCATTAACTGAAAGATCGGAAGATCACTTGGCCGGATGCTTTCTTTTTGCACAGCCCTGCGAAGGTTCATCAGTGAACCGGCAAAGGTGAATTTCTTATTTTCATATACAGCGCCAAACTCGCCGTCAATATAGACTCCTTTTTCATTGAAAGCCCTTACAGCAGGATCGATAGCTCCATCACTCCCCATCGCTGCCATATTAAGGCGCTCACGATAGGTGTTAAGGCCTACACCCATCCGGAGTTTTTGGGTTTCACTGAAATCAAGGCGGTAAGAATAGTTAAATCTTGCATTCACCCTTTGCAGTGCCCCGGCTTTGTTACTTGACACAAGCACTCCAGCGCCGGAGTGGGTGCTGAAGCCGAGATCACCGGCAAAAGTGATAACCGTAGGCGCTCCATCAAACCCGATCCAACTTCTGTTTGCCAGGCCATATAAGACCGGTTTTTTGCTTGCTCCTGCATAAGCTCCGTTCCAAAGATAGCCATGCCTGTAATACTGGCTGATCGGATTATTGGTATAAGTCTGCGCTGAAGCCGCATATCCGGTAAGCAGGCAGGTCAGCATAACTATACAGATATAAGTGCTTTTCATTTTATTGGATTTAATAGGACATAAGTTATTTAATGATCGTAATTGACCCTTTCCTGATCACTTTACCATTAACGGTCAGTACATAGAAATAGGTATCGTCTGCTAAAGGCCTGTTCTGGACCTTGCCATCCCAGTTATTGGTATAGTTCTGTTTCTCATATACCACCTTTCCTGAGCGGTCGAATACCTGCAGCCTGTTGTTCGGGTATGCATCGATGTTCTTGATCTCGAAACGGTCATTGATGCCATCTCCATTAGGAGTGATGATAATCTTAGGCTCGATCACTGCAAGATCATCCGTAACTGCAATGGAAATGCTGCCTGTAGTTGTACAACCTGCTGCGCTGGTTGCAATCACAGAATAAACTGTGTTAGTAAGCGGACGTGCTACAGGATTCAGGCTTTGTGCATCATTGAGGCCGGTAGCCGGGCTCCATTGCACAGAAGCAATATCTGATCCGGTAATGGTCAGTTGACTACTGTTACCCTTTGAAAGGCTGGTGCCTTTATCACTGCTGATGGTGAACACAGGGTTGGGGTTGACAGTGATGCGGAAAGTTTTTATTACTTCGTCTGTACCGCCATCTTGAGCACCTCCATTATCTTTTACTTTCACAGATACCAGGGCTGTACCTGCAACATTGGACATTATTGTATACCTGATCTGTGCTGTAGAACCTGTACCACTTATGGTCAATGATCCGAACAGGGGACTGTTATCAGAGCTTACAGAAAGGGTAGTGGTCTGACCGGCTTCAGGTCCGGCAGAAATGCCTGTCAGGTCAATAGTCTGCGGTGTGTTCACAAAGCAGAGGGCTTTATCTCCAGGCTGATCCAGGGTCGGCCCTTCATTCACATCTGTTACTTGTACTGTAATGGACTCTTCCAGCCACAAGCCAGACTGTGTAGCGGCCCGTACTCTTACAGTAAAGGTTGATCTCTCTTCATAATTGAAGGAAGCGTTTGACAGCAACTGGTTTCCATTAATAGTGAACAGTTGGTTGTCTGTATCGCCTGCACCACTCACCAGGGTGAAAATGAAAGTGGCAGACGGGTCAAATGAGGATGCACTCAATGTGCCGGCAAGCGTTCCGGTAGGTTTATTCTCATACAACACAGCCTGGTTAAAATTGATGGCCGTAGGTGCTTCATCTTTAATAGTAAGCGTTCCGGCAGTATAACTGATCGTATAGTTAGCCGCTGACGCTCCCGACACCTCAATAGCATAATCTCCAGGGAGGCTGGCCTGCGTGGCAGTGGTGCTGAAAACAGGCTCAGCAGTCAGCACTTCCGGTCCTTCATTACTCAGGAATCCGGAATAGCTCGCTGTAAATACAGGATTCGGAATTCCTGCAAACCGTACTTTATTGTCAGCAGTTATCATCAGCGCTTTGGCAGTGACGTTGCCTGTTGTAGTTGCATTTTGTGTTGTAAGTGAATAATTGGCTTTGTCAGCTCCTGATAACACAAATCCACCGGCAGTAATGGTTTTGCTATTGCCAACATTTTTATTGTCAAAGTCTGCTGTACCGGAAACCTGTACATTATCGGCTCCGATAACGCCACTAAGCTGATAGTTCGCGGGCGCAAGAACAATGCCTGTTGTTCCATCGTACTCTTTACTGATAACAGGGCTGCTGTTTAAAGTAAGAGTGAGTTCGCGGGCGGTGATATTACCGGTGGTTGTAGCATTTGTTGTGCTGATCGTGTAGTTGCTCATATCTGCTCCTGCAAGGATGAAACTTCCTACATTGATCGTTTTGTTATTTCCGGCCTGGGCATCTCCATACTGAGCGTTACCGCTTACTGAAACAACATCACTACCGGTAATACCGGTTAGTGAATAATTCGCTGCAACAAGAATTGCATTTGTATTGCCGTCATACACCTTAGTGATCTCCGGGCTGCTGTTGAGCGACACGGTAATGGTTTTTGCCGTGATGTTGCCACTTGTTGTACCAGTTGTTGTGGTCAGATTGTAGTTTAGTTTATCCGCACCGGCAAGAACAAAATTGGTCACGGAAATAGTTTTACCGCTTCCGATATTCTTGTTATCGTATTCAGCAGTTCCTGATACCTTCACATCGTCACTATTCAGGACACCGGATAGTGAATAGTTGGCTTCAGCAAGAACAGCAGAAATATTTCCATCATATACTTTCGTGATAAGCGGGCTGGCATTGAGAGATACGGTAATTGCTTTTGCCGTAATGTTACCACTTGTTGTAGCCGTTGTTGTGGCAAGCGAATAGTTGCCCTGATCAACGCCCTGTAATGCGGCGCTGGTAACGGTAATAGTCTTACCGGTTCCCACTTGTTTGGTATCATAGCTGGCGGTTCCGTTTACAGACACATTATCGCTGCCGATCAGCCCGCTCAACTGGAAGTTACCTGCAGCCAGGGATGCTGCAGTAGTTCCGTCATATTCTTTGGTAATAACGGGCGTTGCATTTAAGGTGAAGGAAATAGATTTGGCAGTGATCTCACCTGTTGTAGAAGCGGTGGTAGTGGAAAGCGTATAATTGTCTTTGTCCGCTCCTGCAAGAACAAAGTTGCCGGCGGTTACTGTTTTACCTGTTCCTGCGTTTTCGTTATCATACGAGGCAGTACCCGTAACTGTTACCTGTTCACCGGCTACCACTCCGGCAATACCGAAGTTACCTGCGGCCAGCGATGCCGCCGTTGTGCCATCATATACCTTAGTGATTGCAGGTATTGCGATCAGTATAACGCTTACTGATTTTGGTGTGATATTTCCGGTAGTGTTGCCGCTGGTGGTTGCGAGAGTGTAATTATCTTTCTGAGCTCCCGAGAGTGTGATACCCGTAACAGTAATATTTTTTGTTGTACCAATACTTTTATCTGCATAGCTGGCTGTACCACTGGCTGTCACAGCATCGCTTCCTACAATACCAACTAGTGTATAGTTACCTGCTGCCAGAGTAGCATTTGTATTTCCATCATATTCTTTCGTGATAAGAGGTGTGGCATTAAAGGTAAGAGTAAGACTTTTGGGCAGCACTGTGAGTGTTTGTGTTACATCTGTTGCCGGATTATAATTGGCATGGCCGGCCTGACTTGCAGTAATAGTGGTGATACCGGCTTTCAGGATATGGATCTTTCCGCTTACGATCGTGGCAACAGCCGTATTGCTACTTGTATAGGTAATCGGATTGGAAGGATTATCACTTGTAGCGCCGGGATCAAAATCAGCATCTCCATAAGTAACACTGTTTGTCGGTGCAAAGCTGATATGCTGATCAAGCCTGGGTGACGTTTGGAAAGCCCAGGTGGCCGTGTTATTAATACCCGCAAAGGGATTATTATCGAGATCAAGGATGGCGCCTGCATCAATAAGGACGTACACATCTGTTTGAGAAGGAAGATCAGATGTTGGATTGATCGTTACAGTAGAGCCACTGATCGTTACATTACTGCTGTTTACACTGATCTGCTCAACAATGCTGTTATTGGATGTTCTATAAATAGTGATATTGCCGGTGCCTTTTTTGACGTCCGTAGCGAACTGCATAACCAGGTCTATGTTCCTGGAAATCCCCGTTGTATTTGTGGCGGGGCTGAGGCTGATAATCACAGGAGCAACCACTTGCTCAATAGTATTCGCAGGAGCTAGTTTTCTGACACGGAAATTATCAATATAGATCTCCGCTCCTTCAGCAAAACCGTATCCCCATACGCCCGCGCCTGAATTGAATACCGAGGGTAGGTCGATGATCTTTTGGTCGTCGAAATAGACCGCAGCCCCTGCGCTGGTGCGTTCAACATTCCATTTATACCATACATTACTATAGTGTGTATAATCCCAGGCGCCGGTGTAGTCCGCTATATTATTCACGATCAGCGATTGCATGATCATGTTGGACTCATCAGTCATCGAGTGGATCGCAAAGAAATTGGTAGGATCGGTGTATTCGAAGAGAACTCCTCCCATAGCGTCTGAATTAATACTCAGGTAATCCATTTCCACTGCATAATCTGTTAATGGGCCTGTATATTTTACAGCCGCCGTCCCGATGTCATCTATGAGATTAGATCCTTTCATTCTTTTGCTTCCTCCAAAATCAGCAACTGACCAGGTGTTGAGCCCGATATATGTCCATCCGCTGAGTGTCCCACTTTCGAAATCATCAAAAGACTCGAAGGTAGTTACACCATTGCTTGCTGCCGGAGCTAAAGCATTACCATAGTACATATTCAAAATGGTAATGGCATTGGCCTGGAGAGAATTTACTTTTACCCAGATGATGGTATTCGTGGTATTAATCCCCGACTCGATCCAGTAACTAAGGTCATTACACGAAGCGTCTGTAAAACGTATATCGTTCCCGCTGGCCTGCATCTTGCCTGCGCCGATCAATTCCTGGGTATTCACTTTTACTTTCACCTGGAAATCTGTCAGTGCAGGCCCCGTATTATTAAAAGCAATTTTTTTGGAATAGCTATATGCCGAATAGCATTGAGCATGTAAATATTCCTGTGATCCCAGCACGAACAGTAAGGTCAGAAAGAATAGGGTTCTTCTAAACATATTGGTGTTTTTAATATAGAGAGATGTCAGCATCACCCTGACAAGGGAGAGATGACAGAGGTAGTCACTTAATAAAAAATGATATGATCGATATTATCCGGATCCCGTGAGACTGTTGAGGTTATATGTATGCACTGAAGTAACGGGCCGATAAAAGGCTGAAGAGTAGAGTTGGTTGCCATACGAAATTGGTTTTACAAAGGTGTCGGTCGTAATAGTTAGTTGCTCCTATCGAGGCGATAACGGCCCCGGGAGGAATATATTGTTAAAGCAAACAAAAAACGATCAGGATTTAAAACTGCCAGCCTGGTATAACACATATTCGAGGACAAACCCTCTCGCCAACGTAAAACCACTATCGCATATATACTTCATGCCTCATAAGCGACGCTTTATTGGCAAAACACTACGCTTAAGCTCTATTCCTTTTTTCCTGATAAAATACTACTGCAATTTTGCGCCCTCATTAAAC